>NZ_JBZGBZ010000003.1:0-490814 GCF_059159985.1 Cellulosimicrobium sp. BMG9.23
CTCAACCGCGGCTTCATCCAGATCCTCGACCGGCATGCCACCGCGTTGCTCCTCGCGATCTACCTCGCCGCCCACAACACCGTCGAGCTCTACCGCTGGCACACACGCCACGACGAACCCGACCCCTGGGCCACGCAGCTGAACGAACCCGCGGACAGCCGACCCCTCGGCAGAAGCACCCGGTCACTGCGACGACACCGCCGCGGACCACCCGGCGAAGGGGATTAACCCGCTTCGCACTGAACGCCAGGACAGCTTCGCGCACACGCGACAGCAATACCGGGCGTCGAACCACGGCCCGCGCGACGCTCCGCCGTGCCCTCAGACACCTCCGCACACCGCCCGACCCACCCCAAGCACCCCCTGGACCCTGGCCGGCCACGCCCAGAGCCGGCGAACGCCGTCGTCCACCGCTCCGCACAGGCCCAGGGACGCAGAAAGTCCCGGCCAGGATCACCTGACCGGGACTTTCCGAAGGTCTTCCGACCGAGAAGTCGAAACCCTCTTCACGTGCGCGAGGGGGGACTTGAACCCCCACGCCCTTTCGGACACTGGCACCTGAAGCCAGCGCGTCTGCCATTCCGCCACTCGCGCGTGCCGCAGAAGACTAGCAGCACCAGACCTTCCCCCGGAAATCGCACCGCCCGTCCGGGAGCCACCGGAGCCACCGCCCGCCGACCATGTCACCGCGCGCCGTCGACCACGACCTCGAGGTCGTTCTGGCCCCGTTGACGACCTTCAGGTCGTGTTCGGCGCCGAGCGAGGGCTGAGGTCACGACCGCCGCGACGGGACCGACGGCACGCGTGCACCTCGCCGTCCGCCCGACGTTCACATCGTCCACCACGAACGCGCCACATCCGTCCCGGATTCTCCCGGCGAAACGGGCCGACGCCGCAGACGTGGTCGATACGATCTAGGTACTCTGCCTGGACGCGAGGTCCGCGTCTGCGGAGACCGGCAAGCAGGGCCGTGATCGAGCGACGAACGGGAGGAGGTGGCATGGGAGTCCTGGACCGTTTCGAGAAGGGCGTGGAGCGCGTCGTGAACAACGCGTTCTCCAAGGTCGGGCGGAGCGAGGTCAAGCCGGTCGAGCTGGCGAGCGCGCTGCGCCGGGAGGTCGACGACCGCGCCGCCGTCGTGGACCGTGACCGCACGGTCGTGCCCAACGAGTTCACCATCGAGCTGTCGGTGGACGACTTCGGCCAGGTCGAGGGGTGGGGCGCGGAGACGCTCGCCGACGAGCTGGCGTCGAACGTCACGCAGTACGCGGCGTCGCAGCACTACGCGTTCGTCGGCCCGGTGAGCGTGAGCTTCGAGCAGAACGACGTGCTCGACGTCGGCCGCTTCCAGCTCCGGTCGGCGAGCGTGCGGGGGAACGTGGCGCCCGCGACGTCGGCGTCGCCCAGCACGCGGCACCCCCTCGTCGACATCGACGGCCAGCGCTACCTCCTCACGGGTCCCGTGACGGTGATCGGGCGCGGGTCGGAGGCCGACATCGTCGTGGACGATCCGGGCGTCTCGCGCCGGCACCTCGAGATCCGCGTGACGCCGGAGGGCGTCATCGCGTCCGACCTCGGCTCGACGAACGGGCTGTTCGTCGAGGGCCACCAGGTCCCGGCGGCGACGCTGCTCGACGGCAACTCCCTCACCATCGGCCGTACCCGCATCATGTTCTGGACCGGCGCGTCCGACAACGAGGAGTGGTGATCCGGCCCGCATGACCGACCTCACGTTCACCCTGCTCCGGCTGGGCTACCTGGTGCTGCTCTGGGTGTTCGTGCTCTCCGCGATCGGGGTGCTGCGTCGCGACCTGTACGGCACCAAGATCACGCCGCGCCGCGGGAAGAAGTCCGACGCCGGGGCTCGCCCCGCGCCGTCGACCTCCGCCGGCGCTCCCGCGGCCCCCGAGCCCGCCCGCCCGTCCGCGCCGGCCGGCCCGTCCCGGCTCGTCGTCACGGCGGGCCCGCTGCGCGGGACGACGGTCCCGCTGACGACGTCGTCCATCCTCATCGGTCGCGCCCCGAGCTGCACGCTCGTCCTCGACGACGACTACTCGTCGTCGCGGCACGCCCGGATCTTTCCCCAGAACGGCTCCTGGTTCGTCGAGGACCTGGGTTCCACGAACGGCACCTACGTCGACGACCAGCGCATCACGCAGGTGATGCCGCTCGGTCCGGGGACGCGCGTGCGGATCGGTCAGTCCGTCGTCGAGCTGCAGAGGTAGCCGCAGTGAACATCGCCCTGCGCTACGCCGCGCGCTCCGACGTCGGGCTCGTGCGCTCGAACAACCAGGACTCGGGGTACGCGGGGCCGCACCTCCTCGTCGTCGCCGACGGCATGGGCGGGCACGCGGGGGGCGACGTCGCGTCGTCCATCGCGATCGCGGCGCTCGCGCACCTCGACGGCGAGTCTCACGGGTCCGACGACGCGCTGACCGAGCTCGAGCAGTCGATCGACCACGCGCGCCAGGACCTCGTCGAGCGCAGCGTGTCCGACCCGGAGCTCGCGGGCATGGGGACCACCGTCACGGCGATCCTGCGCGCGGGGAACAAGCTCGCGATGGCCCACCTCGGCGACTCGCGCGCGTACCTGCTCCGCGAGGAGGAGCTCGCGCAGGTCACGACGGACCACACGTTCGTGCAGCACCTCGTCGACACGGGCCGCATTTCGGCGGACGAGGCCGAGACGCACCCGCAGCGCAACGTGGTCATGCGCGTGCTCGGCGACTTCGACATCGACCTCACGCCCGACATGTCGGTGCGCGAGGCGAAGCCGGGCGACCGCTGGCTGCTGTGCTCCGACGGCCTGTCGGGCTTCGTGAGCACCGAGACCCTCGCCCAGACGATGCTGGACACGCCCGACGTCGACGAGTGCGCCGACCGGCTGCTGCAGCTCGCGCTGCGCGCGGGCTCGACGGACAACGTCACGGTGGTCGTCGCGGACGTCGTCGACGTCGACGCCCTGCCCGACGGCGGAGCCCCCTCGACGCACGCGCAGGTCGTGGGATCGGCCGCGATCGACCGCGACCGCCCGACCTCCGCGGCGGACGGTCCCGCCGCGCGCGCCGCCTCGCTCGTCGCGAGCGCGAAGGCCGCCGCCCCGAAGACCGCCACGTCGGCCGACGGCGACGAACCGGCCGACGACGACCCGGAGCCCGGCGACGCCGACGCCGACGGCACGGACGACGTCCGGCCCGGCCGGGCACCACGCCGCTGGGTCACGGTCGTCGCGATCGCGCTCGTCGTCGTAGGCCTGGGCGTCGCCGGCTGGGCCGGCTACCGCTGGACGCAGTCGCAGTACTACGTGGGCGTCGCGGACGGGCAGGTCGCGGTCTTCCGCGGCATCCCGGAGAGCGCGGGCCCCGTCACGCTGTCGACCCCCGTCGAGCTCACCGGCGCGCGCGTCGACGACCTGCCCGGGTACGTCGTCGACCGTCTCGAGACCACGATCCCCGCGTCGTCGCTCGACGACGCGCGCGCCCGCGCGGACCGCCTCGTCGCCGAGGCGACCGCGGACCAGGAGGCGGACCAGGGATCCGGCGAGGACGCGACGTCGGGCGACGAGCCCGGCACGAGCACGCCGACACCGACGGACGAGCCCACGAGCACGCCCGAGGTCACCACCAGCAGCGACGCGGGGGCGTGATGGCGACGGTGGAGACCACCGACGTGCGCCCCGGGCGGGGTGCGGAGCTCGGTCTGCTCGTCCTGGCGCTCGCGCTGGGCATCGGCGCGTACGCGATCGTGGGCCTGCAGCTCACGGGCGAGCTGCCGGGTCGCTTCTACCTGTACAGCGCCGGGATGGTCGTGCTCTCGGGGGCCGCGCACGTGCTGCTGCGGATCAAGGCCCCGTACGCCGACCCCGTGATCCTCCCCGTCGCGGTCGCGCTCAACGGCATCGGCCTCGCGATGATCTTCCGGCTCGACCTGGGCTCGCAGATCACCGGAGGCACCCAGGACCTTGCGCCGCGCCAGCTCCAGTGGACGGCGCTCGGGATCCTCTGCGCGTTCCTCGTCATCTGGTTCCTGCGCGACCACCGCACGCTGCGCCGGTACACGTACACCGCGATGATCGCGGGCATCGTGCTGGTCGCGCTGCCGCTCGTCCCCGGGCTCGGCACGCGCATCAACGGCGCGCAGATCTGGATCCAGGTCGCCGGGTTCTCGCTCCAGCCGGCCGAGTTCGCGAAGATCGCCTTCGCGATCTTCTTCGCGGGCTACCTCGTGACCAGCCGCGACACGCTCGCGCTCGCCGGGCCGAGGCTGCTCGGCCTGCAGCTCCCGCGGCTGCGCGACCTGGGACCGATCATCATCGTGTGGCTCGTCTCGCTCGCGATCCTCGTGTTCGAGCGCGACCTCGGCACGTCGCTGCTGTTCTTCGGCCTGTTCGTCGCGATGCTGTACATCGCGACCGAGCGCGTGAGCTGGGTCGTCATCGGCCTGCTGCTCTTCGCCGCCGGGGCGGTGCTCGCCGCGACGACGTTCGGCCACGTGCAGGCCCGTGTCGACGTGTGGCTCGACCCGCTCGCACCCGAGATCTACAACCGGGACCCGGGCGGTTCCGGTCAGCTCGTCGGCGGTCTGTTCGGCATGGCGAACGGCGGGCTCTTCGGCACCGGCTGGGGCGAGGGCTACCCGCGCCTCGTGCCCTACGCGTTCTCCGACTTCATCTACGCGTCGCTCGGCGAGGAGCTCGGCCTCACCGGCCTGCTCGCGATCCTGCTCGCCTACCTCGTGCTCGTCGAGCGCGGCCTGCGCACCGCGATCGGCGTGCGCGACGGCTTCGGCAAGCTCCTCGCGGGCGGCCTCGCGTTCGTCATGGCGTGGCAGCTGTTCGTCGTCGTCGGCGGCATCACGCGCATCATCCCGCTCACGGGCCTGACCATGCCCTTCGTCGCCCAGGGTGGCTCCTCCCTGCTCGCGAACTGGATCGTGGTCGGCCTCCTGCTGCGCATCTCCGACGACGCGCGGCGGCCGTCGTCGCTGCCCGTGCGCGGCCTCGTCGCGCCCGGCGGGGCACGCCAGCGCACCGACAGCGACCCGGTGGAGGTCGTCGGCGGCACCGGCGCGATCCCCGTCGGCGCCAGGCCCGACGACGCCCCCACCACGGTCGGCGGCGCGCACCCTGGCACGGGGCCGGTCCGGGCGGCGACCGGAGTGCAGGCCGCGGTGCCGCGCGCGGGCGAGCCCGCGCCGTCGGGCGCCGGACCCGTTCCCGGACCTGAACCCGACCAGCACGCCGACGACCAGCGCACCGAGGTGGTCCGCAGACCGACCGACGCCGACCCGTGGGGAGGAGCCCGATGAACGTCCCCCTGCGCCGCGTCGCGAGCGTCGTCCTCGTGATGTTCCTCGCGCTCATGGTGTCGACGACCTACATCCAGGTGTTCCAGGCGGACAGCCTGAACAACGACGGGCGCAACGTCCGCACGATCTACCGCGAGTACGGCAACTTCCGCGGCCCGATCGTCGTCGCGGGCGAGGCGATCGCGTCGTCGACCCCCGTGGACGACCCGTTCGGCTTCCAGCGCGCCTACACGAACGGACCGCTGTACGCGCCCGTGTCGGGCTACTTCTCGGTCGTCAACGGCACGTCGGAGATCGAGCGCGCCGAGAACGAGTACCTCAACGGCGAGGCGAGCTCCCTGTGGCTCGACCGCCTCACCGCGCTGTTCACGGGCGAGCAGCCGCAGGGCGCCTCGGTGGAGCTGACCATCGACCCGGCCGCCCAGCAGGCCGCGTGGGACGCGCTGGGCGACCAGCGCGGCGCCGTCGTCGCGATCGAGCCGACGACCGGTCGGGTGCTCGCGCTCGTGTCCAAGCCGAGCTTCGACCCCAACGCCCTGGCGACGCACGACACGGGCGCGGCGAGCGCGGCCTTCCAGGAGCTGACGAACGCCGACGGCAACCCCATGAGCAACCGGGCGATCCGCGGCAACACGGAACCGCCGGGTTCCACGTTCAAGCTCGTCACGTCGGCGGCGGCGATCGAGAGCGGCCAGTACACGTCCGAGTCGGTGATCCCCGCGCCGAACGAGTACCAGCTCCCGCAGTCGTCGTCCGTCCTGCCGAACTTCGGCGGTATCCGCTGCTCGCCGACGGGCGAGATGACCCTCGCCGACGCGCTGCGGATCTCGTGCAACACGTCGTTCGCCGCGCTCGGGGTCGCGCTCGGCGACGACGTGCTGCGCGACCAGGCCGAGGCCTTCGGGTTCGACGACGACTCGCTCACCATCCCCATGGACGTCACCGCGAGCCACTTCCCGACGAACGACACCGACGAGTCGTCACCACCGCGCACCGCGCTCGCCGCGATCGGCCAGGGCGACGTCCGCGCCACCCCTCTGCAGATGGCGATGGTCTCGGCCGCGATCGCGAACGACGGCGTGCAGATGGCGCCGTACACCGTGGAGACGATCCGCGACCCCGACCTCGAGGTCGTCCAGCAGTCCGAGCCGCGCCGCCTGCGCACCTCGGTGTCCCCGACGACGGCGGACCAGCTCACGCAGATGATGCTCGGCGTCGTGCAGAACGGCTCCGGCACGGCGGCGCAGATCCCCGGCGTGCAGGTCGCGGGCAAGACGGGCACCGCGCAGACCGGACCGGACGTCGACCCGCACGCGTGGTTCACCGGCTTCGCGCCCGCCGGCGACCCGCAGGTGGCCGTCGCCGTCCTCGTCGAGCGCGGCGGGTCCATGGGCAGCGAGGCGACCGGCGGCGCGATCGCCGCACCGGTCGCGAAGGCCGTCATGGAGGCGGTGTTGAACGGATGAAGCCCGTGCGGGGGCTCCACCTCGGCAACCGGTACCGCCTGGTCCGGCGCATCGCCGTCGGCGGCATGGGCGAGGTGTGGGTCGCGGCGGACGACGCGCTCGGCCGCGAGGTCGCGGTCAAGGTGCTGCGCACCGAGTACGCGGGCAACGAGGACTTCCTCAACCGCCTGCGCACCGAGGCGCGCAACAGCGCCGCCCTGTCCCACCCGAACATCGCGCAGATGTACGACTACGGCGAGCAGGACCGGTCCGGCTACCTCGTCATGGAGCTCGTGATCGGCGAGCCCATGGCGGACCTCCTCGAGCGCGAGCCCGTGCTGCCGCCGTCGCGGCTCCTGCCGATCCTGTCCCAGACGGCGCGCGCGCTGCACGCCGCGCACGTCGCAGGCGTCGTGCACCGGGACGTCAAGCCGGGCAACATCCTCATCGACCGCTCGGGCACGGTGAAGATCACGGACTTCGGGGTGTCGCTCGCGGCGAACCAGGTGCCGATGACGGCCACGGGCATGGTCATGGGCACCGCGCAGTACCTGTCGCCGGAGCAGGCCGTCGGGCAGGCCGCGACCGGCGCGTCCGACGTGTACGCGCTGGGCATCGTCGCGTACGAGTCGGTCGTCGGGAACCGGCCCTTCACGGGCTCCACGCCCGTCGACATCGCCGTCGCGCACGTCAACGAGGCCGTCCCGCCGCTGCCGTCGTCGGTGGACCCGGAGCTGTCCGCCCTCATCATGGCGATGCTCGCCAAGGACCCGCTCGCACGCCCGCGGACGGCGGCGAAGCTGGCCCAGGTGCTCGACGAGATCGGCGCCCGGCTCGCCGCCGACCCGTGGTCCGCGCGCGTGAGCGGTCCCCCGACGCGACGGTCCCGACGCGGTCGGCACGAGCCCGACGACGCGGCGGCGGCGAGCGCGGAGCCCACCGGTCCTGCGTCCGAGGACGCCGGACGCGGCGTCCCTCACGAGGACCTCGCCCCCGTCATCACGCCGATCGTCATCCCGGCGACGGTCCGCGAGCCCCACCCGGACGACGAGCGCGCGGCCCCGCCGGCACCGCCCGCCCCCGCCGAGGTCCCGCCGTTCCAGGCCGGTCCCGCGCTGCCGTGGGAGCGTCCGTCGTCGGCTCCCGGCGCGCCCGGGGAGGACGACGACGCGGCGTCCCCGCGCTCCTACCCGCCCCGCCGGGAGATGCACGGCTCGTCCCGCACGCGGCGCCCCGCACCCGCGGCCGCGCGGCCCGGGTCGCCGCGCTCCGCGACGCGGAGCGCCGGTCCCGCGGGCCGGCCCGACGGCCCCGGCGACCGCCCGGGTCCGGGTGACCGGACGGCGTCCGGCCCGCCGTCGACCCGTGCGGAGATGCGCCGCCAGACCCAGGACCCGCCCGGACCCACGGCCACGGCGCGCCGGACCTCGACCACGACGGGTCAGCGGATCGGCGGCATCCCGAAGGGGATGACGTGGCCGCTCGTCGCGCTGCTCGGGCTGCTCCTCGTCGTCCTCGTGGCGACGATCGTGACCGGCGGCGACGACTCCGCGGACGACGCCGCGCGGTCCGCCGTGCCGACGGCGCACCTCGTCGCGCTGGTCGCGCACCCCGGGGACCACGGGGTGACATCGTGACGACATCGTTGTGTCCCCGTCCCTCCCGGACGCCCCCGGGTGGGATGATTGCGCCAGATGTGCCGCGCGCGGACGCGCCCGCGGCTCCGACGACTCCGAAGGACGAATGAGTGGTGGACAACGCTCCCCGCGTGCTTGCCGGTCGCTACGAGGTCGGTGAGCTCATCGGCCGCGGCGGCATGGCCGAGGTGCACATCGGCCACGACGCCCGGCTCGGACGCACCGTCGCGATCAAGATCCTGCGCTCCGACCTCGCGCGCGACCCGTCGTTCCTCGCCCGCTTCCGCCGCGAGGCGCAGGCGGCCGCGTCGCTGAACCACCCCGCGATCGTCGCCGTGTACGACACGGGCGAGGACGTGCACACCGACACGCAGGGCGCGTCGGTGCACGTCCCGTTCATCGTCATGGAGTACGTCGAGGGCCACACCGTGCGGGACATCCTGCGCGACGGCCAGGCGGTCCCGATCGACGAGGGCGTCGAGATCACGGCGGGCGTGCTCGCGGCGCTCGAGTACTCGCACCACGCGGGCATCGTGCACCGCGACATCAAGCCGGCCAACGTCATGATCACGCCCACGGGCGCGGTGAAGGTCATGGACTTCGGCATCGCGCGCGCCGTCGCGGACTCCGCGGCCACCATGACGCAGACCCACGCCGTCATCGGGACCGCGCAGTACCTGTCGCCCGAGCAGGCGCGCGGCGAGACCGTGGACGCGCGCAGCGACCTCTACTCGACCGGCTGCCTGCTCTACGAGCTCCTCACGGGCCGCCCGCCGTTCATCGGCGACTCGCCCGTCGCCGTGGCGTACCAGCACGTGCGCGAGGCCCCGGCGACGCCGAGCGCCCTCGCGCCCGACGTGCCCGAGGTGCTCGACCGGATCACGCTCAAGGCGCTCGCCAAGGACCGCACCGCGCGCTACTCGAACGCCGCCGAGTTCCGTGCGGACCTCGAGAACGCCGTGCGCGGCGGGGCGATCACCGCGCCCTCGCTAGGGGTCGCGGCCGCGGCCGCCGGCCTGGGCGCCGTCGCCGCAGCCGACCTGCAGCCCACGATGGTCGAGTCGGCCACCCAGGTCATGAGCCCGGCAGCCGCGCCGCCGTCCCCGTGGGCGACGGCGGCGGCTCCCGCCGTCCCGCCGAGCGACGTCCCGGGCGAGGACGAGGAGGAGCACAAGAGCCGCAAGGGCCTCATGTGGACCCTCATCGCGGTCGGCGTGCTCGCGATCGCGGCGATCGTCACGTTGTGGCTGCTCAACCGTGCCCCGGCCGAGCCCGACACCGTCACCGTCCCCACGGTCCAGGCCGGGATGACGGAGGAGGAGGCGCGCACGCTGTTCGAGGACCTCGACCTCGAGTTCACGCCGGTGCTCGAGCAGAGCGCCGACGTCCCCGAGGGGGAGTTCATCCGCCAGGACCCGGCGGGCGGCGAGGACGTCGACCCCGGCACCGAGGTGAGCGTCTGGTTCTCCACCGGCCCGGACAGCGTCCAGGTGCCCGACGTCACCGGCAGGAGCCAGGACGAGGCGCGCCAGCTCCTCACGGACGCCGGTCTCACGGTCGGCACCGTGAACACGGAGAACTCGGCGAGCGTCCCGGAGGGGAGCGTGACGCGCAGCGAGCCGGCCGCGAACGAGACGGTCGCGGCCAACTCCGCCGTCACGCTCTACACCTCCGACGGGCGCGTCGAGCTCGGAGAGCTCGTGGGGATGAACCGGCAGGACGCCGAGGCGGCGATCACCGACCTGGGCCTCAACCCCGTCGTCGAGGAGACCGAGTCCGACGAGGCCGAGGGCACCGTCTTGTCGCAGCAGCCGAACGCCGGTCAGGTCCCCCAGGGATCGGACGTGACGATCGCGGTCGCGATCCCGCGGGCCGTCGAGACGACCACCGTCCCGACGAACCTCGCGGGCATGACGGAGGCGCAGGCGACCGAGGCGCTGGGGGCCGCCGGGCTGAACCCGTCACCGAACCGCCAGACGCAGGAGTCGGACACGTGGCCCGCGGGCACCGTCATCGGCTCCGACCCGCGCGGCGGGTCCGAGGTGCCCGAGGGCACCGACGTCTCGCTCATCGTCTCGACGGGCCCCGGCCCGGCGACCGGCGGCGAGGGCGACGGCGACGGTGACGGCGAGGGCGACGGCGGAGGAAACGGCGGCGGGAACGGTAACCCCTGACCACCGGTCTTCCGGCACCATGACGTGACGGCCCCCACCTCTGCGGAGGTGGGGGCCGTCGTCGTGGTCGCGGACGTTCGCGCTACTGGCGCACGAGAGGTGCCATGCCTGCGGATCGCTCGACCGCGCCGTCGAGCCCGCACGCCTCGAGCCAGTTCGCGAGCAGGCGGTGCCCGCCCTCGGTGAGGACGGACTCCGGGTGGAACTGGACGCCGTGCAGCGGCAGCTCACGGTGCTGCAGGCCCATGACCACGCCGGCCGCCGTCTGCGCGGTCACCGCAAGGTCGCCCGGAACCGTGTCCCGCACGACGGCGAGCGAGTGGTACCGGGTGGCGGTGAAGGGCTCGGGCAGGCCGTCGAGGACGCCCGCGCCGTCGTGCTCGACGAGGCTCGTCTTGCCGTGCATGAGCTCCGGGGCGTGCGTGACGGTCGCGCCGTAGACCTCGGCGAGCGCCTGGTGGCCGAGGCACACGCCGAGCATCGGGGTGCGCGACGAGGCGCACGCCCGGATGACCTGCTCGCTCTGCCCGGCCTCCTTGGGCGTCCCGGGACCGGGGGAGACGAGCACGCCGTCGAACGGCGTGCCGTCGGTGTCGCGGAAGACGCCGTCGGCGTCCGGCTCCGGGACGGCGTCGTTGCGCACGACGACGGTCTGCGCCCCGAGCTGGTCGAGGTAGCCGACGATCGTGTAGACGAACGAGTCGTAGTTGTCGACGACGAGGATGCGGGTCATCTCGGGTTCTCTCCTGCCTGTGCCGGGATGCCGACGGCGCCCGTCTGGACGTTGGGGTCGTTGAACGGCATGCGCTCGGCGACGATGGGGAACAACCACTCGAAGCACGCCAGCACGACGGCGGCCGCGAGGACCAGCAGCAGGAGCACCCGGACCCACGCGGGCCCCGGCAGGATGCGCCACAACGCCCCGTACATCACGCGCTCCCGTCTGTCGGTGCGGTCTGGCCCACGAGGTCGGGCGGGGTGCCGTCCGCGACCGGCAGCCAGTAGTCGAGCTTCGCGTTGACGATGAAGCGCGCCTGGAGCGAGTTGAGACCGATGGGGTGGCACGTCGTGAGCGTCAGGTACCGCTCGGTGGGCTCGACGCCGGGCTCCCACGGGACCGGGGCTACGGCCTCGACCTGGTCCGGCTCGACCGCCTGCAGGTGCGTCACGCGGTACACGTACCACGTGTCGTCCGACTCGACGACGATCGGGTCCCCGATCTGCAGCTCCTCGGCGCGGTGGAAGATCGCGCCGTAGGTCATGCGGTGGCCGGCGAGCGCGAAGTTCCCGACGTCCCCGGGCATGACGGTCTCGGGGTAGTGGCCCGCCATCGCCTTGTCGAGGATCGCGCGCTTGTCCGTGCCCTCGGCCATGGGCATGACCGCGTCGTCCCAGCGGGGGACGTGCAGCGTGCCGAAGACCTCGCCGGCCGCGGGCGGCTCCATGACGGGCGGGGCGTCGCGCCGGACCTGGACCGCGACGTCGTCCGCGTCAGGCACCGGGGCGTCCAGCTCGGCGAGGATCTGGGCCTGCTCGCGGTCGGCCTGCACGTCGGTCCACCAGAGCTGCCACACCACGTAGAGGCCGAGGAGCACCCCCAGGGTGATGAGGACCTCGCCCAGCACGCCGACGACGGCGGAGACCGGCCCCCCGCGTCGAGACCGGCCGCCGGAGCGGTGCCGGATGGGCGGCGCGGTGGCCGTGCTCACGGGGCGACCTCGGCCGGCCGGTCATCGTCCGTCTGCGAGGCGTCGTCGGGGATGGACGTCGGCGAGGACGAGCGCGCGTACTTCAGCTCGAGCGCACCCTCGTAGCGGGGCATGTCGATCCGGTCGTGCTCGTCGACCGCCCAACCGAGGTTCACCGCCTCGACGTACTCCTGGTAGATGTCGATCCGTTCCGAGCGGTCGAGCGCGTCGCGCAGCTGCTGCGGGTCCCCGACCGCCTCCACGACGTAGGGCGGCGAGTACACGCGACCGTGGAGCAGCAGGATGTTGCCGGCGCAGCGGAAGGCCGAGGTCGCGGTGACCCGCTGCCCCTGGAGCGTCATCGCCTCGGCGCCGCCCGCCCAGAGGGCGTTGACGACGGCCTGGATGTCCTGCTGGTGCACGACGAGGTCGTCCGGACGGATCGACGCGGGGTAGCTCCCCTCGGGCGGGGCGTCGTCGAGCATGACGGAGACGCCGGGACCGCTGACCGCCAGCGTGCCGGCGGCGACGCCCGACCGGGTCGCGAGCCCGGGGTCGACCGCGCCGGTCGCGGGGTCCGCTGCGGAGAGCGACGCGATCTCGTCGTTGAGCGCGTCCACCTCGGCCGCGAGATCGGCGACACGATCGGACTCGCTGTCGACGAGTTGGGCGAGATTCTCCGGGTGCCGGCTCTCCTCGCCACGCGCGAGGCGGGCGTTCGCCGTGAACATCAGGCCGGCCAGCGCGAGCACGAGGGCTACGGTCAGCGCGGACCGCAAGCGCCGGGCGCGCGAGGGCGCGGGGACCGGGGACTGCTCGGTGCTCATACGCCCTTCCTTCCTGCGCTCGGTGGCGTGGTCTATTGTGTGCGCCCACTACGCTAGACGACGAACGCCGTCCACGGACGGGACGACCGCCGCGACCCGGGCAAGAGCCCCGGACCGCGACCGCCCGTCGACGACGTCCACCCGAGCCACGCACGGTTCCTGCACGACGACGGCAGGAACCACCAGGACAGGAGCCATCCCTCGTGCCCGAGTCGAAGTCCCGCAAGAAGCCGGCGCGCCCGGCCCGCGAGCCCCGCCAGCCCAAGCCCGACACGGGCAACCCCCGCTGGCTCGTCCCGACCATGCTCGGGCTGATGCTCCTGGGCCTCGCCTGGATCGTGCTCTTCTACCTCAGCGGCTCTGCGCAGCTCCCGATCCCCGCGCTGGGTGCGTGGAACCTCGGGGTCGGCTTTGCGTTCATCATCGCCGGCTTCGCGCTCACGACCCGCTGGAAGTAGCGAGCGGCCGGACGCCGGTCCGCCGGCAGGAATGACACGCGCGTAGTTCGTTCCACACCTGTGAACAACCCTGTGGACAACTTTGCGACGGTCAGCCGACCAGCCCGGTGGGAAGCGCCACGGACCGGTACGTCAGCCACGCCGTGAGGATCAGCGCGAGGGTGACGAACGCCGTCGCGCCGACCGACACGAGGGTGCGCTGCGCCTTCGGCGCGTACGCGTACGCGAGCCCGAGCAGCACGCCGACGACCAGTCCGCCGAGGTGCGCCTGCCACGCGATGCCGGGGAAGAACAGGCCGATCGCGAAGTTGATGCCGATGAGCACGACGATCTGCATCGCGTTGCGTCCTGTGCGGCGCAGGACGAGCAGAATCGCGCCGAAGAGCCCGAAGACGGCCCCGGAGGCGCCGACCACGGCCGTGTACCAGGCCTGCTCGGCGGGGCCGCCGGCGAGCACGAGGTAGCCGACCGAGCCGCCGAGGGCCGACAGCAGGTACAACGCCGTGAAGCGCCACCGGCCGAGCATCTGCTCGAGGAACGGGCCCGTGATCCACAGGGCGTACATGTTGAACAGGATGTGGACCGGGCTGGTCGAGTGCAGGAACGCGGCCGTGAGGAAGCGGTACGGATCCTGCTCACCGACCACCGGGGCGAACGCGAGCATGCGCGTCCACTCGCCGCCCGTGACGAGCTGCAGGATCCAGCTGACCACGCACAGCCCGATGATCGTGAACGTGACGACCGGTGGGCCCCCACGCACCCTCCCGCCGAGCACCGTGCGCTGCTCCGGCGCGTTGCGGGACGCGTCGCGCACGCAGTCGACGCACTGGATCCCGACGGCCGCGGGGCGCTGGCACTCCGG
The DNA here is from genome assembly GCF_059159985.1 of Cellulosimicrobium sp. BMG9.23. Classification (NCBI taxonomy): domain Bacteria; kingdom Bacillati; phylum Actinomycetota; class Actinomycetes; order Micrococcales; family Promicromonosporaceae; genus Cellulosimicrobium; species Cellulosimicrobium sp. BMG9.23. Next base: position 14,399 of record NZ_JBZGBZ010000003.1, read on the forward strand.
GCACGTCGGCCGTCCGCACCGCTGGCAGCGGACGTAGGAGACGCGGTCGGGGTGGCGGGGGCACACGGGCGGGACGGCGGGGCCGTCGTGCGACCCGGCCGTCCCGTACGCGGGGGGTCCCGGGGGTCCCGGGGGCACCGGTGGCTGCGAGATGGTCAGTCCTCGATGGTCACGGAGCTGATGACGATGTCTTCCTGCGGGCGGTCGCCCGGACGCGTCGGTGTGTTGTTGATCCCGTCGACGACGGCGCGCGACGCGTCGTCCGCGACGGTACCGAAGATCGTGTGCTTGCCGTTGAGCCACGGCGTCGGCACGGTCGAGATGAAGAACTGGGAACCGTTGGTCCCCTCGGCGTCTCCCGTGACCGGGTTGCGGCGGAGCCCCGCGTTGGCCATGGCCAGCAGGTACGGCTTGTCGAACTGGAGCTCGGGGTGGATCTCGTCGTTGAACGTGTAGCCCGGGCCTCCGGTGCCCGTCCCGAGCGGGCAGCCGCCCTGGATCATGAAGTCGGAGATCACGCGGTGGAAGATGAGGCCGTCGTAGAACGGCTCGGTGCGCTCGGCGCCGGTGCGGGGATCCGACCAGGACTTCGTACCCTGGGCGAGGCCGACGAAGTTCGCCACCGTCTTCGGGGCGTGGTTCGGCAGGAGCTCGATCCGGATGTCACCAGCGGTCGTGTGGAAGGTTGCGAACATGCCCACCATCTTCCCACGAGACCCGCGCCGTACCCGTCCGACGCCGGGGCGCGGGACATCTCGCGGGCGCGCCCCGCTGGTGGCAGAGTGGGCGGAATCGTGACCTTCCACCACTCGTCCGTCCCGGACGACGACACCCGAGGAGCACGCATGACTCGTTCCCGCTCCGGGTCCAGCCCGATCAAGGAGACGATCGACTCGCTGGACACCGAGAAGATCAAGGACCAGGCGGCCGTCGCCGCCGCATCGGCGCAGACCGCGGCGATCCAGCTCGCGGACCAGGCGAAGGACGCGGCGGCCCACGCGAAGGAGTGGAGCACCCCGAAGGTCGAGGCGTTCCTCGAATGGTTGCAGCCGCGCGTCGAGAAGGCGTGGCAGGACAGCATCCAGGCCGCTGCACCGCGCGTCGAGAAGGCCGCGGACAAGACCGCCCCGGTGATCGACACGGCGCACGACAAGATCGTCGACGACGTGCTGCCGAGGATCGTCGCGAGCTTCAACGCCGCGGCGGCCAGCGCATCCGAGGCCGCGCAGCGCGCCGCCGACGACGCCGCGGCCGCCACCGCAGCGGCGACCGCTGCCGCGGCGGCAGCCAGCGGCAGGAAGGGCCGCAAGCTCGCGAAGCAGGCGAAGAAGGCCGCCGAGGAGGCGGCCAAGCAGGCGAAGAAGTCGTCGGGCAGGGCGGGCAAGAAGGCGGCCAAGGCCGCCGACAAGGCTGCCGACAAGGCGAGCAGGAAGTTCGCCGAGGTCGCGGACAAGGCCGGCAAGAAGGCCGCGGAGAGCGACGCCTCGGGCAGCACGGGCAAGACGCTGTGGTGGATCGCTGGCGGCGTCACCGCCGCGGGCGTCGGCTACGTGCTGTACCGCCGCGCCCAGCCGACCACCGATCCCTGGGCCGAGCCCTGGGAGCAGGAGGAGCAGCACGTGCGCTTCGACGACGTCGTGGGCGACGCCCGCCACGCCGTCGGGGACGCCGCCGAGACGCTCGGGGAGGCTGCCGGCAGCGCCGTCGCCAAGGGACGCGAAGCGACCGACAAGATCGCCGAACGGGCCACGGAGGTCCGCGACGACGTCAGCGACCGCGTGACCGGAGCCGTCGGCGACGCCAAGGAGGCCGCGAAGAAGGCGACGAGCCGGACACGCGGCACCGCGAAGAACGCCGCAGGCACCGCCTCGGCCGTCCCCGCCGACACGACGGAGACGACTGCCGGGGGCGACGCCGACAAGGCGGCGGAGCACGTCGAGCAGGCCGCGAGGAAGGCCCGCGAGGCCGCCGAGGCCAAGGGGCAGGACGCCGCGGACAAGGCCGACGACGTCTGACCTCCGTTCCCGGGACCGCGGCTCGCCCGCGGTCCCGGGAACGGGACGACGAAGGCCCCGCACCGTGAGGTGCGGGGCCTTCGTGCTGTTCGGGACGTGGAGCCAGGGGACTCCCCCCGACCCCCTGCTCGCAAGGCCACCGCCCGCAGCACCGCCAGCAGAACCGCCCGACCGCGAGCCGCGAGAGCCCGTCGATTGCGGACGTCGTCTGCGGACCGACGTCGGACCCGACTGGCAGGCGGCTAGTCAGGTTCAGAGGTGGGCGTAGACCTTGCGGAGAGCGCGGACCCGTGTCCGCACCGGTGACCTTCCGACCTTCACGATGTCGAGCGGCGGGTCGAGCTCTGCGACGACGTCATCCTCGAGCCGGCCGAGGGTGTTCGCGTCGAGGTAGGGCTTGGTGGCGACACGAAGGTGCTCATGCATCCACGCGGTCAGCGCCACTTCGTCGATCCGACGACGAACGCTCGCACAGCCTCGTCGTGACTCACTTCCGCGGAACGCTCCGGCTGACCGGATCCGTGGCTGAGGTCGACGTCGCGGAAGTGCTCGACCGTCGGGAACGGGGAGTAGAAGTGGTGCAGGAGCGAGCGCCACTCGTCGTACCCGTCCCCCTGCCGGAACCCGATCTCATGCGCCTCGACGGACTCCCACTCGACCAGGAGCACGTACGTCGACGGCGTCTCGATCGATCGGGAGAGGGTCAGAGCAACGAAGCCCGGTGTGGCCTCGATCAGCGGCTTGGCCGTGGCGAACGCGCTCTCGAAGTCCTCCTCGCGCCCGGGCAGGACATGGAGAACAGCGTGCTCACGGATCACCTCGAGATCGTATCGCCGGCTCACCGGGGACGACGTCTTCCGGAACGTGCCCGCAATCGTCGACTCCGACGGACGAGCAACCGCGGGAGCGGCCTCGTCACGGGCAGGTTCCGAATGCACCGGACAGGATTCTGCCTCTTGGAGACAAGAAAGATGACCCGGGCCGAATGTATCGGTCCAGGTCATCCGGTGTGGAGCCAGGGGGACTCGAACCCCCAACCCCCTGCTTGCAAAGCAGGTGCGCTACCAATTGCGCCATGGCCCCGGGCGACGCGGCCGGAGGCCGGTCAGCTGTGGTGAGTGCTCACTCGAACGTGTCGGTGACCTCTGCCCACAGGTCGCGCTCGGCGTTGTCCTCCGAGTACTTGCGCCACAGGAGGTAGCCGGCGCCGGCGGCGAGCAGAAGGACCAGGAGCTTCTTCATCACGTTCCCCCTCGAGTGGGTTCGGCAGTGGGCCTAAGAGGACTTGAACCTCTGACCTCTTCCTTATCAGGGAAGCGCTCTAACCGTCTGAGCTATAGGCCCGTTCGCCGGCGACGACGCAGGCTCCGACTCCAGGTCAGGAGCTGCTCCGCACGCAGGCAGCGCTTGAGATTACCCCACAGGGGCCCGGACGCCCAAACCGAGAGCGGGCTCCGGCACCCTTCTGGAGCGCTCCCGCGTCAGTCGTCCGTCAGCGTCAGGTGCACGCCACCGACGAGAGCAGCGACGATGTTGTACAGGAACGCCATGATCGTCGACAGAGCCGTGATGATCACCACGTTCACCACACCGAGCAGGGTCGCGACGGAGATGACGCGCCCGAACTCGACGAACTGCAGCATGTCGACGTTGCTCTCCTCGCCCGCGATCTGCGTGACGAAGTCCTGCACCTTCTGGAAGACCATCATCCCGTCGAGGACGTACCAGACGACCGCCGTCGCCACGACGGTCATGATGCCGATCGCGACCGCGAGCAGGAACCCGAGCTTCATGGCCGACCACGGGTCGACGCGGGAGACCGACAGCCGCACGCGACGGGGCCCGTCGTGACGGACGGTCGGGATCGCGCCCGTCGCGGGCGACGCCGCCGGAGTCGCTCCCGTGACCGGGCTCGCGGTGCCGGTCACCCCGGCCGCGGAGTAGTGCATCGACGAGGAGCCCCCGGGGGAACCGTTGGTCGCCGTGGCCGGCGCGGTGGCACCCACCGACGCGGGAGCTGACGTGGTGGTCACGCGCTTCACCGTCCGATCGTCGATCTCGTCGTCGTGCGTGGTCTCCGGGGGAGCGGCCGGGACGGACGCGGACACCTTCTTGGCCGCCGACTTCGCGGCAGCGATCGCGGCGGCGGCCGCCTTCACCGCGCCGGCCCGGGCCACCGCGACGCGGCTCTCGCCGGAGGCGACCTCCATGCCGTCCGACGGACCGTCGGTCCGCAGGGAGCCGTTGCCCTGCGAGCTGTGGCCGGACGTACCGTTGCCCGAGGTGCCGTTGCCCGAGCTGCCGTTGCTCTCCGCGGGGGAGGGCGGGGGCGGCGGCGGGGGCGGCGTGCTCGTGTCAGGGCGCGGCACGGTCAGCCTCGGCGTGATCGCCGGCGGTGCGTTGTTCTCGGTGCTCATCTGGCTTCCTCGGTGGTTCCGTGCGCCGTGTCGGTCCCACCGGCCTCCTCGGCCGTGGCGCTCTGGTCGGTCTCCGGGGCGGAGTCGTTCGACGTGCTCTCCTCGCCCACGGTATCCCGATCCTCCCCGAGACGACGCTCGACGTTCCGGGCGACGGCGATGATGCGGTCCCCCTTGTCCGGCTTCGCGAAGGTCACTCCCTGGGTGTTGCGCCCGGTGAGGTTGACCTCGTCGACTGCCGACCGGACGATCTTCCCCCGCTCCATGATGACGAGGACCTCGTCGTCGGACTCCGTGACCAGTGCTCCCACAAGATCTCCACGAGCCTCCACGAGGTTGGCGACCTTGATGCCCAGACCACCGCGTCCCTGGACGCGGTACTCGCTGAGCCGCGTGCGCTTGGCGAACCCGCCCTCGGTCACGACGAACAGGTCCGCGCCGTCCTCGACGACGTCCGCCGAGAGCAGCTCGTCGTCCTCGCGGAACTTCATACCCGTGACACCGGACGTCGCGCGACCCATCGGGCGCAGCGCGTCGTCGTCGGCGGTGAAGCGGATCGACTGGCCCTTGCGCGAGACGAGGACGAGGTCGTCCGTCGAGTCCACGAGACGTGCCGAGACGAGCTCGTCCGGCGTGCCCGCCTCGTCCTCGCGCAGGTTGATCGCGATGAGACCACCCGAGCGGGGCGAGTCGTACTCCGTGAGCCGCGTCTTCTTCACGAGCCCGCGCCGCGTGGCGAGCACGAGGTACTCCGCCGCCGCGTAGTCCCGCAGGTCGAGCACCTGCGCGATCTTCTCGCCCGGCTGGAACGCGAGGAGGTTCGCGACGTGCTGACCCTTCGCGTCCCGCCCGCCCTCGGGCAGCTCGTACGCCTTCGCCCGGTAGACGCGGCCGAGGTTCGTGAAGAACAGCAGCCAGTGGTGCGTCGTCGTGACGAAGAAGTGGTCGACGATGTCGTCCTCGCGCAGCTGCGTCCCCCGCACGCCCTTGCCGCCCCGTCGCTGCGACCGGTAGTTGTCGCTGCGAGTGCGCTTCGCGTACCCGCCGCGCGTGATGGTGACGACCATCTCCTCCTCGGCGATGAGGTCCTCCATCGAGACCTCGCCGTCGAAGGGCAGGATCGTCGTCCGACGCTCGTCGCCGTACCGGTCCACGATCTCGCGCAGCTCGTCGCCGACGATCGCGCGCTGCCGCTCGTCGGAGGCGAGGATCGCCTCGTACTCCAGGATCTCGCGCTGGAGCTTGTCGTGCTGCTCGATGATCTCCTGGCGCTGCAGCGCGGCCAGACGACGCAGCTGCATGTTGAGGATCGCCGTCGCCTGGATCTCGTCGACGTCGAGGAGCGTCATGAGGCCCTCACGGGCCTGGTCGGCGTCCGGCGAGCGACGGATGAGCGCGATGACCTCGTCGAGCGCGTCGAGCGCCTTGAGGTACCCGCGGTAGATGTGGATCTGCTTCTCGGCCTCACGGAGCATGTACTGCGTGCGCCGCACCACGACGTCGAGCTGGTGCGCCGTCCAGTGGCGGATGAAGGCGTCGAGGCTCAGCGTGCGGGGCACGCCGTCGACGAGCGCCAGCATGTTCGCGCCGAACGTGTCCTGCAGCTGCGTGTGCTTGTACAGGTTGTTGAGGACGACCTTGGCGACGGCGTCACGCTTGAGCACGACGACGAGGCGCTGACCGGTGCGGCCCGACGTCTCGTCGCGGATGTCCGCGATGCCCTGCACGCGACCCTCCTTGACGAGGTCCGCGATCTTGGCCGCGAGGTTGTCGGGGTTGACCTGGTACGGCAGCTCCGTGACGACGAGGCAGATCCGGCCCTGGATCTCCTCCACGTTGACGACCGCGCGCATCGTGACGGAACCACGCCCCGTGCGGTACGCCTCGTCGATGCCCTTGTGCCCGAGGATCGTGGCACCCGTCGGGAAGTCGGGGCCCTTGATGCGCAGCAGGAGCGCGGCGAGCAGCTCCTCGCGGCTCGCCTCCGGGTGGTCCAGGTGCCACTGGACACCCTCGGCGACCTCGCGCAGGTTGTGCGGCGGGATGTTCGTCGCCATGCCGACGGCGATGCCCGCCGAGCCGTTGACCAGCAGGTTCGGGAACCGCGCGGGCAGGACCGCGGGCTCCTGCGTGCGGCCGTCGTAGTTGTCCTGGAAGTCGACCGTGTCCTTGTCGATGTCCCGGACCATCTCCATGGCCAGCGGCGCCATCCGGCACTCGGTGTACCGCGGGGCGGCGGCCGGGTCGTTGCCCGGCGACCCGAAGTTCCCCTGGCCCGCCACGAGCGGGTACCGCAGCGACCAGTCCTGCACGAGGCGCACGAGCGCGTCGTAGATCGCGGTGTCCCCGTGCGGGTGGAACTTGCCCATCACGTCGCCGACGACGCGCGAGCACTTCGAGAACGAGCGGTCCGGCCGGTACCCGCCGTCGTACATCGCGTACAGCACGCGTCGGTGCACGGGCTTGAGCCCGTCGCGCACGTCGGGCAGCGCACGCCCGACGATGACGCTCATCGCGTAGTCGAGGTACGACCGCTGCATCTCGAGCTGCAGGTCCACCTGCTCGATGCGCCCGTGGTGGACCGCGACGGCCGTCCCGTCGGCGTGCACGATCTCCTCGGCCCCGTCGCCGGGAACCGCGGGCTCGATCTCGGGGTTCTGCTCGTCGGTCACGATCTACCTCGTTCGTTCGTCTTCTCGTTCGTCGCGGTCACGTTCGCGTGCGGCGTGCCGTCGTTGCCTGCCCGCCGGCCGTCCCACCGCGCGGTCAGCGCGAGACTGCGGGCGTTTCTGAGCCGGGACGGGGCCGGAGGGGCGGCCGTGCCGGGTCGTGCCGGGTCTGGCGGGAGCGCCGCGAGGAACGAGCGGCGCGGATGGTAGACCCGGCACGGCCGCCCCGGAGTGCCCCGTCCCGGCGACCCACCGCCAGCGCGACCGACGAGCGGCTCAGATGTCAAGGAAACGCACGTCCTTGGCGTTGCGCTGGATGAAGTTGCGTCGTGACTCGACGTCCTCGCCCATGAGCACGGAGAAGATCTCGTCCGCGGCGGCGGCGTCGTCTAGGGTGACCTGGTTCAGCGTGCGGTGCTCCGGGTCCATCGTGGTGTCCCACAGCTCGGAGTAGTCCATCTCGCCGAGACCCTTGTAGCGCTGGATCCCGTTCTCCTTGGGGATCCGCTTGCCGGCGGCCTGGCCCTGCGTGAGGAAGGCGTCGCGCTCCCGGTCGGAGTACACGTAGTCGTGCGGCGCGTTGGACCACTTGAGCCGGTACAGCGGCGGCTGCGCGAGGTACACGTGGCCGTTCTCGATGAGAGGCCGCATGTAGCGGAACAGCAGCGTGAGTAGGAGCGTGGCGATGTGCTGGCCGTCGACGTCGGCGTCGGCCATGAGCACGATCTTGTGATAGCGGAGCTTGGCGAGGGTGAAGTCCTCGCCGATCCCGGTGCCGAACGCGGTGATGATCGACTGGACCTCCTGGTTGGACAGGGCCCGGTCGAGTCGCGCGCGCTCGACGTTGAGGATCTTGCCGCGGATCGGGAGGATCGCCTGCTTGTCGGGGTTGCGCCCGCGCACGGCGGAGCCGCCCGCGGAGTCGCCCTCGACGATGAAGATCTCGCACTCCTCGGCACGGTTCGACTGGCAGTCGCGCAGCTTGCCCGGCATGCCACCGGACTCGAGGAGGCCCTTGCGGCGCGTGGCCTCTCGCGCCTTGCGCGCGGCGAGGCGGGCCTGCGACGCCTGGATCGCCTTGCGGATGACGTCGCGGCCCTCGGTGGGGTGCGAGTCGAACCAGTCGACCAGGCGCTCGTTGACGACGCGCTGGACGAACGTCTTCGCCTCGGTGTTGCCGAGCTTCGTCTTGGTCTGGCCCTCGAACTGCGGCTCACCGAGCTTGATGGAGACGACGGCGGTCAGCCCCTCACGGATGTCGTCCCCGGTGAGGTTGTCGTCCTTCTCCTTGAGGATGCCCTTGTCCCGTGCGTAGCGGTTGACGAGGGACGTCATGGCCGCGCGGAAGCCCTCCTCGTGCGTGCCGCCCTCGGTCGTCGAGATGGTGTTCGCGTAGGTGTGCACGGACTCCGAGTAGGAACCGGTCCACTGCATCGCGATCTCGACCGAGATGCGCCGCTCCGTGTCCTCGGACTCGAAGTCGATGACGTCGGGGTGGACGAGCTCCACCTTCTTCGCGGAGTTGAGGTGCTTCACGTAGTCCACGAGGCCGCCGTCGTACTTGTACGACACGGTCCGCCCCTTCGGTGCAGAAGCCTGGTCCGAGCTCGTCTCCGAGACCTCGTCGTCCTCCGCCGGGGCGGCACCCGTGACCTCGTCGCCCGTGTCGAGGTGCGCGGGACGCTCGTCGGTCAGGTTGATGCGCAGCCCCTTGTTGAGGAACGCCATCTGCTGGAACCGGGCGCGCAGCGTCTCGAAGTCGAACTCGGTGGTCTCGAAGATCTCCGGGTCGGCCCAGAAGGTCTGGGTCGTGCCCGTGGCGGTCGTGGCCTCGCCCCGCTCGAGCCCGGTGAGGGGCTTGCCGCCGTCGCCGAACTCCTGGCGCCACGCGTAGCCGTCGCGCCGCACCTCGGTGACGACGTGGCGGGACAACGCGTTGACCACGGAGATGCCGACGCCGTGGAGCCCGCCGGACACCGCGTAGCCGCCCCCGCCGAACTTGCCGCCGGCGTGGAGGATCGTCATGACGACCTCGACCGTCGGCTTCCCCTCGGTCGGGTGGATGGCGACGGGGATCCCTCGACCGTTGTCGACGACTCGTACACCTCCGTCTGCCAGAAGTGTCACGTCGATGGTGTCCGCGTGGCCTGCGAGGGCCTCGTCCACAGAGTTGTCCACAACCTCGTACACCAGGTGGTGGAGCCCTCGTTCGCCCGTCGAGCCGATGTACATCCCCGGACGCTTGCGGACCGCCTCGAGACCCTCGAGGACGGTGATGTTGCTCGCGTCGTAGCCACCGCCTGCGGGAGGTGCTCCGTCGGCGGGTGCCGCGGACACGGGCTGGGCGGTGTCGGTGTGATCTGCCACGGGCAGTACTGCTCCTCGTCGTCGCGCGCGACGACGGCTGCCGCGGGCGGGCACGGGCGCGGATCCGGCCAGGATCCGGCCGTATCCCGCTGCAGGACGGTCGTCGACGGCTCATAGGTTCCGGGCCCCCGACCGGCCGTCGACGCCGCTCGCCCCGTGCGTGGACGCGGTACCGGTGGTGGCCGGCGGCGACCTCTGCGGAGGGCTGCGTGGACGGTCGGTGAGACGACCCGGAATGACCCTCCCAGTCTACCTGGAACGAGCCGAAAACCGCGGATCTTCGGCCTCCTGGGGACAGCTCGTGCGCATCTTCGCGGCCGTCTCCGCATCCTGCGTCCGAAGTTTCTCCACATCGTTGTCCACAGGCTTGCCCACAGGTCCCCCTGCACCGTCCGCGGCGGTCGTACGGAGACCTCGGCCGGCGGGGGACCCAGAAGCGCAGGACGCATCTCGTGCGCCCGTTTCACGACCGCTCATCAGGTATCTGGGGGAATCTGCTTTTTGCGAGGAACGTGGTTGACTACCACACGCGATCCTCCTGTGCACGTCGGCCGCGGCGAAGCGGTCGGCCCCACCCCGAAGGGACACTCCCCCAGTGAAGAGATTCCTCGCGGGCGCCATGACCACGGCGCTCGCCCTCGGCGGGCTGCTCGTCGCCACCGCCGCCCCCGCCTCGGCCCACACCCCCGTCGTCGTCGCCGACTGCGACTCGCTCGACGTCGACCTGAGCTACTACGCGAACAGTGGCAACAGGGTGACCGTCGTCGTCGACGGGAAGACTCTTGCCGAAGACCGGTTCGGCGACAGCTACAAGAAGTCGTTCCCGCTCGACGGTTCGGCCGCCCACGCGTGGAGCGTCTCCGTCGACGCCTCCGACGAGGACCGGTTCGACTGGTCGGACAAGGGCTCGACGACGGCCTGCCCGCCGGCCGAGGGTGACGACGGCGAAGAGGTCCAGGTGGGCATCTACCTGTACCCGAAGCTCGACCCGACGAAGGACGCCGCCTGGGAGAACTCGGGCGAGCAGGAGCTCCTCGCGACCAAGACGCTCGTCCTGCCCGAGGACGAGCTGAAGAACGACGAGCACTGGTTCACAGAGCTCCCCGAGACCGACCTCCTCGAGGACGTCGACCTCTGCGAGGGCTGGGGCGTCCAGCAGGACCTCCTGCGCGGCGGCCCCGACGAGTACACGATGCCTCCGACCATCACGTACCCCGACGGGACGTCGATGGACGGACGCCTCGTCGACTGGACGCACCAGGAGCTGACCGACTTCGGGATCGACCTGCCGTCCGCCGAGGAGTGCGCGACGCCGACCGAACCGTCGACGCCCCCCGTCGACGTGGTGGTCGCGCCGGTCGCACCCGCTCCGCTCGAGCTCTGCGGCGCAGAGGTCGACGACCTCGAGCTGCCCGCGAGCACCGAGCAGGTCACCTACCTCCCGACGGTCGACGGCATCCTGGCGACGCCCACGAACGGTCACACCTTCGGTGCCGACCTCGCGGGCTACATCCTGCTCGACGACGGCAGCGCCCTGCTGCCCCGCGACGCGCTCGTCCCGACCGCCGAGGACTGCGCCCTGGTCCCGGGTGCCATCACGGCCGTCTGCGAGTCCGACGTCCCGCACCTGGGTTACGCGGTCGCGCTGCCCGAGGGCGTCGAGGCCGAGGGTGACACCCCGCTGACGATCACGTTCCTGCACCCCCGCGGTGGCGAGAACTACGTCGTGACGGGCCAGCCGCTGTCCGGCAGCATCCTGTGGCCCGGCGCGTCCGCGACCGAGCCCAAGCAGTGGCCCGGGTACGTCCGCAACGAGGACGGCTCGTACACGCAGACCGAGGGCAACTTCGCGTGGACGCGCGAGGGCGTCCAGGTGATGTTCGAGGTCAACCCGTCGTACCAGACGGTCGTGGACTACCCGCCGGCGTCGAGCGAGTGCGCGAACCCGCCGGTCGCCCCCGTCGCGGCCGAGGACGTCACGCTCGTGAGCGCGGGCGACGACGACGAGCTCGCCTCCACGGGAGCGACCGTCGCGGGTGCCGCCACGTTCGCGGTCCTGCTCGTCGCGGGCGGCGCGCTCGTGTTCTGGCTGCGTCGTCGCGTGCAGGCCTGATCACCGGCCCGCGCCCCGACCGAGCCCGGTCGAGCCTCGGAGGCCCGTCGCGACAGTCGTCGCGGCGGGCCTCCGCCGTACCCGGCGCCGTTCGGCTCAGCCCCAGGTGTCGCGCGGCCCGGGCCCGCGGACGGCGCGCTTCCCCCGGCGGAAGCTCGGTCCGGCGGGTCCCAGCACCGTCACGCTCTCGACGACGCCCTCGCCGACCTCCTGCGCCAGGCGTTCGAGCAGCCGGGGGACGAGGAGCCGCACCTGGGTGGCCCACGCCGTCGAGTCCGCGCGCACCACGAGCACCTTGTCCTCGAAGGTCTCGGGCTCGCAGTGGTCCGCGACCTGGTCGCCGACGACCTGGCGCCAGCGCCCGATGACACCGCCGACCGACACGTCCGCGACCCAGTCGCGCTCGCGCAGCAGGTGCGCCAGGACGTCCGAGAGCAGCTGCGGGTCGCGTCCGCTCGGGCGTGCCCCCGACGTCGGGGCGTCCCCCAGGATCCGACGACGCGGCTCCTGACCGGGCCGCAGGCCCTTGGCGCGTGCGGCCGCCTTCGCCCGGTTGAGCGCCTGGCGCGCGACCTCCGCGGGCGGCGTGAGGTCGACGACGTGCCCGACGGGTATCCCGGTCGCCCGTGGCGCGCGTGTCTCGTCGTCGTCGCGTCCGCCACGGTCGTCCGGCTCCGCGCGGCCCTGCGGCGGCGGGTTCTCGTCCTCAGGCGTCGACACGGGTCACCGTCCCGTCCTGCACGACGAAGCGCGCGCCGTCGAGGATCGCCGGGACGTCCTCGGCGACGGCCGCGGTGATGATGACCTGCCCCGCACCTGCGACGAGCTCGGCGAGGCGGTCGCGGCGACGCGTGTCGAGCTCCGCGAACACGTCGTCGAGCACGAGGACCGGCTCGCCGTCGGGGCCCCACTGGTCCGCCCACAGGAGCGAGTCGAGCCCGGCCGGGGCGCCGTCCTTGAGCAGGCGGTAGGACGCGAGGCGCAGCGCGAGAGCGAAGGACCACGACTCCCCGTGGCTCGCGTAGCCCTTGGCGGGCAGCCCCCCGAGGGTCAGGACGAGGTCGTCCCGGTGGGGGCCCACGAGGTTGACCCCTCGCTCGATCTCCTTCGCCCGGACCTCCCGCATGGCGTCCAGCATGCGCTTCTCGAGCGTCGGCACGTCCGGGATGCCCGACGCCGGACCGTCGCCGGCCGCTGCCGGCTCACCGTCCGAGGGTGTCGCCCCGTCGTCGTGCCCTGCCGACCCGGCCGCACGGTCGTCCGGGATCGCCGGCGTGCCGTCCGACGGCGCCGTCGCCTCCCCGAGCGCCTCGTCGACCGACGACCGGTAGGTGACCAGCGCCTCGCCCTGCCCGGCGCTCACCTGCTCGTACGCGTGCGCGACGTACGGGGTGAGCGCTGCGACGAGCTGGAGCCGCAGCGCGGTGATCTCGGCACCGAGGCTCGCGAGGCGGGTGTCCCACACGTCCAGGGTGGCGAGGGCGGCCTCGGTGCCGCCCGCCTGCGGGACCTCCGCACCGTCGTCGGGCACGGGAGGCTCCGGCGCGCGGGGCGCACGCCCCCGGCCCCTGCCCCGCAGCGCGGACGCGGACTTCAGCAGTGCGCCGCGCTGCCGCAGGACGCGGTCGTAGTCGGCGAGGAGCGCCGACACGCGCGGCACGAGGAGGACCGCGAGCTGGTCGAGGAAGCGGCGCCGCCCGTCGGGGTCGCCCTTGACGAGCGCGAGGTCCTCCGGGGCGAACAGCACCGTCCGCACGACCCCGAGGACGTCGCGCGGGCGGGCGGCGGGCGAGCGGTTGATGCGCGCGCGGTTCGCCTTGCCCGGGTTGAGCTCGATCTCGACCGTGCTCGCCCGGTCGCCACGCACCACCCGGGTCCGGACGACGGCGCGCGGCGCACCGGCACGGACGAGCGCGACGTCGCCCGCGACCCGGTGGCTCGCGAGCGTCGCGACGTACCCGATCGCCTCCACGAGGTTGGTCTTCCCCTGCCCGTTGGGGCCGACCAGGGCGTTCACGCCCGGCTCGAGCTCGACGTCGACCGTCTCGTAGGAGCGGAAGTCGACGAGGGACAGGTGGGAGACGTACATGTGCTTCTCGGGTGGTGCGGTTGGGGGTCGGGCCGACGTCGCGTGACCGCGCGGTCAGGCGGGCGGCTCGAGCGGACCGGCTCCGGGCGAGGCCGGCCCCGCGGCCTTGACCGCGTGCCCGCCGAACTGCTGGCGCAGGGCCGCGACCGCCTTGAGGGCCGGTGACTGGTCCTGGCGCGACGCGAACCGCGCGAAGAGCGCGGACGAGATGACCGGCAGCGGGACGGCGTTGTCGATGGCCTCGTCGACGGTCCAGCGTCCCTCGCCCGAGTCGTCGACCCAGTCGTCGATCGCTGTGAGCTGCGGGTCCTCCTCGAGCGCCTTGACGAAGAGGTCGAGCAGCCAGGAGCGGACGACCGTGCCGCGCGTCCACGCCTTCATCGTGCCGTGCACGTCGGTGACGAGGTCCTTCGCGGCGAGCAGCTCGTAGCCCTCCGCGTAAGCCTGCATGAGGCCGTACTCGATGCCGTTGTGAACCATCTTGGCGTAGTGGCCCGCACCGACACCGCCGGAGTGGACGAAGCCCTCCTCACGCGGGCCGTCGGGCCGCAGGGCGTCGAACACCGGCATCGCGGCGTCGACGAGGTCCTTCTCCCCGCCGACCATGAGGCCGTAGCCGTTCTCGAGGCCCCAGACGCCGCCGGACACGCCGACGTCGAGATAGCCGACACCCTTCTCGGCCAGCTCTGCAGCCCTCGCCTGGTCCTCCTGGTAGTACGAGTTGCCGCCCTCGACGACGACGTCGCCCGCACCGAGCAGCTCGCCGAGCTCCGTGACGACGCCGCGCGTGGGGTCGCCCGCCGGGACCATGACCCACACGATCCGCGGCCCGTCCGTCGGCAGGGCGGCCACCAGGTCGGCGAGCGACGCGACGTCGGACACCTCGGGACGAGGGTCGTACCCCGTGACCTCGATGCCGGCGGCGCGCACGCGCTCGCGCATGTTGTTGCCCATCTTGCCCAGGCCGACGAGTCCGATGCGGGTGACCATACGAGTCCTCCGGGTGCGTGTGGTGCGCTGTCGGGCGGTTGCCTCAGCCGGCGAAGCGGATGGGGACGAGCAGGTAGCGGTAGGCGGACGAGTCCTCGCCGTCCAAGGACTCCTGGCCGGTGAACTCGACCGGCTTGTTCGGGTGCGTGAAGCTCAGCCGGACGAAGTCCGTGCCGAGCGCGCCCAGGCCGTCGAGCAGGAACTGCGGGTTGAAGGCGACCGAGATCTCCTCGCCGACGAGCACCGCCTCGAGCGCCTCGGAGGCCTGCGCGTCGTCGCCCTGCCCGGCGTCGAGGACGACCTGCCCGTCCGTGAACGACAGACGGATGGGGGTGTTGCGCTCCGCGACGAGCGCGACACGCTTGGCGGCGTCGATGAGCGGCGCGGTGGGGACGACCGCGTGGATGGGCGTCTCGTCCGGGAAGAGGCGTCGGACCGCAGGGTAGTCGCCGTCCACGAGCTGCGAGGTCGTGTGCCGACCGCCCGCCTCGAAGCCGATGAGGTCGACGCCGGCGCCCGTGTTGAGCCCGACGTTCACGAGGCCCGAGCTGCCGAGCGACTTCGCGACGTCGTTGAGGGTGCGTGCGCGCACCAGCGCGACCGCCGAGTAGCTGGGCGTGACGGGCGTCCAGGTGAGCTCGCGCAGCGCGAGGCGGTAGCGGTCGGTCGCGAGCAGCGTGATGCGCTCGCCCTCGATCTCCACACGGACCCCGGTGAGGAGGGGCAGCGTGTCGTCGCGGCTGGCCGCGACGGTCACCTGGGCGACCGCGTGCGTGAGCTCGTCACCGGAGACCGTTCCGGTCAGCTCGGGCATCGCCGGGAGCGCGGGGTACTCCTCGACCGGCATCGTCAGGAGCGTGAACCGGCTCGCACCGCACGTCACGATGACCTTGGTGCCCTCGAGGACGACGTCGACGGGCTTCGCCGGCAGCGCGCGGGAGATCTCCGCCAGGAGGCGCCCCGAGACGAGGACCGTGCCCGGTTCGCTGACCTCGGCGGGGATCTCCGAGCGCGCGGACACCTCGTAGTCGAAGCTCGAGAGACCGATCGTGCCCGAGGCGTCGGCCTCGAGGCGGACCCCGGCGAGGACGGGGGCAGGGGGACGGGTCGGCAGGGTTCGCGCCGTCCAGGTCACCGCGTCGGCCAGGACATCACGCTCAACCCGGAACTTCATCCCACACCCTCTCGTCCCCACGTCCAGATCGGACTGATCTTCACACGTGCCGGCCGTCCCTGCTCGCCCGTGCCGGTCGGTGCCGCCCTGTGCGTCAGGTCCGGGGTACCGGTGCCCCGCTCGACGGCGGTGTGCGCGGTGCGTCCGGATGGTGCGGTCAGCGTGTCGGCGGGATGGGGAAGGACGTCCTGTCCAGCATGAACAGTACGCGAGGACTACGTGGAGGAGGAACCGGGAGCCGCGGGGATGTGGATCGAGCCGTGGGAGGCGGGGATGACCTCGGTGGTGGTCGCGGCACGGTGCGGCAGGTCGGCGCGTCTCGGCCTGATGAAGGCGCTCGAATTTTCCCCTTGATAGATCGTTAGTCGTCGTCATAGGGGTTGTGCAAACGGTGGAAAACCGGTCTTTGCGCAGTTCAGAGGCCGTTTTCGGGTGTGGACCGGGCCGTGGGCAGAGTGTGGGTAAGTCGCACGAGCTGTGGGCGGCTGGATTTTCCCCACACGCTGTCCACCGAGGACAGGCGCTCCGTCCACACCTCGAGGCCAGTCATCCACAGTTATCCACAGCGAGATGCACAACTGTGCACACCCGCTCGGGATGAGCGGTCGACCGGGAAGCAGCCATCCACAGCATGGTGTGGGAAACCTGGGTGTCCCGCTCGGCCGGAGCAGGGACCACAGCGGTGTGGTCCACGGTGCGGGGCGCGATGGGAACGATGCGGTTGCCCACAGGTTTCCTGTGGATGGGTGTGGATATCTCCTCCCACACCCTGTGCACGAGAACCTGGTCGGAGCACGCTCCTGCCGCGCCACGGCGGGCGGGACCTGCAGAGGGACTCGCCCCGCGACGGCGCGACGAGACCCGGCACCAGGAGCATGGAGCGCACCATGGTGGGTCGTCCGGGCCAGCAGTGGACCTGCAAGGGGCGCGCAGCGGGCCCGCAGCGCGCTTGCTGCGGGCCCGCTGGGGCGTGTTGTGGGCGGTACGGACCGTCAGCCGCGGTGCTGCTGCTTGATCCGGCTCGTGAGCTCCGTGACCTGGTTGTAGGTCGAGCGCCGCTCAGCCATCTGCTCCGTGATCTTGCGGTTCGCGTGCATGACCGTCGTGTGGTCGCGGCCGCCGAACTGCTGGCCGATCTTCGGCAGCGAGAGGTCCGTGAGCTCGCGGCAGAGGTACATGGCGATCTGCCGGGCCGTCACGAGCACCCGCGAGCGGGAGCTGCCACAGAGGTCCTCGATGGTCAGACCGAAGTAGGCCGCGGTCTGCGCGATGATCGCCGCCGGCGTGATCTCCGCGGAGTCCTCGTCCGTGATGAGGTCCTTGAGGACGATCTCCGCCAGCGGCAGGTCCACCTGCTGACGGTTGAGGTTCGCGAAGGCGGTGACCCGGATGAGCGCGCCCTCGAGCTCGCGGATGTTCGTCGAGATGCGTGAACCGATGTAGGACAGGACGTCGTCCGGCGCGTTGAGCCGCTCGCTGCTCGCCTTCTTGCGCAGGATGGCGATGCGCGTCTCGAGGTCCGGCGGCTGGACGTCGGTGATGAGCCCCCACTCGAAGCGTGACCGCAGCCGGTCCTCGAACCCGTTGAGCTGCTTGGGCGGCAGGTCGGACGTGATGACGACCTGCTTGTTGGCGTTGTGGAGGGCGTTGAAGGTGTGGAAAAACTCCTCCATCGTCTGCTCCTTGCCCTGCAGGAACTGGATGTCGTCGATGAGGAGCACGTCGACGTCCCGGTAGCGGCGCTGGAACGCTCCGGCCTTGCCCTCACCGATCGAGTTGATGAAGTCGTTGGTGAACTCCTCCGAGTTCACGTACCGCACCCGGACGTTGGGGTACAGGTTGTGGGCGTAGTGCCCGATCGCGTGCAGGAGGTGCGTCTTGCCCAGACCCGAGTCGCCGTAGATGAAGAGCGGGTTGTACGCCTTGGCAGGCGCCTCGGCCACGGCGACGGCCGCGGCGTGCGCAAACCGGTTGGACGAGCCGATGACGAACGTCTCGAAGACGTACTTCGGGTTGAGCCGGCTCGGTTCCGCCTGCGGACGAGGTGGCGGTGGCGCCGGCAGGTCGGGGAGGTCGTCGTCGGGGTCGACGTACGGGCGCTCGACCGCGGGTCGTGAGGCGGGCGCCAGGACGGGTTCCGAGCTGAGCTCGGGGTCGACGGTGATCCCGAAGCGGACGTCCCGACCGAGGCAGGACGACATGGCGGTCACCAGCTCGTCGCGGACCCGCGTCTCCAGATAGGTGCGGGTCTGCTCGTGGGGCACGGCGATGAAGACGGTGTCGTCGAGGATCGCGAGCGGCTTCGCCAGTCGGATGAACGCGATCTGGCGGGGGGTGATGTCCGGGCTCGCCTCGAGGATGCTCAGGGTCTGCGCCCAGACGTCGGCGATGCTGTCGGCCGGGTTCGCCACGGGCGGTGTCCTCACGAGGGTCGAGGGTGTGCGTCGACGAGAGATGGCCGCGCGTCAGGATGGCGCGAGTGACGAGGGTCGACGGGTGTCAGGTGGGATGGTGCTGAGGACGATCGTGCCACGTCAGCGGCTCATCCACATAGTTGTCCACAGGCTGTGGGTTACGTAGCGTGGCTACGCGCGGAGGTCAAGGCGTAGATCCGCGACGGCGGTGGACGACAGGAATCCGCAGGACGGACGAGGTACGGGTCCGACGCTCGAGAGACGGTGCTCGTGCGGGTGCGCTGGTTTGACCTGAGCGGGTCCGACAGCGTAGCGTCGTACAGCCGTTCAAGGTGCTCTTGGCGCGCCCATGTGAGCACGTGTGAGCAACTCGGGAGCAGCTCCGGTCGAGCTGCGATCGAGTCGCGTCGCGGAGGACCAGCGCACCGCACACGGTCCACGTGTCGCTCGCACCAGGACGGCCGACGAGGGGGAAACCCGCTCGTCAGCGCCACCCGAACCACCGACAGGGTCCACCGGAGCCTGTCACTGCATCGTCGAGGACATAGACGGTGTACCTCCCCGACGTTCTTGGAGTACCTCGTGAGCAAGCGGACCTTCCAGCCGAACACCCGGCGCCGTGCGAAGACCCACGGCTTCCGGCTGCGTATGCGCACCCGTGCCGGCCGCGCCATCCTGGCTGCCCGCCGCCGCAAGGGCCGCACCGAGCTCTCTGCCTGATCGCGTGCTCCCCGCGGCGCACCGACTGCGCCGTTCCGTAGATTTCGAACGGGCGGTGCGCCGCGGCGTGCGTGCTGGCAGGTCGACCGTGGTCGTCCATCTCTCCGAGGACTCTCGGGGCGAGGACGCGCCACAGGTCGGCTTTGTCGTATCCAAGGCGGTGGGTAACGCGGTGCATCGCAACCTCGTCAAGCGCCGCCTTCGTGCTCTCGTCGCGACGCATCTCACAGAGCTGCCGGTGCGCAGCCGGACAGTCGTCCGCGCGCTCCCGGCCTCCGGGTCGGCAACGTTCGAGCAGCTCGACCGAGACGTCGCCCGGGGTCTTGACCGTGCCGTCTCCCGGTGGCGCGAGCGCGAGAGCGCGCGGCCGTGAGCGCGACGCGAATGCGTGACGCCCCGCCGCCGAGCACCACCGAAGACGCCCCCTCCTCCCCGGACCTCGAGGCGGACGCACCTCGTGCAGGGACGAAGCACGCGGTGATCGACCTCCTCCGGCGCGTTCCCGCACTCGCCCTGATCGGGATGATCCGGGCGTACCAGTCCGTGATCTCGCCCATGACCGGGCCCACCTGCAAGTACTACCCGTCCTGCTCCCAGTACGCCCTGACCGCTGTCCAGCGGCATGGTGCGCTGCGCGGCACGGGCCTCGCTCTCTGGAGGTTGCTCCGCTGCAACCCCTGGAGCCTCGGCGGGGTCGACGACGTGCCGCCGGCACGAGACGCGCACACGCACCAGTCCTGAGCCCCCCAGCGGGCGATTCACGAGCTTTGTCAGAAGGTTAGGGAGCAGTCACCGATGGACTTCTTCGCGTTCCTCGCCCCCATCGAATGGGCCGTGGCGTGGATCATGTACCTGTGCCACCAGGGTCTCGTGTTCCTGGGGTTCTCCGACGGTCCAGGTCCCGCGTGGGTCCTGTCGATCGTCGGCCTCGTCGTCATCATCCGTATTCTGCTCATCCCGCTCTTCTTCAAGCAGATCAAGGCGTCGCGCGGCATGCAGATGCTGCAGCCCGAGATGCAGGCGATCCAGAAGAAGTACAAGGGCAAGTCGGACCCGGCGTCCCGTGAGGCCATGAGCCGCGAGACGATGGACCTCTACCGCAAGCACGGGACGAACCCCTTCGCGTCGTGCATGCCGATCCTCCTGCAGTCGCCGATCTTCTTCGCGCTGTTCAGGGTGCTGAACGGCCTCGTGCCGATCTCGAACGGCACGGACGATCCGATCGGGCCGATCGACGCCTCCGTCGCGAGCGACATCGAGAGCTCGTCGGTCTTCGGCGCGCAGCTCTCGGACATCTTCCTGCGGACCGAAGACCTGCAGACGCGGATCGTCATCGCCGTCCTCATCGTCGCGATGTGCGCCACGACCTTCTTCACGCAGCGTCAGCTGACCATGAAGAACATGCCGAAGGCAGCCCTCGAGGGACCGATGGCGTCGACGCAGAAGATGATGCTGTACGTCTTCCCCTTCATCTTCGCCGTCTCGGGCGTCAACTTCCCGGTCGGTGTCCTGGTCTACTGGACCACGACCAACCTGTGGTCCATGGGCCAGCAGTTCTACACGATCCGACGGATGCCGGCGCCCGGCTCCGAGGCGGAGCGTCTCCTCAAGGAGCGCCAGGCACGCAAGAAGGCCGCCAAGGGCGTCGTCGAGGACGCGGCACCGGTCATCGAGCAGCCTCGCGGGCAGCGGCAGCAGCCGAAGCGCAAGGATCGCCAGAAGCCGCGTCCGCAGGTGTCCGGACCGTCCGCCGCGACCAACGGGCAGAAGAGCCCGATCGAGGACGCCCCTGTCGTCGACGAGGGTCCGAGTGAACCGCCGGCCTCAGGGCCGGCGAAGAAGCCCAAGAAGAAGCAGTAGACCCCGCGCCGTCGCGCGACCCTGCCGCACTGAGGAGCATCCGTATGCCATCAACCGATATCCCCGTGCCCGACGACACCACCGCCGAGGAGACGACCGCACGCCAGCCGACTCGTCTCGAGGAGGAGGGCGAGATCGCGGCCGACTACCTGGAGGAGCTCCTCGACATCGCCGATCTCGGGGGGGACATCGACATCGACGTCGAGCACGATCGTGCGGCGGTCGAGATCGTCGCCGACGACGACTCGGAGCTCGGGTCCCTCGTCGGTGAGGACGGTGAGGTTCTCGAGGCCCTCCAGGAACTGACTCGCCTTGCTGTTCAGGCGCGGACGGGGGAGCGGAGCCGCCTCATGCTGGATGTCGCCGGCTTCCGTGCGCAGCGCCGTCGCGAGCTGACCGCACTGGCCGAGGAAGCGATCACGAAGGTTCGCGCCGAGGGTTCGACCGTGACCATGGACCCGCTGAATGCGTTCGAGCGAAAGGTCGTCCACGATGCTGTCGCAGCGGCGGGCCTTCGCAGCGACTCCGAGGGCACGGAGCCCCAGCGGTACGTGGTGATTCATCCCGCCGAGTAGTCGTGCCGTCGAGCGCCCCCTTGTTTCACGTGAAACGGGGGGCGTTCGGCGTTGGTACGGGTATCCAGAGCGACATCGGGGGTTGTTCCCCACGTGAAACGATGGGTGCGGAAACATCACGAGGGAGGAATGCGGATTCATGGATGCTGAGACGGGGGCCGGGCACGGAACGGCGCTTGACGAGTCGGCGCTGACGGCGTACTTCGGTGACTCCTATCCGCAGGTCGCGGCCTACGCGCGGCGGCTCGAGGACGAGGGTGAGCTCCGTGGCCTGATCGGTCCGCGAGAGGTTCCGCGCATCTGGGACCGACACATCCTGAACTCTGCAGCAGTGGTGCCGTTCCTTCCGGAGCGCGGCGGGATCGCTGATGTCGGGTCCGGCGCGGGACTGCCGGGCATCGTGGTGGCTGCGCTACGCCCGGAGGCGACGATCTTCCTGATCGAACCGATGGAGCGGCGCTGCGCGTGGCTGACGGAGATCGCGGACGATCTGGGTCTGGCCAACATCGAGGTCAAGCGAGGGCGGGCTGAGGAGTTTCACGGTGCGTTCGAGTGCGACGCGGTGACGTCCCGCGCTGTCGCCTCCCTCGACAAGCTCGTGCGGATGTCGATGCCCCTGCTGCGGCCAGGTGGCGAGATGATCGTCCTGAAGGGCCGGAGCGTCAGCCAAGAGGTCGACCCCGCGCGCAAGGCGATCCGCAAGTTCAAGGGCTCTGAGCCTGAGATCATCGACGCGCCGACGATCCCCGGTGTCGAGAGCACCACCGTCGTCCGTATCGTGCGGCAGACTGGGTCTCGCTGAGCACGGGAGTCTCGGACGAGACGTGTGATGACGAGGGGCCGTCGGGGACCGCCGCGACGGGCCCGGTTCATGAGGCGCGGCGTCTGCCGGTCGAAGAGTCGAAGAGGGAGAGGCGCGTGACCGAGAGCACCCACGAGGTCGACACCGGTGCTACGGCCTGGGACGGTGGTGCCGGCAGGCTCGCGGAGGCGAGCGTCCCTGCCGAAGATGATCGGCGAGCCGCCCTCATGGCGAGCCTCCCTCAGACGGACGAGAGCACACCGCTGGCGTCACAGCTCGCCATCGATGCACGCCGACGGATCGATCTCCAAGGACGCCGCTTCCCCCGACCAGCCTCCACGCGGATCATCACGGTCGCCAACCAGAAGGGTGGCGTCGGGAAGACCACGACGACGGTGAATATCGCTGCCGGCCTCGCGCAGGCCGGTCTGAACGTCCTGGTCATCGACAACGACCCTCAAGGCAACGCGTCGACAGCCCTGGGAGTCGACCACCGCGCGGGAACCCCGTCGATCTATGAGGTCCTGGTGGACGGCTCTCCGCTGGAGTCCGCGGTTCAGCAGTGCCCGGACATCTCCACTCTGTGGTGCGTCCCAGCGACGATCGACCTCTCCGGTGCGGAGATCGAGCTCGTGTCGATGGTTTCACGTGAAACACGGCTACGGCGCGCGCTCGACGTCTACCTCGAGAAGCGCGTTGCGGCAGGTCTTGACCCGATCGACTACGTGCTGGTCGACTGCCCTCCGAGCCTTGGCCTTCTGACCATCAACGCGTTCGTCGTTGGTCGGGAGGTGCTCATTCCCATCCAGTGCGAGTACTACGCGCTCGAAGGACTGAGTCAGCTTCTCAAGACCATCGAGCTGATCAAGGCCCATCTCAACCCCGGCCTGCACGTCTCGACCATTTTGCTCACCATGTACGACGGCCGGACGAATCTCGCGCAGCAGGTCGCAGCCGAGGTGCGCGAGCACTTTCCCGACCAGACGCTACGCACGACGGTTCCTCGGTCCGTACGGATCTCGGAAGCACCCAGTCATGGCCAGACCGTGATGACCTACGACGCGGGGTCGACCGGCGCGCTGGCGTACCTCGAAGCGGCGCGCGAGCTGACACAACGTGCGCCCGGCCTGGTGGCTCGGCTCGACTCGTCGCAGGACGGGGAGTCGGGAGACGTGGATGCCGCAGGGGAACAGCACCAGGGGGATGTCGGCGCGCACCGGGGTGTGGACGGTGACTCGCGCGGCGCGCAGCCTGACATGGGCCTGCAGCCTGAAACGGAAGTCGTGGCGCACAGCATCGTCGGCTCGCTGGAGTTGCCGAGCGAAAGTCCGGAGCGTGGCGGCGACTCCTCGGAGTCCCACCCCGCCGAGCCGGACCACCCTGCTGAGACTCCGGAGCGCCACGATGACACCCTGGAGCACGAGACGGGAGCCGTGGTGACCGCGGGGGACGCCGATCGTGGCGAAACGACGAGGAATGAACACGAGTTCGCCGCGTCCGTCGGTGGACCGGCAGTCCGACTGGAGGAGCAGCGATGAGTGAGAAGCGGCGCGGATTGGGACGCGGCCTCGGTGCGTTGATCCCGACGAGCTCTGAGGGGAAGCGCCCCGTCGACGTCTTCTTCCCCAGCGCGCCAGCGAACGCTGGCGACTCGCAGGGCACGGAGTCGGTCGGCGATGGCGCGGCCACTGTCGGCAGCGATCCCTTGCGTAGCTCCGACGCAGAGCCTGCCGTCGCTGTCGCTCCGATCGACGGAACGCCTGGACCTGCTGACGTCATCGGCGTCGTCAGTCTCTCTGAGCAGGATCTCGCTGAGCTGGCTGCCCTCGAAGAGGCGCGGACAGATGAGCCCGTGCGTGCGGAACTGTCCTCCGCCGGGCGAGACGGGACCGCCGCTGACGCCCACCGTCCTGCGTTGAACGCCGACATCCTGGACGGCGCGGGTACGGTTTCACGTGAAACATCCGCGATCGCCGTGGCCGACGACGCGGGCGCACCGTCGGCTGAGGCCATCGATACGCTCGAGGAGGACCTCCAGTGGACCGGCGGCGCCGGGGCTGACCTGGTGCCTGTTCCGGGCGCGCGGTTCGCCGAGATCCCCGTCGAGGCGATCCGGCCGAACCCGCGACAGCCGCGAACGGTCTTCGATGAGAGTGACCTCGAAGAGCTGGTCGGCTCGATCCGCGAGATCGGTGTCCTCCAGCCGATCGTGGTGCGTCCTGTGCCGGGGGAGAGCGACTCCTATGAGCTCATCATGGGTGAGCGCCGGTGGCGCGCGACCCAGGCGGCGGGCCTGTCGGCCATCCCGGCAATCGTGCGCGAGACCGAGGACGCAGACCTTCTGCGCGACGCGCTCCTCGAGAACCTGCATCGGAGTGCGCTGAATCCCCTCGAGGAGGCGGCGGCCTACCGACAGCTCCTCGACGACTTTGGTTGCACCCACGAAGAGCTTGCCGAGCGGATCTCGCGGAGCCGCCCGCAGATCTCGAACACCCTGCGCCTCCTGCGACTCCCTCCGCTCGTCCAGCGCAGGGTCGCCGCCGGCGTGCTCTCGGCCGGCCATGCGCGTGCGCTGCTCGGCCTCACCGATGGTGGCGAGATAGAGCGTCTGGCCCAGCGCATCGTGGCTGAAGGGCTCTCGGTGCGCGCTACGGAAGAGATCGTCGCCATGGGCGGGCTGGATCAGGAGCGTCGGCAGGCCCGGGCCCCCAGGGCGGGGCACCGTTCGGCCGCTATCGATGAGCTGGCAACCCGTCTGTCCGATCGGTTCGAGACACGGGTCAAGGTCGATCTCGGCAAGAACAAGGGCCGTCTCACCGTGGAGTTTGCTTCCGTCGAGGACCTCAACCGGATCCTCGACCTCATGGCTCCCGAGGACCCGGGCCTGCTGAGGCAGTAGCAGCAGCGCCGTGCCGGCGAGAGCCCGCAGCCGGGTGTCAACGTTCCTGCTGTCCACGGTGCGTTCGCAGCACGCCCGGACATGAGCCGATGAGGTGGTCGGACCTTGTTCCCCAGGGCACACTGCGCTCACCCTCGACATGACGATCACCACGAGGTGCGGTCGGGACGCCGATCACCGCGTGGGCGACTCGGTGGGCCGATCACGGAGTGGTGACCGGTTGTGCAGATCACCGCGCTGGGTACTCGTGAGGCCGATCAGGTGCGCGGGGTCTTGACAGGTTGATCACCGAGTGGGGTACTCGGTCTCCGGATCAGTGCGCGGAGGTCTACGACAGGCCAATCGGCGCGCGTATGGCTGCCCCGCTGCCGAGGTGTTGTTTCACGTGAAACGTCCGCCGCCGGACGCTGACCGAAGCGGCGGATCCTGTGATCGGAGACGTTTCACGTGAAACGTCGGCTGACGTCGACATTGAGGCAGCGGGTCGATGCGATGGAGAACATGTCGAGCTCGGAGTCGTTTCACGTGAAACGTCACGACGAAAGTCGCGGCGGCGCGGTCGGTGAGTGCAGTCCCCGTTCCATCTCCGGGCGGCAGGCGGCGGCGGGCGCGGGGGAGCCAACTCCTGGAGGCCGTTCTCCGAGCACCTGCGCTCCCGCGGTTCTCCCGCCTCCCGTCTGCTTCCCGCCGCTTCCTTGCCCGCCCGGTGACGCGTCCCCGTTCAGGCTCGACGCTGTGGGTCGACGCCCGGCAAGGCGCGGCGCATCGCAGGACGCCCAGGTTCGAGGCAAACGAGAGCCTGTCGCGGCGTGCCGGCCGTTCGCCGAAAGTCCCCGCTGCGAGCCTCCGCCACAGGCTGCGAGCCCCCGCCACAGGGTGACCCACGAAGGTCAGGCGATGCCGCGGACGAACGTGCGGATGTCGTCGGCGAGCAATTTCGGCTCCTCCATCGCGGGGAAGTGGCCGCCCTCGGTGAACTCGCTCCAGTGGCTTGTCGCCCTCCACGGGTCCATCGCGCGGCGTATGAGCGGATGAGTGTCGAACACGGCCCACCCGGTCGGCACCCCGGCGCCCATGACGAGTTCGAGCCCGGAGTGCTCGAACTCGTAGGAGAACTGTGCGCTCGACGCGCCACTTCGGGTGAACCAGTAGAGGGAGATGTTGGTGAGGAGCTGATCGCGGTCGACGACCGGCACCCCGTAGCCCTCGGTGGTTCTGGTCTTGAACTTCTCGGCGATCCAGGCGAGCAGACCGACCGGCGAGTCGGTGAGAGACGGGCCGATCGTGTCGGGTCGATGGTTGTGCATGCCGAGGTATCCGCGCTCTGCCGCACTAGCGGCCTGCAGCGCCTCGAGCTGGCCGATCTCGCCGTCGGACAGCCCGGTGGGGGAGGGGAACTTCTCTCCGACCAGCCCGAGCAGGGGGCGGTCGACGGCGAGGTGCATGCCGGTGATGCGTTCCGGGTGGACCGCCGCGAGACACCCGACGACACCCGTCCCGCTGTCGGTCGCGTGGGCGGCGAACGTGGTGTAGCCGAGGCGCGTCATGATCTCTGCGTAGGCCCCCGCCGTCCGCGCCAGCTCCCACCCGGTCCCGGACAGCGGCGTGGAGAACCCGAAGCCGGGCGGTGAGGGGATGACGATGTGGAACTCGTCCGTCAGCAGCGGGACGAGGCGCTGATACTCGACGAACGACCCCGGCCAGCCGTGGTTCAGCATCAGCGGAGTGGCCGCCGGGTTCGCCGAGCGCACGTGGACCACGTGGAAGGTCTGCCCGTCGACGACCGTCGTCAGCTGGTCGAGCTCGTTCAGCGTGGTCTGTTGGGCAGGCCAGTCGAACCCGTCGCGCCAGTAGTCGGCGAGCTCCTTCAGGTAGGCCAACGGGATGCCACGGCTGAAGTCAGTGCGATCGGCTCGCCCCGGCACGGGGAACGGCCAGCGCGTCCGTGCCAGCCGGTGTCGCAGGTCGTCCATGTCGGCCTGCGGGATGTCGATACGAAACGGTGTGAGAGCGGTGGCGTCGTTGACGCTTGTCTGGATCATGACGCCGACGTTTCCAGGTAACGCGGCAGGTGAGCTTCCGCATTCGCTGGAAGGATCGACACCATGTTGGAGACCTCGGCTCGCTTGCTCGAACTGCTGTCGTTGCTCCAGCTCCGACGCGACTGGACGAGCTCAGAGCTCGCCGGTCGGCTCCAGGTCAGTACGAGGACGGTCCGTGCCGACATCGGCAGGCTAAGGACGCTCGGCTATCCCGTGGAGGCGCGCTCCGGCGTCACCGGCGGGTACCGGCTGGCCGCCGGGACGGCGATGCCCCCGCTGCTGCTCGACGACGACGAGGCCGTCGCCGTCGCGGTCGGGCTGGGTGCCGTCGCGACCGGAAGGGTCGGCGTCGAAGAGACGTCGCTCACCGCGCTCGCGAAGCTCGAGCAGGTGCTGCCCTCGCGCTTGCGTCGACGCGCCGACGCCGTACGGGAGGCGACGAGCGCCGTCCCCGGGGCGGATCCGCCGCTCGATCTCTCGGTGCTCGGCGCGGTCGCTGTCGCGATTCGCGGCCACGAACGGCTCCGCTTCGGGTACACGAAGCCCGGGGGCGTCGAGGCGGCGCGCCACGTCGAGCCGCAACGCCTGGTGACCTGGGGGCGGCTCTGGTACCTGCTCGCGTGGGACCTCGACCGTGACAGCTGGCGAGTCTTCCGTGTCGACCGGATGGTTCCGCGCGCACCGACGGGCTCGCGGTTCGCGCCCCGCGTCATCTCGGAGGACAAGGTCGTCGAGTTCGTCGTCCGGCGCGTCAGCTCGGGGTCCTGGAAGTACCGCGCGCGAGTGCTCGTGCATGCTCCTGCCGCGAGGGTCGCCGCGATGATCCCGATCCCGCTCGACATCACGCCGGTCAACACGTCCTCGTGCCGTGTCGAGCTGGGTTCCGACGACCCGGACCGGCTCGCGCTCTGGATGGCCCAGCTCGACGTCGACGTCGAGGTGATCGAGGGGGAGGAGCTCGCGGCGGCGTTCGATCGCCTCGCGAGAAGGTTCCGCCGCGCGGCGGGTGGCGTGTCCACGACGTGAAGGGCGATCCCGAAGGTCGATCCACGATGTGGTCGAGGGCCTGCCGAGGGGCCTGTAGGCGCCCGTGCCGTCGGAGGTCGCAGGCACCGGACGTCCGCGACCGCTCGCCCGGTGCCGGAGACCCGGTGCCGGAGACCGGCGTGGCGGCGGTTCGCAACGCCTTCGCGAGGATCCCGCCCGCAGTGTTTCACGTGAAACAGCGCGCGCCGCGCGTCCGGTGAGGAACCGGTCGAGGTGTGCCGCTGGGCGTGGCCGCTGGCTGCTCTCGTCAGGAGCGGACGCGAGAGTCCACGAGGGAGCGGTACAACGAAGGCAGGTCAGCCCCTGCTGCTCGAGCCGCCTGGGGGAACAACGACGTCTCAGTCATACCCGGCGCGACGTTGACCTCCAGGAACTGGACCACGCCGTCGGCGTCGAGGATGACGTCGGTGCGGGACAGATCACGCAGCCCGAGAGACGTGTGGGCGCGCACAGCGACGTCCTGCACGGTCTGGAGGACGGAGTCGTCGAGGCGGGCCGGCGCGAAGTACTCGGTACGGCCCGGGTTGTACCGCGCGTCGTAGTCGTACGGGCCGTCGGTCACGATCTCCACCGGAGGTAGCGCGGAAGGACCGGAGCCGAGGTCGACGACGCTCACCGCGAGCTCGACGCCCTGCACAGCGCGCTCGATCAGCGCGACCTCGCCGTACGCGAAGCAGTTCACCATCGCGCGAGGGAGCGCGTCCGCCGAGGTGACGAGCGTGACTCCCAACGCCGAGCCGCCGTGGGTCGGCTTGACGACGAGCGGCAGCCCCAGGCGCGCCACGACGGCGTCGAGGACGGGTTGCGCGCCGAGCTCGCGGAACAGGCTCTGGGGGAGCGTCACGTACTCGGGGGTGCTGATCCCGGCTCCGAGCACGGTGCTCTTCGCCACGGGCTTGCTCCAGGCGGTGCGGCTCTGCCGCGGCCCGGTTCCGACGTACGCGAGGCCGAGCAGCTCGAGCATGTCGCGGACCGACCCGTCCTCGCCGCTGGCGCCGTGGAGAAGAGGCCACACGACGTCGGGGCGGTGCTTGTCCAGGAAGGGCAGCAGCGTCGCGTCGAGATCGTGCACGGACACCTCGAGCCCTGCGGAGCGCAGGCTCTCGGCGACACGTCGACCTGACCTCAGGGAGACGTCTCTCTCGTGCGAGAGGCCACCGGCGAGGATGAGCACGTGCCCGACACCGTCCGCGGCGACGTTCCCCTCTCCGGCACGAAGGTCCTGGTGAGGCAGATGGCCCGCACCCGTCGTCCGCTCGGAGCGGGAGGCCTCGGGCTCCGGCGTGCGCTGCGTGCGCTCGTCCGCCGGGGAGGGGATGCCGGTGGTCGTGTCCACGGTCGGACTCCTTGTCGCTGAGCTCGCGGCGTCGCGCGACGAGCTCACGGTGAGATGGCTGTGGTGATCAGGCCAGGTCGGGCGAGGGGTTCTCGACGTCCGTGAGATCGGGGTCGAGCGCTGCGCCGGTCCCGAAGATCTCGACGAGCTCGCGCTCGGCGTTCACGACGCCGGCGAGGCGTCGCACTCCCTCGCGGATGCGGTCCGGTGTCGGGAAGCAGAAGGAGAGGCGCACATGGTCGGCTCCGGTGCCGTCCGCGTAGAAGGCCGTGCCGGGGACGTAGGCGACGCGTGCCGTGACGGCTCGGGGCAGCATCGACCGGGCATCGAGCCCTTCGGGCAGCCGGACCCAGGTGTAGAACCCACCCTCGGGGACCGTCCAGCGCGCCGTCGGAAGGTGCTCCGACAGTGCCCCGATCATCGCGTCGCGACGCTCGCGGTAGAGCTCGCGGAACTGCTTGATCTGGCCCTTCCAGTCGCTGGCGTCCAGGTAGGCGGCGATCGCGAGCTGCGACGCGTTCGACGGGCACAGGATCGCGGACTCGCTCGCGAGGACGAGCTTCTCCCGGACCGCGTGCGGCGCGACGACCCAGCCGACCCGGTAGCCCGGGGCGAAGGTCTTCGAGAACGACCCCAGGTAGAGCACGCCGTCCTCGTCGAGGGAGCGCAGCGCGGGCAGGGTCTGCCCGTCGAAGCCGAGCAGACCGTACGGGTTGTCCTCGATGACGAGGACGCCGTGACGCCGCGCGATCTCGAGCACCCGAGGGCGTCTCTCGGCGGACAGGCTCACGCCCGCCGGGTTGTGGAAGTTGGGCACGGTGTAGAGCAGCTTGACCCGCTGGCCGTCGGCGGCGAGGGCGGTGAGCGTCTCCTCGAGCGCCTCGGGCACCAGCCCGTGCTCGTCGAGGGGGACGTGGACCACGTCGGCCTGGTAGGACCGGAAGACGCCGAGTGCACCGACGTAGCTCGGGGCCTCGGCGACCACGACGTCGCCCGGGTCGATGAAGATCCTCGTGACGAGGTCGAGCGCCTGCTGCGACCCGGTCGTGACCACGACGTCGTCGGGGTGGCAGTCGATGCCCTCGAGCCGGACGATGTCGACGATGCGCTCGCGCAAGGTCTCGTCGCCCTGGCCCGAGCCGTACTGGAGCGCTGTCGTCCCGCGCGTCGCGACGAGCCGTTGCATGGTCTCGGCGATCGTGTCGAGCGGCAGACCTTCGAGGTAGGGCATCCCCCCGGCGAGCGACACGACCTCCGGGCGGTTGGCGACCGCGAAGAGCGCACGGATCTCCGAGGCCCGCATGCCGTGCGCACGCTCTGCGTAGGCGCCGAACCACGGGTCGAGGCGGGTGCCTCCGGAGGCCGGCGGCTGCGGGGGAGGGGTGGTCGCGCTCACGATCCCCAGTCTCGCACGGCGGTTCGGGGGATCCGGTGAAGACGCCGGAGGGCGGACCGCTCGAGGCGGCCCGCCCTCTGGCGTCGTGAAGTTCTGTGTCAGGCGGTCGTGGCGAGGACGGCATCGATCTCCTCGGTCAGTGCCCGCTTCGGGCGGGCGCCGATGATCGAGCGCTGGAGCTCGCCCCCGACGTAGACGTTGAGGGTCGGGATCGACACGATGCCGTAGGCGCCGGTGGTCTCCGGGTTCGCGTCGGTGTCGAGCTTCGCGATCTTGATCCTGTCGCCGTACTCCTCGGAGAGCTCCTCGAGGATGGGCGCGACCTGGCGGCACGGACCGCACCAGGTGGCCCAGAAGTCGACGAGGACGGGCACGTCGGACGCGAGGACCTCGTCGCGGAAGGTGGCGTCGGTGACGGGGACGGTGGCCATGCGTGACCTCCAGGGTGGAGTGGCGGCGGAGGGTGCCTCCGCCGGGGACGGGTGAGAGAGGTGTCAGACGTGGAGCTCGGCGAGCGCGTCGGGGAGCTCCTCGGGGTTCGGCGCCTCGGGCGTGCCGGCGGAGTGCGGCAGCCCGGCAGCGTCCTCGAGCCGGTCGGCGAGCTCGGTGAGGTAGCGCTGGGCGTCGAGCGCGGCGGAGCACCCGGAGCCGGCGGCGGTGATCGCCTGCCGGTAGGTGTGGTCGACCAGGTCGCCGCACGCGAAGACGCCCGGCAGGTTGGTCGCGGTGGTGCGACCGACGACCTGGACGTAGCCCTCGTCGTCGAGGTCGATCTGACCGGCGAGGAGCTCGCTGCGGGGCTCGTGCCCGATCGCGACGAAGAGGCCCGTCGCCGGCAGGGCGCTCTCGGCGCCGGTCACCGTGTCGCGGAGGCGGACGCCCTCGACCTTGCTCTCGCCCGCGATGCCGATGACCTCGGAGTTCCAGGCGAACTCGATCTTGGGGTCGGCGAGAGCGCGGTCGGCCATGATCTTCGACGCGCGCAGCTCGTCGCGGCGGTGCACGATCGTGACCTTCTCCGCGAACCGGGTGAGGAAGGTGGCCTCCTCCATGGCGGAGTCGCCACCGCCGACGACGGCGATGTGCTGGTCACGGAAGAAGAACCCGTCACACGTGGCGCACCAGGAGACGCCGCGGCCGGACAGGCGCTTCTCGTCGTCGATACCCAGCTCGCGGTAGGCGGAGCCCGTCGCGAGGATCACCGCGCGGGCACGGTACGTGTCGCCGTTCCCCGTCACGACGGTCTTCACGGGGCCGTCGAGCTCGAGCGACGTCGCGTCGTCCCACTCGACCCGGGCCCCGAACCGCTCGGCCTGCGCCTGCAGCGACACCATGAGGTCCGGGCCCATCACGCCGTCGGGGAAGCCCGGGAAGTTCTCGACGTCCGTCGTGTTCATCAGCGCACCACCGGCGGTCACCGATCCGGCCAGCACCACGGGAGCCAGGCCCGCGCGGGCCGCGTAGATCGCGGCGGTGTAGCCCGCAGGACCCGATCCCACGATGATCAGGTTCTCGACGGTCGGCTGCTCGGTCACGTGATGCTCCTCGGTGTCGGTGCGCGGCGTACCCGTCCGCGCGATGTGGTGAACGCTGGCGACGGCCCATCTGTTCCGCGGCGTGCTCTTCCCACGGTACGGCGCCCCGCCATCGGGCAGCGTCTCAGGAGAGGAGGATCTCGTTGATCTCCATGCGGTTCTCACCGGCCGCGTTCTGCGGGAGCGCGGTGAACCACAGCACGATCGACTCGGCCTCGACGGGTTCGGCGAACTCGAACTCGACGCCCGGCGACAGGGGGCCCGAGGCCAGCACCGCCCCCTCGGTCGGGGTGGACGGCGACGTGGCGCGGATCTCGACGTTGCCGCCGTTGACGCCCGAGTCGATGACGATCGTCTGGACGGGAGCCTTCTCCTCGAGGACGACGGCGAAGCCGACGCCGTCCTTGAGCCCGGCGAAGTCGGGGCTGTTGTACCGGCGGGTGTACCAGAACGTCTCGGGTGCGCCGTCGAAGGCGAGCGCGACGGCCTCGGGGTGCTCGCCCTCGTTGCCCGGGTCGGCGTCGCCCTGGGGGTCGAGCGCCTGGGCGGACGCGATGACGGGCCGGACGTCGGGCGCCGGCGCAGGCTCCTCGCCGCCGTCGGTCGGGCTCGGTTCGCCCTCGGCCGGGGTCTCCACGCCCGTGGTCTCGCGGCCGTCGGACTGCACGGGAGGGGAGAACCCGTCGAACGCGGTGTTGACCGCCCAGAACACGCCGGCACCGACGAGCAGGACCACGAGCACGAGGACGAACGGCGTCGCGTTGAAGCGGCGCGGTCCACGGCGCGGGACGGGTTCGCCCCAGCTGCCCTCGGCACCCGGCTCCGCGGGCGGCCCGACCGCAGGCTGCTGGACCACAGGCTGCTGGACCGCGGGAGCGTAGGAAGCCGGCGTACCGCCTGGGACGGCGTAGGCGTCGGGCGGCGTGGCGTAGGCCTCGGTCGGGGTGGTACCGGGGTCGTGCGCGGGCGGCGGCGGTACGGGGAGCGGGCCGGTAGGGGGCGGTCCGACCGCGGTCGCGCCGACGGTCTGCTCCGGGCCGTACCCTGCGGCCCCGACCGCGTATCCCGCAGCGGCGTAGCCGGCCGCTCCCGGGACGGCACCCACGCGGTGGATCCGACCGGTGGCGGGGCGGCGGACGGGAGGAGCGGGAGGCGGCGTCCCGGGCGGGGCCGACGCCCCGCCGTCGAACGCGGTCCGCACGGACTGGCGGCTCACGCCTGCGGCGGAAGCGGCCGCGCCAGGCTGGACGAACGCGGGCAGCGCCGCCACCACGGACACCTCGCCCCACGGCTCGAGGGCCGAGACGACGTCGGCGGGCGTGCTCGGCCCACCGCCGGGGACGGAGCCGGTCCACGACGCCGCGTCGCCCGTCGTGGCGGTGAAGGTCTCGCTGCACAGCTCGTCGATCTCGGGGGGCACGTCCGAGCGGACGGCGGACGGCGGGAGAGCGCGGTCGCCCGCGAGCTGGGCGGGCAGCGGGTGGATGGCGTCCGCGGAGATCCACGGGACGTCCAGCGACGGTCCGGCCCAGCGGGCGGTGACGGCGTAGTACAGGAGGGCGACCAGCCCGACGGCGTCCACCCGGGACGTGCGGTCGGGGTCCTGCTGGTCCTGACCCGCGACGCCCGCGTCGAGACCCAGCCCGGTCACGACGACGCGACTGCCGTCCACCCGGACGGCGTCGGGCCGCAGCGCGAGGTGGTGCACCCCGCGACGTCGTGCGGCCTCGAGCGCGGAGGCGGCCTCGCCGACGATCGCGCGGGCCTGCTGCGGGTCGACGATCCCGCCGGCGACGACCTCGGCGAGCGTGATCCCGACGAACGGTTCGGTGACGACGTACGCCGTGCCGTCCTCCGCCCCGACGTCGAGGACGCGGGTGAGACGCGGGTCGGCGACGAGCGCGGCGCGTCGTGCCGAGTCGAGCGCGTCGGCGACGTGCGCGCCGGTGACGAGCGAGACCCGCACGGGCCGGTCGAGGATCTGGTCGTGCGCGGACCAGGCCGTGACGTCGGCGAGGTCGGACGCGAGCTGCTCGTCCAACCGGTAGCGGGCGACGAGCAGTGTTCCGGGGGCCACGCCGTTCACCGGACCTCCTTCGGGGGACTCGTGGTCGACACCACCACATGGTACGCGGGCCCGGAATGCCCGGGTTGCCATCGGCAAGCCTGTCGGAGAGCCCGCCGCAGGGCCCGTCGGCACGCCGGGCCGGGTGTGCGCCTCATCGCCGCACGAGACGTCGGACGCGGCCGACGACCGGTCCGAGGAGCTGGTCGAGCTCGCGCACGCGCAGCACCTTGAGGCCGACGACGTACGCGGCGGTCATGACGACCCCGACCACCCCGACGACGAGCACCGCGTGCCACCAGGTCAGACCGTAGAGCTCGCCGAGGAACCGCCCGTGGAGCTGGAGGAGGCCCCAGCCCACGCCGGCGCTGACGAGGGCCGCGAGGACCGCCTTGACGTGCATGCGCACGATGCGGAAGCCGTCGAGGCCGCGCAGCGTGCGGCGCAGACCCACGGTCCGCAGCGCGACCGCGACGAGGTTGGACAGGCTCATCGCCGCGCCGACGCCGACGACCCACCACTGCGGGTCGAGCGCGCGCGTCGCGAGCCACGACACGCCGACGAGCACGATCGTGCCCGGCACCTGGATCCAGAAGACGGTCCGGCCGTCCTCGAACGCGTAGTAGACCCACTTCATGAGCACCATGCCGCCGAGGGGGACCAGCCCGAACGCCATCGCGACGAGGATCTGCGCGACGGCGGCGCCCGACGCCGCGTCGACGGACGGCACGAGCAGCTTGGTGATCGGCAGAGCGAGCACCACGAAGACGGCGGTCGCGAACACGGTGAACACGCCGACCGTGCGGACGCCGCGCGACAGGTCGTGCCGCACGCGCGCGACGTCGCCGGCGTGCGCGGCGGCGCTCATCCCGGTGAACAGCGCGGTCGCGATCGACACCGTGACGAGCGAGTGGGGGAGCAGGTAGATCATGAGCGCCTGCGTGTAGGCGGCGTTCCCCGCGACGGTGAGGGAGTCGGCGAACGCCTCGGGGGCGCCGGCGGTGAGGCCCGTGACGACGCCGAGCGCCCCGGGGTCGTCGGCGTACCGCCCGAACGTGTCGGTGAGCGCGGCGCGCGGCGCCTCGCTCGCGAACCGCGTCGTGAACAGCACGCCGACCTGCTCGAGGAGCACGGCCGCGAACGTCCACAGCGCGACCTGGCCCGCCGACCGCAGCCCGATGCCCCGCAGCCCGAACCGGACGTGCCAGCGGAACCCGGCACGCCACAGCGGCACCACGAGGATGACGGCCTGCGCGGCGACGCCGAGCGTCGCCGTCCCGGCGAGCAGCGCGATCTTCGGCCCGTCCCACTGCGACAGGTCGTCGACGTTGCCCGCCGCGGCAGGCCCGTACACGGCGATGAACGCCGCGAACCCGGCGATCGACACGACGTTGTTGAGCACGGGCGCCCACATGAACGGGCCGAACTGGCCGCGCGCGTTGAGCACCTGCCCGAGCAGCGTGTACAGCCCGTAGAAGAAGAGCTGCGGTGTGCACCAGAACGCGAACGCCACGGCGAGCGACATCTGGGGCGACGTCCACCCCGGGCCGGTGTAGAGCGCGACGAGGATGCTCGACCCCGCGGTGAGCAGCGCGGAGATCGCGAGCAGGACGACGCCCGAGAGGGTGAGGAGCTTGTCGAGCCGCTCCTGCGTGTTGTGGGCTCGGTACGCCCGCACGATCTGCGGGACGAGGACCGCGTTGAGCACGCCGCCCGCGAGGATCGCGAACAGCACGTTGGGGATCTTGTTCGCGACGTCGAACGCGTCGGCGACCAGGCCGGTGGTCCCGATCGCCGCGACGAGGAGCACGTTGCGCACCAGGCCGAGCGCGCGAGACACGAACGTCCCCGACGCCATGAGCGCCGACGACCGGCCGAGCCCGCCCGTGCGGGTGCCGCCGCTCGGGGCCTCGGTCGCCCCCGCCTCGGCGACCTCGTCCGGCGTGCCCGACGCCGCGGGGTCGCCCGGGAGGGTCGACGGCCCCGTCCGGCCACCCCCGCGCGTCGTGCCGGGCCGGTCGCCGTGGCCCTCGCCCCGAGGGCGCACGTGGCGCGGTGCGCCGGTCACGACGACGGCCCTCCGTCTGTCGGGGAGCCGGTCGGGGGGCCGGTCGGGGGAGGAGCGGGCTGGTCGACGGTCGCCCCGGCGAGACGTCGCGGGGACCTCCCGCGGCGCACGGTCCGCCAGATGCCGGCGAGCATCCCGACGGCGAGGAGGACCGCGACCACGACGGTGCCGACGGACTCCCAGTCCGCACGCACCCGGACCACGAACTTCTGCGGGTCGGCCACACGCACGTCGGGGCGCGCCTCGCTGACCACCTCGACGTCGACGACGACGTTGACGCTGCCCGCGGCCTCGACCGGCACCTGCACGGTGATCTCGGAGCCCGCCGGGATGGTGGCGGTGGGCCGCGTGGGCGCCTTGAGGCGCGGCTCGTCCGGGCGCAGGACGACCTGGACCACGGCGTCCTGGTCCAGGTCGTTGCTCAGCCGGACGGGAAGGCTCTGCTGCTCGGCGAGCAGCAGGATCGACGAACCGCGCACGATCGAGATGCTCCCCGTCACCGACCGGGCCGCCTGCTCGGCCTGACCGACCGCGTCGGTGCGCGCCGCGGGGACGGCACGGAACGCGACCGAGGTCGGCGTGACGAACCCGCTCTCGAGCGGCCGCGTGAGGGCCGCCGGGTCGGGGGTGACCGTGGCGAAGGCGGCGAGGTCGTCGCGCGAGCGGGCGAGGGTCCGGAGCAGCGTCGTCGAGATCTCGTCCGCTGCCGGCGCGCTCTCCGGCAGGGCGGTGCGCGCGACGTCGGGCACGGCCGCGGCGAGCAGGTCGTCGACGGGGACGACGTCCACCCAGGCGGCGCCCTGCAGCGCGGCGAGGCGTGCGCTGAACGCCGCAGGGTCCGGGTCCCACGCGCGCGGCAGCGCGACGAGGACGTTCCGCGTCTCGGCGGGGCGCTCGCGCGCGATGACCGCGGTCTCGGCGAGGAGCCGCTGGGTCGTCACGGGCTCGGCGCTGCTGCCGGCGGCCAGGAGGCCGGTGAGCACCGGGTCCGGGACGAGGGCCGTGACGTCGCCCGCCGACGTGGGCACCCGTGCGCTCCCGGTGGGCGTGTACGTCAAGGAGGAGTCCGGGGCGAGCGCGTCACCGCCCACCACGACGGTCGTCGCGCCCGACGCCGCGGCCAGGGTCACGGTCGGCAGGTCCGGGACCGTCTCGGCGGGCCACGCGAGGTCCGTCCGCCAGGCTGCCGTGGCCGACTGGTCCACGGGGACGGCGGCAGGGTCCGCGCCGGGGAGCGGCGTGCCCTCGGGCAGCGCGACGCTCGCGTGGGCGTAGGCCGCGACGTCCGGGTCGTAGGCGCGCAGGGCGAACGTCGTCCGCTGCTCGGCCGCGGCGAGGGTGCTGCTCGCCCATCGGGTCACCGCCGGGTCCGGGGACGCCTGCGCCGCCGCGACGAGCGCCGGGTCGACGACCCAGCCGATCTCGGGCGTCGCCTCGGTCGCCGCGGCGAGCCGCGCGAGACGGCCCGGCTCGTCGTCCGTCCCCACGGCGGCCGACAGCGCGTCGTCGTACGTCTCCGGGTCCGGGTCGACCGGGGGGCCCGTGACCGCGGCGACGACGCTCAGCCGGACCGGGGGCACCTCGCCCGACGGTGCCCACACGACGAAGGTGCGCTGCACGGCGAGGCGCTCCCCGCCGTCGGACACCCGGACGGCGAGCCCCCGCGGCCCCCAGTCGCTCGCGCTGCCGAGGCTCAGCTCAGCCGCGGTCACCGAGAAGGCGACCTGCGCCGTCGCGCCGGGAGCGATCGGGTCGAGCGTCTCGCGCGCGGCGCGGTTGCCCGGGAGGGACGAGGCGTCGGCGGTCGCCCAGGCGTCGAGCGCCGAGCGGGTCACCGCGGCGCCGCGCTGGACGCCGAGGTCGACCACGGGCGCGTCGAGCGTGCGGTCCGTCCCGTTGGCGACGGTCGCGGTCACGGCCAGCGTCCCGCCCGCGGAGAGCACGCCGGGGGACAGCGTGTCGATCGTGACCGTGACCTCGCCGTCCGTCGGTGCGACGTCCGCGCCCACCTCGGAGGGCGTCGCACGGCTCGTGACCGGGGCGAGGACCGTCAGGACGAGAAGGAGCAGAGCGAGCAGCACGGCCGGGGCGGCGTGGTGCACGCGCGCGCCGCGAGGGTCGGAGGACGTCATGGGTGGTCGGTGGGGCTCCGTGGGGCGGGCGGGGGCGGCCCGCCCGGCTCGTCGGTCGGCCGGCGGGACGAGCGGACGATCGTCCCGGTCACCCTACTCGTGATCGTCCCGTGGAACCGCGCCGGTCGACCGGCGAGGACGCTGTGCGCGACGAGCGCGATCCGCCGCTCGTTGGGGTACGCGAGGCGATCGGGCAGCGCGTCGACCGGGATCCAGGCCACGTCCTCCGCCTCGCCGTCGGGGTCACCCTCGACCGTGAGGTACCCACCTGTCGCACGGAGCAGGAAGTGGTGCACGACCTTGTGGACGCGGCGGTCGTCGCCCGTGAACCAGTAGTCGATGACGCCGAGCGGCTCGCGGACCTCGCCGCGGATGCCCGTCTCCTCCGCGATCTCGCGCACGGCCGCCTGCTCGGGCGTCTCCGTACCCTCGAGGTGGCCCTTCGGCAGGCACCACTCGAGGCGGCCGCCCCGGTTGCGGCGGGCGATGACCGCGGCGCTCGGGCCGTCGGCGGTGTCGTGGATGACGAGTCCCCCGGCGGACACCTCCTCCACGACGGGGAGCGGCGCCGGCGTCGGGGCGGAGCGGACGCGCGGGTCGATGTGCAGGGGATGCCCTCCGGGCGGGGCAGGGACGGCGACGGGACGCTCGTGCCCGCGGTCTCCCGCCGTCGTCCCCCCGTCGCCCGGCCCGTCGGCGCCCGGAAACCTCCGGGGGTCGTCGGCGCGCGCAGGGGTGGACATGCACCAACACTACCGAGTGGCGCTCCGCCGACCGTCCGATCTGGCAGGCTTGGGTGTCGTGCCCACGCCACCGTCCTCCCAGCCGACCCCTGCGGCGCTCGAGCTGCAGCGCCGCGCCCTCGCCGTGCTCGCCGAGCTCGCGCCGGCCGCGATCGAGCTGGGCGAGGCGTTCCGCGCGGCAGGCCACGAGCTCGCGCTCGTCGGCGGCCCGGTCCGGGACGCGTTCCTCGGGCGGGCGAGCAACGACCTCGACTTCGCGACGTCCGCGTCCCCCGACGAGACGCAGGCCATCCTCGCGCGGTGGGGCGACGCGCACTGGGACATCGGCAAGGAGTTCGGCACGATCGGCGCGAAGCGCTTCGGCAGGCGGCGCCCTGCGGGGACGACGACGCCGGGTCTACCATCCGGACCCTCGTCCCTCGGGTCCTCCCGCCAGACCCGCCACGACCCGGCGTCGTCGTCCCCGCCGGGCGCTGCGGGTGACCTCGTCGTCGAGGTGACGACGTACCGGTCCGACGAGTACGACGCGACGTCGCGCAAGCCGGTCGTCGCGTTCGGCGACACGCTGGAGGGCGACCTGTCGCGCCGCGACTTCACTGTCAACGCGATGGCCGTCCGCGTGCCCGAGATGACGTTCGTCGACCCGTTCGACGGCCTCGGGGACCTCGAGCGCCGCGTGCTGCGCACACCGATCGCCCCGGAGCGCTCGTTCGACGACGACCCGCTGCGCATGATGCGCGCCGCGCGGTTCGCGGCGCAGCTCGGGTTCGCGGTCGACGGCGGGACGCTCGCCGCGCTCGTCCTCATGACCGAGCGCGTGGAGATCGTGTCCGCCGAGCGTGTGCGCGACGAGCTGTCGAAGCTGCTGTGCGCGGCCGAGCCCCGGCGCGGGCTCGAGGTGCTCGTGGACACGGGCCTCGCGGACCACGTGCTGCCCGAACTCCCCGCGCTCAAGCTCGAGATCGACGAGCACCACCGGCACAAGGACGTGTACGAGCACTCGCTGACGGTGCTCGACCAGGCGATCGCGCAGGAGACCGGGCCCGACGGCGCCGTCCCCGCACCCGACCTCGTGCTGCGCCTCGCCGCACTCCTGCACGACGTGGGCAAGCCCCCCACGCGGCGGTTCGAGG
Organism: Cellulosimicrobium sp. BMG9.23; assembly: GCF_059159985.1. Classification (NCBI taxonomy): domain Bacteria; kingdom Bacillati; phylum Actinomycetota; class Actinomycetes; order Micrococcales; family Promicromonosporaceae; genus Cellulosimicrobium; species Cellulosimicrobium sp. BMG9.23. The sequence continues at coordinate 55,000 of NZ_JBZGBZ010000003.1, forward strand.
AGGGCGGCGGCGTGAGCTTCCACCACCACGAGGTCGTCGGCGCGAAGATGGTCGCGAAGCGGCTCAAGGCGTTGCGCTACGACAAGCAGGTCGTGAAGGACGTCGCGCGGCTCGTCGAGCTGCACCTGCGGTTCCACGGCTACGGTGACGGCGCGTGGACCGACTCCGCGGTGCGCCGGTACGTCACCGACGCCGGGCCGCTGCTCGAGCGGCTGCACCGCCTCACACGCGCCGACTGCACGACGCGCAACCGCCGCAAGGCGCAGCGGCTGCGCGAGTCGTACGACGACCTCGAGCGGCGCATCGCGGACCTCCGCGCGAAGGAGGAGCTCGACGCGGTCCGTCCCGACCTGGACGGGCAGCAGATCATGACGATCCTCGGGATCGCGCCCGGTCCGGTGGTGGGCCGCGCGTACAAGCACCTGCTGGAGCTGCGCCTCGACCGGGGCCCGGTCGACGAGGACACCGCCCGAGCGGACCTGCTGGCGTGGTGGGCCGAGCAGCCCGAGTCGACCACCCCGTGACGCCGAACCCGGGCTTACCTACCGATCAGCGTCGTGATGGGTAGGTAACCCCGGGTTCGGCAGAGGGCGCCCGGCTGGTCAGTGACCGACCGGACCCTCGGGGGCTTCCGCCTTGCGCAGCCGGAAGGCCAGGACCAGGGCGACGACGACGACGGCCGCGCTGACGGTGAAGGCGAGCTGCGCGCCGCCGGCGGTGGCCTCGGCCTGCGACGCGCCGTCGTCGAGCAGCGCCACCGACCGTAGGGTCAGCAGCGCGACGAAGAGCGCGGTGCCGGCGGCACCGGCGAGCTGCTGGACCGTCGCGACGGCGGCGGACCCGTGCGAGTACATCGAGGGCTTGAGGCCGCCGAGCGCCGACGTGAAGGTCGGGGTGAAGATGAACGCGAGCCCCACGCTCAGCACCATGTGGCCCACCAGCACCAGCCACAACGGCGAGGCGGGGTCGAGGGCCGCGAAGAGGACCATCGCGACCCCCACGGCGGTGACGCCGGGAAGGACGAGCGGGCGTGGCCCGACGCGGTCGTAGAGGCGCCCGACGATCGGTCCGAGCACGCCCATCGCGAGCCCGCCCGGCAGCATGAGCAGCCCGCTGACCACGGGAGACAGGCCCATCGCGCGCTGCAGCACGAGCGGCAGCCCGATGATCATGCCGAACATCGCGATCATGCTCACCGCCATCACACCCAGGCCGACGGCGAAGCCCGGGGCGCGGAAGACGCGCAGGTCGAGCAGGGCGGCGTCGGTGCGCTGGAGCACCAGCTGACGCCACCCGAACAGGCCGAGGAACGTCACGCCGACGACGAGCGGCACCACCGGGGAGACCGGCATCGCGTGCTGCGCGGACTCGCCGAGGGCGGAGAGCCCGTAGACGAGGCCGCCGAACGCGCCCACGGAGAGCACGAGAGACAGCGGGTCGAGCCGGTTGCGCGCGCGGTCGGCGACGTCCCGGACCTTGAGCGCGCCGAGCACCAGCGCGCCGAGGGCGATCGGCAGCACGACCCAGAACACCTCGCGCCAGCCGAGAGCCGTCACGACGGCGCCGGACATCGTGGGGCCGAGCGCCGGCGCGACGGCGATGACCATCGACACGTTGCCCATGACGCGGCCCCGCCGGTGGTGGGGGACGGTGGTCATGACGGTCGTCATGAGCAGCGGCATCATGATCGCGGTGCCGGTCGCCTGGACCACGCGGGCCGCCACGAGCAGGCTGAACACGGGCGCGATCGCGGCCAGGAGGGTGCCCGCGCTGAACAGCGACATCGCCAGGATGTACGCCCCGCGGGTGCCGAGGCGCTGCAGCAGCCAGCCCGTCGTCGGGATGACGACCGCCATCGTCAGGAGGAACCCGGTGGTCAGCCACTGCCCGGCCGACTCGGTGATCCCGAACTCGTCCATCACCGCGGGCAGCGCCACGCCCATGGTGGTCTCGTTGAGGATGACGACGAACGCGGACGAGAGCAGGAGCGCGATGACGGTGAAGTCCCGGCGCGAGAGCTTGTCGGCGACGACGGGGGACACGGTGCCCGACGGCGGGACCGGCCTCGTCGTCTCCGGTCTGGTCTTCGTGGATGGCACGGGTGTCTCCGCTCGCGTCGGGACGCCGGTCACGGTCTGGGCCGGCTGTGGGAAGGGGGCGACGACGCGCAGGGTGCGCGGGCGTCGTCGGGTGTCGGTCGGGGCGGGAGCGGGAGGCCGGTGTCGCGTCCCGGGCGGGCCACGCGGTGCGCACCACGTCGATCCGTACCCAGTACGACCACGAACAATCCTGCGTTATTCCCCGACGTCCTGACGACTGCTTTTCCGTCCCGCACTCATCGGTCAGGTTGCACCCGACGAGCGCTGCGGTCACCTCCCGTCAGGGGACGTCGTCACGGACCCAGCGTCGTGACGGGAGCGACGTGCACGCCGTCCTGGCGTCGTCTGGCGATCAGAACGGTCCCGATAGCCAGGGATGCGTGTGCAGAAGAGGACGTCGGCTGACCGCTACTCCTCGTAGCGTGGACGAAGAGAACGCACCAGACACCGGAGGCGACCATGAAGTTCCGTCCGTTCACCGTCGACGTGCCACAGGCGACGCTCGACGACCTGCGCGAGAGGTTGACCCGCACGCGCTGGCCTTCGGAGCTGCAGTCGGACGGCTGGGAGCGCGGCACCGAGCTCTCGACCATGCGTCGCCTCGCGGAGTACTGGGCCGATGGCTACGACTGGCGCGCGCAGGAGGCCCGCCTCAACCGGCTCCACCACGTCGTCGCGACGGTCGACGGTCGCGAGGTCCACGCGATCCACGAGCGCGCCGTGCGACCGGACGCCCCCGCGGTCCTGCTCCTGCACGGCTGGGCGGACTCGTTCCACCGCTACGACCACGTGGTCGATCTCCTCACCGGGCGCGACCCCGCTGTCGGGCCGGACGCCCCCGTGTTCGACGTCGTCGTGCCGTCGCTCCCCGGGTTCGACTACTCCGAGCAGCCCGACGCCGGGACCTTCAGCGGCACGCAGAGCGCCGAGGTCGTCGCGAGCCTCATGGCCGGGCTCGGGTACGACCGCTACCTCGTGCACGGCGGCGACTGGGGCAGCGTCGTCGCGCAGGAGGTCGCCCGTGCCCACCCCGACCGCGTCGCCGGCCTGCACCTCACCGACGTCCCGTTCCCCAACCTCTTCCTCGTCGACCGCGAGACCGCGAGCGACGCCGAGCAGGCCATGTTCGCGGCGGTCGAGGCGTGGAGCGCGAAGCACGGCGGGTACGTCGCGATCCAGTCGACCCGTCCGCTCACCCTCTCCTACGGGCTGAGCGACTCGCCGGTCGGGCTCGCCGCGTGGCTCGTGGACCACTTCGCGTACCTGTCCGAGACGATGCCGTCCGACGACGACCTGCTCACCAACGTGATGCTCTACTGGGTCGGCAACTCGGTCCGGTCGTCGATGCGCCTGTACAACGAGGGCGCCGATGCCGACTGGGGCGACGCGTCGGGTGCGGAGTCGTGGGCCGGCGCGGAGGGCGAGGGCGACGCCGCGTGGTCCGGCGCGGGGGACGACGCCGCGTGGTCCGGCACGGGGGACGACGCCGCGTGGTCCGCGCGCATCGAGGTGCCGACGGCGTTCGCGGTCTTCCCGCGCGACATCGCCCAGCCGCCGCGCGAGTACGCGGAGCGCTTCTTCGACGTCCGCCGCTTCGCCACGATGCCGCGCGGGGGGCACTTCGCCGCGCTCGAGGAGCCGCAGCTCGTCGCCGACGACCTGCGAGCCTTCGCCGCGGAGCTCGACCGGACGGCCGCGCCGACCGGTTGATCAGGTGCGGGTCGTGCCCGACGTCGCTGCGGCGTCGGGCACGACGGCGCGCCCCGCCGGAGCGGGACGGCGTGCCCCGCGCGTCCCCAGGACGAGCGCGGCGAGCACGTAGGCGACCGCGAGAGCGACGAACACCCCGCGTGACCAGCCCGTGTCGGGCAGGGTGAACGCCGCGAGGGCTGCGGCACCGACGAAGGCCGCGTTGTACAGGACGTCGTAGAACGCGAACGCGCGGCCGCGGTACCCGTCCTCGGTGTCGCGCTGGACGATCGTGTCGACCGCGATCTTCGTGCCCTGCGCGGCGAGCCCGAGCAGGGCCGCGCCCGTGTAGACCACGGCGCGCGACGGCGTCGTGACGAGGAGGAGCTGGCTCGCCGCGGCGAGCAGCAGCATGATGGCGATCCACACCTGCGGGCCGGTGTACCGCGAGAGCGTGGGGGTGAGGACCATCGCGCCCGCACCGCCGACGCCCGTGAGCCCGACGACGATCGCGAACGTCGCCATGCCGGCGTCCTGGTTCCCCGGGTCGAGCAGGTTGCGCGAGATGAGGATCGACGCGATGAACGCGACCCCGTAGAGGAACCGGTGCGTCGCCATCGCGAGAAGCGCCTGACCGGGCGTGCGGCGCGCGACGAGGTAGCGCGCGCCGTCGACCAGCCCGCGCGCGACCTTGGCGATCTCGCTCGTGATCGCGGCCTCGGCGGGGCGGTCCGGACCGAGCTGCGTGCGGCCCAGCCGGAGCGCGAGGAGGGACGCGACGCCGAAGACGAGGGCTGCGCACACCAGGGCCGACGAGTCCTTGACCCGGCCCGGCTCGAACGTCAGTCCGAGGAGGAACCCGATGCCGCCGCCGACGAACGCCGCGCCGGCACCCAGCGTGGGGGTCAGCGAGTTGGCCGTGAGCAGCAGCGGGCCGTCGACGACGCGCGGGAGCCCCGCGGACAGACCGGCCAGGAGGAAGCGGTTGACGGACAGGGCGGCGAGGCCGACTGCGTAGATCCAGCCGCTCACGCCGCCCGAGAGCATGAGGACGGCCATGCCGAGCGTGAGGACGACGCGGACCGCGTTGCCCCACACGAGGACCTGCCGGCGCTGCCAGCGGTCGAGCAGCACGCCCGCGAACGGCCCGACGATCGTGAACGGCGCGAGCATCACTGCGAACGCGCCCGCGATCGCCGCCGCCGTGCCCTGCGACTCGGGGGAGAAGAACAGCAGGGACGCCAGACCGACCTGGAACATGCCGTCGCCCGCCTGCGACACGAGTCGCACCGCGAACAGTCGACGGAAGCCCTCGAGGCGCAGCAGCGCCCGGAGCTCGGAGATCACACCCACGCGTCCACCCTACGTTTCGTGGTCCTGGCCGACGGCGGTCGGTCGGTCGCAGGTCGCAGGTCGCCCTGGGAGGTCGGGCGGGTGGGCGCGCCGCGTCTACCATCCGCCGCTCGTTCCTCGCGGCTCCCGCCAGACCCACCACGACGCGGCGCGCCCACCCGCCCTCCCGGTGCCGTCTCACCTGGCGCCGTGGCCGGCGTCGTCCACGCGAAGTAATACCCCGGTCGCGCGAGGTACGACGCGGGTCGCGCGAGGTAGTACCCGGGCGAGACGACGTGCGAGCGGGTGGGGGCGGTCTCGGATGCGAAGGGCGTAGAGCCGCGCTCCTGAAGCCGCGGTCGAATGACCACGGTGAGGGCGCGGCAGCCCGAGCACCGAGAGCGCCCCCACCCGCGGACCAGCGTTCTACCTCGGAGGGTTCAGGTCAGCGCGCGGTGATGCGTCTCGCGCTGATCCTGCTGCGCTCCGGATCAGCGCTCGACCTCGCCGGCGATGAAGGCCTCGAGCTGGGCGCGGCCCTTCGTGTCCTCCATCTGGACCGGCGGGGACTTCATGAAGTAGGTCGACGCCGAGAGGATCGGGCCGCCGACGCCGCGGTCCTTGGCGATCTTCGCGGCGCGCACGGCGTCGATGATGATGCCGGCGGAGTTGGGGGAGTCCCAGACCTCGAGCTTGTACTCCAGGCTCAGGGGGACCTCGCCGAACGCACGGCCCTCGAGGCGGACGTACGCCCACTTGCGGTCGTCGAGCCACGCGACGTAGTCCGACGGGCCGATGTGGACGTTGCGGTCCTCCGTCTTGCCGGCCAGGGCGCCGGTGAGGTTGGAGGTCACGGCCTGCGTCTTGGAGACCTTCTTCGACTCCAGGCGCTCGCGCTCGAGCATGTTCTTGAAGTCCATGTTGCCGCCGACGTTGAGCTGGTACGTACGGTCCAGCACGACGCCGCGGTCCTCGAACAGCTTGGCGAGCACGCGGTGCGTGATCGTGGCGCCGACCTGCGACTTGATGTCGTCGCCGACGATCGGCACGCCGGCCTCCTCGAACTTCGCGGCCCACTCGGGGTCGGACGCGATGAAGACGGGGAGCGCGTTGACGAACGCCACGCCGGCGTCGATCGCGGCCTGCGCGTAGAACTTCGCGGCCTGCTCCGAGCCCACGGGGAGGTAGCAGACGAGCACGTCGACCTGGGTCTCGCGCAGCGTGGCGACGACGTCGACCGCCTCCGCGTCCGACTCCTCGATGGTCTCGGCGTAGTACTTGCCGATGCCGTCGAGCGTCGGGCCGCGCTGGACGGTCACGCCGAGCGGCGGGACGTCCGCGATCTTGATCGTGTTGTTCTCGGAGGCGTTGATCGCCTCGGAGAGGTCGAAGCCGACCTTCTTCGCGTCGACGTCGAACGCCGCCACGAACTCGAGGCTCGACACGTGGTAGTCGCCGAACTGCACGTGCATGAGGCCCGGGACGGTGCTGCTCGGGTCGGCGTCACGGTAGAAGTGCACGCCCTGGACCAGAGACGATGCGCAGTTGCCTACGCCGACGATGGCGACGCGGATGGAGGTCATCCTCGCTCCTTGGTGTTCGAAGTTCCAGGGTCCTCGGGTCGCCGTGCGCCGTCGGGCTCCTGCTCGGGTGGTTCCGCAGGATGCGGGGTGCTGCTGGGTCGTGCGCGACCGCTCCCTCGGGGGTGCCCGAAGGTCCGGTCGCGCTCGGTGGTGATGAGACCGTCGAGCCAGCGCACCTCGCGCTCGACCTGCTCGAGTCCGTGGCGCTGCAGCTCGAGCGTGTACTCGTCGAGCCGCTCGCGGGTGCGGGCCGCGGACTCCCTGACCGCCTCCAGCCTCTCCGTGAGCCGGGTGCGCCGGCCCTCGAGGATGCGGATGCGGGTCTCGGCGTCGGTCTGCGCGAAGAACGCGAACCGGACGTCGAAGCTCTCGTCCTCCCATGCGGCGGGCCCTGAGGAGGCCAGCACGTCCTGGAGGTGTTCCTTGCCCTCGGCGGTCAGCTCGTAGACGATGCGCGCCCGCTTGCCCGACAGGGCCGGGGCGAGCGCCGTCTGAGCCGCCGTCTGCTGGGTCCCCGTGATGAGGCCCCGCGCGACGAGCGACTTCAGCGCCGGGTACAGCGAGCCGTACGACAGCACGCGGAACGATCCGAGCATGATGTTGAGCCGCTTGCGCAGCTCGTACCCGTGCAGCGGCGACTCGTTGAGCAGGCCGAGGATCGCGGTCTCGAGCACCGGTGTCTTGCTGCGCACGATCCCACCTCCTGCCCGCTGCTTGCGTCGCCGACCGAACGGCCGAAGAACTCGATGTATCGAGTCGATACATCGAGAGGTTAGGTCCTCTCGACGCGTCGCGCAATGCCGGCTCGCCGGTGAGACGCGCGTCACGGGGTCGCCGGGGTTTGTGAAGGAGCCGGGGAGGCGCGGGGACGCCGGGGCGAATCAATGGGGCAGCATCGCGCGACGAGGTCCACAGGCCCTTGTGCGCGCAGGGCGACGCCCTATTGTTCAGGGTGGTCCGCCGTGTGCCGGCCCCGTGCCCGACGACGTTCCTCGCCTCAGGCGGGGACGCGGCGTCGGCCCCCGGGCCGGGTCGTGACGGGCCACGAGCGCGCATCCTGCCGCTCTCCGCTTGTCCCCCAGAGGAAGGTAGACCGTGGCGCGATCCACGAGGACGAAGGGACGGACGACCGCCAGCGGGCGTCGTCGCTTCTTCGACTACCCGCGTTCGCGCGTCCAGGGCTTCCGTCGGTGGCTGCCGTCGTGGCGCGTCGTCGTCGGGACGATGCTGACCGGCGTCGCGCTCGTCGCGGGCGTGCTCGTGGCCGCGTGGTTCACGACCGACGTGCCCGACGAGCTGCCGAACGTCGACGCACAGACGTCCACGGTCTACTGGGGTGACGGGACGACGACGATGGGCACCTACGCCGTCGAGAACCGCGAGATCGTCGACTACTCGACGCTGCCCGCGTACGTGGGCGACGCGGTCGTGGCGTCCGAGGACCGCACGTTCTGGACGAACTCGGGCGTCGACGTCAGGGGCATCGCACGCGCCTTCTACAACAACGTCAAGGGCGGCGGGCGTCAGGGCGCCTCGACGCTCACGCAGCAGTACGTCGAGCGCTACTACACCAACACGGTGACCGACTACGCGGGCAAGGCCCGTGAGGCGATCCTCGCGCTGAAGATCACGCAGCAGCAGGAGAAGTCCGAGATCCTCGGGAACTACCTCAACACGATCTACTTCGGGCGCGGGGCGTACGGCATCGAGGCCGCGTCGCAGAAGTACTACAACAAGCCTGCCGCGGAGCTGACGCTGTCGGAGTCCGCGATGATCGCCGGCATCATCCCGAGCCCGACCAACTGGGACCCGGCGAACGACCTCGATCAGGCGACGCATCGCTGGGAGCGCACGCTCCGGCAGATGGAAGAGGACGGCCACATCTCGAAGGCCGACCACGAAGCCGCGATCGCCGCGGGGTTCCCCCAGCCGATCGAGTACGTGAAGTCCAACAAGTACGCCGGCCCGACGGGGTATCTCCTCGGCATGGTCGAGGCGGAGCTGGCAGAGAACGACATCACCGAGGACATGTTGCAGAGCAAGGGGTACAAGGTCACCACGACCATCGATCCCGCGATGCAGCAGGCGGCGGTGGACACGGCGAACTCGATCCCGCGCACGCCCGAGCAGGACGCCAACCCGGCGTCGCCGAACCTGCGTGCGGCCATCGTGTCGATCGACCCCAACGACGGGTCGATCCGCGCGCTGTACGGCGGCCCGGACGCCGTGGAACAGGCCTACAACAACGCGACGCGCGGTGCCGCGCAGGGCGGGTCGACCTTCAAGCCGTTCACCCTCGTCGCCGCGCTCGAGGACGGGCACACGCTGGACGAGCGCTTCGACGGCAACCAACCGCAGACGTTCCCGGAGGCGAACGACGGCGCGGACTGGAAGGTCACGAACTTCGGGTTCAACTCGTGGGGGAACATCGACCTGGTCACGGCGACGGCGAACTCGGTGAACACCGTGTACGCGCAGCTCAACATCGAGGTCGGTCCGGGAAAGACCGCCGAGGTCGCCCACCGTGCGGGGATCCGCGAGACGACAGAGGTCGCCGCGAACGCGGCGAACGTGCTCGGGACGGCGACGGTCACCCCGCTCGAGCTCACCAACGCCTACGCGACGTTCGCCGCCCAGGGCATGCGGTCGACGCCGCACATCGTGGCGTCCGTCGTCGACGCGCAGGGACGCCTCGTCTACGAGGCGCCCGGAGCGGACAAGCGCACGAAGGCGTTCGAGCCCGACGTCATGGCGGGTGCTACCTACGCACTCACGCAGGTCGTCGAGGAAGGCTCGGGCGAGCCGGCGAAGGCGCTAGGGCGTCCGGCAGCCGGCAAGACGGGCACGTCGAACGACAACAAGTCGGCGTGGTTCGCGGGATACACCCCGCAGCTCGCGACCGTCGTCGGGCTGTACCAGTCGGGCGCGGAAGACGGTGCGCAGGAGTCGATCACCCCGTTCGGCAAGTGGGCGACGTGGCAAGACCCCGCGATGACGGGTGGCACGTGGCCGGTCGAGGCGTGGACGTCGTACATGCAGGCCGCGACGGCGAACATGCCCGTCCAGGAGTTCCCGGCGTACACCCCGCCGAAGAAGCCGCAGCCGACCGAGACCCCGACCGAGACCCCGACGGAGACACCCACCGAGGAACCGACGGAGGAGCCGCCGCCGGTCGAGCAGCCGGAGAACGTCGCCGTCCCGGGCGTCGTCGGCATGGAGCAGGGCGCCGCGCGCTCGGCGCTCCAGGCAGCAGGGCTCAAGGTGCGGGTCACCGAGGAGTTCTCGGACCAGCAGCCGCGCGGGTACGTGCTGAGCCAGTCGGCGATGGCCGAGGTGCCACCGGGCTCGACGATCTCGATCGTCGTGTCGAAGGGGCCCGACCCGGCGACCCAGCCGACCGAGGAGCCGGAGCCGGAGCCGGAACCGACCGAGCCCGAGCCCACCGAGCCGCCGCCCACGGAGGAACCCGGCGAGGGCGGGGGCAACAACGGCGGCGGCAACAACGGCGGCGGCGGCGGGGGCGGCGGCTGACGCCGTCGGTCCTGCAGCCCACCGATTTCCCGGGCCCCGCTCCGTGCGGGTAGCCTGGGGAGCTGCTGTCCGCGCTGCCGCACGCCCACCTGGGCGAGCGACGTCGTCGGGCAGCAGGTGCGCGAGAGCGCACAGCAGTGCATGACAACCCTCCTGTCACGGATGGACCGTGACCGCGAAGACCAGAGGAGGTGGGTTACCCGCATGCGCCAGTACGAACTGATGATCATCCTCGACCCCGAGATCGAGGAGCGCACCGTCGCCCCGTCGCTCGACAAGTACCTGTCGGTCATCAAGACCGACGGCGGCACCGTCGACAAGGTGGACATCTGGGGTCGTCGCCGCCTGGCGTTCGACATCAAGAAGAAGTCCGAGGGCATCTATGCGGTCGTCGACTTCACCTCGACGTCCGACACCGCCAAGGAGCTGGACCGTCAGCTCGGCCTCAACGAGGTCGTGCTGCGCACCAAGATCCTGCGCACGGACGCTCGCTGACCCTCCCCGCACCCCCCTCTCGGTCCTCGTCCACGGGTCGTCCCCACGCCGTAGCGCGTGTGGGCGCCGCGTGATGGGATGGGCCGACGCGCGAGCGGCGAGAGATCGTACGAGTCGAGACACGACGCCGACGACACCGACGAACCACGAAGGAGCAGGCCATGGCAGGTGACACCGTCATCACGGTGATCGGGAACCTCACGGGTGACCCGGAGCTGCGCTTCACCCCCGCGGGTGCAGCGGTGGCCAACTTCACGGTGGCGTCGACGCCGCGGACCTTCGACCGCCAGTCGAACGAGTGGAAGGACGGCGACACGCTGTTCATGCGCTGCTCGATCTGGCGCGAGGCCGCGGAGAACGTCGCGGAGTCGCTGACGAAGGGCATGCGCGTCATCGTGCAGGGCCGTCTCGTCCAGCGCTCGTACGAGACCCGTGAGGGAGAGAAGCGCACCGTCGTCGAGCTGCAGGTGGACGAGATCGGTCCGTCCCTGCGCTACGCCTCCGCGAAGGTCACCCGGGCCCAGCGCTCGGGTGGCGGTGGCGGCGGCGGTGGCGGCTTCGGAGGCTCCGGCGGAGCCTCCGGCGGTGGCGGATTCAGCGCTTCCGGCGGCGGTCAGCAGCAGAACGACCCGTGGGCCACGGCAGGCCCCGCGTCGTCCGGTGGTTCGTTCTCGGACGAGCCCCCGTTCTGACCGTTCGCCTCACCCAGAACACCCGACATCTGGTGCCCGACGCCGCGTGAGCGGCCAGGGCGCAGATCGCACCTTGTAGAGGAGCAACACCATGGCAAAGCCTGTGGTGCGCAAGCCCAAGAAGAAGTCCAACCCGCTGAAGTCGGCCAAGATCGAGTCGGTCGACTACAAGGACACGGCGCTGCTGCGCAAGTTCATCTCCGACCGCGGAAAGATCCGCGCGCGTCGCGTGACCGGCGTCTCCGTCCAGGAGCAGCGCCAGATCGCTCGTGCGGTGAAGAACGCCCGCGAGATGGCTCTGCTGCCGTACACGTCGACGGCTCGCTGAGCGGGAAGGGGAAGAACTCATGGCCAAGCTGATCCTGACGCACGAGGTCACCGGTCTCGGTGAGCCCGGCGACGTCGTCGAGGTCAAGGACGGGTACGCCCGCAACTACCTCGTCCCGCGCAAGCTCGCCACGCCGTGGTCGAAGGGTGCCGAGTCGCAGGTCTCCGCGATCCGCAAGGCGCGCAAGACCCGCGAGATCGCGTCGCTCGACGACGCGAAGGCGATCCGTGACTCACTGCAGTCGAAGCCGGTCGTCGTCGAGGCGAAGGCCGGCGCCGCCGGTCGTCTCTTCGGTGCCGTGACGACGTCGGACATCGCGTCCGCGGTCGCCGCTACCGGCTCGTCGGTCGACAAGCGCAAGATCGAGATCGGTCAGCCGATCAAGTCGACGGGGGACTACACCGTCTCCGTCCGCCTGCACCCCGAGGTCTCCGCGACCGTCGCGGTGAAGGTCGTCGCTGCCTGATCGAGCGGTACCTCTGAGCCCTCGGGCTCGGACGTCGAAGGCCCGGTCCCTCTCCGGAGGGGCCGGGCCTTCGTGCTGCGTTGATCCGGCGAGCGCGTTGTCAGCGCTGCACCGGCCTCTGGACCCGTGGGGTGCTGACAGCTCGAGGGCCCTCAGGGTTGTCAGCGCTGCGCAGGCTCAGGGACCCGTGGGGTGCTGACACCTCGCGGGTCAGGCGGTGCCGGTGACCATCCAGCGGGAGCCGCGGGCGCGCAGGCCCGTGGTCACGGCGCGCGCGGCCATGAAGACCCCCGCGAAAGCGAGCCAGAGCCACGCGAGGCCCGCTGCGCCGTCGGGCGCCCAGTGCCGGACGGCGAGCGCGACCGGGACGTAGACGACGAGCGTCAGCATGCCGGCCCAGGCGAGGAAGCGGCCGTCGCCGGCGCCGATGAGGACACCGTCGAGGACGAACACCCAGCCGGCCATGGGCAGGAGCAGGCCGCAGACGGCCATGCCGAGGGCGACGGCGGTCCGCACGTCGGGATCCGACGTGAAGAGCAGCGCGAACCACCAGCCGCCGGCTGCCATGACGAGACCGAGGAGGGCCCCGGCCGCGACACCCCACTGCAGCGTGCGGCGCAGGACCGCGCGGACGCGAGGGACGTCGTCGGCGCCGAGGCCGTGGCCGACGAGCGCCTGCGCGGCGATGGCGAGCGCGTCCAGCGCGAACGCGGCGAGTCCCCAGACGGACGCGACGACCTGGTAGCCGGCGAGGGTGACCTCGCCGAGGCCGGTGGCGACGAAGACGGTGAGGAGGATCGCGAGGCGCAGCGAGAGGGTGCGGACGAAGAGCGGGGTGCCCGCGCGCGCGTTGGCCCAGATGCCACCGGCCGCGGGGCGCAGACCCGCGCCGCGCCGTCGGGCACCGCGCACGACCACCGCGACGAGAATCGCGCCCATGCCGAGCTGGGCCACCGCGGTGCCGATGCCGGACCCCGCGATCCCCAGGCCGACCCCGTACACGAGGACGACGTTGAGCACGGCGTTGGCGGTCGCGCCGCCGGCGGCGACCCACAGGGGGGTGCGGGTGTCCTGCAGGCCGCGCAGGACGCCGGTCGAGGCGAGGACGAGCAGCATGCCGGGGAGGCCGAACGCGGACCAGCGCAGGTAGACGACGGCGTGCTCCGCGACGTCTCCGGTGCCGCCCATCGCGCCGACCGCCCAGGGCGCGGTGATCCACAGGAGGCTCGCCAGCAGGATCCCGAGGCCGAGCGCGAGCCACAGGCCGTCGACGCCGGACTGCAGGGCCTCGCGCTCCTGGCCGGCGCCGAGGCGTCGAGCGACGGCCGCGGTGGTCGCGTACGCGAGGAAGACGCAGAGGCCGACGAGGGTGACGAGGAGAGTCGAGGCGAGGGACAGCCCGGCGAGCTGCGCGGTGCCGAGGTGTCCGACGACGGCCGAGTCGACGAGGACGAAGAGCGGCTCCGCGACGAGGGCGCCGAGTGCCGGCACGGCGAGGGCGAGGATCTGCCGGTCGAGGAGCGATCGGCGTGTCGTCGGCGTGTCGTCGAACTTTCTTTCGTCCACACCCCTGAGGGTAATGAAACGGCTGGTCAGGCGGGCTGCGGGGTCCTGTACACAGGGAGATCCCCTCGTTGTCCACATGGTTGTCCACCGGGTGTGCACAGCATGAGGGGCTGTGTCCACAGGCTGCCCCCTGTCTGTCCACCGGCCTGTGCACAGGCACGTTTGCGGTGCTCCGGAGGCGGATCTAGTGTCGCGGGGTCGTGCCTGTCGGGAACAGGAGGTGCGGCCACCGGGACAGTCGTGTGGGTGGCCCGCTGTAGAACACGTGTACGACGCGGGCGATGCCCGGGGCGCCCCCGAGAGGGCCGTGTCCCCGGGGGAACGAGGGGCGCATGTCGATCGACGAGCTCGAGGAGAGCTACGGGGGATCCCGGTCGTCCGGGTTCGACCGCACGCCGCCTCAGGACGTCGCGGCCGAGATGAGCGTCCTCGGCGGCATGCTGCTCTCCAAGGACGCGATCGCCGACGTCATCGAGCAGATCCGCGGCAACGACTTCTACCGCCCGGCGCACGAGCTGGTCTACGACGCGATCATCGACCTCTACGGGCGCGGTGAGCCGGCCGACGCCATCACGGTCGTGGCCGAGCTGACGAAGCGCGGCGAGCTGCAGCGCATCGGCGGCGCCCCGTACATCCACGACCTCATGGCCGGCGTCCCGACGGCCGCCAACGCCGGGTACTACGCACGCATCGTGCGCGAGCGGGCCGTGCTGCGCCGCCTCGTCGAGGCCGGGACGCGCATCGTCCAGCTCGGGTACGCGACCGACGGCGGCGACGTCGACGAGATCGTCAACAACGCCCAAGCCGAGGTCTACGCCGTCACCGAGCGCCGGACGACCGAGGACTACGCGCCGCTGTCCGACATCCTCGGCCCGACGTTCGACGAGATCGAGGCCGCGCAGGGGCGTGGCGAGGGCATGACGGGCGTGCCGACCGGCTACTCCGACTTCGACCGGCTGACGAACGGCCTGCATCCGGGCCAGATGATCGTCGTCGCGGCGCGTCCGGCCATCGGCAAGGCCCTCGCCCTGGACACGCCGCTCCCCACGCCGTCCGGCTGGACGACGATGGGCGACGTCGCGGTCGGTGACCTGCTCGTCGCGGCCGACGGGGCGCCGACGCGGGTCGTCGCCGCCACCGAGGTGATGGTCGACCGCCCGTGCTACGAGGTCGAGCTCGACGACGGCACCGTGATCGTCGCGGACGCGCAGCACCAGTGGGTGACCTCGACCCGTGCGCAGCGTCGCGTGGTGCGCGGTGGCGAGACACCGTCTTCGTCGGTGAGGACGACCGAGGAGCTCGCCGCCACGGTGCGGTGCGCGACGGCGGAACGGCGGGTGAACCACTCGGTCGCGACGGCTGGCCCGTTGGATCTCCCGAAGGCCGAGCTGCCGATCCACCCCTACGCGCTGGGCGTCTGGCTGGGTGACGGGAGCTCACGTCGGGCAGAGTTCACCTCTGCCGATCCCGAGATCGCGATGCGGATCGAGGGCCTGGGCTACTCGACGGAGCCGACCGACGAGCAGCTGCGTGCCCTCGGTGAGGCGGCGACGTCGCGCATTCCGGAGCCGTACCTGCGGGCCAGTGAGGCCCAGCGACGAGAGCTGCTGGCGGGCCTCCTGGACGCGGACGGGACGGTGGATCCCACGGGCAGCGTGCAGATCACGCTGACGAACGAGCGCCTCGCGTCCGAGACGCGGGAGCTGGTGCACACGCTCGGCTATCGCACGGGCTGGTCAACGAGGGCGGTGAAGGGTCGGAGCGAGGCGTCATCGACGGCCTACACGATCACCTTCACGACAGATGACGACGTCTTCGCGCTGGAGCGCAAGCGCCTCGCCCACAAGGAGCGGCGGCGCCCGGGTACGGCGAGGCTGACGTCGCGCTTCGTCGTCGACGTGCGGCGGGTCGAGTCGGTGCCGGTGCGTTGCGTCGAGGTCGAGCACCCCTCCCACCTGTACCTGGCGGGTCGGTCGATGGTGCCGACGCACAACTCCGTGCTCGGGATCAACGTCGCAACACATGCCGCGGTGCACCACCAGATGGCGTCCGTCATCTTCTCCCTGGAGATGAGCCGCAACGAGATCACCATGCGTCTGCTCGCCGCCGAGGCACGGGTGCCGCTGACGCGCATGCGCTCCGGCAAGATGGACGACGGCGACTGGCAGAAGCTCGCCGGCACGATGGGCAAGGTCGCCGAGGCGCCGCTGTTCATCGACGACTCGCCCAACATGTCGCTCATGGAGATCCGCGCGAAGTGCCGGCGGCTCAAGCAGCGGCACGACCTCAAGCTCGTCGTCATCGACTACCTCCAGCTCATGTCCTCCGGCAAGCGCGTCGAGTCGCGACAGCAGGAGGTCTCGGAGTTCTCTCGCGCACTCAAGCTGCTCGCGAAGGAGCTCGAGGTGCCGGTCATCGCGATCTCGCAGCTGAACCGTGGTCCTGAACAGCGCGGCGACAAGAAGCCGCAGATGAGCGACCTTCGTGAGTCGGGTTGCCTGACGGAGGACACGAAGATCCTGCGTGCGGACACGGGTGCCGAGACGACGATGGGGGAGCTCTTCGCCCTCAACGCCAAGGACGTCCCGGTGTGGGCGCTCAACGACCGGTTGCAGTACGTGCGCCGGCACCTCACGCACGTGTTCCCGACGGGCGTGAAGCCCGTCTTCCGGATGCGGCTCGCGTCCGGCAAGGAGATCGAGGCGACGGCGAACCACCCGTTCCTCACCTATGACGGGTGGACGCCGCTCGGAGAGCTCGAGGTGGGTTCGCGCATCGGCGTGCCGCGCCACGTCCCCGGACCCGAGCGGAACGCCGAGTGGGACGACCGGAAGGTCGTCATGCTGGCTCATCTCCTCGGTGACGGGTCGTTCGTCAAGCGTCAGCCGATCCGCTACGCCTCGATCGACGAGCGAAACCTCACGGCCGTCAGCGACGCGGCGACGGCGTTCGGGATCACCCCCATCCGTGATGAGTACGCCGCTGCCCGTGTGACGACCCTCCGGCTCCCGGCGCCGTTCCGGCTCGCCCGCGGTCGACGGAACCCGATCGCCGAGTGGCTGGACGAGATGGGTCTGTTCGGCGCGCGGAGCCACGAGAAGTTCATCCCGACGAGCGTCTTCCACCTGCCGAAGCGTCAGATCGCGCTCTTCATCAAACACATCTGGGCCACTGACGGTTCGGTGACGGTGAACAAGAACGGACGCAGCGGGCGTATCTACTACGCCTCCACCTCGCGTGAACTCGTCGACGGCCTGTCGCGGCTCCTGCTCCGGTTCGGCATCTCGACGCGGCTACGCCGGACGACGCTCAAGGGCGACTACCGCCCCGGCTTCACGCTCGATGTCAGTGGTGTGGACGACCAGCGCCGGTTCCTCCAAGAGATCGGCGTGCACGGAGACCGCGGCGACATCGCCGAGAAGTTGTTGGCGATCATCCGGGATACGCGTTCGAACACCAATGTCGACACCGTGCCTCGCCAGGTCTGGGAGGACGTGCGCGGGATTCTCGTCGAGCGTGGCATGACGCACCGGGAGTTCGCTTCGGCGATCGGCACCCAGTTTTGCGGGAGCGCCTTGTGGAAGAACGCACCCTCCCGGCACCGGCTCGGCAAGATCGCGGCGGTGCTCGAGAGCGAGGAACTCGAGATCATGGCCGTCAACGACCTGCTGTGGGACGAGGTGGTCGCGATCGAGCCGATGGGGGAGAAGCAGGTCTTCGACGCCACGGTGCTCGACGGGCACAACTTCATCGCCAACGGGATCGCTGCCCACAACAGCATCGAGCAGGATGCTGACGTGGTGATCCTCTTGCACCGTGAGGACGCCTACGAGAAGGAGTCACCACGCGCGGGCGAGGCAGACCTGATCGTCGCCAAGCACCGTAATGGCCCGACGGACACCATCACTGTGGCGTTCCAGGGCCATTACCAACGGTTTGCGGACATGCAGATGTGACGTCGGACGATGTCGACGGAGATTGCCGGTCACCAGGACTCAAGTGCGTCGGACACGCTCGGTGCGTTGCGCGCAAGCGTCGTACGCCACTCAAGTACGCCGCGCTTCTGTAGTTGTCCGACGACAACAATCGGGTGAACACCGAGTGTGGCGGCGAATCCGTTGACCCAGGGCGCCCCGATCCGCTGAGGAACCTCGGGCAGCCCTTCGGGGAGTATCCACTTCCCCGCTAGAGCGTTGGCCTCGTGCTCCTTCGTGCCGCTTGTTGACGCTTCGTCGTCATGATCGTCATCGATGGCTTCGACGATCACCGAGTCTTCCGTGACATGTCCGAGCGAGAGGTGGGCGATCTCGTGAAGCAGCGTGAAGAGGATCTTGTCGAGCCGCTTGCCGCGGCCCGAAAGACCGATCACGGGCATGCCGTCGATGAATAGCGCGCAGCCGTCGATCTTCGCTCCTGGGAATGCCTCGACGTACACCAGACTAACACCAGCTCGGGCGGCGATTTGGGGGAGCTTGCTGAACTCCTCAGGCCGACGCAGCGCTTGAGGAAGCGCGGCGCCCAACTTCTCAAGGCCCGCCTCCGAGAGTGGCGCTGACGGGACGTTCTGACGGGCCTTGCGCCTGACACAAGCCACCCACGCTTTCTGCGCCGGCGAGATGGCCTCGTTGCCGTTGCTGCGGCGAGCGGCAAGGACGAAGCGGGATTCGTGCTCTAGCGACGGGATCTCGAAGAGGTCGAGGACCTCAGATTCCAACTCGTCAAGCGAGCGTCCGGTGAGGATCTTGCGCTTCTGGAGGAGCGCGATCGGGCCCTTGCTGTTTAGGGCGGCCCGACGGCGCACGTCGTCGAGCTTTTGTTGAGTCTCGGTGTTGCGGGACTGCTTCCACAGCAGGTACTGATCCTGCATCCGGAGCCAGGTCTCAGCGGAGGTGCCCAAAGCGACGCCAATCTGGGCAGCGGACTCGCGCGTGATCTCCTTTTTGCCCGTGACAATCTCCGAGACGAACTGCGTTGGTCGGCCCAGCACGGCCGCGAAGTCGGCCTGAGTCCAGCCTCGGCTCTCGATCTCATCGCTGAGCACTGCTCCCACGGCATCTGGTGCGAACTGCGGGAAAGTCCCTGTGGGTCTGCTCATCGGAGTGCTTCCGTTCCGGGTGACAAGAGGTCAAACACAGCCGTCATCGGCGTTCCGTCCGTCTTGAAGGTGACGATCAGCCTTCGGTTGCCGCTCAGCAGGACCGACCAACAGTCCTGGCCACCTTCGGAGTACTCGACGAGTCGAAGGTGGCGCAGGTTCAGGACGTCGGACGCATAGAGCGCGGCAAACGTGCATTGCACCAAGCGCCTGAAGTGGGCGATCTCGGTGCGGTCCCAGCCGTCGGGTGCGAAGTCTGGGTCGGAAGCGAGGCGCCGCAGGCTCTCGTTGAGGTACTCCAGCAGCAACCGGCTCGTCTCCATCACCCATGGGCTGATGACCCTTATCAGAGTGAGGATAGTCGATACGTGAGGCAGCCGCGAGGCGCTGTAATCGTACACCGCGCATCACCCCTAGGGTGATCGCGGGTACGTGGTACCTTGATCTCGGGTCGCCGGAGGGTGGCCGGTCGCTGGCAGACATGCCATGTGGCAGAGCACTTACGGAGGTGTGATCTGTGGAGTCGCAGACTAAGAAGGCCAAGGGCTACGTGATCGTCATCAACGGGACGCCGGTCACGGTCGAGGACCAGACGGTCACGTACGAGCAGCTGGTTCGGCTGGCCTACCCGACCCAGGAGACGGGTGCGATCTTCACGGTCGCCTTCCGCAACGCCATCGCACCGCACGGGGGTAGCGGCCAGCTCGTCGCCGGCATGTCCGTGCGCGTCAAGCAGAAGGGGACGAGCTTCGATGTTCGCCTCACGACTCGTTCTTGACAGCCCCGACCTCTCCCAGCTCGTGGCGGAGGGGTACACGCTGCGCATCGGGCAGGGCCACCTCTTCATCGACGGCCTTCCGTTCGTGGGCGCGGACGGGAAGGTGCACATCGATGGCTGCCTGGTGTGCCCTGTCGACCTGCAGGGTGGGCGCACGGCGCGCCCTCAGTCGCACGTCATGTGGTTCATAGGGGGTGTGCCACACGACCGCAGCGGCCGGGCGATTGCCGGTCTGGTCAACACAGCGGTTCCGCTCACCCTGACGAGTGGGCTCACTGCGGACTGCGCCTTCTCGCAGAAGCCCGCCGACGGCTACAAGGACTACTACGACAAGGTCACCTACTACGCCGCCATGATCACGGGCCATGCTCAAGCGATAGACCCCAATGCCACAGCCCTCCGACACAAGCCCGTCGTCACCGACGAGGGTGACTCGGTGTTCCGCTACGTCGACACCTTCTCGAGCAGAGCAGGCATCGTGGCCCGGAGCGAGCGGCTCGCCCTCACGAAGGTCGTCATCATCGGGCTCGGCGGCACCGGCGCGTATCTCCTCGACTTCCTCGCCAAGGTCCCCATCACCGCGATCCACCTGTACGACGCCGACGTCTTCGCGACCCACAACGCTTTCCGAGCTCCAGCCGCAGCGAGCATCGAGGACCTGAACGCGGAGCGTCCGAAGGTCGAGTACTACGCCCAGATGTACGACCCCATGCGCCGCGGGCTCGTGCCGCATCCGCACTACCTCACCTCGGCGAACGTGTCAGAGATCCTCGACGCCGACTTCGTGTTCATCTCAATGGACGCCAACGACGACAAGAAGGCGATCGTCGACGCCCTCGTGAACGCCCGGGTGCCGTTCATCGACACGGGCATCGGGGTCAGCAACGACGCTAGCGGGATCGGCGGGCAGATCCGGATCACGGCCGGGTTCCCAGGAGCGTCGGAACACATCGAGAACGACGGCTTGATCTCCTACGTCGCCGGGGACGACCAGGAATACGAGTCAAACGTGCAGGTTGTCGAGCTCAACGCTCTCGCCGCCGCCATGGCGGTGATCCGCTTCAAGAAGGAACTCGGGTTCTACGCCGACCAGGAGCGCGAACTGAACGCCCTGTACCGGGTCGACACGAGCGAGATCCTGACGAGCTACGGCATCACTGGCCACATGTCCGACACCACCAACGTGCTGACGGTGTTCCCTGACGGCGGCGACCGCATCACGACGGGCGAGGCCACAGCATGAGCATGTCCACGCTCGAACCCGTCTTCGGCGAGTACATCCCCGCTCAGCTAGAGCACGGCTACCTCTACGTCTCCATGGACTACGCCACCGCTGCGCACCTCTGCGCGTGCGGCTGCGGCACCAAGGTCTTCACGCCTTTCGGCCCCGCCGACTGGCAGCTTACGTTCGACGGGACCATCACACTCCGACCCTCGGTGGGAAACGGTCAGTTCACCTGCCAGTCGCACTACCTCATCAGGTCCAACCAAGTCGTCTGGCTCATGCCGATCTCCGACACGGCCACCCGCGCAGCTCTCGGCCGTGATCACCAGGCCTTGGAGACTCACTTCGCGAACCGCGGGACCCTCGCACGCCTTTGGGATCGCGCGCTCTCGTCCGTCCGCGCGCTACGACGCCGCCTCGGCGGCTCCTGACCTACCCACGACATCCGCCACGCCCAACCTGAAGGTCAGTCATGAACCTCACGCCCGTGATCTCAGAGAACGTCCGCGCGTTCGGCTACGACCCAAGCACCGGGACGCTGCGCATCGCATTCCGCAGCGGCGGCGTGTACGACTACTTCAGCGTTCACCCGAGCCTCGCCGAGGCGATGCATCAGCCACACCCCTGGCGGCGGGTCGGGGAGACGATCAAGGCTCATCTCTATCGCCGGATCCGGTGACCGACCATCCGCCACCAGCGGGGATTTCTGGCGACCGGGCGAAGCCCCGCTGGTGTCGGAGGGACCGGACGATCTGGGCTCGTGACGATGAACAAACAGCAAGAGCTCAGGAACACCGCCGAGGGCCTGCTGGCCGGTCTGGCAGCGGTCGGCTTCGAGGGACCGTGGCGCTGGGCTCATCACGCGTGGGAGGGCGCGTTCTACAGGGCGTGGAGGACGTGGCCGTCGGCACGCAACATCGCGTACTTCCGCAAGTTCCAAGTCGGCGGTTCTGCCGACGGCCCGACCTCCCAGGCGCGGGACATTCAGTCACGGGTGAAGAGCACGTAGCCGTTCTACGGCTACGACCGCGGACCGCTGAACCCCAAGCCGATTGGGATGACCCCAGAGGAGTACCTCGAGGTCTGCGTTGAAGGCGCCACGCCCCAGGAGTGGATGGAACCTCGGCGGGGCACTGCCGACCGAACTTGAGGAACCGACCCAGGGTTGGCAGCGCGTACGCTGACCGGACCACAGCGCTCGCAGCAAGCGGCCGATCGCCCCGCAACCTACTTTTCGCGACCCGGGAGACACGCCCGAAATCATGCAAAGTACTGCGGCGTGTCCGCGCAATCTACGGTGCACATCAACAGATGACGATGTTGTTGTCGAGATGTGGCTGGTTTGGCCGATCCGTCTTTTGAATGACGCGCGTGCTGCTGTAAAGGTGGAAGTCTCTTTGAGAATCGGCCTGAATTCTCTAAGCACGCAGCTCAGCGGAGCAGTTGCCGAATCTCTCGGTGGTCCCCATCCACGGTCAGGGTTGCCAGCGCCCCGTTGACCAGCGACAGGTGTGGCGGGACGTGCCCGATCTCCACATCGAAGAGGATCGGGATGCGAAGTCGGCCGAGCGCGTCCAGGACGGCTTCCCCCTGGGTCATCTTCACGTGGTCGGGTGCGCGCGTTCGGCCGACCAGCACCGTGCGGGCGTAGTCGAACCACCCTGCGAGACGCAGGCCGTGGAGGTGACGACAGACCGTGGCGGCATCGGCTTCGGCCGCCTCGACGTAGACGATGAGCCCGTCCTGGGAGTGCTCACGACCGAACGCCGCCACATCGCCGTACGGCGTGCCGGCGATGTTGCACAAGGTCTCGACGCACCCGCCGATCAGCCGCCCGCTCACGTGAAGCGACTCGGGTCCGTGCAGTGCCCATCGCCCCTCACCGACCGACTTCCATGTCGTGGCGCGTGCGTCATCCTCGAACCGCCACCAGTCGGCGATCAAGCCCGAGTCTCCTTGCACGTGCGGGCCGGTCGCGGCAACGATATCGAGCCAGCTCACCAGACCTGGAGGCACTTCGTAAGGGGTATCGGCGAGGTTGTCCCCGTGCACGGTTGCCCAGCCCAACCGGGTCGTGATCGGAACCAGGACGGTGGACAGGTCGGAGAAGCCCACGAGCCACGTCGGCTCCGCGGCGGCGAGAGCGTCCCAGTCCAGGAGATCCACCAGGTCGATCGCGGTCTCACCACCCCACGGTGGGATGACACAGCGGATGGTCGGGTCGCAGAGCATCGCGGTGAGCTCAGCCGCACGGTCGGCCGCCGGCCCGGCGGTGACGCCTGTGCCGTCCATCAGGTTTCCGACGACGACGTCGAACCCTGCCTCGCGCAGCCAGTCGACGCAGAAGGCGATCCGGGCGGCTGCTTGCCCTTCGACTCCGGACGAGGGAGACGTGACACCGATGCGGTCGCCCGGCTTGAGCGGCTGCGGGAACTTGAGCATGCTGGCCATCGTGCCATCCGGACGTCGGCTTGGAGCGGGGGTGGCTCTCCGAGGTATCCCCGTGAGGCGGGGCGCCTGCCACGGTCCCGACGACGGGCTCGTAGCTTGAACGTCGTCGCGCTTGGGACGGACTTGAGCCAGGGTAGGGCGCTCGCTCGCCGTCGATCTGTCCTGCGTCTCGACAGCTGTCGAGATGCGGGCCAGTTTGACCGATCCTTCATCGAGTCGACCCGCAAGGCGCTGGCGGCTCGTGATGGTGCGTCCGGTGCTCGATGGTCGGGCGACAGCGGACCGCAAACGGGCGCCCACGAGTCTCACACCACTGCTCCCTTCCGGCGCATCATCGAGCCGCGCCACACGCTCGTGTCGACGACGACGTGCAGTGAGCATGGAAGTTTTGCCGTCGATTCAGAATGGCGCCACGAACAACGGCCGACGGGCGAGCGCCCGGCCCTCCGAGATCGGCCGGTCGCCGGTCGTGCATCGCCTGCGCCGGGCGTGTCGAGGCCGACGGGTTGCGCGGCGGCATGCCGACCGGGCTATGGACGGCGCTCGCTCCCGACACTGCGCGTCGATCTCGTGTCGGCTGCTCGCTGCGACACGACCAGGTGAAGGTGCAGGTCAGAGCAAACTGTAGACAGAAAGCGGCCGGCTGCCCTATGGTCGTTCGGTGTCCATGAACTCCAATGGAGGAGCGATCATGTCGGACAACCGCCGGCGCCGACCGAGGCCGATCACTCGGCCGGTCTTCCACCACACGACCTTCGCGACGTTGAAGCTCGACGAGATGGTCGCGTTCTACGAGAACGTGGCGGGGCTCGAACCCGTCTATCACGGGCCGGGCGCGGCCTGGCTGACCAACGACGCGGCGAACCATCGCATCGCCCTGCTCGCGCTGCCCGGCTTGAAGGAGCCCGAGGACAAGGGCCACACCATCGGGCTGCATCACACCGCCTTCGAGTACGCGAGCTTCGAGCAGTGGATCGACAACTACGACCGGCTCGCCGCCGACGGCATCGAACCCTTTCTCAACCTCGATCACGGCATGACGATGTCGATGTACTACCAGGACCCCGAGGGCAACGGCGTCGAGATCCAGGTGGACGCCTTCGGCGACTGGGCGAGGTCGAAGCAGTTCATGTGGGCGTCGCAGCAGTTCGACGAGAACCCGATCGGCGTGCACTTCGACCCGGCCAAGGTCTCTGCCGCGCGGCGCGAGGGGCTCAGCTTCGACGAGATCCACGCGAGGGCGACCGCCGGGGAGTACCTGCCGGACGTCATCCCTGAGGTCTACCTCCCGGAGTTCTGGTGAGCGCGCGGTTCGTCGCGAACGTCGGCGGGCGGCTGAGCCTTCTCGACGGCACCGGGGCGGTCGACGTGGAGCGTGCCAGTGACGGCCGATTCGGGCCGTCGCCCGCCGACGCCTACGAGCAGTGGGACGAGTTCGCGGCGTGGATGCGCACGGTCGAGCTGGCGACGTCCGCGCGCACGCCCGTGACGGAGGAGGAGATCCTGACCCCGGTCCCACGGCCGAGTCAGATCTTCGCGATCGGGCTCAACTACGCCGACCACGCCTCGGAGTCCCGGATGGACCTGCCGGAACACCTGGTCGTCTTCACGAAGTTCGGCTCGAGCCTCGCGGGTGCCCGCACCGACGTGCGCCTGACCGGGTCGACCGTGGACTGGGAGGCCGAGCTCGTCGTCGTCGTCGGCCGCGGGGGCCGGGACATCGACGAGGCACAGGCATGGGACCACGTGGCGGGTCTGGCAGTCGGGCAGGACCTGAGCGACCGTACGGTCCAGCAGCGCGGCAAGCCCGCGCAGTTCAGCCTCGGCAAGTCGTTCGCCGGGTTCGCGCCGGTCGGCCCGGTGCTGCCGCTCGCCGACATCGCGGGTCGGGATGCGCTACGGATCACGTGCACGCTCATCGGTCCCGACGGCACCGAGCGGGTCCTGCAGCACGGCACGACGTCCGACATGGTGTTCCCGGTCCCGGCGATCATCAGCAGGCTCAGCGCCGTGGTCGAGCTGCGGCCGGGCGACCTCATCTTCACGGGCACCCCCTCCGGGGTCGGTCTCGGCCGTGACCCGCAGGAGTTCCTCGAGGCCGGGAGCACTCTCCGCACCGAGATCGACCAGCTCTACCCGATCACGCAGAGCATCGTCGGCTGATGGACCGTGACCCGCGCGTCGTCGGCGACGTCTCGGACGACGCGGTGGCCTTCGCCTACCACGCGCTCCGCCGACAGATCCTCGACGGAACCCTCGCGCCGGGAGCGGTGCTGTCGCAGGTCACGCTCGCGCGGTCGATGCAGATCAGCCGGACGCCGTTGCGCGAAGCCCTTCGGCAGCTGGCGTCGGAGGGTCTCGTCGCGGGGAACTTCCACCACCGGCTCCGGGTCACGGAGCTCGACCTGGACGACTTCGACCAGATCTACGCCCTGCGGATGGTGATCGAGCCGCAGGCGATCCGGGCCACCGTCCCGAGGTTGGGAGACGCCGAGAAGTCTCGGCTCGCCTCCTACGTCGCCGGCATGGACGCTGCGATGACGCACGCGGACATGGCGGACTTCCGGAAGAACCACCGGTCGTTCCACCTCGGCCTGGGGGCCCACGCGGGCGCCCGGGTCGTCAGGCTGGTCGGTGAGCTGTGGGACCACTCGGAGCGGTACCGCCTGCGCTACCTGCATGCCGAGGTCGGCGACCTCCGCGAGGCGTCCGGCGAACGGCTCGCCGTCTCGCAGCAGGAGCATCGCGACCTGCTCCAGGCCGCGATCGACGGCGATCCGGAGACGTGCGCGCACGCGTTGGTCTCGCACCTGAACCGGACGCTCGAGTCTGTCTTCGCAGAGCTTCCCGACGAGCAGCAGCCCCGGCTCTCCCGGCTTCTCGAGCCGCCGACGACTTCGATCCCCGAAGGGAACTGACACATGGCATCCGGATCAATGGCGATCGGGAGGAGCGAGGCGGACTACGACGTCGTGGTCGTGGGTGGTGGTCCCGTGGGGAAGATGGCCGCGCTCATGCTCGGCCGACGGGGTCATTCCGTGCTCGTGCTCGAACGCAAGGACGACACCTATCCGCTCCCGCGCGCGGTCGCGCACGACGCGGAGATCGCGCGCCTGTTCCAGAGCGTCGGCATGCCCGTGGACTCGATCCCCGACGCCGTCGAGCCGTATGACGACCTCTACGTCTGGGTGAACGCCGCGGGAGAGACCCTGCACCTGGTCGACTGGCGGGGCATCGACACCTCGGGGTGGAACAACACCTACTTCTACAACCAGCCGGCGCTCGAGCGTCATCTGGAGGCCGCGCTGGACGCCTGCGCGAGCGTGACGATGCGTCGAGGGTTCCATGGCGTCGTCGAGGACCAGGACGAGGGCGGTGTCACGGTCTCCGGACCGGACGGGGCGTTCCGGGCGCGCTACGTCGTGGCCGCCGACGGTGCCAACAGTGCGACGCGCCGGCAGCTCGGGATCGAATGGACGGACCTGGGGTACTTCTTCGACTGGCTCGTCGTCGACGTCCTGCCCGGCCCGGACATGGCGACGCTGACGATCGCGAAGCAGGTCGCGGACCCGGTGCGCCCGACGACCGTGGTCCCGGCGGGGCCGGGCCGACGGCGGTGGGAGTTCATGCGCCTGGAGGGGGAGACGCGCGAGGAGCTGACGCAACCCGAACGCATCTGGGAGCTGTTGCGGCCGTTCGACGTGACTCCCGACAACGCCCGGATCGAGCGCGGCGTCGTGTACACCTTCGCGTCCGGCTGGGCCTCGGAGTTCCGCCGCGGCAGGGTGCTGCTCGCGGGCGACGCGGCGCACCTCATGCCGCCGTTCGCCGGCCAGGGCCTGGCCGCGGGCCTGCGGGACTGTCTCAACCTGTCCTGGAAGCTCGATCTGGTCCTGCGAGGCGTGCTCGACGACGCCGTGCTGGACACCTACGGGTCCGAGCGGGCGGCGCACGTGTCGGACTTCATCGACTTCTCGATCTCGCTGGGCAGGATCATCTGCATCCTGGACCCCGACGAGGCGGCGCAGCGGGATACGGCCATGACGGCCGCGCTCGCGTCGGGCAGGGCGCCCGAGCCACCACCGCGTCCCCGGTTGGGCAACGGTCTCTACCAGGGTGAGCAGGGCGGCTACCTCTCCTGGCAGGGAACCATCGACGTCGAGGACCGGCGCGGTGTCCGTTTCGACGACGTGTTCGGACCCGCCGCGCTCATCATCCGGCCCGGCGACGAGGCCGCCGAGCTGTCCGTCGAGCAGATCGAGCGGCTGGGCACGCTCGGGATCGCGGTCGTGTGCTTCGACCCCCGCTTCACCGGGTCCCCCGGTGTCGCAGCCTTTCGCGACGCGAACGGCACCTACGCGGACTGGTTCGCGCAGGTCGGCGCCGACGCCGTCCTCGTGCGACCGGACCTGTACGTCTTCGGCACCGAGTCCGGAGCCGGGGCGGCTCGGCGGCTCGCCGAGGCCTACGTGACGACGCTGACCGCTACCGGTGACGCCGCGAGCGGATCCGCCGCTCCCGCCGTCGCCGGCTGAACGATCGACCACTCGGAGAGGAATCGCATGAACAGATGGTGTGGGGTGTGGGACGTCGAGCAGTCCTCGATCGTCGGCACCTTCACGATGGACATGACCGTGACGGAGGACGCGGGGGTGGTGGACGTCGTCTTCGACTCCCCGCAGGTCGTCTGCACCGTCTCCGACGTCCGGTGCGACGACGAGAACCTGACGTTGACGACGCACCTGGCCAAGCCGATCAAGGGGAAGGCGGACGTCGAGCTGACGCTCGGGAGTCCCGACGCGTTCACCGGGACGGGGAAGATGAGGTTCCTTCCCGCCTCCAGGTTCAGCGGGGTGCGCCGCGCGTAGTCGGGGGCGAGACCGCGGCGACAGGGGCCAGGGCCGACGCTCGGCAGTCTGGCATACTCCCTTCGATGGACGACGCAGAGCACGGCACCGAGGACGCCGAGCGGCGACCCGAAGCCGTGAGCGCCGTCGCCAAGGCGCTCGAGCTGCTGCGCCTCTTTCTCGACGGCTCGAGCATCCAGGTCGGCGTCGCGAGCAAGCGACTGGGACTGTCGAGGTCCACCGTCCACCGGCTCCTGAGCACGCTCGGTGCCTACGGCTACGTCGTGCACGACCCGGTCTCGCGGGTGTACCGGCCCGGGCCGGTGCTGGCCGGCATCGGGCTGGTCGCCGTCACGAGCAACGACCTGCGGACCGTCGGACGGGCGGCCCTGTCCGAGCTCGCCCGGCAGACCGACGAGACCTCGCACCTGAGCGTCCTGCGGGGCGACCAGATCGTGTGCGTCGACAGCATCGAGAGCCGCCAGACGGTGCGCACCGGGAGCCGGCTCGGCTGGACCCTGCCGGCGCACGCCACCGCGGCGGGACGAGCGCTGCTGGCCGAGCTGTCGGCCGACGAGGTGACGGCGCTGTTTCCCCGCGAGACGATCCCCGCGACGGGGCAGACGCCGGCGCTTCGTCGCAGCGACCTGCTGTCTTCGCTCGAGACCGTGCGGACCCGCCGCTACGCCACCAACTTCGGCGAGAGCGAGCCGGACGTGAGCGCGGTCGGCGTGGTCCTGCGGGACCGTCAGGACCGCGCACTGGCCGCGCTGTCCGTCACGGCTCCTCGCACCCGGGCCGACGAGACCTGGATGCGTGCCACTGCCAAGACAGCGGTCGCCATCGCGGACGAGTTCCGCGGCGTCGTCGCCTAGGTACGTCCCCGGAAGTAGAAGAGTCCGGGCGGCCTACGGCGTCGTCGGGTTCGTCCGATGTGCGTTGCCGATGCGCCGCATGGCGAGTGCGAGCTGGGTGCGGAACTTTCCCTGCTGGTCGGCGACCGTCCATCCGAGGAGGTGGGAGGCGCGGGTGACGCGTTCTTGCACGGTGGAGTGGTGCAGGCCGAGCGTCGCCGCGGCATCACGGATGCTGTCGGTGGTGCTGACGGCATGGAGGGTTTCCAGCAGCCAGGGCGTGGATGCCGCGTAAATCCTGATCGTCCGCACGTCGTCCGGGTCGTCGGCAGTGAGCGGAGTCCTCTCAGCGAGCCAGACCAGCGTGCCGGCCTCGTCGGCCACGACGATCCGATCCCCGGGGTCGATGCGGGTCCCTTCCGCGGTGAGGGTGAGTGCCGACCATGCACGCTTCCACGACCTGGGCGCGTGGTCTGCCGGCAGGACCGGCCCGATCCCGGCCCTGCTCGAGGCTGCTCGCGCGCGTGCCTCCGCGATGGTGCTCGCGATCATCGGTACAGCCCCGCGCACGGCGGTGACGCACACCGCGGTCCGAGGGGTCAGCCCGAGTCGGTCGAGCGCCTGATGCCTCAGATGCTGAGGCGCTCTCGGGTCGACGGCGGTCCTGATCGCAAGGTTCTCGTCCCGCGGTCTGGCCTCTACGGGGCGACCGATGGCCGTCGCGATAGCGAGGAGCGCCCGCTCCGCGACCAGCGCGTCGAGATGGGTCTCGTTCGGCGCGGGACGTTCGAGCAGAACCTCCAGGGCACCGTCCGCGGTCACGGCGCGGGGCCATGATGGATCCACGTCCACCGCGATGGGGGTGGAGGTGCCGTCGGCGGTCACCCGCATCGAGGTGCCTCCGGTCCTGTCGATCAGGTTCGCCGGGATGCCCGACAGCGCGGCGGCCGCGCGGACGACGGATCGAGCACCGGCACCGTGCTGACCGAGCTCGTCGAAGTACGCGATGGCCTTCAGCGCCTCGGCCGCCTCCGGCGCCAGTGCGGTGATCCGCGCGGTGAGGTCTCTCATTCGTCCATCCTGCCCCGCCCCGGCACCCTTCTCCTTGCCGCGATCGGTGGAAGCCGGCCGGCTCAGCCGCGGGAACCGTTCCCGGGATCGGGCTGTGCGACGCCGGCCCGCTCGAAGAACCGGGTGAGCCACCTGGTCCGCGCGTCGCGGGTGTCCTTCGACACTGCGGCATACGGAGCGAGCGCGTCGTAGCCGTGGAACCCACCGGCGAAGACGTGCAGCTCCGCGTCGGCACCTGCGCGCCATAGTCGGCTGGCGTAGGTGACCGCCTCGTCCCGGAAGGTCTCGGCCGAGCCGACATCGATGAAGGTGGGCGGAAGGTCGGTCAGGTCTGTCGCGCGCGCCGGTGCCGCGTACGGCGACACGTCGGGTCCGCCCCGGGCGTCGCCGAGCAGAGCGGTCCATCCGGTCAGGTTGTCGCGACGGTCCCAGGTTCCGCGTCCCTCACCCTGGATCGCCGAGGCAGTGTCGTTCCGGTCGTCGAGCATCGGACACATCAGGAGCTGCCCGGCGATCTTCGGGCCCTGCCGGTCACGCGCCATGAGCGCCGTAGCAGCCGCGAGACCGCCACCCGCGCTGCTGCCGAACACGACGATCCGCGCAGGATCGACGTCGAGCTCGTCGGCGTGCTCCGCCACCCACACCAGGCCGGCGTAGCAGTCCTCGACCGGGCCGGGGTGCGGGGTCTCAGGCGCCAACCGGTACTCCACCGAGACGAGGGCGCACCCGAGCTGCTCCACCCAGTCCAGGTACTCCTCGGAGACCCCGCGGGCAGTGCCCAGGATCATCCCGCCGCCGTGGGTGTAGTACAGCGCCGGGGTCGGTCCGGCGACAGCGGTCGGCTGCACGATGAACAGCCCGACGACAGGTTCTCCGGCCGGTCCGGGGATGGTCCTCTCGCTCACCTTCAGCGTGCCGGCCTCCACACGCCGGTCGAGCCCGGACGTGTCCATCCCCGCCATGACCATCTGACGGCCCGTCGCGATCGAGTCGAGACTCGGAAACTTCGGGACATAGTCGCTCACGACAGCCAGTGCTGCTGCGAGCTCCGGATCGAACGGTACGGGTGCGCCGATCTTCTCAGGTCCACGTGTGTCGCTCACGCTGTGCCTCCCACGTCGTCGGGTCGAGTACCGACCGATTGACTCATCCCACGAAGCCACGACACCACCGCCGCCCGTCGGGATCGCCCCGCCACACGGCGGGGTGCAGCCTGTGCCGGCCGCAGGTACGGCAGCCCCGTGCTCCGGTCGACGCCGGGGGTGCCGACCCGGTCGGCGATCGCAGGCTCCGGTCCGATGCTCGGGCGGCTCCCGCGATTCGCGCACGCCGTGCTTGCTGCGACGCGGAACGCAGGCTATCGTTGTTGCAACGAGCGATCCATGTGTCTTCAGGTGACACATGTTCGGAAGTCAAAGGAGACTCTCGTGACGGCAACCGTGAATCCCCCCGAGGCCGCCGTGGTGCTGCCGGAGATCACGCCGACAAACCACGTCAGGCCACCGACCGGCGAGCGCGAGCCGCTCAAGGTCAGCGTGTACGAGCGCATGTCGAAGTCGAACGCGCAGCTGATGCCGATCTTCCCCTACGAGGAGGCAGGCGCCATGGTTCCCTGCGGCGCCATGCTGTACGGCGGGGACGAACGCTTCCACGGGCACTTCTTCCACTGGAACACGGCCTCGGAGCTGCTCGTCGCCTGGGGGTCGAACGAAGCGATGATCCCGACCGGATCGCTCATGGCGACGCAGCCGTTCCACGGCGTGAACTCGTTCATGCGGGACGAGACGAAGGAGGGCGCGTTCGCGCTGGTCACCATCACGCAGCGGCAGTCGTCCGAGGCGGGCCAGCGCGAGGCCCTCTCGGCCAAGTGCGAGAAGTGCAAGCAGGACATCCTCAAGCTCGAGTACGACGCCGCGCCCTTCGGCGCGCCGGACTTCGACGCGACCGCCTTCGGTGACGAGGACGACGTCTTCCGGCAGTTCTCCACCCAGTGGGGCGGCACGGAGTTCGTCCGGCAGCGCAACTCCGACGACGTGCGCATCTGCCGGCACTGCGGCCATGAGAACTACGTGTTCGATCTCAAGCCGTGGGGCTGGGACCGGCTGGTCAACCAGACGCGAGTCTCCAACGCCGCCTTCCACGCACTGCGGTCGAGCGCGAAGGAGGTGCTCGGCTGATGGCACGACGACGGATGGTGCAGGCCTTCCAGGCCGCGAAGAGCGTGGGGAACTACGCGGACGTCCCCGTGATGCCGGCTGACGTCGACCCCCAGATCACGCTGTCACGCAACACCGAGACGCAGCCGTTCTACCTCGCGTTCGAGGAGGACACGGTGATCGCGCTGATGTCCGGCCGGGCGACGGTCCGGCTGCGCGACTCGAACGTCAACAGCTGGTCCATGATCGCGGGGGACCACGTCTACGTCCCGGCGGGGACGCCGCACCGGCTCGAACCGGTCGAGGAGAGCGTGCTGATCCGCTACATCGGCAACGAGCCCGCCTACCGTGCCGCGATCTTCGCGTGCGAGCGGTGCGGCGAGGAGCTGCACCGCCTGGAGTGGCAGCAGGACCTCGAGGTCGACGCGGTCGCGATCTACACGGAGGTCTCGCGCAGGTTCAACGAGGACGTCGAGGCCCGGTCGTGCCGGACGTGCGGCACGACGGCCGCGGAAGTCTCGTTCGACCGCCTCGGCTGGGCCTCCGAGCCGCTGGCCGTCTGAACGCAGCACCGTGGGGAGGGCGCACGCCCGTCCGCCTCGTGATCTTTCCGAGACCGTCCGCCGAAGAGAGAAGCAGCAGATGACCACCTACGTCAGCGTCCACCAGGCTCCCGCGCTCGCGCCGGAGGAGGTCGCCTCCTACGTGCCCGAGATCCAGCAGAACACGTTCGCCGAGTTCCAGCAGTGCTTCATCAACCTCGAGCAGGGTTACATCGTCACGGTGTACGAGGGCGACTCGGAGGAGGCGGTCCGCAACGAGTTCGACCGCATCGGCTGGCCGGTGGACACCGTCACGGAGGTCCACCTCTCGGTCGACGCCGCAGGGCTCGCGGCGATCTCCGCGACATGACGCCCACGAGCCAGCGCACGGACGCGCCGCGCCTGTCGTCGCCGGTCACGCTGCGCTTCAAGGCCGACTGGGGACAGGCGAACCTGACGCGCATCTCCGGCTGGCTGGCGCAGGAGATCGGGGACCGGGCACCCAGCGGGTCCGAGTTCTCGATCCACGCCGGCAGGGGTGGGGCCGACGCGGTGGACGCGCTCCGCGAGGGGAGGGCCGACATCGCCCTGGTCACCCCGGCGGCGGCGGGCCGGCTGCTCTTCGACGGGACCGGTCCCGCAGGGCACCCTCCGGCACCGTGGTTGCGGGCGCTCGGCACGATCGCGCACCGTGACCGGCTCGTCGTCGCCGTCGACGCGGACCTGCCCGTGCACACCGTCGCCGATCTCGCGGACGTCGCCGCCGACCTGGTGATCGGGACCTCGGCCGACGACGGCGTCAACGCGATCGGCCTGGCGGCGCACCACGCGCTGACGCTGGCCGGCGCCGCCCCGGACGATCTTCGGCGATCGGGTGCGCGCTTCCGCTACGACGAGCGACCGTTCCCTCTGGTGCACGCGTTCGCGAACGCGTCGATCAACGTGCTGATCACCGAGGCCGTGATGATGCCGGCGTGGCAGCGCATCGCGGACCGACGGGCCGTGCGGTACCTCGAGTGGGGCGAGGACGTCCTCGACGGGTTCGCGGCGCTCGGGTGGCCCAGCGCGATCGTGGAGGCCGGCTACCTGCCCATGCTGGACCAGGACCTGCGGACGCTGGACTTCGCCGACTTCCTGCTCCTGTGCCGCGAGGACCTCGACGACGAGGTCGCCTACCTGGCCGCCTGGTGCATGGTGAAGACGAGGCTCGCGCTCGAGGCGCAGTACCAGCACATCCCCGCCGATCGCACCCCGGTCGGCTACCCCCTCGACCCGGCAGAGATGCGCAGGACCCCGGTGCCGCTGCATGCGAGTGCGGCGCGCGCGTACACCGACCTCGCCGACGAGGGGCCCCTGACCGACGGCCTGTTGTGGAGCTGACGTGACGATGCGCTGCGAGCTGCTGATCATCGGCGCCGGACCCGCGGGTCTGTTCGCCACCTACTACGCCGGCATGCGAGGACTCGACGTCGTGCTCGTCGACAGCCTCACGCACCTGGGCGGGCAGGTGGCCGCCCTGTACCCGGACAAGCTCATCTACGACGTCGCGGGCATGCCGGCGGTGCGCGGACGCGACCTCGTCTTGGGCCTGGTCGAGCAGGCGATGAGCGCGGATCCGCGGGTCCTCCTCGGCGAGGAGTGCGCGACGCTGACCGACGAGCCCGACGGGTCGGTCGTGGTCACGACCGCCGGCGGCACGAGGATCCAGGCCGGCGCTGTCCTCGTCACGGGCGGGATCGGGCGCTTCACGCCCCGCCCGCTCCCCGCCGTCGACACGTACCCGGGCGGCGGCATCCATCGCGTGGTCGGCCCGGCAGAGGACTACGACGGGCACGACGTGGTGGTGGTGGGCGGAGGGGACAGCGCGGTCGACTGGGCGAACTCGCTCGCCGCGACCGCCAGGTCGGTCACGGTGGTCCACCGCCGCGAACGCTTCACGGCACACCCCTCCTCGGTCGAGCTGCTGCGAGCCTCGGGCGCCCGGATCATCACGGGAGCCGAGGTCCTCGAGGTCGGCGGAGCGCCCGAGGTGCAGCACGTCGTGGTGCGGGACGCGAAGACGGCGACCCCCGAGGTCCTGGCGGCGTCCGTCGTCATCCCCGCGCTCGGCCACATCGCGTCGCTCGGCCCCCTCCTGGAGTGGGGCCTGGAGATCACCGGGCGACAGATCCAGGTCGGCACGGACATGGCGACCGGGAGACGACGTGTCTACGCCGCCGGCGACATCACCGACTACCCGGGAAAGGTGCGGCTGATGGTCGTCGGGTTCGGCGAGGCCGCGACGGCCGTGAACAACATCGCCGTCGTCCTGCGGCCGGACGAGGACATCTTCCCGGGGCACTCGTCCGAGCTGCCCCGGTTGACGGCCGCAGCGATCGGAGGCTGAACGTGGCGTACGTGATCGGCGAGGCGTGCATCGACGAGATGGACGGGTCCTGCGTGGACGTCTGCCCTGTCGACTGCATCTACGAGGGGGACAAGAAGCGCTACATCAACGCGGCCGAGTGCATCGACTGCGGGGCGTGCCTGACGGTCTGCCCGGTCACCGCGATCACCGCACCGCAGGACGGCCACGACCCGGTCTGGGAGCAGGACAACGCCGACTTCTTCATGCTCACCCTGCCCGGAAGGCCTGAGCCGGTCGGCGATCCGGGCGGTGCCTCGAGTCTCGGCCCGCTGGGTGTGGACACGCCCCTGGTCGCCCGACGAGCAGCGGGCTCGTGACGGCGCCGACGACCCGAGCCGACGACGTCGTGGCGGCCTGCGCCGCGCTCGAGGCCGCCGGCCTGGGCGACCTCGTGTGGGGCCACCCGTCGGTGCGCGACGACGATGGTCGGGGGGCGTGGATGAAGGCCGCCGGCTACGGATTCGACGAAATCGATGACGCCCGCGTGGTGCTCGTGTCGTGGACCGGCGAGGTGCTCGCGGGCTCCGGGCGACGGCACCTGGAGCATCCGATCCACACCGAGATCTACCGCGCGCGCCCCGATGTGCAGGCGGTCGTGCACACCCACGCGCCGTCGCTGGCCGCATTCGCCTCGCTCGACGTCCCCTTGCACCCGCTGTCCCACGACGCGGTCCCCTTCACCCGACCGCCGCTCGCGCGCCTGACGTCGGTGACCGGGTCGCTGATCTCGACGTCGGAGCTCGGTGCGGCGACCGCCGCGGCGCTCGGCGCGGCGAACGGCGTGCTGCTGCCCGCCCACGGTGCGGTCACCGTCGGACCCGACGTCGCGTCCGCGGTCATGTACGCGGTGCTGCTCGAGCGCGCCTGTCGGACCGAGCTCGCCGCTCTCGCCGCCGGTGGGCCGCGGATCTGGTCGGACGAGGAGGAGACCGCGGCCAAGCGCGACGAGGTCTGGACCTCCGCGCAGCTCGAGGCGGGATTTCGCTATCTCGTCCGTCGACGGGCGTCACGGTGACGGGCCCGCGCGTGGAGGCGACCGTCGTCGAGCCCGACGTCGTCGTGCAAGCGCTCGACCGCGAGACGGCTGCGCTGCTCGGCCACATGCTCGACGGGTTCCTCGAGCTGGACCTGCAGGGTGAGCAGGTCCGGCCCGGGATCACGGGGGGTCACGTCCTGACGTACCTGGCACGCGAGGCGGACCGGATGGCCGACGAGCTCCTGCTCGCCACGGGTCGAGCCGTCCCGCCGGACGACGGCGAGCGCCGGTGGGACGTGGAGTACGGCGGCCTGCGCCCGGGAGCCGTCCTCGTCGACGACCTCATCGAAGCCAGTGCGCGTCTGACGCAGGCGGTCTCCGGCGTACGCGAGTGGGCTGATCTCGACGCGGCCGCCCGCGCCGTCCCGGGTCGCCGGCTGGTCCAGGTCGTGGTCCACCACGCCGACCTGCGGCGACCGTGGGACGCCGTGCCCCACGACGACGCCGCCATCGCGGTGTCGCAGCTCGGCACCGTCCAGGCGGAGGACCTCGAAGACGTCCGGCTCCGCGCCCGCCCGGGCGCTGCCCTCGACGCCCGGGGGTCGGACGACGGCGGGACGGTCGTCACCGGCGACCCGCGCCTCCTGCTGGCCTGGGCGTCCGGCCGGACCGCCGACGTCGACCTGGCGGGCGCGGACCTTCCCGTGCTCGCGGGCCGTCCCTGGTTCTGACCCATCACATCGAGCGAGGAGACGGATCCGATGATCGTCACGCACTTCGGGCACGCCACCGTCCTGGTCGAGACCGGTGAGGGTGTGCGGGCCCTGTTCGACCCCGGCACCTACGCCCGTGGGTTCGAGGAGGTGGACGCCCTCGACCTCATCCTGGTCACGCACGCCCATCCCGACCACGTCGACGCCGGGCGACTCCCTGCGCTGCGGGAAGCGAGCCCTGGCGCGGTCCTGGTAGCGAACGAGGAGGCGTCCGCCGCAGCCGGGCCGCGACGCGAGGGCGACCGGGTGGTCGTCGACGGGTCGGCCCTCGACATCGCCGGTGCCCGCGTCGAACCCACCGGCCGGACCCACGGGACGATCCACCCGGCGCTGCCACCCGTCGCCAACACGGGGTTCGTCCTCGACGGGCAGGTGTGGCACCCCGGTGACGCGTTCGACGCCGATCCTCGGCCGGTGGACGTGCTCCTGCTCCCCGTGGGCGGCCCGTGGATGAAGATCTCCGAGGCCATCGACTTCGCGCGCGCCGTCGGCCCGCGCGTCGTCGTGCCCATCCACCAGGGCGGTCTGGCCGACGTGCACCGCGAGCTGCACTACGGGCTCTTGCGCGCGCTCGTCCCGGCCGAGCTCGTCGTCCTGGAGACGGGGGTGGCCCGTGAGCTCTGACCTCGAGAACCTGCAGAACGCCGAGCTCGATCCGACCCCCGAGCTCGAGCAGCTCTACGCCGACTTCGCCGCCCACCACCTCGCGCCGCTGTGGACGCAGGCGTCGGAGGTGCTCACCTTCCACCCGCGCTCCGACGCCGTCCCGTTCGTCTGGCGCTGGGACGACCTGTACCCGCTGGCGGCGCGCTCCGGCGAGCTCGTCCCCGTGGGACGGGGTGGGGAGCGGCGGGCGATCGCGCTGGCGAACCCCGGCCTCGGAGGTGCTCCGTACGCGACCCCCACGATCTGGGCCGCGATCCAGTACCTCGGGCCGCGCGAGACCGCGCCCGAGCACCGCCACGCCCAGAACGCGTTCCGGTTCGTCGTGGAGGGCGAGGGCGTGTGGACCGTGGTCAACGGTGACCCGGTCGCGATGCGCCGGGGTGACTTCCTGCTCACCCCGGGCTGGAACTTCCACGGCCACCACAACGACACCGACGCGCCGATGGCCTGGATCGACGGCCTCGACGTCCCGCTCTCGGACCACATCGACGTCGGGTTCTTCGAGTACGGCACCGAGCGGGTCACCGACGAGTCGAGCCCGGAGATCTCACGGTCCGAACGACTGTGGGCGTACCCCGGCCTGCGGCCGCTGTCCGGGCTCGACGACCGGGTGAGCTCGCCCATCGCGGCCTACCGCTGGGAGTACACGGACCGGGCCGTCGCCGAGCAGCTCCGGCTGGAGGACGAGGGGCACCCCGCGACCGTCGAGCAGGGCCACGCCGCGATCCGGTACGTGAACCCGACGACGGGCGGCGACGTCATGCCGACGCTGCGGGCGGAGTTCCACCGGCTGCGGGAGGGTACGACGACCCCGACGCGGCACGAGGTCGGGTCGTCGGTGTGGCAGGTCTTCGACGGCCACGGGACCTTCGTGATCGACGGCGTCCGGCATGCCGTGCGCAGGGGCGACCTGGCGGTCGTCCCGTCGTGGGTGCCGTGGTCGATCGAGGCCGAGGCACAGTTCGACCTCTTCCGCTTCAACGACGGGCCGGTGATCGAGCGCCTCGGGTTCGCCCGCACGCACGTCGTGGACGGCGAGCGATGACGGGGGCGCGCACGGCGCTCGGCGGACCGGCACAGGATCTGCTGCTCGCGTACCGCGGCACCGCGTACTTCCTGCGTCAGCTCGCCCTGCTGCCCGAGCGCGCCTACGACGAACCTGGTCACCCGGACGCCCCCGACGATCGTCGGACGACGATCGCGACGGTCGGCTACGACGCCCGCGGCTGGGCCCACCTCGCACAGGCGCTGCGCGAAGGGCGCCCGGTCCCGACGTCGTTCGCTCCGGGGGAGCGCGAGGCCGCGATCTCGTCGGGCGCCACGCTGCCCCCGCGAGGCCTGAGACACCTGGTCGAGCACGCGGCGGTGCATCTCGCGGTGGAGTGGCGGGACCTGCCGGCCGACGCCTGGGACGGCGAGGGCCGCGACGGGGACGGCGCACCCCTGCGCGTCGACCGGACGCCGTGGCTGCGGGCCCGGCAGACCTGGCTCGCCGCCGTCGACCTCGGCAACGGCGGACGGTTCGCCGACCTCCCCCCGGACCTGCTCGAGCGGCTCGCCGTCGAGCAGGGGGCCCAGGTACGTGCTGCCACAGGTCGTGCGTCGGCATCTCGCCGCGTCGACGTCCTCGGTCTAGCGTGAAGGAGCAGTCATGACGCACGAAGATCACGACGCGGTCGTCGTCGGGGGCGGGATCGGTGGCCTGGGCACCGCCCTGGCGCTCGCGCGCACCGGCCTGCGGGTGCGCGTCCTCGAGCGGGCACCGCAGTTCTCCGAGGTCGGGGCAGGGCTCCAGGTGGGGCCCAACGCCGTCCGCGCCCTCGACCGGCTGGGCGTGCTCGACGCCATCTACGCCACGGCGGTGTTCCCGCGGCGCGGCGTGCTGTCCAGCGCCGTCACCGGCGAGGTGCTGAGCACCCTCGACCTCGGCGACGCGTTCACCGAGCGGTTCGGCTACCCCTACGTCGTGCTGCACCGCAACGACGTGCTCACCCCGCTGCTGGACGCGTGCCGGGAGCACCCCGACGTCACGCTCGAGACGAACAGCGCCGTCGTCGAGGTCACCGATGAGGGCGACCGGATGCGGGTGCGCTGCGAGGACGGGTACGAGGTCACGGCGCGGCTCGTCGTCGGCGCCGACGGTCTCAACTCGACGGTGCGCCGGCTGATCGCCGTCGACGAGCCCGTCTTCAGCGGATACGTCGCGTTCCGGGCCGCGACCCCGATCGAGCCGACGTCGGCGCGCGAGGACCTGTCCGACGTCCGCCTCTGGATCGGCCCGGATGCCCATCTCATGCAGTACCCGGTGCGCAGCGGGTCGATGTACAACCAGGTCGCCGTCTTCCGCACCGCCCGCCAGGCCGTGGGTCGTGACGGCTGGGGGTCGAGCGAGGAGCTGCTCGAACGGTTCGCCCCCATGTGCGAGGCGGTCCGGACCGCGGTCGCCGCCCACGCCGACGCCACGGCGTACCCGAACTTCGACAAGGACCCGCTGAGCACGTTCGTCGCCGGCCGCGCGGTCCTGATCGGCGACGCCGCGCACCCGATGCTGCAGTACCTGGGACAGGGGGCGTGCCAGGCGCTCGAGGACGGCCTGACCCTCGCGGCGGTCCTCGACGGTCAGGTCGACGACGTCTCCGGCCTGGCGCGGTACGACGCCCTCCGGGTGCCGCGGACCACGCGCTGCCAGCGGGCTGCCCGCCCGTGGGGTGCCTCGTGGCACACGCAGGATCCGATGCTGCGCGCGTACCGCGACCGCTACCTGCGGATGCGTGCACCGGACGACTACAGCGAGCTGGCGTGGCTGTACGACGACGCCCTCGAGAACCTGCTCGGACCCGCACGACGAGAACTGGAGCCCCGCCGATGAAGCTGGCCAGCATCCTCACCCCCGACGGCGAGCCCCGGCTCGCCGTCGTCGACGGTGAGCACGTCGTCGACGTGACCGCACGGCTGGGGGAGCAGCTCCGGCACGCGGGCGTCAGTCCCATGCGCGCCCTGCTCTCACGCCCCGAGCCGCCCGCGGTCGTCCTCGGTGACCTCGACCTCGAGGGCGACCGGGTGCCGGTGTCGCAGGTGCGGTTCGCACCGGTCGTCCCGGACCCGAGCAAGATCGTCGCCGCCCCGGTCAACTACCGCGACCACCAGGCGGAGATGCAGGAGGACTTCCACATCGATTCCTTGGGAATCTTCCTCAAGGCGTCCTCGTCGGTCCTCGGGTCGGGCGGGACGGTGCGCCTGCCCTACTCGGACCGACGCTTCGACCAGGAGGGCGAGCTGGCGCTCGTCATCGGCCGCACGGCGTCGCACGTGCCCGTCGAGGCGGCGCTCGACCACGTCGCGGGATACACGATGCTGCTCGACATGACGATGCGTGGCGGAGAGGACCGCTCCACGCGGAAGTCCTTCGACTCCTTCACGCCCGTCGGCCCGTACCTGGTCACGCCGGACGACGTGGCGTCTCCGGACGCGATGCGGCTGCGGACCTGGGTCAACGAGGAACTGCGCCAGGACGCCGACGTCAGCGATCTGATCTGGGACGTCCCCCGGCTCGTCGCGTACGCCTCCTCGGTCATGACCCTGCACCCGGGCGACATCATCGCGACGGGGACGCCAGCTGGTATCGGTCAGGTCGTCGACGGCGACCGGATCGCCGTAGAGATCACCCGGCTTGGCCGCCTCGAGGTCGTCGTGTCGAGCGAGGGTGCGGTGAGCTGCCCGACGAAGGGAGCGAACCGGGGCCCCAAGCCACCGCAGACCGTCACGCCGGTCCGGACGCGATGACCCTCGCGAGAAGTGCAGGGCTGGACAAGGTCGTACCGTCCGCAGCTCGTGCGGTGGACGACGTACCCGACGGAGCATCGGTGGCCGTCGGGGGGTTCGGGCTCTCGGGGAATCCGATGGCGCTGATCGAGGCCTTGCTGGCGCGGCGGGTCCGCGATCTCTCGGTCGTGTCCAACAACTGCGGCGTGGACGACTGGGGACTCGGTCTGCTCCTGGCTGCCGGCATGATCCGGAAGATGACCTCGTCGTACGTCGGGGAGAACCGTGAGTTCGCCCGCCGGTACCTCTCCGGCGAGCTGGAGCTCGAGCTCGTCCCCCAGGGCACGCTCGCGGAGAAGCTGCGTGCGGGAGGAGCCGGCGTGCCGGCGTTCTACACCCGCACGGGAGTGGGGACGCAGGTCGCCGAGGGCGGCCTGCCGCAGCGCTACGACGGCGAAGGACGGGTCGCGCTGGCATCGTCGCCGAAGGAGGTGCGCCGGTTCACGACGGCGGGCGTGGCTCGGGAGTTCGTGCTCGAGGAGTCGATCACCACCGACTACGCCCTCGTCCACGCGGCCCGAGGAGACCACTACGGGAACCTGGTCTTCTCCAAGGCGGCCCGGAACTTCTCGCCGGTCGCGGCGATGGCTGGACGGGTGTGCGTCGCCCAGGTCGAGGAGCTCGTCGAACCCGGACAGATCGATCCCGACCAGGTGCACCTGCCGGGCGTCTACGTCCATCGCGTGGTGGTCGTCGGCACGGAGATCGAGAAGCGGATCGAGAAGCGCACCGTACGGGAGGCGGAGGTCCGCGATGGCACTGACACGTGAGCAGATGGCCGCACGGGCGGCCGCCGAGCTTTCCGACGGCGACTACGTCAACCTCGGCATCGGTCTGCCGACGCTGGTACCCAACTACCTCCCCGACGGCCGGCACGTGATGCTGCACTCGGAGAACGGCATCCTGGGGGTGGGCCCGTACCCGGCCGAGGACGACGTCGACCCCGACCTGATCAATGCCGGCAAGGAGACGGTCACCGTGCTGCCGGGAGCGTCGTTCTTCGACTCCGCGACCTCGTTCGGGATGATCCGGGGAGCGAAGATCGACATCGCGATCCTCGGGGGGATGCAGGTCTCCGCGACCGGAGACCTGGCGAACTGGACGATCCCCGGCAAGATGATCAAGGGCCCGGGCGGGGCGATGGACCTGGTCCAGGGGGCCAGGCGCATCATCGTGCTGATGGAGCACACCGCCAAGGACGGCTCGGCGAAGATCGTCGACCTCTGCTCGCTGCCGTTGACGGGAAAGTCGGTCGTGGACCGAGTCATCACCGATCTCGCCGTCTTCGACATCACGCCTCACGGGCTCGAGCTCGTCGAGCTCGCCCCGGACGTCAGCGTGCAGCAGGTGCGCGAGCGGACCGAGCCTCACTTCACTGTCGCTGCAGACTCGTCCGGCGTCGACATCGAGAGGCGGGTGAACCGTCCTGGGGTCTGACGGAGGCTCTGGTCGTCTGACTGCGACGTCGTCGATACCGGGAGCGCTCGCGCGGCCGCGTTCAGTGTGCCGAACCCGCAGGCGGGGGTAAGTGTGAGGCACATGGGGGACCATCACCTGGCACGACGCGAACGACGTCGCCTCGACCGAGCGGGGGCGACAGGGACGGGCGCAGCATTGCGCCGCGCCTGGGGAGAGTTCGTCGGCCCGGAGGCCACACCGGTGAACAACGTGCTGACCGCGGCGGCCACGGCGGTGGGTGCAGTGGGGGCGGCGCTGGTGGCCCGGGCGCACGCTGGGAGTCCAGCGCGCGTGGGCGTTGCGTGCCTGCTGGCCGTAGACCTCGCCGGGGGCGTCTACGTCAACAACACGCGGGCGTGCGCCCGCTGGTACGAGCGCCCGGGACAGGGATTCGCCGCGCACGTCTCGTTCGCCGCACTGCACGTGCACCCGGCGGCGGTCGCGTGGCTCGACGTGGAGTCGCCGGGACGCCGCGTCCACCCCGCCGCCTGGGCCGCGGCACACTACGCGTACATGATGGCCTCGACCGTCGTGATCCGCCGCTACCCCGCCCGACGGCGCGCACTGGGAGTGGCCCTCACCGTCGGGGGACTCGCGCTGGACGGCGCCCTGGGCCCGTCGCGTCATGCGCCGTGGTTCGCCTGGGCCTACTACCCCAAGCTGCTGCTCGGACACGCCTCGGCGGCCCTGTGGTCGAACGACGACCTGGCCGATACCCAGCCGCGGTGAGGACGAGGTCGGGTTCGCTGGACATCCGGCCGTCCCGAGTGAGTCGCACGTTGCGTCCCGGCCACCTCGGTGCCTTCGGCCCTGCGGCGGCGCGGCGCGGCGACGGGACCCGCCGGCCTCGTGCGGAGGCCGGCGGGTCCCGGGTCAGAGCTCTCGCACGACCCCGACGTTCAGGGCCTTCGAGAGGATCGAGCGATCCAGGGGCTGGTCAGGAGCAGGCGAGCTCGTCGTGGTCGAGGTCGAACGTCGAGGTGACGTCCTCGCCGTCGACCGCCCCGGTACCCGTGACGGTCACCGAGCCGCCCGCGACCGAGGCCGAGCGCACGGGGAACGCCTGGTACGCGTTCGTGCCGGGGCTGACGTCCGCGAACTCGCGGGTGCCGAACGGCGTCGCGAGGGTCACGTCGACCGGTGAGTCCTCGCCGTTGGTCGCGCGGACGGCGAGGTAGGCCTGGCCGGCGATGCACCGCGGCTGGACCTCGACGTCGAGGTCGAGCTCCGGCTGTCCGCCGCTCGGCGTGCCGTAGATCTTGAGCTCGTAGACGGAGAACCCCCACTGCGTCGCGCGCTCCGTGGCGTAGAGGCGCACGTGCCGGCCCGTGCCCGAGACGTCCAGCTCGTCGAAGAAGCCGTCACCGTCGGTGACGGTGTGCACCGTGGTCCAGGTCTCGCCGTCAGGCGAGGTCTGGATCTCGTACCCCGACGCGAAGGCGGTCTCCCAGTCGATCACGACGCGGTCCAGGTCGTAGCTCGCGCCGAGGTCGACCGCGATCCACTCGGGCTGGCTCCACGCGCTGCCCCACCGGGTGCCGGCGTTGCCGTCCACCGCCATCTCGGCCTCGTGCCCGGGCTCGTCGATGCTGGAGGCCGTCACCGGTCGGCCGAGTGCCAGCGACTCCTCGTCGTCGCCGCCGCCGCCACCGTCGTCGTCGGACAGGTAGCAGCGCAGGTACTGGTAGGACTCCGCAGAGGTCTCGAAGGTCGGCGCCCAGTCCCACTCGTAGGTGTAGTACTCGACGTACGGCTCGGCCGCGGCGATGATCGCCGGAAGGTCGATGTCGCCGTTGCCGA
The DNA here is from genome assembly GCF_059159985.1 of Cellulosimicrobium sp. BMG9.23. Taxonomy (NCBI): domain Bacteria; kingdom Bacillati; phylum Actinomycetota; class Actinomycetes; order Micrococcales; family Promicromonosporaceae; genus Cellulosimicrobium; species Cellulosimicrobium sp. BMG9.23. Next base: position 99,702 of record NZ_JBZGBZ010000003.1, read on the forward strand.
GCGCGACCTGCCGCATGTCGCCCTCGGCGTCGACGTTCACGGCGTCCTTGATGTGGAGGTGCTCGATGCGGTCCCCGTACTCCTCGATCCACGCCGGGACGTCGATGCCGGCGTCGGCGGCCCAGCCGACGTCGAGCTCGAACGTCACGTAGCGCGGGTCGGTGTTCTCCTCGATGACCTGCCAGGCGCTGACCATCTCACCCGTCTCCGGGTGGGGGTACCGCGTGGTGAGCTCGCTCTGGTGGTTGTGCAGCATCAACTTGCCCGCGCCGTTGGCGGTCGAGTACTCGCCGAGCTGGTTGGCGTACGCCGCGGTCGCGAGCGCTTCGTCATAGGTGCCGTAGCCACCTGCCATCCCGCCGGTCCCGATGTAGTCCTGGCCCAGCGCGACGGCGTAGGCGACGGTCTCGGGCCACGTGTCCCAGCTCGTGCTGCCGTGGCTCGACGACACCTCGAGGCCGTGCTTGTCGAGGATCGCCTTGTACTCCGCGGCCGGCATCGAGTAGGGCTGGTTGTACGGCTCGACGTTGGTGAACCCGGCACCGGCGACCTCGCCCAGCACGCGGTCGAGCGTCTCCGGGGACGGTGTGCCGGAGGACCCGAGCTCACCGACGTGCGTGTACAGCTGGATGGAGATCTTGGAGTCGGGGATCCCCATGTCCTCGCCGCACGTCGGGGCCCCCGTGGTGGTCGGTGGTGGGTCGGCGACGGTCGCCGGGGCCGCCAGGGCCGGGGTCGCGGCGAGCGTGCCCGCAAGGAGCGCGCCGCCGGTGAGTACCGCGCTGAGGCGCCGAGGGCGGGTCGAGTGCTGCGAGTTCTGCATGGGACTCCTCAATTGACAGCGTTGTCGATTTGGGATGAAGGTCATGCGACTTATGACGACAGATGTGCAAAAGAAGGTATGCGTCGATCATTGTCGTGTCAAGGCAAGTCCCTGTGATGGCAAGAGACGGCGGTCGCGGGGTCCGGCTGTCGGCCGCCCGTGACACAGGCCAGCGCGCAGACCGGGCAACGGGCCGACTGACCCAGCGGTCGGCCGAGGAGCCGGAGCAGCGACCTCCGCGCGGTGGGGTGGCGGTCGACACCGGGCCGGACTGGATCGAGATCCACACTCCTGACGGACGTCGTCGCCTCGTTCCAAGGTGCGTGGTGGGCCACGTTCGTACCCTCATGGGTACGTCACCTTGCTCCTTTCGATCGTGGAGGACACATGCACGGCGACACGTTGCAGCAGTACGCCAAGGACCGCGTGGAAGAACTTCCTGGCGCCGGGCTCGAGCATCCGTTCGGCCCGGACTGGGAGGTGTTCAAGGTGCGGGAGAAGGTGTTCATGCTGCTGACCGAGATCACCGGGGAACCGATCGTGATCGTCAAGGCCGCGCCGGAGGACGGCAGAGCGCTTCGAGAGCAGCACGAGGACATCACTCCCGGCTACCACATGAACAAGCAGCACTGGATCACCCTGCACCCGGGTGGGAGCCTGGAGAGGCAGCTCGTCGAAGACCTCGTGACCGAGTCGTACCTGCTCGTCGTCGAGAACGTGCCTCGAGCCAAGCGCCCCGTCGATCCGGCGACGTTCGGAAGGAGCGAGCAGTGACGTTCTCCGCGGAGCAGCTGCAGCAGACGGCCCGCGACACTGCGGCGTCGCTCGCGCACGTCAGTCACGGGCGCCCGTTCACGCCGCACCTGGACGTGTGGAAGGTGCGGGACAAGGTGTTCCTCATCGTCACCGAGGACGACCCGGAGCTGCAGATCATCACCGTGAAGGTCGACCCCGACCACGGCGACGCGCTGCGCCGCGACCACGGGTCGATCACGCCCGGGCACTACCTCGACAAGCAGCACTGGATCTCCGTCGGAGCCGGCCGCGGGGTCACGAAGCGGCTCGTCGAGGACCTCGTGCACGGGTCCTACGAGCTCGCCGCTGGACGTCGGGAGAAGCAGGGGTCGTGAGCGCCTGAGCGGGCCGTCCGTCACGAGGGGGCAGGGGCAGGACCACGTTCGACGAGCGCGTGGTCGCCGCAGCTCCCGGACCTCACGAAGGTCGCCAACCCTCGTCCTCCCGGATGGCGCGCATGATGCGCTGCGTGATCTCCCGCAGCTGGCGCGTCTGCCGCTCGGTGAGGCGGTCGAGGACGAGCCGGTGGACGGTCTGCACGTGGCCGGGGGTGGCGTCCTCGACCTTCGCTCGTCCGAGGTCGGTGAGGATCGCCAGGGTGTAGCGACCGTCCCTGGGGTCGGGCGTGCGCCTCAACCATCTATGGGACTCCAGCCGGGTCGCCGCGCGCGACAGCCGGGACAGGGTGCTGTTCGCGTACCCGGCCAGGACGCTCATCCGCAGCGTGCGATCCGGCGCCTTGGCGAGGGCGTACAGGACCCCGTACTCGAAGTGCGACAGCTGCGCGTCGCGCTGGAGCTGTGCGTCGAGAGCGGACGGCAACCACTCGAGGACCGTCGCGACGCCGGCCCAGGTCTCGAGGTCCTCGCCCGTGAGCTCGGTGGGAACGACGGCGGAGGCGTCGGAGTCGCGCATGGCGGTCAGCGTACGCGAGCGGCCAGCGCGAGCGCTCCGACCCCACTTGCTCAGGAAAGTCGTAAGGGCTACCGTTCACTTGTTTGAGCAAGCGATCGAGCCCGTGCCCGAGTCGATGCCCGAGACGATGCCCGAGGCCCGAGGCGCGACACCCGGCGCACGACACGCTGCAGGGGAGTGGAGAGGCAGGAACGATGGATCTGGACCTGGCAGGCAAGAGGGCCTTCGTCAGCGGCTCGACGCAGGGGATCGGCTACGCGATCGCCGAGGCGTTGCTCGCGGAAGGTGCGACCGTCGTCGTCAACGGACGCAGCGAGGACGGGGTCGCGGCGGCGGTGGAGAAGCTGGAGGCCGCCGTCCCGGGCGCAGCCGTCTCGGGGATCGCGGCTGACTTCGCTGACCCCGAGGAGGTCCGGCGTCTGCTCGGGTCGCTCGGCGAGGTGGACGTCCTGGTGAACAACGTGGGCGTCTTCGGGGTCAGCGCCTTCGAGGAGATCTCCGACGACGACTGGCAGCGGTACTTCGACGTCAACGTCATGAGTGGCGTCCGTCTGTCCCGGCACGCGCTCCCAGGCATGCTGTCCCGCGGTGGGGGTCGGATCATCTTCGTGAGCAGCGAGTCCGGCGTGAACGTCCCCGCCGACATGGCGCACTACGGCGTGACCAAGGCCGGGATGATCGCTCTGGGAAACGGGCTGGCCAAGCTCACCCGGGGGACGAACGTCACGGTCAACTCCATCCTCGGCGGACCGACGTACTCCTACGGCGTCGCCCGGGCCGTCGAGGGCGTCGCGCGGGCCCAAGGGCTGCCCGTGGACAGCATGAAGAGTGCGATCGCAGCAGCGAACCAGACGTCGCTGCTGCAACGCTTCATCGAGCCCGTCGAGATCGCTCGCCTCGCCACCTACCTGGCCAGCCCGGTCTCGTCCGCTACCAACGGCGCCGCCCTGCGTGTCGACGGGGGAGCTCTCACGGCTGCCCTCTGAGCACTCGCGCTCGACAGGCCGCCCCAGGGCGCGTGACGACCGACGGCGCCCGCCGTGTCACGCCGCCACGTCGTCGGCGACCGCTCTCAATCTCGCCTCGTCCTCGCTGCCCGGGACGGCGGTGTAGGCGACGACCTTGAGGTCCGTGTCCCCGTCCGCGAGGACGTCGCTGTCGACCGTGATGTCGCCGACCCGGGGGTGACGGATCAGCTTCCGGGCCTCGGCGTGCCGGCCGACGTCGGCCTCCGCCCAGAAGGCGGTGAACCGGGCGTTGCCGGCGAGCGTGCGGGTCACCAGCGCGGCGAGTCGCGGGTCGTCGGGGTAGCGGGCGGTCGCCCGGCGCAGGTCGGCGACCAGCGCCCGGTCGGCAGCCTCGGCGTCTTCCGGGATCACCGGCCAGCTCGTCAGCCGACCGCGGTCCTCGGCCACCGGGAAGCGCAGCCGGACGAGGTTCCGCACGTCGGGGTCGATGGTGGTCGGGTCGCCGAACAGGCCCACCCAGGGCCCGTTCCACCACACCAGGGTCCAGTCCGCGGCGAACACCGCGACCGGCACGTCGGTCATCCGGGCGAGGAGGCGGGCCATCCCGGGCGGCAACCGGTCGACCATCCGACCTGCGGAGGGCGGGTGCAGCCCTGCGAGGCGGTACAGGTGGCCCCGTTCGTCGGGATCGAGCCGCAACGCGCGAGCCAGCGCGGCGACGACCTGGTCCGACGGCGCGCTCGCCCGTCCTTGTTCCAGGCGCACCACGTAGTCGACCGAGACCCCGGCGACCTCGGCGAGCTCCTCACGACGGAGCCCGGGCGATCGGCGGACCGCGCGTCGGGGGAGCCCGGCGGTCTCGGGAGGGAGGCGGTCGCGCCACGCGCGGAGCGTGGTCCCGAGTCGATTCTCGACGTCGTGCACTCGCCCATCCTCCCGTTCGACGGTGTCCGACGGCGGCCGGACCGCGGCCGGATCGTCGCGGCACGGTGGTACTCGCCTTCCCAGGGAACCAGGATCCCTGGTCGATCCTTCCCGAGCGGCGCAGGCTCGGAGGCATGTCCAAGACCACCTTCATCACCGGAGCCAACAAGGGCCTCGGGTTCGAGACCGCCCGCCGGCTCACCGCTCTCGGTCACACCGTGCTGATCGGCGCGCGGGACCCCGAGCGCGGCGAGAGGGCCGCCGCCGAGCTCGGTGCCCGCTTCGTGCAGATCGACGTGACCGACGACGCCTCCGTCGCTGCCGCCGCGGCCGACGTCGGGGCGCGCGAGGGTCGCGTCGACCTCCTGATCAACAACGCCGGCACTGCTGGTGAGCCGGCGTCCCCCGACGCGCTGAGCGGCGAGCACGCGACGTCGGTCTTCAGCACGAACGTGATCGGCGTCGTCCGTGTCACGACAGCCTTCCTGCCCTTGCTGCGGGCCGGCGACGCGCCGGCGGTCATCAACGTCACGAGCGGTCTCGGGTCCGTCGCACTCACCCTCGATCCGGACCGGGTCGAGTCACAGGTGGTCGCGCCCCTCTACACGGCCTCCAAGGCGGCTCTCACGATGCTCACCACCCAGTACGCCAAGGCCGTCGTCGACGTCCGCTTCAACGGTGCCGACCCGGGCTACACCGCGACCGACCTCAACGGCCACCTCGGTCACCAGACGGTGACCGAGGGGACCGACGCGATCGTCACCCTGGCCACCGAGGACGCCTCTGCCGGGACGGGCCGGGTCATCGACCGGTACGGCCAGCTGGCCTGGTGACCACGACCATGACGACCATCGGCATCATCGGCGCGGGCGAGCTGGGCAGCCAGCTCGCCCGGGCGACGATCTCGCTCGGCTACCACGTCGTGATCGCCAACTCCCGCGGACCGGAGACCTTGAGGGACCTCGTCGGTGAGCTCGGCCCGGCGGCGCGCGCCGGGACCGCGGCGGAGGCCGCTGCGGGCGGTGATTTCGTCATCGTCGCCGCGCCGTACACGCCCGCCACCACGCTCCCGGTCGCCCAGCTCGTCGGGAAGATCGTGCTCGACACGAACAACTACATGCCGTGGCGCGACGGTCGCTACCCGGCCGTCGACTCGGGCGAGAAGACGGTGCACGAGCTGCGCCAGGAGCAGCTGCCGACGTCGCAGGTGGCCAAGGCCTTCAGCCACATCCAGGCGCCACGCCTCTTCCTGTCCGCCAGACCGGCCGGGACCCCGGGTCGCCACGCGCTGTCGGTCTCCAGCGACCACCCTGAAGCGGTCGCGCTCGTCACGCGGCTCTACGACGAGCTCGGGTTCGACACCGTCGACAACAGCCCGTTGAGCGAGTCCTGGCGCACAGGTCCGGGTCAACCGGCCTGGTTCGCGCACGCCCACCAGACGCGCGACCAGCTGCGGGCCAACCTGGAGAAGGCACGGCGCATCCCCTACCCGTTCAGCGGCTGATCGGGCATGGAGGACGCGGAGGACTCGTCAGGCGTTCCGGCGGGCCTCGACGAGGTGGCGCGTCGAGTGCGCGACGAACGGGGTGGTCGTCGTCCCGTCGTGGCGCGCGCCGGCGCGCAACCGGGCGTCGAGCTCCTCGAGGACGTCGCCGTAGCGGTCGACCGAGAAGTCCGGCACCCACCACACGCACTTGCGCAGGAGCCACACGACGGCGCCGACGTCGTAGAGCTCCATGCGGCACGTCGCCGTGCGCAGGTCGACGACGTCGAGCCCGGCTGCGCGAGCCTGCTCGGCCTCGACGTGCGGGTCGCGGCCCGCGCGGGCCTCGGGCTGCGGGCCGAGGAAGAGCTCGATGAGCTCGAACGCGGAGGCCGGCCCCACGTGCTGCGCGACGTACGCCCCGCCGGGGCGCAGCACGCGGTGGATCTCCGACCACGCCGGGGCGACGGGATGGCGAGCCGTGACGAGGTCGAAGGAGGCGTCGTCTACCGGGAGCGCGCCGCCGTCGGGCACGACGACGCGGGCGCCCCAGGGAGCGAGACGGTCGCGGGCCAGGGCGGCGTTCGGCCCCCAGGACTCCGACGCGACCAGCGTCGTGGGAGTGGGGTCGCCGCGTTCGTCGGCGTGCGTCAGCGACTCGGCCAGGACCTCGCCGCCCCCGGTGTCGAGGTCGAGCGCCGAGTCCACCGCGGCGAGGCGACGGGACAGGAGATGCACGAAGCGCCACGGAGGTCGTTCCTCCGTGGCGCGGCCGTCGAGCCAGCCGAACTCCCAGCCGGTGACGTCCGCGTCCAGGGCCTCGCTGATGAGCTCGTCGTAGGGTCGCACCCTCCTATCCTTCCGCGGCGCGCAGGCGGAAAGCGCTTGCCGAACGCGGCGGGGACATGGCAGGATCGGCCCCGTCGCACCGGCGGCACGCAGGTCGTGCACGCTGTAGGGGTGCGGACCGCACGCTCGAGGAGGAGAGGCGACGATGCCGACTGTCGCACTGGTCACTGGTGGGAACCGTGGGATCGGGCTCGGTATCAGCCGACGCCTGCTCGCGGACGGCTTCGCCGTGTCGATCCTGGCGACGCGCGAGGAGCCCACGGACGTGATCGCGGAGCTGCGCGAGCTCGCGGGGGACGACGCGCGCGTGCGGTACGTGCGAGGGTCGGTCGCCGACCTGGAGGACCACCGCCGCTACGTCGCGGACGCCGTCGACACGTGGGGCCGGCTCGACGTGCTGGTCAACAACGCGGGCGTCGCGCCGAGCGTGCGGGCCGACCTGCTCGACGCGACGGCCGAGTCGTTCGACCGGGTGCTCGGCATCAACCTGCGCGGGCCGTACTTCCTCACGCAGGAGTTCGCGCGCCGCGTGATCGAGCTGCGCGGGCCGCTCGACGAGCTGCCGGAGCCGCCGTCCGGCCCGGTCGCGACGGTCGTCAACGTCTCGTCGATCTCGGCGACCACGGTCTCGACCAACCGCGGCGACTACTGCATCTCCAAGGCGGGCGTCGGCATGGCCACGCAGCTGTGGGCGGCGCGCCTCGGCCCCGAGGGGGTCGTGGTGTACGAGGTCCGGCCCGGGGTGATCGCGACCGACATGACGGCGGGCGTCACCGCGAAGTACGACGACCTCATCGAGCAGGGCCTCGCGCCGATCAACCGCTGGGGGCGCCCCGCCGACGTCGCGGGCGCCGTCTCGATCCTCGCGTCCGGTCAGACCCCGTACTCGACCGGCGAGGTGTTCCACGTCGACGGCGGCATGCACATCCCGGTCCTGTGAGGGGAGCACCCATGAGCCACGATCCCGAGATCGTCCGCATCGCCGGTCACGACGTCCCGGTCGTGACCGCCACGACCGTCGTCGTCGGTACCGGGTCGGCCGGGTACTGCGCGGCCGACCGCCTCGTCCAGTTCGGCCACGACGACGTCGTCATGGTCGCGGACAAGATCCACGCGGGAGCATCGCGCAACGCCGGGTCCGACAAGCAGACGTACTACAAGCTCACGCTCTCGGGCGGCGACGACGACTCGGTGCGCGAGATGGCGCAGACGCTGTTCTCGGGCGGCGCGATGGACGGCGACAACGCGCTCGCGGAGGCCGCCCTCTCGGCGCGCGGGTTCCTCCACCTCGTCGACCTGGGCGTGCCGTTCCCGCAGAACCGGTTCGGCGAGTTCATCGGGTACAAGACGGACCACGACCCCCGGCGTCGCGCGACCTCGGTCGGCCCGTACACGAGCCGGACGATGGTCGAGAAGCTCGAGCGGAAGGTGCAGGCCGACGGCACCCGCGTGTTCGACGAGTGCCGCGTCGTCGACGTCGTCACGGCACCCGACCCGCACGGTGGCCCCGGTGCGCGCCGGGTCGCGGGCCTGCTCGTGCTGCGGACCGACGTGCCGCACGACGGCGCCGCGAGCCCCTGGCTGCTCTTCCGCTGCACCAACCTCGTCTACGCCACGGGCGGTCCCGCGGGCATGTACGCGACGCGCGTGTTCCCCAACGGGCAGTGGGGCGCGTCGGGCGCGGCCTACCGCGCGGGCGTGCACGGCAAGAACCTCACCGAGTGGCAGTTCGGGCTCGCGTCGACCAAGCCCCGGTGGAACGTGTCGGGGACGTACATGCAGGTCGTGCCGCGGTTCGTCTCGACCGACGCCGACGGCGGCGACGAGCGCGAGTTCCTCACCGAGGCGATCGAGGACTACGGGCGCCTCCTGACGCTCGTGTTCCTCAAGGGCTACCAGTGGCCGTTCGACATCCGCAAGGCCCGCGACGGGTCGAGCCTCATCGACCTGCTGGTGTACCGCGAGACGGTGCTGCGGGGGCGGCGCGTGTTCCTCGACTTCCGGCGCAACCCCGTGCGCGAGGACTTCGACCCGACCGCGCTCGCCCCCGAGGCGTACCAGTACCTCGAGAAGGCAGGCGTGCTGTTCGGCACGCCGATCGAGCGGCTGCGCCGCATGAACGAGCCCGCGTACCAGTTCTACCTCGACAAGAACCCGTACGTGGACCTCGAGCAGGAGATGCTCGAGGTCGACGTGTGCGCGCAGCACAACAACGGCGGCCTCGTGGTCGACGCGTGGTGGCAGTCGAACGTCGCCGGGTTCTTCCCCGTCGGTGAGGCCGGCGGCGCGCACGGCGTGTACCGGCCGGGCGGTGCGGCGCTCAACAGCGGTCAGGTCGGCGCGACGCGCGCCGCGCAGTTCATCGCGGCGCGCCGCGACGAGAAGCCGTCCGACGAGGCCGCGTTCACCGACGTGGCGGCACCGGTGCTCGCCGCCGCGCTGGACCTCACGGCCCGCGCGACGGGCCGCGTGGCCGCGGGCGTGCCGGACAACACGGGCGACCTGCTGCGCGACGTGCAGCGGCTCATGAGCGAGAAGGCCGGACCCGTGCGGTCGGAGGCGTCGATCCACGAGGCGCTCGACCAGGTGCACGCGTGGCTCACCGGCTACGAGGACCTCGTCAGCGCCGACGCCGGGTCGCGCCGCGCGGTGAACCGGACGTTCCTCGTCCGCGACATCCTCACGAGCGCGTACGTCTACCTCTCGGCCATGGCCGACTACGTCGCCCACGGCGGGCGCTCGCGCGGGTCGGTCCTGTACACGGACTCCCAGGGCGACCTGCCCCTCGTCGGGTACGGCGACGACGCGCAGCGCGAGCTCGACCTGCCCGACCTCTACCGTTTCCGGCTCGACGGCGGTGCGCTCGACGAGGAGGTCCAGGAGACCGCGTGGGTCGCGCCCGGCGGGACCGTCCCGACCGCCGAGGACGCGTCCCCGTCGACCCCGTGGATCCCGGTGATCCCGCGCGACGCCGCCGACGCCGCGGGCGTCCCGGTCTTCCGGTGGCGCCCGCGGCGTCCGCTCCCGGCCGACGACGACTTCTTCGAGAACGTCTGGCGCGAGTTCCGGGAGCACGGCAACGTGCACTAGGAGTGCCGTCCGACGTCACCTCGGGGCGCTCACCTCGGGGCGCTCACCTCGGGGCGCTCACCTCGACGGGGTGCTCCGTGGCGGGATGCTCCGTCCGCGCGCCGGGCCGCAGGCCGCCCAGCGCGGTCTCGAGCGTGCTCCGCGCCCTGCCGTAGTGGGTGCGCGCCGTCGACGCGCGGATGCCCGCGATCTCGGCGGCCTGAGCGAGGGTGAACCCGTCCCAGTGGACGAGCCGCACCAGCTCCCGCTGGCGCGGGGGCAGCTCGGCGACGGCGGCACGGACGGCGGGGCCGGCGTCGTCCCCGACCACAGGGGCGGGGGCGAGGCGCAGCGCCTCGGACAGCCGTGACGTGAGCGCGTCGGCCCGCGCGCGGGACCTCCGGTGGTTGGCGGTCGACCGCCGCGCGATGCCGAAGAGCCACATCCGTGCCCTCTCGGGCTCGGCGGGCAGGTCCGCCCGCCGTCGCCAGGCGGTGGCGAACACGGTACCCAGCACGTCGGGCGCGTCCTGGGGGTCGAGCCGGCGCACGAGGTAGGCGAGCAGATCGGCGGCGTTGATCCGCAGGGCCTCCTCGGCGGCCTGGTCGTGGCCCGCACCCACCGCGCCCGCCTGGTGCCTCACGGGAGCGTCCCCGCGCCGCACTCGGAGGTCTCGACGAGGATCGCCGATCCTGTGGCGTTCAGTCCGTGCGCGGCCAGGACCTCCTCGACGGGCTCCTTGACGCTCGTGAAGCTCCCCTCGACCGTGCCGGCCTCGCTCCCGTCCGAGGTGACGGTGGTGTTCCCGAAGGGCGCCACCTCGGCCATGACGTCGCTCCAGTCGTGCGTACGGAGGAACCCTTCGACGGCGTCGAACTCCGCCTGGTCGAAGGTCTCCGCCGAGCCTCCGCTCGTCTGGCCGCCGGACGAGTCGGCGTGCACCGCGCCGTCGGCAGGGACGACGTTGAGGAACACGGAGCACGACGCCTCGGCCCCGTCCCCGGGCACCTCGAGCTCGACGGTCTCGACCACGGGCGAGCCGGGACCGAAGAGGTCGAGCAGAGCGGGCGCGGCGACCGCCAGGCCGCCCGTGAGGACGAGCGCACCGCCCACGGCCGTGACGAGGACCGGACGAGTGACGCGCCGCCCGGCCGCCCGGTCGTCGGGCGCGGTGGCGGCGAGCAGCGGGGCGCTGGCGGCGAGCCGCTCGGCGGCGTCACGAACTGGTGCGCTCGTGGCGCCCGGGTCGGCCGAGCGCAGGAGCGTGTTGAGGTCGTTCATGGTGTCCTCCTTCGACGGGTGTTCTCACCCGATACGTGTCCGGGTGGTCACCTGGCGTCCACACGGGCCGCGACCTCACCGGACCGTGCTGCGCGACGTCGGGCTCAGGCCCGGCGGAACTCCGCCCGCCAGAGCCCGGGCCGGCCGGGGGAGCCCGGGACGGCGAGCTCCTCGATCGACACGACCGAGATCCCGTCCTGGCCGAACGCCTCGATCTCCGCGCGGGTCAGGGGCCAGGGCGGGCCGTCGTCGTCGCGCTCGCGGGCGACGGCCTGGACCGCCAGCAGGGTGCCCCCCGGCGCCACCAGGGAGCGGACGCCGGCCGTCAGCTCCTCGCGAACGCTGCGGTTCACCGCCTGGACGGTGTAGATCTCGACGACCAGGTCGAAGGCGCCGGTCCACTCGTCCGGCAGGTCGAGCAGGTCCCCGACGGCGTAGGTCACCGGAGATCCGGCGTTCCGTTCGCGGGCCGCGGCGACCGCGGTGGGGGAGATGTCGAAGGCCGTCGTCTCGTACCCGAGCCGAGCCAGGTGCTCGGCGTCGGCACCGAGCCCGCACCCGACGACGACGGCCGTCCCGGTCGCGCGACCCGTCCCCGTCGCGTGACCCGGGCCGGTCGGTCCGGCCCACGAGGCGAGCGCCGGGTGCGGGTCGTCGTGGTCCCACGGCGTCGTGACCGCGCCCTCCCGCGCCGACGCCCAGAGCCGCTCGAACCAGCCGGTCGGGTCGGACGGGTCGGCGTTGCCGAGACGATCGGCCGCGGACTGCCAGGAACGGGGCTGCGCCATGGCTCGACCGTAGTCAGGCGGCCGGTCGGGCCACAAGGCACCGTCTCGTCGGTGAGCACCAGTCCTCGTGCGTCCCGGCGCATTCCTCAGCACACTGAGCATGTCCACGTCGTCCCCCCGCCAGCAGCCGACGGCAGCCGGCAGCTCGAGAGGGAGTGAGTCCGTGACCGAAGCCGCCATCGTCACGCACGGCATCGAGAGGCGCTTCGGCGCCAACCTCGCCGTGGCGGGCGTAGACCTCACGATCCCCGCCGGGGAGATGTACGGGTTCCTCGGACCGAACGGCGCCGGCAAGTCCACGCTCACGCGCGTGCTGTGCACCCTGCTCTCCCCGACGTCGGGCACGGCGACGGTCGCGGGACATGACGTCGTCCACGACGCGACCGCCGTCCGCCTCAGGATCGGGGTCGCCCTGCAGGAGGCCGCCCTCGACGACAAGCAGACGGGGGTCGAGATGCTCCGGCTCCAGGGGCGCTTCTACGGGCTCGACGCCCGCGAGACGGACCACCGCGTCGCGGCGCTGCGCGAGCTCATCGACATCGGTGACGCCCTCGAGGACCGGGTCGCCACGTACTCGGGCGGGATGAAGCGCCGCCTCGACCTCGCCCTCGCTCTCGTGCACAACCCCCAGGTGCTCTTCCTCGACGAGCCGACGACCGGCCTGGACCCGGTGAGCCGCGCCGCCGTGTGGGCCGAGGTGCGCAGGCTCAACCGCGAGCTGTCCATGACCGTCTTCCTCACGACCCAGTACCTCGAGGAGGCCGACGCGCTCGCCACGAGGGTCGGGATCATCAACCGCGGGACGATCGTCGCGGAAGGAACCCCCGCAGAGCTCAAGCGCACGATCGGCACCGACGTGGTCGTGATCGACGTCGGGGCTCAGGTCGACGACGCACGCTCGGCTCTCGGGACGGTGGCCGGGGTGGAGGGGGTCGAGGCGGACGGCCAGCGCCTCATGGTGTCCGTGGCCGACGGCGCGCAGGCGATCAGCCCCATCGCCCTCGCGCTCGACCGCGCTGGCGTCGAGGTGCGCGAGCTGGCGCTGCGCCGCCCGACCCTCGACGACGTGTTCTTCCGGGTCACCGGACAACGGATCCTCGACGACGAGGGGGCGGCAGCATGAGCGCCGGGTCGGCGGCGTCGCGCGGCGGGGCGCTGCCCGGTGCATCGATGCCCATCACCGGCCGCCCCGCGGGGTTCTGGCGCGACCTCACGTCCGTGGCGATCCGCGCACTGCGCCAGATCCCGCGCGAGCCGGAGGCGATCGTCCCCGCGCTGGTCATCCCGCTCTTCTTCTTCGTGGTCAACGTCGGCGCGCTCTCCGACGTCGCCACCGCGACCGGGATCGAAGACTTCGAGGCGTTCCAGATCCCGGTGGCCATCATCTTCGCCGTCACCGGGGTATCGCGGGCCAGCGCCCTCGTCACGGACATCACCGACGGGTACTTCGACCGGCTCCTGCTCACCCCGATGCATCGCACCGCCCTGTTGCTCGGGCTCATGGTCGCGGACCTCGCGCTCGTCGTCGCGCTGTCCGTCCCGGTGCTGATCCTCGGCTTCGTGCTCGGCGTGCAGTTCGCGACCGGCATCGCCGGAGTCCTCCTGTTCCTCCTCCTCGCAGGTCTGTGGGGGCTCGCCTTCACCGGTTTCCCGTACGCCATCGCGCTGCGGACCGGGAACCCTGCCGCCGTGAACTCCAGCTTTCTGCTGTTCTTCCCCTTCGCCTTCCTCACCACCACGTTCCTGCCCCTCGAGGCGCTCACCGGCTGGCTCGCCACGATCGCGGAGTTCAACCCCGTCACCTACCTGCTCGCGGCACTGCGCTCGCTCATCATGGAGGGCTGGGACGTCACCGCTCTGTGGCAGGGGGTCGCGGCCATCGTCGTCGTCGGGACGATCAGCTTCTTCCTGGCGTTCCGCGCGCTCCGGGGGAGGACGGCGAGGAGCTGAACGACGACGGCCGCGACCCGTGGCTACGCGCCCTGCACCTGCTCGAGCCAGCGCTCGTACATCGCGAGGTCGCGGAGCGCGCGATCGGCGAACAGGGCGGGCCCTTCGCCGTCGAGCACGCCCCGACCGACCGCAGCCTGCACGCGGCTGACGGCTCGGAGAGCGAGGTCCGGTCGACCGCCGTCGAGAGCACGACCGGCCAGGCGCAGCTGGACGTCCACGACGGTGGCCGCACCGGTTCCCACGCACTCTCCGCGGGCGGCGCTGACGTCGTCGCGCAGGTCGTCCAGCCCGACCGCGACCGCTGCCGCACGATCGGCGTGCGGCACGACGGCCGGCTCGCGGAACGCACCCTCGGAGAGGGCTGCCGCCTGCGCGTCGGAGAGCTGGTTGTACGCGAAGAGCGCCTCGCCGTCCGACCCGGCGTCGGCGACCGCCGCGACCTGGTCCAGCATCGTCTGCGGCGTGGAACCGCGGAACGGCCCGTACGTCGCCGTGTACAGGAGGTTCTCCTCCCCGACGCGGTCACGCATGGCGACGGTGTCGGCGGCCACGGACGTCGCCGAGGTGCCGAAGGACATGCCCGTCAGCACGTCGACGTAGTCCTTGTCGACCCAGTCGCCCCAGTTCTGGAACTTCTTCGCGAGACCGTCGCTCGGGTCCGGGAACACCGCGGCGGACAGCGGGACGTCGGGCGCGACCTCCTGCTGCATCGCGCGGACCTCGGCCACGAACGAGGTGACGTTCCGCTCGCGCCACGCGGTCCACGTCTCCCACGCGGGGTCCGTGGGCGTGAGCGTGTACGGGTCGACGCCCGCCTCGGCCTCGAACGCCGCGCGGGAGAGGTCGCTGTAGGAGTAGCCCGCGGTCTCCCAGGGCTGGGAGACGGGGTAGCGGATGTAGTCGAGGTGCAGCCCGTCGACCTCGTAGCCGGTCAGGAGCTCCTCGAGGATCGCGGCGACGTACGTCCGCGCCTCCGGGTGCGCGGGGTCGACGAAGTAGTAGCCCGGCTCCTGCGACGACGGCATGGGCCGACCCGCGCCGACGTCCTCGCGCTCGACCGCCGCCCAGTCGGGGTGCGCCTGGAGGATCGGTCCGGGGCCGCCCGTGGCGCCGTCGGACCCGACGAAGAACGTGTGGATCCAGGGATGGACCTCGATGCCGCGCGCGCGTGCCTCGTCGATCCAGACGGCGAGGGGGTCGAAGCCGACCATCTCGGGACGCTGGGCGGCGACGCCCGCGGACGCGGCGACCTGCGACGGGTAGATCGTCGTGCCCTGGAAGAACGTCTCGAGGAAGACGACGTTGAAGCCCGACGCGTCGATGCGGTCGAGCGTGGCGCGGATCGCGTCGGGCGTCGTCTCCTCGGGTCGGACCCAGACGCCGCGGCCCTCGGCGGGTCGCGACTCGGCCGTGCGGTACCGGGCGAGGGACGCGGCGGCGGCGGCGTCCTGCGCGAGCGCGGTCGCGGCGGCGGCGTCACCTGCTGCGGCGGCGGCGCGGGCGTCGTCGAGCGCGCCCTGCGCGTCGGCGAGGGCTGACTCGGCAGCGTCCTGCGGGAAGGCCAGGCACGCGGCGTCGGCCGCGGTGACGGCGGCGCGGGCGTCCGCGATGCCCTGCTCCGCTGCGTAGACGGCGGTCCGCTCGTCCACGGTCGCCACGACGGTCGTCCCGTCGACCTGGACGTTCGCCCCGACCGGCGCGTTGGCCTGGAGCCACGTGCCGCGCGAGCCGTGCCCCGAGAGCACGTAGCCGTCGGCGGGGATCGCGCGGTCGTTGCCGCCCCCCTCCACGACGACGCCGCCGACGACGGTCACCTCGTACCCGAAGTCGTTCGTCCCGGTCGTGGGCCGGCCGGACGCGGCGGTGTACTGCACGAGCTGCTCGGCCCCGCGGCAGCCGGGATAGCACTCGCCGCTGCCCGGGTCGACGCCCGGCGGGTTGGTCGCCGGTGCGGGGTCGACCGCGTCGAGCGTCGTCGTCGCGGTGCGCTCGACGACCTCGCGGAACCGGACGACGTCGCCCGCGGCCAGGTGGTCGCGAAGGAACGCGCGGACGTCGGGCGATCCGCCCGGCGAGGCGGAGAGCACGACACCGTCCGCGGGGACGGCGTTGTCGCCGGGCCTCCACGCCGGGTCGGCGCACGCGGCGAGCGCGGTGCAGACGCTCACCACCTCGTAGGCGCCCGGCTCGTCGGCCGCGACGAGGACCGCCTCGCCGCCGAACGCATTCGTCCGCGTCGTCGTCCCGAACGCGGGCGTGTACACGGCGACGGTGCCGGAAGTGCGGCTCGGCGGGTTCACCGCCGTCACGGCCAGCTCCTCGCCGCCCGCGGCGACGACCACGTCGCCGACCTCAGGAAGCCCGTCCGCGTCGACGGCGCTCCGGGGGGCGCGCTCGACCGAGCTCTCGAGTGCGCCGGCAGGGGCCACCGCGGCCGCACCGGTGAGCAGGAGCCCGCCCGCGGCGAGCGCGGCGAGCGCTCGGGTCGTGGTGCGTCGTCGGAATCCGATCATCGTCGATCCTCTCCTTGCCGGCGGGGACGGTCCCTCGCCGGTCGCCCGTGCGGCCCAGCGCTCCGAGCGTCGTGCCCTACGGGCGTGGCGCCGCCGTGCGTGTCGTCGTGCGGTCCGCGACGGACAGGTGCAGGGTGCGCACCCCGTACGGGGCGAGCTGGAGCCGCAGCGACCCGGCCGTCCCGGTTGCCGCGTCCAGGTCCCGCTCCACGTGGAGCGCGTCGAGCTGTGCGTCGAGCGGCGTCTCGTCGAGGCGCACCTCGTCGACCGCCAGCGCCCAGTCCGGCAGCCGCACGACGGCGGTGCGCGGCTCCGAGGTCGGGTTCGCCACGCGCAGCACGGCGCCGTCGCCGGCCTCCGCGGGCTTGAGCGCGGAGGCGAGCGCGCCGTCGACCG
The DNA here is from genome assembly GCF_059159985.1 of Cellulosimicrobium sp. BMG9.23. Taxonomy (NCBI): domain Bacteria; kingdom Bacillati; phylum Actinomycetota; class Actinomycetes; order Micrococcales; family Promicromonosporaceae; genus Cellulosimicrobium; species Cellulosimicrobium sp. BMG9.23. The sequence continues at coordinate 116,459 of NZ_JBZGBZ010000003.1, forward strand.
AGGGCGCCGCACCGGGTGCGGAGCGACGGGCGGGTGCAGGTGCGCGCAGCTGTTCGGCGCGCAGCGGCACGTGGTGTGCGGCGGCGGTCGCCGCGAGCGCGAGCCCGTCGCCGACGTCGTCGCCGAGGAGGACGCCCAGCCGTGCGCTGCGAGGACCGTGGCACTGGCCCTCGGCCACCTCGAAAGCCGGCCCGGCTCCCGTCGTGCGGGTGCGCAGGTCGAACCGCGAGAGCCACCCGACCGAGCGCAGGAGCGTCACGGCGATCTCGTGCTCGCCGGCGCGCTCGCCCGCAGCACCGTCCGTGGCGAGTCCTTGCACCTCGGGCAACGCGTCCAGCAGCACGGCGACGCGGTCGGCGCCCGTCCCCGCGACGGCGTAGGTGTGCGCCGGGGACGTACCGATCGCGGCCTCGAGGCCGGGCGCGGTGGGGAGGTCACCGACGACCGGGCCGAAGTCCCGCTCCTGCACCGACCAGTGCGTGTCGGCGCTCCACGTGCGGGGCGCGCCGGTGACGGGGACGTGGAACCGCAGGCGGTGGTCGTCCGCGGCGTTGTCCAGCTCGATGCTCCACCGCAGGACCGGGTCCCCCGCCCAGCGCTCGACCACGAGTCGCACGGGGGTGTCGAGCGTCGTCGTGGAGCGGGCGTCGCGGGACGGGTCGAGAGCGGCTGGCAGATCCAGCACGGCGTCCACGACGAGGCGCGTCCGCACCGGCGACGCGAGCGTCGTGACGGAGCGGGTGCGCGGCGTGACGAGCGTGTCGTCCAGCGGCGGGTCGTACGTGTAGCTGTCGCCCCGGTCGCCGCCGTCGACGAGCCGGCCCAGTCCGTGCCGCACCGAGCCGTCACGGCCGGTGACCGTGACGGACGCGTCGTCGTCGACGGCGATCTGCACGCCGTCGACCTCCGCGTCGCGCCGGTCCTCGGGCACCGGAGCGCATACCGGTCGCGGCCCGAGCACGGCGGTCCAGACGGCCCACCCGAACGCCGGGACCCCGGTGGCCATGAAGGCGAGCCGGTGCCGGGACCCGCGACGCGTGTCCGGGAGCAGGTCGAGGTCGGCCTCGAACCACTGCGCGGCGCCCAGGTGATCGGCCTCGACGGGGACCTCCGCACCGTCCGGGCCGCGGAGAGCCACGACGTAGCGGTCGGCCGCGGTGACGACCTCGACGACGACGGGGCCGCCCGTGTCGTGGCCGGAGCCGGAGCGGACGAGCACCTCGACGGTCTCCTCGGCGGGGGCGCCGAGGCCGCGGTCGTCGAGACCCGCGGCCAGACCGGCCCGACGCAGCAGCTGGTCGCCGCTCTCGAGGACGCGCTCTGCGCGGACCGTCGTCTCGCGATGGACCTCGTCCACCGAGCAGCCGCAGATCGAGTCGTGCGGGGCGTTCTTCACGAGCAGGTCCCAGGCGTGCGCGAGCGTCTCGGCGGCGTTCGCGGGCGGCCGTCCGGACCCGGCGGCGACCACGAGCGCGGGCTCCACGAAGCGCTCGAGGAGGCTCTGCGCGCGGTCGTTGAGCGTCTTGACGTACGCGCGCGCCGAGAGCGTGCCCGGCAGGAGGAACGTGAGCCGGTCGCCGAGGTGGCGCAGCTCGCCCTCGACGACGGGCAGGTCGGGACCTGCCGCCTCGCGGGCGTCGCGGAAGAAGTCCGGCAGCGTCGAGGGCCGGACATCGACGCCGGTCGTCGCGCGGACCGCCGAGAGCGCCTCGGCGCGCTCCCCGGGCGCGACCGGGACGAGGTGGTCGCCCCCGTTGAGCAGGAGCTGGGGACCGCCGGGGACGCGCTCGGACTCGCGCCCGACGAACGCGCCGAGAGCGTCGGCGGCGGTCTCCGCGTCCCAGAGGACCTCGGCCTGGTGGTACGCCTGGTTGACGGCGAACACCTCGGAGCCGTCGGGGCCGCGCCAGCGGAAACGTGCGTGCTCGGGCGGGGCGCCGCGCCAGACGAGCGCGGTGTCGATGCCGAAACCGTTGAGGACGCGCGGCAGGTCCGCGGGGTGGCCGAACGCGTCGGGCGAGTAGCCGACGTCGCCGAGCACGTCGCCCGCGGTGCGACGAGCGAGCAGCAGGTTGCGCACGAGGTTCTCCGCCGACACGAGCTGGTTGTCCGCGAGGACGTGCCACGGGCCGATGGTGAGGCGACCGTCGGCCGCGAGGCGTCGGACGCGGTCGGCGAGGTCCGGCCGCAGGGCGGCGACGTCGTCGAGCGTGACGGTCTGGCCGTCCAGGTGGAACGACTCGAGACGTCCCGCGTCGACGTCGTCGCACACGCGCTCGACGAGCTCGACGAGCCGGGACCGGAAGCCCTCGAAGGGCCGGTACCACTCGCGGTCCCAGTGGACGTGGGTGACGACGTGGCACGTGACGCTCATCGTGCGACCTCCGTCGACGGGACGGCGGGGAGGACGGCGGCGAGGGCGTCGGCGAAGCGGGCCGTGATGGTGGCCGGGCGCGTGATCGCGCCCCCGACGACGACGGTCGCCGCCCCGCGGCGCAGCGCCTCGGCAGCCTGCTCGGGTGTGGAGATGCGGCCCTCGGCGACGACCGGCAGGCGCAGCGCCGCGACGAGCTCGCCGACGAGGTGCAGGTCCGGTCCCGCCGGCACGGGTGCCGCACCGGTGTACCCGGACAGCGTGGACCCCACGAGATCCACCCCGGCCTCCTGCGCGACGAGCGCCTCCTCGACCGTGGCGACGTCGGCCATGACGAGCCGACCGTACGTCTCGTGCACCACCCGGACCACGTCCGCGAGCGTGCTGCCGTCGGGGCGCGGGCGGCCGGTGGCGTCGACGGCCACGACGTCGGCGCCCGCCGTGGCGACCGCGTGCACGGCGGCCATCGTCGGGGTGATGTAGACGCCCGACGTCCCGACCTTCCACAGCCCGATCACCGGGACGTCGGTGACGGCACGCACCGCCGCCACGTCGTCGGGGCCCTCGAGGCGCAGCCCCGCCGCGCCCCCGGCGAGCGCGGACAGCGCCATGGCCCGCATGTGGAGGGGTCCGTGCAAGGGTTCGTCCTCGCGTGCCTGGCACGAGACGACGAGTCGGCCCCGCAGGGCGCCGATCACGTCGCGCGTGGCGAGAGGACGGGGGGTGGTCATGCGATCTCCTGGGGGCGGTTCGGGTGGTTCCGGGGCGTGCGATGGGTCTGGGGCATCCAAGGGGTGCGGCGCCCGGCAGCGGCGTCCGCGGCGAGCGCGACCTCGGCCCACGTGCGCCCCTCCGGGGGTGTGCCGAGGCCCAGCGACCGGGCCACGGCAACCCGCTCGGCGTCGTCCAGGCCCTCGTCGGGCCGCAGGTCGAGCGTCGTCGCGCGGGCACCAGCCAGGCCGCCCGCGAGGACGCAACGGGTCGCCGCGCCGAACGCCGGGTGGTCGGCGGGCAGGTCGCGCGCCCACACGAGGGGTGTCCCGCGCGCCAGGAGCCGGTCCTGGGCGCGGCGCACGGTCGCGCGGGACCGCGCGGCGTCGGCCGGCGTCGTGCCGCTCGCGTGCGCCTCGACGGCGAGGACGCCGGCGGCCTCGCCGACGGACCACTCGCCGGGGTGGACGCGGTACGCGGCGGCCGCCACCTGCGTCGCGGCGAGGTTCTTCGCGCCCGCCAGCAGGTTGACGGGGCCGCGGCCGGCATCGGGCACGAGGGCGCGCGCGGGCACCTGGAACGGTGCCGTCGGTGCGTACACGCTGGCCGGGTGCCCGACACGCGGGTGCAGGTCCGCGTGGTACCACGCGGTGCCGAGCGAGTCGGGCACGGGCGTCGCCCGCTCCGTGCCCGCGCGCGCGGCGACGTCGTGCTCGGTGACCGGCCGGCCCGACGCGAGCCGACGTGACTCGCGCACGTACGGGGCGAGCGCGAGCCCGTCGGGCGTCCCGGTGACGTCGGGTGCGAGGGACAGCTCCGGGTAGCCGCGACCGTCGTCGTCGCGGGGCGCCTCGGTCCGCAGCCAGTGCACGAACGCGAGCGTCAGCTCGCGCGCGCCCCGGTGGGTGCGCTCGCGGTCCGCCACGAGCCCGGTGGTCGCGTAGTCGTTGCCGGCCCAGTTGAGCACGACGGCGTCGCGCCCCCCGAGCTGCGCGGCGTCCCGCACGCGGCGGTAGGTCCAGAACGGCGGGTTCCCGGTGTCGCTCTCGCGGAACATCGCGTACCGGTGGACCGACCCGTCCCAGCCGGCGATGTCCAGGCCGAACGGCTGCCCGGCGGCGTGCCCGGCGTACCCCGCCGGCGCGGTGCCCACGGGGCCGGCGACGGGGTCGAGGCGCAGCGCCGCCACCCACGTGCAGGACTGCTCGGCACGGGGGTCGGGCGGGCCCGGGACCGCGTGCGGCTCGGCGAACGCGTCGGTGCCCTCGGACCCCACGACCCAGTCGGCGCCGACCAGCGGCAGGAGGTCGCCGAGCTCTGTGGCGTCGACGAACGTGTCCGCCTCGACGACGTCGCGGACCCCGCCGGGACCCGCGAGCTCGACGGCGCGGACCACGGCTCGCCCCTCGGCGTCGAGGCCGGTGCGCGCTGCGACGGGCTCGCGGTCGAGCAGCACCCGGACCTTCCCCGCCGCCACGTGGCTGGCGAGCATGTCCTCGAGGACCCGACGGCCGACGTCGGGCTCGAAGCAGAGCCGCGAGACCCACCCGCCACCGGGGTTCGCGCGTCCGCCGAGGCGCTCGCGGACGCGACGGCGGAACTCGTGGTAGCTGCCCGGCGCACCGGTCGTCTCGATGAGCGGGTGCTCGTCGAGCGGGCTCGTGGCCTGGGCCGTGACCTGTCCGCCGAGCACCGGCTCGGCCGCGGTGAGCGTGACCGTGGCGCCCGCGTCCGCCGCCGCGAGCGCGGCGGCGATCCCGCCGAGGCCGCCGCCGACGACGGCGAGGTGCAGCGGCGTCATCGGGCCGGCTCCACGTCGAGGTCGACCTCGAACGTGCGGTCCCAGGGCAGCGCGAGGCTGCCCGGGACGACACGTGCGTCCTCGAGACCGCGGGTGGAGGCGAGCACCGCGGTCAGCCGCTCCTCCCAGTCCGCGCGCTGCGCGTCCGTGGGGTGCACGACGTCGTGCCGGGTCGGGTCGGAGCCGAGCTCGGTCCGCACCTGGGCGCGCACGCGGCTCATCCACCCGGCGTCCTCGACGACGCGGCGCGCGACGACGCGCCGGTGCGCCGCGCGGTCGAACGTGCCGGCGTGCCGGGCCGCCGCGGTGACGACGACCTGGGCGGCGACGGTGCCGAGCGTGTTCCCTGCGGTGTTCCAGGCGGCGTAGCCGGTGAGGTGCGGCCAGGCACCGACGGCGGCGAGCGCGTCGACCAGTGCGGGGTCGGCACCGTTGGGGTGCGCGACGTCGGCGACGGCCACCGCGCGTCCGGCGTCGAGGAGGTCGGCGACCGCGTGCGCGGTCGCCTCGGCCGCGACGGTGTCGAGCACGCTCGGCGGCGCGACGGCCCAGTCGCCGCGGGACGCGCCGACGGCGGGAGCGTGCACGACGAGGTGACACCCGGCGTCGTCGTCCGTCGCCGCGAGCGCCGCTCCTGCGGCCTCGAGCTGGCGCGCGACGGTGTGCCCGACGGGCCCCGTCTCGTACGGGGCGGTGCGGGCGAGCCCGCCGTCGACGGCGCAGCGGACGGCGACGCGCGGGGCGGTGGCGCCGGTCGAGGCGAGCACCGCCCGTGCCACGAGCACGGCCCCCGTCTCGTCTGCGCCGGGGTGCACGAGCGCCCGCGCCCCGGTACCGAGCACCTGGACCCAGTGCGCGAGGTCGCGCTGGGCGTGCGCGGACAGGGACCGTTCGGCGGCGTCGTCGACGCCTACGACGAGCGTGGTGAGCAGACCCCGGCGGTGGAGGTCGAGCGCGCAGAGCGCGAGCGCGTGCTGCCGCACGCGGCGTCCCGTCCAGTCGGCCACCACGTCCCGGGGCACCGAACCGGCCACGAGCGCGCGGGCGGCGTCGAGGTCGACGGCCGCGTCGGTGGGCGCGTCGAGCGTCGCCGACAGACGGTGCAGCGCCGGCCCGTGCGGGTCCCAGTAGGCGGGCTCCTCGGTCGCGTCCGCGCTGTCCGGGGTGCGCGGCACGACGACCGCGGCGTGCACCGGAGGGCCGGGGCGGGTCACGGGTCCCCAGGCGGCGAGCACCTCGTCGACGCGTTCCGTACCGGTCCGCGAGGCGATGAGGGAGCCGAAGCCGAGCGCGTCGAGGCTCACGACGCTCGCGTCCGTGCGGCCGCGCGACGCGGCGAACCACGCCGAGAGTGCGGCGACGTCCGGTGCACGGCGGGCGTGGGGGCGCAGGGCGGGCGGTGGCGACTCCACCACCGCCCCGGCGATCGCGGCGATCTGCGCCGGCAGGTCGCCGCTCACGGGACGGTCGTCGAGCGGCAGGAGCGTCAGGCGGACCACGAGACCCCCGGTGCCTGGTGAGGTCCGGCGGCGGGTGCGGGCGCAGTGGACGCGCGCGCCGAGGACGAGGGAAGGACGAGGGAGGCGGCGCCGACCGCGCCCGCGTCCGGCACGACGGCGCGGACGACGGGCAGGGTCCCGAGCCCGGGAAGGGCGCCGGCGGCCAGGGACGCGCGGGCGGCGTCGAGCAGCACGTCCCCGACGGCGAGCGCCCCGCCGCCGACGACCACGAGCTGGGGGTCGAGCGCCGCGGCGAGCGAGGCGATCGCCGTGCCAAGGGCCGCGCCCGCGCGGCGGACGGACTCCGTGGCGCGCGCGTCACCGGCGGCGACGGCGCGTGCGACGTCGTGGCCTGTGCGCGCCGTGCCGCCGAGCGCTGCGTACGCGGCCACCATGCCAGGACCTGACGCGACGGCTTCGAGGTGCCCCGAGCGCCCGCACGGGCAGGTCACGCCGGCAGCCTCGAGCACCACGAGGTGACCCAGGTGGCCCGCGCGATGGTTCGCGCCGTCGACGACGGAACCGTCGACGACGACCGCGCCGCCGACCCCGGTACCGACGGTGACGACGATGTAGGAGCGCGCACCCGCCGCGGCACCCCAGGCGCCCTCGGCGAGCGCGAAGGCGTGCACGTCGTTCACGACCTGGATCGCGACGTCGTCGAGGCAGTCCTCGAGACGGGCGGCGAGCCCGGCGCGCACGTCGGTCCCGGCCCAGCGGGGCAGCGCCGACGTCGCCGCGAGGATCCGCCCGGTCGCCCGGTCCACGACGCCCGCCGAGCCGACCCCGAGCCGGCGCACGCGACCTGCACGGGGCGCACCCAGTACCCCGGTGGTCGCGTGCGCCGACCCGGACCGGCCGGACCCCACCCCAGCGGGGGTCACGGCCCCGACGACGGCACGGACCAGCTCGGCCCCCGCGTCGAGGATCGCGTCGGGCCCGGCGGTCGCGGGCGTCGGGCGCTCGCGCGTCGCGAGCACCGTCCCGTCGGCCGCCAGAGCCACGGCGCACGTCTTCGTCCCGCCCACGTCAAGCCCGACGGCGGCCACGTGCTGCACGCTCACGGGCGCCGCCTGCGCTGGACGGAGACGCGGAAGTCGTAGCGGTCGGCGCGGTAGACGCTGCGTCCGCGCTCGATCGGCCGGGCGTCGGCGGTGTAGGTGACGCGCGAGACGACGAAGGCCGGCGAGTGCGGGGCGACGTCGAGCAGCGCCGCCTGGGCGCTGTCGACCACCGACGCGCGGATCGTCTGCTCGGCGACGTCAGGCTGGTGTCCGAGCGACTCGAACGTCGCGTACAGGCTCGTGACCGTCTCGGTGCCGAAGTCGTCCGGGAGGAGCTCGGCGGGGACCCACACGTCCTCGATGCACATCGGTGAGCCGTCGGCGGTGCGGACGCGCTCGACGTGCACCACGGGTGCGCCGGGTGAGATGCCGAGGTCCTGCGCCACCTCCGCCTCGGCCTCGATGCGCTCGACCCGCTGGGACCGCGAGCCGGGCCGCATCCCGCGAGCGGCGATGTCCTCGCTGAACGACGTCAGGGTGAGCGACTTCGAGATCATCGTCGGGTCCGCGACGAAGGTCCCGGATCCCTGCACGCGGTAGACGAGCCCGTCGTCGGCCAGAAGGCTCAGCGCCTGCCGGACCGTCATGCGCGAGACCTCGTACGTCGCCATGAGCTTGCGCTCCGACGGCAGCGGGTCGTGAGGGCTCAGCCGCGCGCGGATGTCTTCCTCGAGCCGGGCGCGCAGCGCCTCGTACTTGGGTTCGTGGAGCTCTGTCGTCATCCCTTGATCCCTCCTTCGCCGACGCCCCGGAAGAACCAGCGCTGCAGGGAGAAGAACAGCGCCAGGAGAGGGATCACCGCGATCATCGTCCCTGCGGCGATGACGCGCTGGTTGGCGCTGAACGTCCCCGACAGGTACTGGATCCCGACCGTGAGCGTGTAGTTGTCCGGATTCTTGAGGATCACGAGCGGCCACAGGAAGTCGTCCCACGCGAAGACGAACGCGAAGATGCCGACGACGGTCAGGGTGCCCTTGACCGACGGCATCGCGATGCGGCGGTACCGCTGCCACGCGTTGGCGCCGTCGAGCGTGGCCGCCTCCTCCGTCTCGCGCGGGAGGCCGAGGAACGCGGTGCGCATCAGGACGATCGACAGGCCCGAGGCGGCTGCCGGCAGCACCACGCCGGCCAGCGAGTCGACGAGCCCGATCGAGCGCATCGTGAGGAAGACGGACACCATGATGACCTCGAACGGGATGATGATCGTCGCGAGGAAGAGAAGGTCTGCGGCCGTCCGCCCGCGGAACGGCAGGCGGGCGAGCGCGTAGCCGGCCATCGACCCGAGCAGGACGTTGAGCAGCGCGGACGCCGTCGCGACGAGCAGCGAGTTGCCGACGTAGCGGAGCACGGGGATGGTCTCGGCCACCGTCCGGTAGTTGTCCAGGGTCGGCTGGCTGGGGAACGGGCTGGCCGTGTAGATCGACTCGCCGGCGCCCTTGAGCGAGGTGGAGAGCTGCCAGAGGAACGGGCCGACGAGCAGCACGAACATCAGCGCGAGCAGTGTGTACCGCAGGACGAGGCCGGCGCGCGTGTGCTTCGACCGGTCCGGGCGCAGCACCTGGGGGGCAGGGCGCGTGGCGCGGTCCGGGGCGAGGGTCGCGGTCATCGGGCCTCCGCCCGCTGTGCCCGCAGGTAGCCCGCGGAGAGTCCGATGGTGAGGACGAACAGCGCGAGGCTCATCGCCGACGCGTAGCCGATCTCGCCGCCGAGCCCCAGCCCGACCTCGCGGATCGTGTAGACGAGGGTGCGCGCCTGGCCGCCGGGTCCCGCGGAGCCGTAGCTCATGACGTACACCTCGGCGAAGACCTTCATCGCGGCGATGGCGGACAGCAGCCCGACGAGGAACATCGTCGCCCGCACGCCGGGGACGGTCACGGACCAGAACCGGCGAGCCGGCCCGGCACCGTCCATCTGCGCGGCCTCGTGGTAGTCCCGCGAGACGCTCCCGAGCGCGGCGAGGTAGACCACCATGTAGTACCCCAGCCCTTTCCAGACGGTGACGAGCATGCAGCTGAGGAGCAGGAGCGACGAGTCGGTGAGGAACGGCAGCGGGCCGTCGATGATCCGCATCGCCTCGAGCACCTGGTTCACGACGCCGTCGCTCGCGAGCATCCACGTCCAGATGAGGCCGACGACGACCATCGACGCGACGACGGGGGAGTAGAAGACGGAGCGGAAGAAGCCGATCGCGCGGACCTGCGGCTGGACGAGCACCGCGAGGAGCAGGGGCAGCAGCACCAGGAGCGGGACGACGACGACCACGTACAGCACGGTGTTGCGCGTCGCGAGCCAGAAGCTCGCGTCGTCGGCGAGCCGCGCGTAGTTCTCGAACCCCACGAAGGTCCCGCCACCGAGCGCGCGGGCGTCGGTGAACGACAGCACGACGGTATTGAGGAAGGGCCAGATGTGGAAGACCACGGCCACGAGGAGGGCCGGGGCGAGGAACAGCCACGGGGCGAGTCTGAGCCGGCGTGTCACGGTGTCTCCGTCCTGCGTGCGGCCGGGGCGGGCGGCCGGACCGCCCGCCCCGGTGTGGGTCACTGACCGGTGATCGCGTTCGCCTCGGCGACGGCCTGGTCCAGGGCGTCCTGGGCGCTCAGCTCACCCTTCATGGCGAGCTGGACCTTGCCGACGACGGCTGCCTTGACCCGGTCGTCGTACTGGACGGGGAGCAGGTTGCGGGCGTTCTCGAGCTGCTCCGCGGAGAGGCGGCGGGCCTGGGACTCGACGGTGCCGTCGGAGTCGTCGGTGAAGTACGGGTCCTGCAGCGCCTCGGTGACCGAGGGGAAGATCGTCACGATCTTCGAGAACTCGAGCTGGTTCTCCGCGTTCGTGATGTGCTCGGCGAACGCGAGCGCCGTGGCCTTGTTCTCGGTGGTGCGCGGCACGAGCAGGCCCATGACGGACATGTTCGCGGCGTCGGAGGCACCGGTGATCTGCGAGCCGACGCCGGTCGTGGCTGCGATGTCCGGCGCGTTCTCCTCGACGATGGTGAGGAAGTTGGGCCCGGACGGGAACAGGGCGACGCGACCGGCCTGGTAGGCCTCCGTCTCCTTCTGGTGGTTCTCCGTGATCGAGTCGGGCGGGAAGACGCCGTCCTGGTAGGCCTTCGTGAGCCGCTCGACGTGCGCGACGGCCTCCGGGGTGTTGAAGACCCACTCGGTCCCGTCGTCGGACAGGAGCGGCACGCCCTCCTTGGCGAGGTCGAGCAGGAACCTGTTCTCGAGCGCGGGGTGCATGCCCCAGGTCGTGCCGCCCGAGGCCTCGGTGATCTTCTCCGCCGCGGCGTACAGCTCGTCGAACGTGGCGGGCGGGGTCTCGGGGTCGAGGCCGGCCTGCTCGAACATCGCGGTGTTGTACATCGTGACCTCGGACGTCAGGTACCACGGGAAGCCGAAAGAGCCCACCTGGCCGGGTACCTGGAAGGCGTCCCAGGCGCCGGGCACGTAGGCGTCGCGCAGCTCGGGGACCTCCTGGTCGAGGTCGAGGAAGATGCCCTCTGCCTCGAGCGGCTGGGCGAAGTTCGGGTTGAGGTTGATGACGTCGGGGAGCGTGCCGGCCGCGGCGTCCGCGGCGATCTTCTCCTGGGCGCCCTCGAACGGGACGTCGATCCACTCGACCTCGGTGCCCGGGTGCTCGGTCTCGAAGTCGTCGATGACGCCCTCGATGTACTCGGTGAAGGTCGGCTTGAGCTGCAGCGTCGAGAACGTGATCTTGCCGGTGATCTCGGCGGGCGCCCCGTTCTCGGCGGAGGCGTCGGAGGCCGGCTCGCCCCCGCCGAGGCCGCAGGCGGTGAGGGAGAGCGCGAGGACGGTGATCGCGGGCAGTGCTGCATGCCGGCGACGGTTGGGGGTCATGTCACTCCTGAGTCGACGTTGACGCCTCGGCGATGAGGCGAGTGGTCCGTACCAATGCGCAGGACTCTAGGAAGGTCTGCGGCACGCGTCAAGCGATCCGGCGAAAGTGGTTCGTACCAATCCGATCTCAGGATGGATGGCGAGGAGTGGGAACGACGGTCGCCGGAGCGGCGCGCGCACGCACCTGACCGCGTCAGGCCGAGTCGCGCCAGACGATCTCGGTGGGCAGCGTGACGCTCTTGACCGGCTCGCCGCCGGAGAGCTGACCGAGCACGAGCGTCGCGGCGGCGCGCCCCATCTCGCGCGCCGGCTGCCGTACCGTGGACAGCGCAGGGTTGCACCGCAGCGCCCAGGCGCTGTCGTCGAAACCGACGAGCCCGACGTCCTGCGGAACGGCGCGCCCGGCCGACCGCAACGTCTCCAGCGCCCCGGCCGCCACGGCGTCGGACGCCGCGAGCACGCCGTCGACCGTGGGGTCCCGTCGCAGGAGCTCCGCCATGCCGGCGACCCCGGCCCCGTAGGAGTAGAGCGGGTCGGCGACGACGAGCCGTTCGTCGTACTGCGGGCCCAGCGCGTCCTTGAAGCCCTGGAGGCGGTCGGCGCCCGAGTCGCGGTCGAGGGCGCTCGCGAGCATGCCGACCCGGCGGCGCCCGGTGGCGAGGAGCCGCTCGGTCAGGGTGCGCGCCGCGGTGCGGTTGTCGATGCCGACGTACGGGACGGAGGGGCGGCCCTGCGGGTGTCCGACGAACGCGGCCGGGAGTCCGATCTCCTCGACGGCGTCGGCGACCGCGTCGTGCGAGCGGGACGAGACGAGCACGGCCCCGTCGACGAAACCGCCGCGCAGGTAGCTCGAGACGCGGGCGGCGTCGCTCTCGGAGTCGACGACGAGCACGACGAGCTGATGGTCGGCCTCGGCGACGACCTCGTTCGTGCCGAGCATGATCGAACCGATGTTCGGGTCCTCGAGGAAGAGCTGGTGCGGCTCGTGGACGACGAACCCGACGGCCCACGTCTTGCGCATCACGAGGTTGCGGGCGGCGTTGTTGCGTACGTACCCCACCTCGGCGATCGCCGCCTCGATCCGCGATCGCGCCTCGGCCGAGACGTACCCGACGCCGTTGAGCACGCGCGAGACGGTGCCGCGGGAGACGCCCGCGCGGGCCGCGACGTCGTGGACCGTCGCCCGTGCGCGCGCAGGTGAGCTCATGCGCCTCAGGGTATCCGCCCACCGACCTGTGTGTGCACGTGTACACACAGGGTGTGAGCGGTGTAGGGTCCACCAATGTGTGCACGTGCACACACACCTTCGACGACGAGGACGAGCAGTCGACGTGGACCGCGACCAGCACCGAGCACGCCTCCCGCTCCCGCACGGCGGGATCGCGTTCGGCGGCGACTACAACCCCGAGCAGTGGCCGCGCGAGACGTGGCACGAGGACGCGCGCCTCATGCGCGAGGCCGGGGTGGACCTCGTCGCCGTCAACGTCTTCGGCTGGGCCGAGATCGAGCGCGTCCCGGGGGAGTATCGCTTCGACGACCTCGACGAGGTCATGGACCTGCTGCACGCGCACGGGATCTCCGTGAACCTCGGCACCGGGACGTCGACCCCGCCCCCGTGGCTCACCACGCAGCACCCCGAGATCCTGCCGGTCCGGCACGACGGCGTCACCGTGAGCCCGGGCGGTCGCCAGGCCTGGTGCCCCAGCTCTGCCGTCCTCCGCGACCGTGCCGAGCGCCTCGTGCGGGAGGTCGCGGAGCGCTATCGCGACCACCCGGCGCTGGCGCTGTGGCACGTGTCGAACGAGCTCGGTTGTCACAACGCGCTCTGCTACTGCGACGAGTCGGCGCGAGCGTTCCGCCGGTGGCTCGAGCAGCGCTACGGCACGGTCGACGCGCTCAACGCCGCCTGGGGCACGAGCTTCTGGAGCCAGCGCTACGGCTCGTTCGAGGAGATCCTGCCCCCGCGCGTGACGGCGTCGGCCGAGAACCCGGGCCAGGCCCTCGACTTCCGTCGCTTCAGCTCCGACGCGCTGCTCGACTGGTACCGCGCCGAGGCCGAGATCCTCCGTACGACGACGTCCGCGCCCGTCACGACGAACTTCATGGTCACGGCGCACATCGACACGCAGGACTACTGGTCGTGGGCGCCGCACATGGACGTCGTCGCGAACGACCACTACCTCGACCACCGGCTCGACGACCCGTGGGCGGAGCTCGCCTTCGCCGCGGACACCACCCGGGGGCTCGCGGGCGGCGCGCCGTGGATGCTCATGGAGGCGTCGCACGGCGCGGTGAACTGGCAGCCGCGCAACCTCGCGAAGCGGCCCGGCGAGCTCGAGCGGATGGTGCTCACGCACGTCGCCCGCGGGGCCGACGCCGTGTGCTTCTTCCAGTGGCGCGCGTCGAGCGCCGGGGCCGAGCGCTTCCACTCGGCGCTGCTCCCGCACGCCGGCACCGACTCCGAGCAGTGGCGCGCGACCCTGCGCCTCGGCTCGCTGCTCGACGCCCTCGACGAGGTCGCGGGCACGACGGTCACGAGCGACGTCGCGCTGCTGTTCGACTGGCAGGCGTGGTGGGCCGCCGACGTAGCGGGCCACCCCACGCAGGACCTGCGCTACCTCGACGAGGTGCACGCCATGCACGCGGCGCTGCGCCGGGCGGGTGTCGTGGCGGACGTCGTCGCACCGGGCGCCGACCTGACCGCGTACCGGCTCGTCGTCGTGCCCACGCTCTACCTCGTCACGGACGAGGCGGCGCGCGGCCTGGAGGAGTTCGTCGCCGCGGGCGGGCACGCGCTCGTCACGTACTTCTCCGGGATCGTCGACGCCGACGACCGGGTGCGGCTCGGCGGGTACCCGGGCGCGTTCCGCGACGTGCTCGGCGCGCGGTCGGACGAGTTCTTCCCGCTGGACGCCGGACAGGTGGTCGCGCTCGACGACGGGGGCGTGGGCCACGTCTGGACCGAGCGGCTCGAGGCGCGCGGCGCCGCGGTGCACGCCCGGTTCGTCGACGGGCCGCTGCCGGGCGGCCCGGCGGTGACGCGCAACGACCACGGGGACGGCGTCGCGTGGTACGTGGCGACGCGGCTCGACCGGAGCGGCCGGGACGCCCTCGTCAGGACCGTGCTCGACGACGCGGGGGTGGTTCCCGTGCTGCCCGGCCTGCGCGACGACGTCGACGTCGTCCGGCGGCAGGACGACGGCGCGTCGTACCTGTTCGTGGTCAACCACGGCGACGACACCTTCGTCGCCGACGTACCGGGCGTCGAGCTGCTCACCGGGAGCGACGCGGAGACGCACGAGGTGCCGGGCGGCGGCGTCGCCGTCGTCCGTGAGCGGTCGACGGATCGACGGCGATCCAGCGAGGAGGAGACAGCATGAGCACGGCCACCGGCGCAGGTCGCGTCGCCGAGGAGACGACTCGCGAGGCGGACCCGCCGAAGCGGCGAAGGCCGCACCACCTGGGGGCGGTCTCGGTCTTCGTCGTCCCGTTCTTCCTCCTGTTCGTCCTCTTCTATCTCCTGCCGATCGGCTACGCGGTGTACCGGTCGTTCCGCACGGTCGAGCGCGAGGGGACGTTCGGGCCCGCGACGGAGGTGTTCGGCGGGTTCGCGCAGTACGAGCAGGTGTTCGCCTCGGACGCGTTCTGGGCCTCGCTCGGACGGGTGCTGCTCTTCGGCGCGGTGCAGGTGCCGGTGATGCTGGGCCTCGCGCTCCTGTTCGCGCTGCTGCTCGACTCACCCCTCGTCCGCGGCAAGCGCTTCTACCGGCTGGCGTTCTTCGCGCCGTACGCGGTCCCCGGCGTCATCGCCGCGATCATGTGGGGCTTCCTGTACTCGCCGAGCCTCTCGCCCTTCACCCTGCTGACGAGCAACGTCGAGCTGCTGGGTCGCGGTGCCGTGCTGTGGTCGATCGCCAACGTCGTGACGTGGGTCTACGCCGGCTACAACATGCTCATCATCTACTCGGCCCTGCAGTCGATCCCCGGGGAGATCTACGAGGCCGCGCGCATCGACGGCGCGGGCCAGCTGCGGATCGCGTGGTCGGTGAAGATCCCGCTGGTGATCCCGGCCCTCGTGCTCACGGGCGTCTTCTCGATCATCGGCACGCTGCAGCTCCTCACCGAGCCACAGGTCTTCCGCTCGTTCACGACGTCGATCAGCTCGACGTTCACGCCCAACCTCGTCGTCTACACGACCTCGACGGTCCCGAACTTCAACCTCGCGGCGGCCTTCTCGGTGGTGCTCGCGCTGCTGACGTTCGTGCTGTCCTTCGTCTTCCTGCGCCTGACGCAGAGGAGGGCCTTCCAGTGAGCATCCTGACCCGCACCGACGGCTACGGCCCGACGACGCAGCGCGAGGGGCGCGGCGTGCGCGAGCGACCGATGTCCCGCGCGGTGGCGTTCGTCATCATGGGCGCCTTCACCCTGTACTTCCTCGTGCCGATCTGGTGGCTCTTCGTCGCCTCCACCAAGTCGCGCGGCCAGTTCGCGTCGTCGGGCGGGCTGTGGTTCGCGGACTGGCACCTGTGGGACAACCTCACCCTGCTCTTCACCTACGACGGCGGCATCTACCTGCGCTGGCTCGGCAACGCCGTGATCTACGCGGGCGTCGGCGCGGTGCTGGGCACGCTGCTCGCGTCGATGTGCGGGTACGCGCTGGCCAAGTACGCGTTCCGGGGCCGTGACGCGCTCTTCAACGTCGTCCTCGGGGGCGTGCTGGTGCCCGCCACCGCGCTCGCGCTGCCCCTCTTCCTCATCTTCAGCACGGTCGACCTGACCAACACGTACTGGGCCGTCTTCCTGCCGAGCCTGGTGAGCCCGTTCGGGGTCTACCTCGCCCGCATCTACGCCGCGGCGAGCGTGCCGGGCGAGCTGCTCGAAGCGGCGCGGCTCGACGGCTCGGGCGAGGTGCGCACGTTCTTCACCGTGTCGGTGCGGCTCATGGCACCGGCGCTCGTGACGATCTTCCTGTTCCAGTTCGTCACCATCTGGAACAACTTCTTCCTGCCGCTGGTGATGCTCTCCGACGAGGAGCTCTACCCCGTCACGCTCGGCCTGTACGCCTGGAACTCGCAGACGAACGCCGTGCCCGAGCTGCGCACGGCCGTCGTCGTGGGCGCCTTCGTCGCCATCGTGCCGCTGATCCTCGCCTTCCTCGGCCTCCAGCGCTTCTGGCGCGGCGGTCTCGCCGCCGGCGGCGTCAAGGCGTGACCGCCACCACCCATCTGTTGCACGACCCATCCCGTTCAAGGAGGAACATCATGAGACGCCCCACCCTGCTCCGCGTGAGCGCACTCGCCGTCGCCGGAGCCGTCGTGCTCGCCGGCTGCTCCGGCTCCGACGAGCCCGACGAGGGCGCGGCGCCCGACGCCGGGGCCTGCGAGCCGTCGGACGGCCCGGTCGAGCTGACCTACACCGGCTGGGTCCCCGGCATGGAGGACGCGGTCGCCCTCTGGAACGAGGCGAACCCGGACATCCAGGTCACGTACAACACGGGCCCTTCGGGGAACGCCGGGACGTACCAGGACTTCTTCAACCAGCTCGAGGCCGACGAGGCTCCGGACCTCGGCCAGATCGAGTACGACACGCTCCCCAACTTCCGGGTGCAGGACGGCCTCGTGAACATCGCGGAGTGCGAGGGCGTCCTCGAGGCGGGCGACCAGTTCGTCGACTGGACCTGGCAGCAGGTCACGTTCGGCGAGGAGGACGCCGTCTACGCGATCCCGCAGGACACCGGCCCGATGGCCATGTTCTACCGGAAGGACCTCTTCGAGCAGGCCGGCATCCCCGTCCCGACGACGTGGGACGAGTACGCCGACGCCGCGCGGCAGGTCCGCGAGCAGGGCGCGTACATCACGCACTTCCCGCGCACGGACGTCAACTGGTTCGCCGGGCTCGTCTGGCAGGACGAGGGCCGCTGGTTCGAGAACGACGGCGAGGCGTGGACGGTCGACCTGACGGGCGAGAAGTCCACCGAGGTCGCGGAGTACTGGCAGGGCATGATCGACGAGGACCTGGTCAAGGACACCGCCGGCTTCTCCGACGAGTGGAACAACGAGCTCAACACCGGCCAGCTGTGGACCTGGGTCAGCGCGGTGTGGGGCAGCAACTCGATCTCGTCGGGGGCTCCGGACACCGCGGGCAAGTGGGCCGTCGCGCCGATGCCGCAGTGGGAGGACGGCGGCGACGCCGCGGGCAACTGGGGCGGGTCGACGGTCGCCGTGCTCCAGGGCACCGAGCACCCGTACGAGGCGGCGCAGTTCGCCCTGTGGCTCAACACCTCCGAGGAGTCCCTCACGGCGCTCAACCAGGGCGGCGGCCTGTACCCGGCGACGACGGCGGGGCTGGAGCTTCCCGCCCTCAAGGAGGGTCTCGACTTCTACGGCGGCCAGCCGATCTTCGACGTGTTCGCCGAGGCCGCCGAGGCGACGGACCCGAACTTCACCTGGGGTCCCACCATGGCCCAGACGTACAACGACGTCGCGGACGGCTTCGGCAGCGCGCTCGGCGGGTCGGGGACGCTGCTCGACGCGCTGCAGGCGGGCGAGGACGCCACGATCGAGACCCTGAAGTCCCAGTCGATCCCGGTGAACGAGTGACCGGTCCGTCCACCGGCGAGATCCACCACCTCCGTGCCGCGGGCTCGAGCCTCGTGCTCGACGCCCGCGGCACGGGGGTGCCGGTCGTCGTGCACTGGGGCGCCGGCCTCGGCCCGCTCGACGAGCCCGCCCTCGCCGCGCTCGCCGACTCGCAGGTCCCCGCGGTGACGGCCAGCTCCGTGGACGTCCCGCTGCGCCCGACGATCGTCCCGCTGGCGTCCGACGGCTGGCCGGGGTCGCCCGGCCTCGCCGGGTGGCGGCCCGGCGCCCACGGCGCCCCCGACACCACCGGCGCCCGGGCCGCCCGGTACCCCGGCCTGCGGCTCGTCTCCGCCGACACCCCGGGACCCGGCACCCTCGAGGTGCGGCTCACGGACCCGGACGCAGGGCTGGACGTCGTCGTGCACCTGACGCTCGGTCCGTACGGGGTGCTCGAGAGCCGCACCTCGGTGACGAACCGCGGACCCGGCCCGTTCGCGCTCGAACGCGTGGTCTCCTCCCTGCCGCTCCCGGCTCGGGCGGCCGAGGTCCTCGACCTGACGGGCCGCTGGTCCGGCGAGCGTCGGCCGCAGCGCGCCCCGCTCCGCGACGGCACCTGGTCGCGCGAGACCCGCCACGGCCGTCCCGGTCACGACGCCCCGTTCGTGACCGTCGTCGGCACGCCCGGCTTCGCCTTCGGCACAGGAGAGGTCTGGGCCGTCCACCACGCCTGGAGCGGCGACACCGTCGTCCGCGTCGAGCACCTGCCGACCGGCCACACGCTCGTCGGTGCGGGCGAGCTGTGGGGGCCGGGCGACGTCGTCCTGGCGCCGGGCGAGGCCTACGAGTCCCCGCGCACGCTCGCGTGCTGGTCCAAGGACGGGCTCGACGGCGTCTCCGCACGCTTCCACGGGTGGGCACGCGACCGCCCCGGGCGCGCGACGCGGCCGCGGCCGGTCACGCTCAACACCTGGGAGGCCGTGTACTTCGACCAGGACCTGGACCGGCTGCGGGCGCTCGCGGACGCCGCGGCCGGCGTCGGCGTGGAGCGGTTCGTGCTCGACGACGGCTGGTTCCGCGGGCGCCGCGACGACCGGCGGGCGCTGGGGGACTGGACGGTGGACGCCGTCGTCTGGCCGGACGGCCTGCACCCGCTCGTGCGGCACGTGACCGGTCTCGGCATGGGCTTCGGGCTCTGGGTCGAGCCGGAGATGGTCAACGCCGACTCCGAGCTCGCGCGCGCCCACCCGGACTGGGTGCTGCGTGGAGCGGCCGACCGCGAACCGATCCCCTGGCGTCACCAGCAGGTGCTCGACCTCGCGAACCCCGGCGCGTACGCCCACGTGCGCGACGCCCTCGTCGCACTCCTGGACGAGTACCCGGTCGAGTACCTCAAGTGGGACCAGAACCGTGACGTGCTCGACGCACCGTCGCGCGGCCAGGTGCTGGCCACGCGACGGCTGATGGACGAGCTGCGTGCGCGGTTCCCGGGCCTCGAGATCGAGTCCTGCTCGTCCGGCGGGGGACGGGTCGACCTGGACGTGCTCGAGCGGACCGACCGGGTGTGGGCGTCCGACACCAACGACGCGCTCGAGCGACAGGCCGTGCAGCGCTGGACCGGTCTCCTCGTCCCGCCGGAGCTCGTCGGTTCCCACGTCGGCGACGCGCGGTCCCACACCACCGGGCGCACGCACTCCCTCGGGCTCCGCCTGCTGACCGCGACCTTCGGGCACGCGGGCATCGAGTCCGACCTGACGCGTCTCGCGCCCGACGAGCTGGCGGCGATCGCTCGGTGGACGCACCTCGTCCGCGAGACCCGGGGGCTGATCGCCACCGGCCGCACGGTCCGCGCGGACCGGCCCGACGACGGCTGCTGGGTGCACGGCGTCGTCGCACCCGACCAGGGGGAGGGTCTGTACGCGGTCGTCACCCTCGCGTCGTCGCCGGCGGCCGTCCCCGCGCCCGTGCTGCTGCCGGGCCTGGACGCCCAGCGGAGCTACCGGGTCGAACGGGTCGACCTCGCCGGTCCGCCGCTCGTCGTGGGCGACGTGCCACCACCGTGGTGGGAGGGCGGGTCGGTGGAGCTCCCCGGATCGGCCCTGGTGGAGACGGGTCTGCCCCTCCCGCCTCTCGCACCCGAGCAGGGCGTCCTGCTCCGTGTCGTCCGTACGCCCGGCCCAGGGTGCCGGGCGGCACCCTCCTCGCCCTCGGCCGTCGACGCAGCGGGCCTCGTCCAGACCTCCTGACCAGCGTTCGTGCGGTCCGCAGGGTGCAGGTCCACCGAACGGTGGACATGCGGATCAACCGTGGTGGAGACGCCACGGTCGATGTGGCGAGGCACGGTGCCTTCGTAGCGTCGTGGCATGACCGCGTTGGACGTACGACACCTGCACAAGCGCTACGGGGAGCACGTCGCCGTGGACGACGTCTCCTTCACCGTCGAGGAGGGGGAGATCTTCGGCATCATCGGGCCCAACGGTGCCGGCAAGACGACGACCGTCGAGAGCATCGCCGGCCTGCGCACGCCCGACTCGGGTTCGATCTCCGTGCTGGGACTCGACCCGATCACGGACCGGGCCGAGCTGCGTGAGCGGCTCGGCGTGCAGCTGCAGGAGAGCAGCTTCCCCGACGCGATCACGGTCGCCGAAGCGCTCGATCTCTACGGCTCGTTCTACCGGGACCCCGCCGACTGGCGCGAGCTCATGGAGCTCCTCGGTCTCACCGAGAAGCGCAGCACGCAGTACAAGGCGCTCTCGGGCGGGCAGAAGCAGCGCCTCTCGATCGCGCTCGCACTGGTCGGCAACCCGCAGGTCGCGATCCTCGACGAGCTGACGACGGGACTGGACCCACAGGCGAGGCGCGACACCTGGAGCCTCGTCGAGCGGGTTCGGGACACCGGCGTCACGATCGTCCTCGTCACGCACTTCATGGACGAGGCGGAGCGGCTCAGCGACCGGATCGCGGTCATCGACAGGGGCCGGGTCGCCGCGGTGGACACACCGGCAGGACTGATCGCGCGGTCGAGCGCGGTGCAGCAGATCCGGTTCCGCGTGAGCCGGCCGCTGGACCGGAGCGTCCTCACCGCGCTCCCCGAGGTGTCCGACGTCGAGATCACCGAGGGGCGCTGGCTGGTCACCGGCTCCGGACAGCTCCTGAGCGGCGTCGCGGGCGCGCTCGCCAGGGCGCAGGTCGTGGCGGAGGACCTCCGCGTCGACCAGCGCAACCTCGACGACGCGTTCGTGGCGTTCACGGGACGCACCCTGGAGTCCGCAGCACCCTCCGAGCGGAAGGCCGACCGATGACCGCGTCCACCACCCACGGACTCGGATCGCGTCCTCGCCTGAAGATGATCACGGTCGAGGCGAAGCTCTTCCTCCGGGACTCCGCCACCGTCCTCTTCGGCGTGCTGTTCCCGGCGGGACTCCTGCTCGGGCTGGGTGCGATCCCGGCACTCAGGGAGCCGTCGCCGGAGACCGGCGGGCTGCGGGCCATCGACGTCTGGGCGCCGACCGCGCTGGTGTTCGGGATGGTGATGATCGCCGTGCAGCACGTCCCGGCGGTGATCGCCACGTATCGCGAGCGCGGCATCCTGCGCAGGTTGTCGACCACTCCGGCGCACCCGCGGAGCGTCCTGCTCGCGCAGATGATCGTCGCGTTCGCCTCCGTGGTCGTCTCCGCGGTGCTCCTCATCGTCATCGGGTGGGCGGTGCTGGACATCGCGCCGCCCGAGCGGCCCCTGGAGTTCGTCGTCGCGTTCGTCGTCGGCTACGCGGCACTGCTCGGGATCGGCATGGTCTCCGCGGCCGTGGTCCGCACGAGCAGTGCGGCGAACCAGGTCGGCACCGTCCTGTTCGTCGCGCTGATGTTCTTCGGCGGGGCCTTCCTGCCCCGTGTCCTCATGCCCGACGTGCTGCGCGAGATCGGCGAGCTCGTCCCGCCCGGGCTGCAGGCCCTCACCGCGGCGTGGTCCGTCGAGGCGGGGGAGGTCACGGCCACCGCCGCTGGCCAGCCGTTCTGGCTGCAGATTGCCATAATGGCGGGGATCGCGGTGAGTGCGAGCGCGATCGCCGCGAAGCTCTTCCGCTGGGAGTAGGTGTCGATGACGCGGGATGCCGGGGCCGACGAGCGCCCGGTCTCCGGGGCGCTCGAGTCCGCGGTCACGGAAGAGGCGGAGATCGCGCACCGCTCGCGGCTGGCCTGGAAGCAGGAACAGCTGCGGGTCTGGGACCTCCTGCAGCTGTTCACGCCGTGGCTGCTGCTGACGATCTCGGCGGGGATCTACTTCTCGCGGGTCCTCCCGGCCTCCGGTGAGCCCTTCTGGCCCGAGGGGGCCACCGTCCTCGGGCTGGTCGCCGTCGCGGCGCTGTGGGTGCTGTTCCGCCAGACGCTGCCCCTCAGGAGGAGAACCCTCCGGCCCGTGGCGGCGGGCGTCTACTTCGTCGGGCTGCTGGCGCTGTGCGTCGCCCTCATGACGTACTCCGACGTGTTCCTCGTCTTCACCGTCGCGGGTTTCTTCCAGGCGTACCTGCTCAGGCCGTGGCCGGTAGGGGTGCTCGGGGTCCTCGTCACCTCCGTGGTCCTCAACGGCTCGGCGATGAGCCTGTGGGCCGACCCGAGCTCGGAGGTGCTCGCGGAGTTCCTCCTCATCGTGGCCGTGCAGACCGCGGCCATCGGGGTGGGCATCGTCCTGACGGCGCGCAGCGAGCCGGAGGAGCGCAAGCGGGAGGAGCTCGTCGAGCGGCTCGAGGCGGCCCTGCACGAGAACGCCGGGCTCCATGCGCAGCTGGTCGCCCAGGCCCGGGAGTCCGGGGTCCAGGACGAGCGGCAGCGACTCGCCGGCGAGATCCACGACACCCTGGCCCAGGGTCTCGCGGGCATCATCACGCAGCTCCAGGCCGCGGAGCGTTCCGCGACCGTGCAGGGTGAGACGGAGGAGCACGTGGCGCGCGCCCTGCGGCTCGCGCGCAGCAGCCTGACCGAAGCCAGACGGTCCGTGCAGGCGCTCGCTCCGCAGGAGCTCGGGAGCGCGCAGCTCCCGGATGCGCTCCGCACGCTGGCCGAGCGCTGGTCGCAGGACCAGGGGATCGCCACGCGGATGGAGGTCACCGGCACCCGAGAGCCCCTGAGCCCGGCGATCGAGGTGTCGCTCTTCCGGGTGGCGCAGGAGTCGCTGACCAACGTGGCCAAGCACGCCGCGGCCTCGCGCGTGGGTGTCACGCTGTCCTACACGGGTACCGAGGTCCTGCTGGACGTCCGGGACGACGGCCGCGGGTTCGCGGACGAGGGCAGTACCGGCTTCGGCCTGACGAGCATGCGCCAGCGCATCCGAGGCGTCGGCGGTCATGTCGAGGTGCAGAGCGCACCGGGCGACGGGACGTCCGTCAGCGCGCGCGTCCCGGCGATCGGCCGCGCGGGTGCGAGACCAGAGGAGACCGACGGATGATCCGACTCGTGATCGTCGACGACCATCCCGTCGTGCGGGGTGGCCTCCGCGACACCTTCGCGGACGCCGAGGACATCGTCGTGGTCGGTGAGGCCGGTGACGGCGCCGAGGGCGTCGACCGTGCGCTGGCGCTGACGGCGGACGTCGTGCTCATGGACCTGCGGATGCCCGGGACGGACGGCGTGACGGCGACCGCGGCCCTGCGCGCGCGAGCCCCGGACACCCGGGTGCTCATCCTCACCACCTTCGACAGCGAGAGCGACGTGCTGCCCGCGATCGAAGCGGGTGCGATCGGCTACCTCCTGAAGGACGCGCTGCCCGACGACCTGATGCGAGCAGTCCGTGCGGCCGCGCGCGGAGAGCCGGTGCTCGCGCCGTCGGTGACACAGCACCTCATGGGGCAGGTCCGCAGGCCCGGCGCCGGCACGCTGACCGAGCGCGAGAGGGAGGTGCTGCAGCTGGTCGCGAACGGCAGCTCCAACCGCGAGGCCGCCGCGGCGCTGTTCATCGGCGAGGCGAGCATCAAGACCCATCTGCAGCACATCTACGACAAGCTCGGCGTCCGTGACCGAGCCTCGGCGGTGGGCGAGGGCTACCGCCGTCGGCTGCTCACCTGACGTCTGCTCGAGCGGGCGCCGGAGGGCGCGAAAGGGGGCCGCGGAGCGACGCCGGGAGGCGCTACCCTTCGAAGCGCGCCGAACGGCGCACTCTGCCCTGCTTGCCGCAGAACCCACCGGGACGAAGGAACGACGCCGTGAGCCAGCCCCCGTACCAGCCGTACCAGGGCGGCGACGCCCCTCAGCCTCCGCAGGCGCCCGCGCCGTACGGGCAGGCTCAGCCGGGCTACGGGCAGCCCGCCTACGGGCAGGCCCAGCCGGGCTACGAGCAGCCCGCCTACGGACAGCCGCAGCCTGGCTACGGACAGCCCACGCAGCCCGAGCAGCCGCAGCCGGCCTACGGGCAGATGGCGCCCCAGGCGCCCCAGGCGCCCGCGGCTCCCGGTCAGCCGTACGGTGCCTACCCGGCACAGGGCCAGCCGTACGGGTCGCCCTACGGCGGTCCGGCCGGCTACGCCCCGTACGCCGCGCCCGCCGGCCCTCGGCCCATGACCTGGCGCACGATCCTCGCGTACGTCTTCGGCCCGATCGCGGTGCTCTTCCTGCCCATCGTGTTCGGCGTGCTCGCGATCGTGTTCTCCGCGCTCGCGGTCAAGCGGAACGAGAAGACGGCGAAGATCGCCCTCGGCGTGGCGATCGGCTGCACGGCGCTGGGCTTCATCCTCGGCGCGGTCACGGCCGTGCAGTCGATGCAGCAGTTCGGCTGACCTCGCCGGCCGACCGCACGAGCCCGGGGACGGCTCCTCTCACCAGTCGTGCACCGTCCCGTCCGCGAGGCGGTTGACGGGCAGGTACGCCGGCGCGTAGGGGTGGGCGGCGGCCAGCTCCTCGTCGAGCTCGACGCCGATCCCGGGCGTCTCGCCCGGGTGGAGGTGGCCGTCGGCGAACGTGAACGCGTGCCGGAAGACCTCGTGCGTCCGGTCGGTGTACCCGGAGTACTCCTGGATGCCGAAGTTGTGGATGGCGAGGTCGAGGTGGATCGCGGCCGCCATGCCGACCGGTGAGATGTCCTCGGGTCCGTGGATCGCGCTCTTGATCTGCCGCAGCGCGGCGTAGTCGAAGAGCTTCCTCAGCGGCGTGACGCCGCCGAAGTGGGTCACGGCCGACCGGACGTAGTCGACGAGCTGCTCGTCGACGAGCGTCTGGTAGTCGTGCACGGAGTTGAAGACCTCGCCGATGGCGAGGGGCGTCGTCGTGTGCTGCCGGACGAGCCGCAGGCCCTGCTGGTTCTCCGCGGGCGTGCAGTCCTCGAGCCAGAAGAGGTCGTACTGCTCGATCTCCTTGCCGAGCCGCGCGGCCTGCTGCGGCGTGAGCCGGTGGTGCGCGTCGTGGAGCAGCGGCAGCGCGGGGCCGAACTCGTTCCGCACGGCCTCCAGCACGCGCGGCAGGTGCCGCAGGTAGCCGGCGGTGTCCCAGTCCTCGACGACGGGACGGACCCGCTGGTCCAGGCGGGCGCCGTCGGACTCCGCGGCGATCGCCGTGCCGTCGTGCACGCCGTAGACGACCTTCAGCCCGGGGACACCGGTCTGCACGCGCACGGCCTGGTAGCCCTCGGCGAGCCGCGCGCGGACCGAGTCGAGCAGCTCGGGGACGTCGCGGCCGTTGGCGTGCCCGTAGGTGCGGACCCGCTCGCGCGAGGCGCCGCCGAGCAGCTGGTACAGCGGGAGCCCGGCGACCTTGGCCTTGATGTCCCACAGCGCGACGTCGACGGCGGCGATCGCGGCCATCGTCACCGGGCCGCGGCGCCAGTAGGCGCCGCGGTAGAGCGACTGCCACGTGTCCTCGATCCGGTGCGGGTCGAGCCCGACGAGGAGCGGGACCACGTGGTCGCGCAGGTAGGAGACGACAGCGAGCTCGCGGCCGTTGAGCGTCGCGTCGCCGAGGCCCGTGACGCCGTCGTCCGTCGTGAGCTTCAGGGTGACGAAGTTGCGTCCGGGGCTGGTGACGACGACCTGCGCGTCGACGATCCTCATGGCTGCTCGATTCAGGTGGTCCGTGGTGGTGCGGGATGGTCCTCGGCGCCCGGGTCCCCGGCGCACGTCCGCACGACCGTAGCAACGGGCGGGACGCCGTCGCGACGCGCGACACCGCGTTGGCAGGAAATGGACGGTTCCTGTCGTTCCGGACCCTGGGAGCCGGCGCGGTGATCGGGCATGATCCTCGTCATGGTCGACGTCGAACGCGCAGGTCACAGCCAGGGTCCCGGTCAGGTCGTCGCGGTGTACGGCGCCACCGGGCACACGGGACGGTTCGTCGTCGCGGAGCTCGCCGGGCGCGGTTACCGGCCGCTCCTGCTCGGTCGCGACCGGGACCGGCTGGCGGCACTGACGCAGGACCGACCGGGCCTCGAGGCGCGACAGGCGTCGGTGGAGGACCCGGCCTCGCTGGACCGCGCCCTCGCCGGCGCGGCCGCCGTGATCAACTGCGCCGGCCCGTTCGCCACGACCGCCGCCCCGCTCGTCGAGGCCGCGCTGCGCGCGGGGATCCCGTACGTCGACGTGGCGGCGGAGATCGAGGCGAACGTCGACACGTTCGCGCACTTCGGGGACCAGGCCCGCGCCGCCGGTGCGCTCGTGGTCCCCGCGATGGCGTTCTTCGGCGGTCTCGGCGATCTGCTCGTGACCACGGCGGCGGGCGACTGGGACTCTGCGGACGAGGTGCACGTCGCCTACGGGCTGAGCAGCTGGCACCCGACGGCGGGCACGCTCGCGGCGGGTGCGGTCTCGGGCCGGCGGCGCGGTGGGCGTCGCGTCCGCTACACGGGCGGGCGGCTCGAGTACCACGACGACGCGCTGCCGACGCTGGAGTGGGTCTTCCCGGAGCCGCTCGGTGCACAGGCCGTCATCGGCGAGTTCACCATGGCGGACGTCGTGACGGTCCCGAGCCACCTGGACGTCCCCGAGGTGCGCACCTCCATGGCGGCGGTCGCGGCCGCGGACCTCTCCGCCCCCGGCGCGTCCTCCCCGGTCGCCGTGGACGCGGAGGGTCGCTCCGACCAGACGTTCGTCGTCGACGCGCGGGTGCGCAGGGGCGGTGTCGAGCGGCGCGCCGTCGCGAGCGGCCGGGACATCTACGCCGTCACCGCACCGCTCGCGGTCGAGGCGGTCGAACGCCTCGTCACGGGCCGGACCAGGGCGACGGGCGTCGCCTCCGCGGGGGCGGCCTTCGACGCGCGGGACTTCCTCGCCGCCCTGTCCGACCACCTCACGCTGGACGTCCCGCTCGACGTACAGGTCTGAACGACGAGCGGGACGCGTTGGCGGCGCGTCAGGTCGAGGCGACGTCCCGCCGTCGGAAGCCCGCGAGGGCGGCGACGAGCAGCAGGGCCACGACGACGGACAGCCCGAGCAGGTAGCCGCCGTCGAGGTCCTCGCTGAACGCCGTGGGGACCCAGTGGAACGGGGAGACCCAGCGCGCGGCGTCGGGCAGGTCCTCGATCAGCCCGCCGAACATCCCGACGACGAACGTGTAGGCCACCAGCGCCCAGCCCGCCCCGGTCGCGCGCGGCACCCAGGCGTAGAGCGCCGCGGTGAGCGCGAGGTACACGAGGACGGCCGGGAGGTAGCTCACGAGCACGGTCGTGTACGCACCCAGGTCGGGGCCGCCACCGTCGACCGCCACCGCCCCGAGCCACACCGCGTAGACGCTCACGGCGAGGAGGACGGCCGTGCCGACGCCCGCGACGAGGAGCTGCGCGCCGAGCCAGCGCGGCCGGGAGACGGGCAGCGCGAGCACGACCTCGGCCCGCCCGGTCGACTCCTCAGCCTTCGGCCGCAGCCCCATGACGACGGCGTACGCCGCGCAGCACAGCGCCCCGTAGAGCATCATCACGCCGAGGAAGCCGAGGGTGAACTGGTCGGGGTCCGCCCCGAAGATCGCCGCGACGGTGGGGTTGTCCTGCGCGATCCCGCCGACCATCTCGTCGATGTCGGGGAGCATCGTGCCCGACGCGAACCACATCAGACCGAGCCCGAGGCACGACCACAGCAGGGCGGAGCGCTGCTGGAGCCACGCCAGCGAGACGGGACCCCGCAACGAGGCGCGCGCCGTCGCCCGGCCACCCCGCGCCGCGAGCAGGCCCGCGCCGAAGTCGCGGTGCGACGCGAGCACGGCCGCGAGCCACAGGAGGAGCGCGATCGCGACGACGCTCAGCAGCGCCGGCCACCAGCGCAGGTCGACGAACGCGCGCATCTGCTGCGCCCACGCGATCGGCGAGAACCACGACAGCGCGCTCCCGCCGAGCTCCCGCATGTCGCCCGCGGCGCGGACCACGAACGCGATCCCGAACACCGCGAGGCTCAGTCCCGTCGCGGTGCGCCCGTGCTCGCTGACCTGGCACAGCACCAGGGCCACCGCGCCGAACACCATGGCGCTGAGCGCCGACCCGAGGGTCATCGCGAAGGAGTCGACGACGGCGAGCCCGCCCGTGCCGACCATCGTCAGCGCGGACAGGGTCGCGATGACGAGCTGGGCGGCCACGAGCGTGATCATGGCCGCGACGGCGGGCGCGTGACGGCCCACGGGGGCGGCGCGGACGAGCTCCGCGCGGTTGGACTCCTCCTCGGCGCGCGTATGGCGCACGACGTGCAGGATGCTGAACAGCGCGAGCGCGAGCACGACCCACGTGATGCCCTCGTTCGCCATCGCGACGCCGGTCGTGTAGTGGTCGATCCCGTAGCCGGGCCCACCCATGACGATCCCGGCCGGTGTCTCCATGACGGCGGCGCGGCCCTGCTGGGCTGCGGGGTCGGCGAACAGGGTGTCGAGGGCGAACGTGAAGTAGGCGTAGAACAGCACGACGGACCCGGACCACACCGCGAGCCGTACCCGGTCGCGCCGCAGGATCGACCGGACCAGGGTCCACGTGCCCGTGAGCGTCATCCCCCCGGCGGCGCGGTCCACGGGACCCGCTGCCGCGGGTCGTGTCAGCGTCGTCGTCATCGCGCACCTGCCGTGCTGCGCGCGCCGTGGCGGCCGGGCGCGCCGTCGTCGGTCGCGCCGTCGGACGTGCCGTCCGGACCGTCGCCGGAGACGTCGTCGCCGTAGTGGCGCAGGAACAGCTCCTCGAGCGACGGCGGGGTCGCGGTGAGGCTGTGCACGCCGAGAGCGCTCAGCGCGGTCAGGACCCGCCCCACGTGCGCGTCGTCGACGTCGAACCCGACGCGCGTCCCGGCGTCGGTGGGCGTTGCCGCGAGGTCGTGGACCCCGTCCATCGCGGCGAGCGGCGCCGGGTCGCCGTCGACGACGGCGGTGACCGTGGACCGGGTCAGGTGCCGCAGCTCGGCGAGCGTGCCGGACTCGACCGCGCGGCCGGCGCGGATGATCGTCACGGTGTCGCAGACCTTCTCGACCTCGGACAGGATGTGGCTCGACAGCAGCACCGACGTGCCCGCCGCCTTCGCCTCGCGCACGTGCTCGGTGAACACCGCCTCCATGAGCGGGTCGAGGCCCGAGGTCGGCTCGTCGAGCACGAGGAGGTCGACGTCGGAAAGGAACGCGGCGACGAGCGCGACCTTCTGCCGGTTGCCCTTGGAGTACGTGCGGGCCTTCTTCGTCGGGTCGAGCTCGAAGCGCTCGAGCAGCTCCCGGCGTCGCCGGGCGGTGCTCTCACCGCGGCCGCGGCCCCGCAGGCGGGTGAGGAGGTCGATCGCCTCGCCGCCCGTGAGGTTCGGCCACAGCGTGACGTCGCCAGGGACGTACGCGAGCCGGCGGTGCAGCGCGACGGCGTCGCGCCACGGGTCACCGCCGAGCAGGCGCACCGAGCCGGAGTCGGCCCGCAGGAGCCCGAGCAGGACGCGGATGGCCGTCGACTTCCCGGCCCCGTTGGGGCCGAGGAAGCCCGCGACCTCGCCGGGCCGGACCGTGAGGTCGAGCCCGTCGAGGGCGGCGACGGCGCCGAAGGACTTGTGCAGGTCGTGGACCTCGATGGCGGGGGCCTGGGAGGCCCGGGTGCTGGTGGTCATGGTTCCTCTTCTCGCGACGGTGGGGGAGCACGTGGCGGACGGCGCGCGGTACCGGCACGGGCTGAGCCCAGGCCGGCTCGGGCCGGCTCAGGCCGACGGCGCGCCGGGCCCGGCGGGCGGGTCGCCCACGTAGAGGAGGTACTCGTCGAGCATGCGGCGGGACGTGAGGAAGCCCTCGGTGTACAGCTCGAGGGCGGGCAGCATGATCTCGTCGAAGATGCGGCGCATGGAGGCGCTCACGTCGCTGAGGTCCTCGGGCGGGTCGATCGTGATCGACAGCAGGATCGCGCCGAGGGCGGACAGCGTGAGGTAGCGCGCGCGCCGCCGCTCGTCGCGGCTCGGGACGGCGACCCCGGTGGCCACGGCCGTCCCGACGTACCCCTCGGCGTCGTCGACCATGTGCTCCACGAACGAGCGCGCGAGCGGGCTGCCGTCGAGCAGGGAGCGCAGGACGTAGGCCACGAGCGTCGAGTACCGGTCGGCCGTGGCGAAGTACTGGAGGAAGGCGCCCTGGTCTGTGCGCGCGATCGTGTCCCGCTTCGCCGTGCGGATCTGCTCCAGGACGTGCTCGTCGCACGCCGCGCGCAGGCCGTCCTTGGACCGGAAGTGGTGGACGACGAGCGCGGGGCTGACCCCGGCGTCCGTCGCGACCGCCCGCAGCGGGGCGCCGAACCCGTCGCGCGCGAACCGCTCGACCGCGGCGTCCCGGATCCGGGCGCGCGTCGTGAGGTCGGAGGTCGTGCCGCTCGGCTGCTCGCCCGTCATTGAACGCATGTTCAGCATGCTAACCAGGTGTTCAGTCCGTTGTCGAGGGTCCGGCGCGGACGCGGTCCGGGCTGGCACGGGCCGCGCGGTGATCGGCGGTCCATACTCGGCTCATGGCCTCGATCATGATGACGGCGATGCCGTTCGCCGGGCACGCCCGGCCGATCCGCGCGGTGGCGGCGGAGCTCGTGCGCCGCGGTCACGACGTCCGCGCATGCACCGGCAGGTCGTACGTCCGCCTGTTCGACGACGTCGGGGCCCGGGGCGTGCCGTGGGACGCCGCGCCGGACTTCGACGAGCGCGACCTCGCCGCCACGTTCCCGCGCCTGCAGGGCCGCAAGGGCTTCCGCCAGGTGCTCGTCAACCTCCAGGACCTCTTCCTCGGCACGGCGCCCGCGCAGGCGGAAGACCTCGTCGCGCTGCACGACGACGAACCCTGGGACCTCCTCGCCGGTGACCCCATGGCGCTCGGGACCCGGTTCGCGGCCGAGCGGCTGCGCTCGCCCTGGGCGTCGGTCTCGCCGATCGCGGTGTGGCTGCCGGGCAAGGGCATCCCGCCGACCGGGCTGGGGCTCACCCCCGGGGAAGGTGTCCTCGGCAGGGCGCGCGACGCGGTCCTCGGGGCCGCCTCCGGCATCGGGACCGCCGCGCTCACCCGGCTCTACCAGCGCACGCGTCGTGACGCCGGGCTCCGTCCGGACACCGCGACCTTCGCCACCATGTGGTACTCGCCGTTCCTCGTCGTCGCGGCCGGGTCGCCGGGCCTCGACTACCCGCGCGACGACCTGCCGGGACACATCCGCTTCGTGGGGGACCTCACCGACGACGGGGCCGAGACCGCGGCACCCGAGTCTGCGGCACCCGAGCCGGCCGCAGCGCCCACCGCGCTGCCCGGTCTGCCAGCCCTGCCCTCGTGGTGGGGCGACGTCGTCGACGCCGAGGTGCCCGTGGTCCACGTGACGCAGGGCACCGCGAACGTCGACCCGCACGACCTGATCCTCCCGGCGCTCGAGGCGCTCGCGGACGAGGACGTGCTGGTCGTCGTCGGCCTCGGGCACCGGACCGACCCGCTGCCCGGGCCCCTGCCCGAGAACGCTCGCGTCGCGCCGATGGTCCCCTACCCGCACCTCCTGCCGCGGACGTCGGTGATGATCACGAACGGCGGCTACGGCGGGGTGCTCCAGGCGCTCCGGCACGACGTCCCGCTCGTGGTCGCCGGGGGCGACCTCGACAAGCCGGAGATCGCGGCGCGCATCGGCTGGCACCGGGCCGGCGTGAACCTCCGCACGGGGACGCCGCGGCCCGCCGCGGTCCGGGACGCCTACCGGGCGGTCGCGACGGACCCGACCTACCGCGAGACCGCCGCACGGCTCGGCGCGGAGCTCCGGTCGCTCGGCGGTGCGCGCGCGGCGGCGGACCTGCTCGAGGCGCGGCTCTCCTGAGCGCGCGCACCGTGACGAGAGGGTGGGCACCCCACGCACGTCGCGCATGCCGACCGTCCGGTCGAGTTCGTCCCGGCGCGCTCATGGGTCACACTGTTCGGGGCCCGGCTGGTCGGGCGCTCGGTGGTGAGGACGGACCGTCGGCGGGGGAAGTGATGAGCACGTTGCGCTGGACCGCGCGGGACGACGACACGTGGGGTGCTGCCTCCGCGGAGCGCTCGTACACCGTCCGACCCGACACCGCCCACGGCACGTGGGTGCTCGAGACCGACGACCGCACGTGGCACGAGCTCCCGACGCGCGAGGTCGCCCAGGAGGTCGCGCAGTGCGCGCACGAGGTGCACGTGAGCGACAACGGCAGCACGCGTTACCAGGTCGTCACGGCCGGCGGCGCGGTCCGCGGCGAGGTCTTCGGCGCCGTCGACGACGCCGCGGCGCTCGAGGTCCTACGGTCCCGGCTGCGGGCGGGGAACCTGCCGCTCGCCCCGTTCCGGCTCGTGACCGACGGCGGCCGCCTCGTCGGCTCCTGGCAGCGCGCGCACGAGCTGCGCCAGACGTGACCCACGCTAGGAGAGCGCCGGACCGGTGACGAGCGGCGCGACGACGGACCTCTCGTCCGGCACGCCCACGTCGCGCTCGACCGCCGGGCCACCCCGGTGCGGCCACTCGCGGAAGTCGCGGAACGCCGTCGGGAGGCCGCTCGCCGTGGCGAGCTCAGGGCTGTCGGTGATCTGCACGTGCACGTGCGGCTGCGTCGAGTTGCCCGAGTTGCCGCACTCGCCGAGCACCTGTCCCTCGGCGACCTCGTCGCCCGGCCGGACGCGCAGGGAACCGGCCTTCAGGTGCACGAGCGTGACCCACGCGCGCTGCCCGCCCAGCGCGACGACGACGTGGTTGCCGGCGATCGCGTCGCGACCCTCCCGCACGCGCCCCGCCTGCCCGAACGCATAGGGGACCAGCGCGAACGGCGAGCGCCGCGCCTCGTGGTCGGGCTCGCCGTCGTGCACGTGCACGACGACGCCCGCGCCGGGCGCGAGGACCGGCCGCCCGAACGCGACGAACCGCTCGGGCGGCTCGGTGGCGAGGGCGGTCCGCCAGTCGCGCACGGGGCTCGTGCGGTGCCGCTCGTCGACGCCGACGAAGTCGATCGCGTAGCGCATGCCGTAGAGCTCGACGCCGTGGCTCGGGACCCGCCGGGCGGGGCTGTTCTGGACGAGCCACCGGCCGGTGAACGGCAGCGAGAGCACGACGGGCGCGGGCATCCGGGCCTCCGGGAGTCGGGTGGGTCGCCCCCCACCGTAGTCCGGCCGATGAGTCGGCGACCCGCGGCCGGTCGGTCCTCGCGTGGGCCTGTGCAGGAGCACGGGCCGTCGACGACGGACGGAGGCGGACGGCATGGGCATCGTGACCACGAGCGCGAGCGTGTCGCTGGACGGATTCATCGCGGGACCGCAGGGCACCGGGTTCGAGCACCTCTTCGCCTGGTACGACGGCGGCGACGAGGACTTCCCGAGCGCGAACCCGGACGTGCACTTCCACCTGTCGCCGGCCGACCACCGCTATCTCAGCACCGTGATGCCGCAGATCGGGGTCCTCGTCGTCGGCCGACGGCTGTTCGACATGACCGACGGGTGGGGCGGCACGCACCCGCTCGACAAGCCCGTCGTCGTGCTCACGCACTCCGTCCCCCAGGAGTGGGTCGACGCCCACCCGGACGCGCCGTTCCGCTTCGTGACGACGGGGATCGGGGACGCCGTCGCGGCCGGGCACGAGCTCGCCGGCGGTCTCGACGTCGCGGTCAACGCGGGCGAGATGGCGAGCCAGGCGCTCGCCGCAGGTCTCCTCGACGAGGTCGTGCTGGACGTCGTCCCCGTCCTCCTGGGCGACGGCGTACGGTTCTTCGACGGCATCGGCACCGACCCGTACGTGCTCGACGGTCCGGACGTCACCCCGGGCGAGCGCGTGACCCACCTGCGCTACCGCGTGCGCCGACCGGAGCGCGGGGACGACGCCTAGCGGCACGTCGCCGCCGCGATCGCCGGCGAGCTGCGAGACGTTGTCGTCGACCGGGGGTTCACGACGACAATGTCTCGCATCTCGTCGGCATCTTGGTGACTCGCTGTCGATCCGGGGAGTCGTCGCGCGTCAATCTGGTGTCGGGCGGGCCACCGCGCCGGCGTCAGCCTGGGCCTCGGCTTGTCGCCGGGGCCGGCCGACCTGGACCGACATTCGAGAACGAGAACGAGAACGAGGAGACGACCATGCGCTACCTGATGCTGGTGTGCACTTCCGACGACGCGGTGCCCGGCGAACGGCCCGGGCCCGGCGAGCCCGACACCGACAGCTGGGTCCGGACGCACGACGGCTCGGGCGCGCGGGTCACGGGCAACCGGCTGCGGCCCGCGGCCGAGGCGACGACCGTGCGGCGTCGGGGCGACGACCTGCTCGTCACCGCCGGCCCGTTCGCCGAGACGGCGGAGTGGATCGCCGGCTTCGACGTCATCGAGGTCGCCGACCACGACGAGGCGGTGGCCGTCGCCGCGTCGCACCCCATGGCGCGCGGAGGCCGGATCGAGCTGCGGCGGTACTGGCTCGACGACGAGGACTGACCCGCGGACGGACGGTTCGGCACCTCGTGCGCTCGTTCGGTAGCTGCAGACGCCGAGGAGCGCACGAGGTGCCGCACGGTGCGCGTGGTGCCGAACCGTCGGCGCGAGCGAGGGCTCAGAGGTCGAGCGGTCGCAGCACGGCCGAGATCCCGTGCGCGATCTGCACGTTGCCGGCGTTGAGGTCCAGCTTGCTCGTCACGAGGAACGGGTTGAGGTCGTTCCGGTCCTGGTCGACGAGCCGGACGAGCGCGAACCGCTTGCTCAGGACGTCGACGCGGAACGTGCCGCCCTGCGCAGTGGTGAGCGCGGCGTCGTCGGACGCGAGCGCGGTGCGGGCGTCGATCGTCGCGCCGGGGACCACGTGGTAGAGGAGGACCTGCTCGACGGCGTCGATGCCGGCGGCCTCGGCGATCGACGTGAGCACGCGCTCCTCCGTCGGCTGCCAGCGGTGCGTGAGGTCGAGCGCGAGGAGCTGGAAGGCGCGGTCGTTCGGCAGGAACGCGGTGAGCGGGACGGTCCCGTCGGCGAGCACGGCCACCGGGCTGTCCGGCTTCGCGGCGAGCACGGCCGCGACCGCCTGGTCGACGATGTCGAAGTCGTACCAGTTGCGGTCGAACGTGTCGCCGTCGGCGGCGAGCACCGCGGCGAGGCTGTTCGTCCCGGGCGCCGCGGAGGCGGAGGTCGCGGTGGCCGCGACGCCCGTCGAGGCGAGCAGGGCTGCCGTCAGGGCGGCGGTCGTGCGTCGGAGCGTGCGTCGGGGTGTGCGTCGGGGGTTCATCGTCGAGTCCCATCGTCGGAGCACGGACGACCCCGTGGGGCCGCCGGACGCCACGTCGGCGTCCACCCTCTCTTCCGGCCGTGCGTGCCGGGCGGATGCACCACCGGCCGACGTGTTTCGACCTGCTCCCCGACTGAGGCACTCAGTCCCTCGGCTGAGGCGGTGCTGAGGAGGTGCCGAGGCGGTGCTGAGGCGGCGACCGCTCGGGTCGTGCGCGGTCGCCCGATGCGGCGGGGCCGTCCTCAGGACGAGCGTGAGCCGTACCGACCGCGGCGGGCGTCGCCCGGTCAGTGAACACCGAGGAGGGACGAGCCATGACCCGGACCACCCGCCGCCGGACGGCGCGCACCGCCGTCGGCGCGGCTGTCGCCCTCGTGGCGGGACTCGGGCTGACGGCATGCGTGGCGGATCCCGCGGTGCACGTCAGGTCGGTCGCCGACGTCACCTACCTCGGGCTCCCCGCGGAGGGTGGAGAGCTCCGTCCCGCGGTCGACCCGGAGGAGCACGGCGTCGGTTTCGCGAGAGGTGGCGAGCCGCAGACCGTGAACGTCGTGACCGTCGGGTCGAGCTCGTGCCCGCTCACCCCGGTCGACGTCGAGTGGGACGCCGCAGAGCGAACGCTCGCCTTCACGTTCGGCCGACGAGCGGCCACGGACACCCGACCCTGCACGCTCGACGTCGCCCCGAGCACGAGCGTCGTGCACGTCGACGGACTGCCGGCGGACGAGCCGGTCACGGTGCTCACCAGCACGCGCGAGGTCGTGCTGCCCCCGACGGGCTGAGGGGTCCGATCGACGCCGTCGTGAGGGGAGCGCATAGATCCATGTCAATATAGAGGCATGTCGATCCAGCCGATCACGGCCGCGCACGCGATCGACGTCACCATCGCCGGCACCGTCGCGGTCACGCTCAAGGCGCTGGCGGAGCCGCTGCGGCTGCGCATGCTGTCGTTCATCGCGACGTCCCCGGCCGGGGAGGCGTGCGTGTGCGACCTGGCCGCGCTCACGGACGTCTCCCAGCCCACGGTCTCGCACCATCTCAAGGTGCTGCGCGACGTCGGCGTGCTCACCTCCGAGCGGCGCGGCACCTGGGTCTGGTACCGCATCGCCCCCGGGTACAAGGCTGCGGTCACCACCCTGCTCGAGTCCTTCGCGCCCGCCGCGCTGGAGGCCCTCGTCGCGCCCCGGGAGCTGACCGACCTGGAGGACGTCGACGCGGCGCTCGACCACCTCGCCGCCGACCTCGCCACCCGCCACCCGAACGTCGGCCCCGAGGTGGTGCTGCGTACCGTGCGCGAGTCCTATACCGCCCTGGCCCGTTCGGCCACGGTCTCGGCGCACCTGCTGACCCTCACGGACCGCTTCGCCCGCCAACGCCTCGCGGACATGTCCCGCGAGGCCGACGCGCGACCGCAGGTGCTGTTCGTCTGCGTCGCCAACGCCGGCCGCTCCCAGCTCGCCGCGGCCCTGGTCCGCCGGTACGCCGGGGAGCGCGTCGTGGTCCGCTCGGCGGGCTCCACCCCGGCCGCGGACGTGCACCCCGCGGTGCGCCCCGAGCTCGCCGCGCTCGGCACCACCGACGGCGAGGCGTTCCCCAAGCCGTTGACAGACGACGCGGTCCGCGCCGCGGACGTCGTGATCACCATGGGCTGCGGCGACGTCTGCCCGGTCCTTCCCGGCAAGCGGTACGAGGACTGGCTCGTGGGCGACCCCGCCCTGGCGTCCCCGGCCGGGGTCGCCGCGATCCGCGCCGAGCTCGACACCCGCGTGCGCGCCCTGCTCACCGACCTCCTGCCCGACCTCGACCTCTCTTCCCGCTGACCGACCTAGCCACCGGAGACCACCATGACCGACACCACGAAGCCGTCCGCCCTGTTCGTCTGCGTCCACAACGCCGGCCGCTCCCAGATGGCCGCCGGGTACCTGCGCGCCCTGTCCGGCGGCGCCGTCGAGGTCCGCTCCGCCGGGTCCGCACCGGCCGACCAGATCAACCCCGTCGCCGTCGAGGCCATGCTCGAGGAGGGCATCGACATCCGCGCCGAGCAGCCCAAGATCCTCACCACCGACGCCGTGCAGGCGTCCGACGTCGTCATCACCATGGGCTGCGGCGACGCCTGCCCGATCTTCCCCGGCAAGCGCTACGAGGACTGGGCCCTGGCCGACCCCGCCGGGCAGGGCATCGAGTCCGTGCGCCCCATCCGCGACGAGATCCGCACCCGCGTGCTCACCCTGCTCGACGAGCTCGGCGTCACGCCCGTGCAGGTGGCCACCGCTTGACACCCGCACCGTGACGCCGCCAGGGACCCCCGAAGGGGTCCCGGCCGGTGAGTTTCACGTCCGCATCGTTCTCACGCGTCGTGACCGTCACCCGAACGCCCGTGCGCCAAGCCCGTTGCGAACCCGGCGCCGGCAGGAACCCCGACCCCGAGCGTGACGAGCTGCGGCTCCGCCGACGTCGTCCCGCAGCACGACCCGCCCACGCTCTCGCCCTCGGCCTCCAGCGCCAGGTCGCTCGAGCAGACGCCGGTCGCGGGCAGGTCCAGCTCGACGGCGTCGGCCGCGGCCCGGTCGCCGGCCAGCGCGGCGGCGACCGAGCGCACCTGCTCGTAGCCCGTGGCGAGGAGGAACGTCGGAGCGCGGCCGTAGGACTTCATCCCGGCGAGGTAGAACCCGTCGTCAGGGTGGGACAGCACCTGCTCGCCGTGCGGCGGCACGGTGCCGCACGAGTGCTGGTTCGGGTCGATGAGCGGGGCGAGCGCGGCCGGGGCCTCGACCACCGGGTCGAGGTCGAGGCGCACCTCGCGCAGCATGTCGAGGTCGGGGCGGAAGCCAGTGGCGTTGACGATCGCGTCGACGTCCAGCTCGAGCGCGCCGTCGACGCCGGCGTGCCGAGCCGTGCCGCGCACCCGCACCGACCGCTCGCCCGGGACGAGCTCCTCGATCGACGCACGCGTGAGGAGGGTGAGGCGCCCGTCGTCGACGGCCGCCCGCAGACGCGTGCCGAGCAGACCCCGGGCGGGGAGCTCGTCGTCGGACCCGCCGCCGAACAGGCGCCGCGGCGAGCCGCCGCGGATCGCCCAGGTGACGGTCGTGCCGGGCACGTCCTCGGCGAGCTCGACCAGGCTCAGCAGGGTGTTCGCGGCGGAGTGGCCCATCCCGACGACGAGCGTGTGCCGACCGGCGAACCGGGCACGCTGTGTCCCGAGCACGTCCGGCAGAGGGCCGGTCACGAAGCTCGCCGCCTCGGCCTCACCGGCCGCCGGGAGCCCGGAGACGCCCAGCGGGTTCGACGTCGCGAAGGTGCCCGACGCGTCGATCACCGCGCGCGCCAGCACGTCCTGCACCCGCCCGTCCGGACCGAGGGTGCGCACCCGGTAGCCCTGCCGCTCGCGCCCGAGGGACCGGGTCTTGTCCGCGCCGTCGCGCGCCACCGCCAGCACGCGGGTCCCGGTGCGCAGTCGCGAGGCGATGGCCGGGATCGCGGCCAGCGGTGCGAGGTACCGCCGGACGAGGTCCGCGCCGGTCGGCAGGGTGTCCGGCTCGGGCTCCACCCAGCCCGACGGTGCGAGCAGGCGCCGGGCCGCGGCGTCGACGTCGTAGCGCCACGGCGAGAACAGCCGCACGTGGCCCCACGACGCGATCGCGGCGCCCGCCCCGTCGCCCGACTCGAGCACCAGCGGCTCCAGGCCGCGCTCCAGCAGGTGGGCCGCCGCGGCGAGCCCCACCGGACCCGCACCGATCACCACAACCGGCAGCACTGCACGATCCACGCTCATCGCCACTCCTCGTATCGACAGACGTCGATCGACGTCAGGAGACAACGTATCCACATCTTTCGATGCGTGGCAAGATGGGGCGCATGACGACCGTCGACCTCGCCCGCGAGGCGCCGACAGCACCCGCGTCCGGCGCGTGCTGCGTGCCCCTCGTCCGTGCCGCCGCGGACCCCCAGGCCGCGCGCGACCTCGCGCGGGTGTTCAAGGCGCTCGGTGACCCCACGAGGGTGCAGCTCCTGTCGATCGTCGCCGCGCACGACGGGGGAGAGGCGTGCGTGTGCGACCTCACGGCGCCCGTCGGTCTGGCGCAGCCGACCGTGAGCCACCACCTGAAGATCCTCGTCGAGGCGGGCCTGCTCTCCCGCGAGCAGCGCGGCCGCTGGGCGTACTACTCGGTGGTCCCCGGTGCTCTGACCGCGCTGGCCGCGGTGCTCACGGAGACTGCTCAGGGGTGAGCTGGGCTCACCCCTTCTCGTGCGCCGGAGGTGCTGGAGTGCAGCAGCCGTCCGCGCACCCGTCCTCGTCGTCGGTCGCGAGGAGTGCCCCGACCGGCGTGCAGCACGCGTCGCCGCGCCAGGCCTCGATACCCTCGCGCACGGCGAACGCCGCGATGACGAGGGCCGCGACGGGGTCCGCCCACGTCCAGCCGAGCGTGGAGTTCAGCACCAACCCGACGAGGAGGACCGCCGAGAGGTAGCTGCAGATCAGGGTCTGCTTCGAGTCGGCCACGGCCGACGCGGAGCCGAGCTCGCGGCCGGTGCGTCGCTCGAACCACGACAGGAACGGCATGACGGCGAGGCTCACCGCGGCGAGGGCGATGCCGACGGTGGAGTGGTCGGGCTCCGCCGCGCCGAGCAGGGTGCGCGCGGCGTCGACGGTGACGAAGGCCGCGAGGCCGAAGAACGAGACCGCGATGAGGCGCAGGGCGACGCGCTCGCGGCGGCGCGGGTCCGGGGCGGCGAACTGCCAGGCGACCGCCGCCGCCGAGAGCACCTCGACGACTGAGTCGAGCCCGAAGGCGACGAGCGCGGCCGAGGAGGCGAGGCGCCCGGCGGTGATCGCGACGACGGCCTCGACGACGTTGTAGGCGATGGTCGCGGCGACGACCCAGCGGATCCTGCGTTCGAGGACGGTCCGGCGGGCGGCCGGCAGGGGGCGGGGCCCGAGGGAGATCGACGTCATGAGCAGGTGCACCCCTCGGGCGCGCAGCACGTGGGGTCGACGGTGACGACGAGGCGCAGGAGGTCGTCGAGCGCGGGCACGAGGTGCGGGTCGGCGAGCCGGTACCACGTGCGCCGTCCGTCGGGGATCGCCTCGACGAGCCCGCAGCCGCGCAGGCACGCGAGCTGGTTCGACATGACCTGACGGGAGACGCCGAGCGCGTCGGCCAGGTCCGAAGGGTACGCCGGCGCCTCGCGCAGGGTCAGCATGATGCGCGCGCGGGTCTCGTCGGAGAGCGCGTGGCCCAGCCGGGCGAGCGCCGCGGTGTGGGTCAGGGTGACGGTCTCGGCCATGATCACGACAGTACACGGAACGCTGTATCAACAACAGGGGTCGCTCGATGCGCACGGTGTGCAACCGAGGGGTTGCGCTCACGAGGTGGTGTGTGCAACTGTGGAGTTGCACAAGTTCGAGAACCCATTCCGAGAGGAGCACGACCATGACCACGACCAACGAGCCGGCCGTCGTCGACCAGGAGACGTTCACGGTGAGCCGCACGGTGCACGTCCGCGCGTCCGTGGACCGCGTCTGGGCGGCGCTCACCCAGGAGGACCTCATCAGCGAGTGGTTCGGGCAGCGGGCGTCGCTGCCGGACCTGCGCGTCGGCGGGGAGGGCGTCTTCGGCTGGGACGGCGAGACCGACGCGCCCGTCCGCATCGAGGAGTACGACGAGCCGTCCGTCTTCGCGCTGCGCTGGAGCGCTCCTGCCGGTGAGCCGCTGACCGAGGAGAACTCCACCGTTGCGCGCTTCACGCTCGAGCCCGACGGCGGCTCGACCGTCCTCACCGTCGTCGAGACCGGGTTCGAGCACCTGGCCGACACCCGCGCCGCGCTCGAGGACCACCGCCAGGGCTGGACGAGCGAGCTCGACGAGCTCGTCGAGCTGCTCGAGCTGCCGGACGGGGCGACCGTCCCCCCGTCGGGCGCGTCGGCGTGAGCGACCTGTCCGCGGGGGAGACGCTGACGCCCGTCTTCGCCGCCCTCGCCGACGACACGCGCTGGCGCATCCTCACCGAGCTGGGCGGCGCCGAGCTCTCGGCGTCGGCGCTCGCGGAGCGCCTGCCCGTGAGCCGGCAGGCCATCGCGAAGCACCTCGCGGTGCTCGCGGACGCCGGCCTCGTCGAGGCGTCGCGCGCGGGTCGCGAGATCCGGTACCGCGCGCTGGGGGCACGACTCTCCGAGACCGCGCGTGCCCTCGACGCCATCGGCGCCGGGTGGGACCGCCGCCTCGCAGCGATCCGGCGCATCGCGGAGTCGC
The DNA here is from genome assembly GCF_059159985.1 of Cellulosimicrobium sp. BMG9.23. Classification (NCBI taxonomy): domain Bacteria; kingdom Bacillati; phylum Actinomycetota; class Actinomycetes; order Micrococcales; family Promicromonosporaceae; genus Cellulosimicrobium; species Cellulosimicrobium sp. BMG9.23. The sequence goes on from NZ_JBZGBZ010000003.1 coordinate 158,214, forward strand.
CGTCGTCGTCCTGACGGGTTCCCGAGATCGACCCGTCCGTCCCGAGATCGACCCTCAGAGGGTCGACCTCGGGACGGGCGGGTCGATCTCGCGCTCACGGCACGCGCTGCGTCGGGTCAGACGTCGAGCGGTCCGCGGACGACGGAGTCGCCCGAGTGGGCCGGGTCGCCGTCGAAGTGCTCCTCCGAGACGTCGACCACCGGGAACGCCGCGAGGTCGAGGCCCGCGGGGAGGTCGAACCGCCCCTCCGAACCCTCCAGCACCCCGAGGCTCACGAGCCCGCTGACGTCCTCCGCGAGCAGCCACACCTCGCGGAACGTGCCGTCGGGCGCGGGGGCGTCGAGCGAGACGACGACCTGGCGCCGACCGTCGGACGTCTCCTCGACCCGTGCCTCGCCGCTCGCGTCGTCCCAGCCGGGCAGCGGGGCGAGGTCGGCCGTCGCGACGGTCGTCTCCGCGGGCGTGAGCTCACGCCGCTCCCACCAGACGCCGCCCGCGACGCCGACGACGAGCGCGAGGCACGCGGCAGCGGCGACCGGCAGCCACGCACGGCGCCGCCTTCCGGCGATCGGCGTCACGGTCGCGACGCCGGGACCCGCCGGGTCGAGGTCGGTCGAGGACGACGAAGAACCCAGCCCGAGCTCCGCGTGGATGCGGTCCCAGACGTCCGGGCCGGGCGCGACGAGCTCGGGACCGCCGTCCCGCGCGTCGTCGACCACCGTCCGGAGCCCGTCGACCTCGGTGGCGCAGTCCGGGCACGTGTCGAGGTGGGCGCGCGCGGCGTCGTCGAGCACGTCCTCCCCGAGCGCGAGGAGCGCGAGGGTCTCGTCATCGATGTGCTGCACCGTCCACCTCCAATCGGTCGCGCAGCCGGATCAGGCTCCGTCGTACGTGGCTCTTGACCGTACCGAGCGGCAGGTCGAGCTCCTCGGCGATCTGCACGTGCGTCAGGTCACGGAAGAACGCGAGCTCCAGGATCGTCCGCCCCGGGTCTCCGAGCCGTCTCAGCTCGTCGGCGACGAGCACCCGGTCGGCGACCTGGCGCACGTCGTCGTCCGTCACCTCAGGGTTCGGAGCCGACGCCGCGACGGCTTGCTCTGAGCGCCGGACCCGGGAGCGCGCCTCGTGCGCGTCGGCGACGCTGTGCCGCGTGATGCCGACGATCCACGCGGGGAGCCGCGCGCGGTCCGGGTCGAACCGGTGCCTCCCGCGCCACGCCCCGACGAAGACCTGCTGCGTCACGTCCTCGGCGTCGGCCCGGTTCCCGAGCGACCGCAGGGCGATGGTGTGCACGAGCGTCGACCAGCGGCGGTACGCCTCCGCGAGCGCCTCCTCGTCACCGCCGGCGAAGCGTCGGCCGAGGAGGGCGACGTCGGCGTCGTCGACCGCGGTGTCGGGGGAGCTCAGCTCGGGTCCTCCGTGCTTCGGGGCCGTCTTCGTCGTCGCCGGCCGTGTGCGCGTGGGGCGATCGTAGCCCGTCACGCACCGCCCGTCCGCTCTGCGGTGACGACCACGTTCTCGGTGTACGACCGCCGCTCCCGGTCCCACTCGCCCCCGCACGTGACGAGGACGAGCCGAGGAGGGCCGCCGCGGTCGAAGACCGTGTCGATCGGGAGGTCTGCCTTCGCGATGTCCTCCACGTCGGTCACTGTGTAGGTGTAGGTGGTGCCCGCCGCGTCGACGACGTCGACGGTCGTGCCGGCCGCGACGTCGGGCAGCCGGGCGAACGGTCCTGCTCCGTCGAGGTCGTCGACGTGCGCGGCGACGACGACGGCCCCCGCGGTGCTCGACGGCCCCGGCCCGAACCGGTACCACGCCGCCGAGCGCGCGTCGTCGGGCAGGGCCATCTGGCCTCCGCCGTCGACGCCCGCCGGCACCACGGCCATGTCCAGGTCGATTGACGGCACGACGACCCGCGTGGCCGCCGGTGGCGCCTCCGCCGGTCGGTCCCGTGCGGGACGGACGGGGACGTCGGGCACGGGGCCCGACGTCGCCGCGTCCGTCCCGCCGGTGCCCCCACCCGGGGCGGTCCGGGCGGGGGCGCCCGCCGCCGGGACGTGACCTCCGGCGGCGGGCTGGTCGGCAGGCGCAGGGGTACACCCACCGACGAGGAGGACGACGCTTGTCACGAGGAGAGCGAGCGTCGTCGCGTGCCGGGACGTCATGCCGAGCGGTGCCCGCGCGTCGTCCGGTCGGTCGCGGCCACGTGCTGCTCGCGCCATGCCCGCGTGCCCATGACGGCCGCCGCGACGAGCAGCAGGCCGAAGAGGCTCGCGCCGAACGCGATGGCGACGGTGGTGAAGACGGAGGACGTCGACGCCTCCGCCGCGAGCCCGGACTGCCCGCCCGGGACGCCGGAAGGCGCGGAGTGCAGGCCCTCGACGGTCTGCGTGGCGAGGGCGAGGTTGCCCGCCTCGAGGCTGCCCCACGCGTAGGCGATGGTGTTGACGCCTTCGGCGACGGTGACGTCGACCGGGCCGAGCACCGGCTCGGTGGTCCCGGCCGCGGCGACGGCCGCGGACACGGTGCTCGCCGGGAGGTTCAGCACGGACTCGTCGGGGTTCTCCAGACCGGACACCACGGCGGTTCCGCCCGCGAGGACATCGACGGCGGGTGCGGCCGCGACGTGCCGGACCGTGAGCCGGCCCTCGCCCGCGGCGGTCGGGGACGTGTCGTTGGTGAAGAGGGTCGCGGTCGGCTGGCCCGCCGCGTCGAGGTGCGCGGCCGCGGTGTAGTTCCCGCCGGCTTCGAGCGGCAGGTCGATCGGCCCGATGACGGGCGCGCTCGTGTCGGTCGCGTCCGGGGCGGTGATGGCGACGCTGTACGTCCCGGCGGGCAGGTCGAGCGGCCCGGCGAGGTCGCCCGGCTGGAAGTCGTCGAGGGTGAGCTCGTCGTTCACCCAGACGTCGACGGGCGTGTCCGGGACGCCGTGCAGGACGGAGAGGCTGGCGTTCTCGGCGGTGTCGGCCGAGGCCGGAGCGGCGAACGCGCCGAGGGCGACGAGTCCGACGGCGCCCGCGAGCGCGGCGCTGCGTCGTGCGGTGCGGTGCATGGTGTCCTCCAGGTGACGGCCCGGCGCTGCTGCCGGGCGCGAGTGCTGCTGACACCACTACTTCCCCTGGGAGGTCGGGTTCGGATGCACCGGTCGTGGACCGGATGTCGCCGTGGCCACCAGCTGGTCCGTGGCGTCGGCCGCGCGCGCCCGCACCGGGCGCCAGGTCGAGACGAGGGCGAGCGCGAGCAGGACCACCGCGAGGTCGCCCCCGTAGTACATGAGCTCCGCTCCCGTCTGCCGGTCCGCGGCTGGGCCGGGCACGGCGACGAACGCCCCGGCGTACAGGAGCTGGGCGAGCACGGCGTGCGCGGCGATCGCGACGCCGAGCACGACGAGCCGGGCCGGGACCGACGGCCGGTGCGGGGCCGGGTCCGGGCCCGCGAGCGCGGAGGCGAACAGGTAGCCCGCGGCCAGGAAGTGCACGTGGAGGAGGTGGTGCAGCGCCGGGTCCTGCGTCGTCGCGACGTAGAGCGGGGTCAGGTAGAGCGCGTACAGGGTGCCGACGCTGAGCAGCAGGGCCGTCACCGGGTGGGTGAGGACCTGCACGGGACGACGGCGCAGCAGCCGCCCGACGCGGCGCCCGGTCCGCGGGCCGACGGACCGCAGGAGGAGCGTCACCGGAGCGCCGAGCACGAGGGCGAGCGGGGCGTACATGCCGACGACGAGGTGCCGGTACGCGTGGTCCGCGAACGAGCCCGAGGGCAGCGGCGACAGCGCCGGCACGAGGGCGGCCGCGAGCAGCGCCACGCCACCGAGGAAGCTCGCGGTACGCCACGGGTTCCAGCCGCGCGGGTCCCCGTGCTGACGCAGCGCGAGCACGAGGTACACCCACGCGACGAGCCCCAGCCCGACGAGCACGAGCAACGACTCGCCGTCGAGTCCCGTCGCACCGGCCGCCGCACCACCCCCGTGGTCGCCGTGGCTCGTCACGGCTCGACCGGACGGCCCGAACGCTGCAGCAGCCAGCCCCCGAGCACCAGCAGGGCACCGAGGACGAGGAACGCGACGTCGGCCGGCGTCTGGTACCGACCGCTGACGACATGGTGGATGGCGAGGAGATGGTGGTCGATCACGCCCTCGACGAGGTTGAACAGCCCCCAGCCGACGAGCATCCAGCCCCACAGCGTGCGTGAGGTCCAAACGCGCCCGCGCGCCTCGGTGACGCGCGAGTAGAGCAGGCCCAGACCGACGAGCACGGCGACCCACGTCACGGTGTGGAACAGCCCGTCCCAGAGGGTGTTCATCTGGAGGCCGTGGACGGTCGTCGGCGGGTAGCTGCCGACGTCGATGTTCGCGGTGCCCGCGCTCGACAGCATGTGGTGCCACTGCAGGATCTGGTGCAGGAGGATGCCGTCGACGAAGCCGCCGAGCCCGACGCCCAGCACGATGCCGGGGAGAGCGAGGCTGGGTGGGTCGGCGGTCGTGCGGCCGGCGGGTTGGACGCTCGTGCTGGTGCTCATGGCGATCCTCCTCGGAGGAGGGGCACGGGGCTTCTTCCCGTGGACGAGCCACGCTACGCGGGCCGCCCGGACCCGCCAGACGAGACCACTGGTGGGCGAAGCTCCCGGCCGGTGAGGCCCACACGATCGGGACCGCGCAACCGGTCAGGAATCGAGAAGCGTGCGCCGTCCTGCCGCTCCTACGGTTCCATACATGGACACCACGTACCGCACCGCCATCGACCACGTCACCCTCGAGGTGACCGGCACCGCCTCCGCAGAGGCCTTCTACGACAAGGCCTTCGGGCTCGGCGACACCGTCCGCGTCCGGGAGTCGGACGCACCGACGTCCGGCTTCCGCGGCTTCGCCCTGTCGCTCGTGGTCGGGCAGCCGAGCACCGTCGACAGCCTGGTCGGCACGGCGCTCGACGCCGGGGCGACCGTGCTCAAGCCGGTGGTGAAGAGCTTCTGGGGCTACGGCGGTGTCGTCCGCGCGCCTGACGGCACGATCTGGAAGGTCGCGTCGACGGCGAAGAAGGACAGCGGCCCGGCCACGCGTGAGGTCGACGACGTCGTCCTGCTGCTCGGCGTGCAGGACGTCAGGGCGACCAGGCAGTTCTACGTCGACCACGGCCTCGCGGTGGGCAAGAGCTTCGGGAGCAGGTACGTCGAGCTCGACACGCCCGGGTCGGCCCTCAAGCTGGCGCTCTACCCGCGCCGCGCGGCGGCGAAGGACGCCGGCGTGGACGCCGACGGGTCCGGCTCGCACCGGCTGGTCGTCCACGGCGACACCGGGACCTTCACCGACCCGGACGGGTTCCGCTGGGTGTCCGGACCGCGCTGATCCGTCGACCTGACGGCGTTCGTCTACCGCGACGAGCGGAGGGCGATGTCGATCCATGAGGAGAGCTGTGCGTCGTCGGCGATCGACTCCCGCCGGACGTGGAGCCAGCCGGGACCCATGTCCCGGCCGGTGCCCATCTCGGCCGCGCCGGCGCCCGGGCGGGCGAGCACCTCGTCCCGCCGCGCCGGGTCGATGCGGAGGAGCAGATCGCCGTCGCGCCCCGCGGCCAGGAGCAGCGCGCCGTCCACCATGAAGGAGATGCCCCCGAACATCGGCACCTCGCGCAGCGTCCGCCCGGCCGGGAGCGCGGCGCGGAGACGGGCGGCCAACGTCTCTCGACCCGTCGCCACGGTGACCGGCCCTGCTAGGCCGGGCTCGGGGCGAAGGACAGGCGGTCGAACACGAGCACGTTGTCGACGACGACCCCCTCCCGGACCGTGAAGAGCTCGGCGGCGGGCGCCGTGCTGGTCACGGCCGTGCGCGGGTGGTAGAAGAGGGCGACGCGGTCGCCGTCGGCGAAGCTCGTCACCTCGCTCAGGCCGGTCAGGGCGGGGGCGAAGCCCGCCAGGTAGCCGCGATAGGCGTCCTTGCCCGCCAGGTCCTCCCCGGGCGCGTGGCACACGACGTCGTCGGACACGAGGGTCATGGCACGGTCGATGTCGCCGCTGGTCCACGCCCGGTGGAAGTCGAGGACGGTGTCCGCAGCGGTCGGTCGTGAAGTCGTCGTCATGGTGCGCTCCATTCTTGTCGGTGTGCTCGGTCAGGTCGTGTCCGGGGCGGGCGCCCAGTCGTCGTGACCGGGGTCCCCTCCGGGTGCGGCGAGCCGCAGGCGCGGCAGGAAGTGCGACCACCCGTCGGCATGACCGTCCAGCTGGGCGTCGGGCAGTCCCGAGTGCCTCAGGTCGACGCGCGTCCCGTCCGCGGTGGGCGTGAGCCTGAACTCGACCGTCGAGGCGCCCGGCGGCAGGTCCGGGCTGCCGGCCACGCCCCAGGAGACGACCACGCGGCGCGGCCGCTCGACGACCAGGTACTCCCCGCGGACCGCGTGCCCGGCGATGTCGACGGCGAAGCCGCCGCCGGGACGCGCGTCGAGCGTGGCGTGCTGACCCATCCAGGCGGTCATGCCGGCGTCGGTCACGAGGTGGTCGAAGACGACCCCCGGCGCAGCCGCGATCTCGACCGACGTCTCGTACTCAGCCAACGCCGCCACCCTCCCCGGTCTCGATCGCGGACTTGAGCGCCGCGAGCCTCGCCGGCCAGAACTCGTCCAGGTACGCGCGCACGGCGGCGAGCCCGTCGGTGCTCACCGTGAAGAGGTGCCGCGTGCCGTCGCGGGTGCTGCTGGCGAGCGACGCCGCACGGAGCACGCCGAGGTGGTGGGACGTCGTCTGCTGGGACAGCCCGACCTTCTCGGCGATCTGGCCGACCGGCATCGGCCCGGAGCGGACCGCGGCCAGGATGGCTCGGCGGTTCGGGTCCGCGAGCGCGCGCAGTGCCTGGTCGAGATCGGGTGCTGGTTCGGCGACCATGGGGCTCCTTCGAGAGAGACGTCGCCACCTTAACACAAATACGTGCTTGTACTCATGAATCTGGGTGGTGGCCCCTCGCGGCACCCGAGCATGGCGCCGCTAGGGTGGACCGATGGCATCGACGAGGCAGGTCAAGCAGGTGCAGGTCACCTTCGACTGCGCGGAGCCCGAGCGCCTCGCGCACTTCTGGTGCGAGGTGCTGGGGTACGTCGTGCCGCCGCCGCCCGAGGGTTTCGTCACGTGGGACGACTACAACGCCTCGCTCCCGCCGGAGGACCGGGACTCGGGGTTCTTCTGCAGCGATCCCACCGGCGCGGGCCCGCGGCTGTACTTCCAGCGCGTCCCCGAGGGCAAGGTCGTCAAGAACCGGGTGCACCTCGACGTGCGCGCCGGCACCGGGCTCGAGGGCGAGGAGCGACTCGCCACGCTCGAGGCAGAGTGCGCACGGCTGGTCGCGCTCGGTGCGGTGCACGTCCGCACGATGTTCGCCGACGGCGAGGAGGAGTCGTGCATCGTCATGCAGGACGTCGAGGGCAACGAGTTCTGCCTCGACTGAGTCGGGGTGTCGGCGGCCTGTAGCACCATCGGGGCATGCCGCCGAAGAAGCCCGCGACCGAGCCGCCGGTGCTGGACCCCGTCGTCCTCGCCGACCTGACGCCCGGAGACCGCTACGACCTCGAGGACGAGGCCGACCTCGAGGGGTTCGGGTTCGTCGACCTCGAGCTCGACGAGCTGTCGCTGACCCATGCGAGCCTGTTCGGGTCGCGGCTGGAGGGCGTGCGCGCCGACCAGGCCGAGCTGCGCGCGGCGACCCTCACCGAGGTCGTGCTCGAGCGCGTCGACGTGCCGGTGCTGCGCGGGGTCCGCAGCCGGTGGCGCGACGTCGAGGTGCGCGGGGCGCGCATCGGGTCGGCCGAGCTGTACGAGTCGACGTGGGAGGGCGTCCACCTCGTGGGGTGCAAGCTCGGCTTCGTCAACCTGCGCGGCACGGTGCTGCACGACGTCAGGTTCACGGACTGCACGATCGACGAGCTCGACCTCGTGCAGGCGAATGCCACGCGGGTCTCCTTCACGGACACCCGAGTGCGGCGCCTCGACGTGCAGTCGTCGACGCTCGCCCACGTGGACCTGCGCGGGGCGGAGCTGCACGACCTCGCCGGCGTCGGCTCGTTGCGCGGCGTGACGATCAGTGCGCCGCAGCTCGCGCAGCTCGCCGACCTCCTCGCGCGCGACCTCGGCATCACCGTCGCGGACTGAGCACCGCGTTTCATCCTCGCGCAACGGGCATGGTCGCGGGAGCATGGGCACGCACGACGATCGGGAGGAGCAGCGTGGCCACGAGCGGTGACCTCGGCACGGTGGGTGTCGTCGGCGGGGGGATCGTCGGCCTCGCCGTGGCGCGCGAGGTGATCCGACGACGGCCCGGGACGCGCGTCGTCGTGCTCGAGAAGGAGGACCGGCTCGGGGCGCACCAGACCGGCCACAACTCCGGCGTCGTGCACGCGGGCATCTACTACCGCCCGGGGAGCCTCAAGGCGTTGCTGTGCACGCGCGGGCGCGACCTGCTGCGCGACTACTGCGCCGAGCACGACGTGCCGTACGTCGAGTGCGGCAAGCTCGTCGTCGCCGTCGACCCGTCCGAGGCCGGGCGCTTCGACGCCCTCGAGCGGACCGCGACCGAGAACGGCGTGCCCGGCCTGCGGCGGCTCGACGGTCGCGAGATCGCCGAGGTGGAGCCGCACGCGGCCGGCATCGCGGCACTGCACTCGCCCCGCACCGCGATCACGGACTACGTGGCCGTGTGCCGGGCGCTCGGCGCGGAGATCGCCGCCGCGGGTGGCGAGGTCCGGCTGTCGACACCAGTCACCGGCGTCGTCCGGCGCGGCGGACGGGTCCACGTGGTGACCGGAGACGATCAGGTCACGGTCGACGAGCTCGTGCTGTGCGGTGGGCTCCAGTCGGACCGCCTCGGCGCGCTCGTGGGCGGCGAGGCTTCGCCGCGCATCGTGCCGTTCCGTGGCGAGTACATGACGGTGCGCACCGACAAGCGTGAGCTCGTGCGTGGCATGGTCTACCCCGTGCCCGACCCCAGGTACCCGTTCCTCGGCATCCACTTCACGCGCCGCGTGGGGGGCGGGCTGGAGGTCGGGCCGAACGCCGTCCTGTCCCTGGACCGCGAGGGCTACGGGCGGTTCGCGCTCTCCCCGCGCGACGTCGCGGGGATCGCCTCGTGGCCGGGGGCGTGGCACATGGCCCGCACGCACTGGCGGACGGGCGCGCGCGAGCTGCTCGGGTCTCTGTCCGTGCGGGCGTACATGCGCGCCGCGCAGCGGTACGTCCCCGCGATCGGTGCCGCGGACGTGCGGCGTGCGGGCGTCGGCATCCGCGCCCAGGCCGTGGAGCGCGACGGCACGCTCGTCGACGACTTCCGCATCGACCGGGCCGACGGCGTCACGAGCGTCCGCAACGCGCCGTCGCCCGCCGCGACCTCGAGCCTCGCGATCGCCGAGCACGTCGTGGACACGATGCTGGCGTCTCGCTGACGGAAGCGCCACACCGAAAGATTTGTGTATACGCTATTCCCATGGGCGATGAGAAGAAGGTACGGGGGAAGGACGTCGACGACGCGCGGGTCCAGGCCTGGGCCGATGAAGCCGAGGACGGATACGACGTCGAGACGTTGCGTCGACGCGGCCGCCCGGTCGTCGGCGACGGCCCCGGCGTGGTCGTGACGGTGCGCCTGGACGCGCCCACCCTCGCTGCTCTCAACGAGCGCGCAGAAGCCGAGGGCTTGCCGAACCGCACGGAAGCGATCCGCGCCGCAGTCCGCGCCTGGACGCACGTCGCGTGAAGCTGCACGACTCGGCCCGCAAGCACCTCACAAGAGATCGACTGAGCGTCGACGCCGTGCTGTACGCAGCAGAGCAGCCCCTCTAGAGGGCGCCGCTCGACGACGAGGACGACCCTCGCCGCTGGCCTCTGCTCGGGTTGGACGACACCGGCCGACTGCTCGAGCTCGTCGTGCTCGTCTTCGACTCCGGAGACGAGCTGCTCATCCACGCGATGAAGGCACGCCCGCAGTACTCGACCTCCTGCACTGACCGCCTCGCGCGCGGATACCGACGGCGCTACCCGGCCATGCGTTCTGCCGACCATTCCTCACCCGCTCCGGCGACCGATCAGCCGGTCGCCAGAGCGATCACCAGGAGCGTGGCGACGATGACGCCGGCGCACACGGAGAGGCCGAGGATGAGCTGCCGATTCTTGTCCATGGCGCCCAGCCTGCCCGGTCAGCCGCCCGCGAGCGCGCGGACGGAGTCGATCGTGTCGGCCTCGGCTGCGGTCTTGTCGTCGCGGTAGCACACGACCCGCGCGAACCGCAGCGCGAGCCCGCCGGGGTAGCGGGTCGAGCGCTGGAGCCCGTCGAACGCGATCTCGACGACCTGCTCGGGCCGCACGTGAACCACCGGGCCGTCGCGAGAGGTCTCGAGCTCGCGGAACCGCTGCGTCTGCCACGCGAGCATCTCGTCGGTCATCCCCTTGAACGTCTTGCCGAGCATCACGTAGCCGCCGTCGGGGTCGCGCGCGCCGAGCCAGATGTTCGAGAGCCAGCCGCTGCGCCGCCCGGAGCCCTGCTCGACGGCGAGCACGACGAGGTCGAGCGTGTGCCGCGGCTTGACCTTGACCCAGCCCGCGCCGCGTCGCCCGGCGGCGTAGGGCGCGTCGAGCGACTTCACGACGACGCCCTCCTGGCCCTCGGCCACCGCAGCCTCGAAGAACGCGGCTGCCTCCGCGGGATCGGCGGTCGCGAGCCGCCGCACGAGGTGCGGACCGGCGACGACGTCGAGCACGGCGAGACGCTCGCGCAGCGGCTCGTCGAGCAGGTCGCGACCGTCGGCGTGGAGCACGTCGAAGAAGTACGGCGTGAGCTCGAACCCGGCCGCACGAGCGGTCGCGAGCGCGGGTTCCCCGGAGTCCTGGGTCGCAGATCGTGCCGCCGTCTCCTGGAACGGCCGCGGTACCCCGTCCTCCCCGACGACGAGCGCCTCGCCGTCGAGCACGAGCGCCCGGGACGGCAGCGCGCGCACCGCGGCGACGATCTCGGGCACGCGCGCGGTGATGTCGTCGAGAGAGCGCGTGAAGACCCGCACGGTGTCGCCGTCGCGGTGCACCTGGACGCGGATGCCGTCCAGCTTGACGTCCACGGTGACCGGCGGCTCGGCGTCGTAGCCCGGCAGCCCGTCCGCGCCGGCGACGTCCGCGCCGCCCGAGATCCCGAGCTTCGTGAACGCCTCCGCGACGTCGGGCGCGGACTGCGCGAGCATCGGTCGGACGGGTCGCCCGACCTCGAGCCGGAACCCATCGAGCGCGACGAGGGCCGCCTCGGGTCCGGGCGCCGCGAGGGCCGCGCGCGCGACGGGCCCGGTCGCGCCGCGCAGCATGACGGCGCGGCGCACCGCGTCCGCGGGGACGCCCGCGGCCTCGGCGACCGCGTCGACGACGACCGAGTCGAGCGCGCCCTGCCGGAGCTCGCCCGAGACGAGGCCCGCGAGGAGCGCCTGCTCGCGGGCTGTCGCGGCGCCGAACAGCGCGGCCGCCTCCGCCTGCCGCGCCGTCGCGGACCCCGGACCGGACAGCTCCGCCATGCGCGCGAACGCGGCGTCGACCGCGTCGAGCGTGAGCGTGGGCTCCTCGGCGGGTGGCGGCAGCTCGCGCAGGGAACGCCAGCCGAGGCCCGTGCGACGCTGGCGCAGCTCTCCCGCGAGGTACGCGACGGCGATCTCGACCTCGTCCAGCGCGGGGCCGAGCGCGTGCGTCGGGCCGTGGAGCGCCTCGCTCGCGGCGCGGCGCAGCAGGTCGGCGATCGCCGCGCGCTTGGCGAGCCGGGAGCGCGTGGCGGCGACGGCGTCGGACGTGGCGGCGACCTCGGCGAGCAGCATGGTCCATCCTGGCGCCGACCGCCGCGACGGCGCTCGCGGAAGCGAGGAGCCGGTGCCTCAGCCTTCGCGCGGACCGAGGACGGCGTCGAGGTACTGGCGGCACTGCTCCCCGGACGCGGTGGCGGTCCGCACGACGAGCTGGGCGACCTCGTGGAGGCGCACGTTGCGGTCGTTCGAGGTCGCACGCAGCAGCAAGAACGCCTGCTCCGGGTCGATCGCATAGGTCGCGGCGATCACACCCTTCGCCTGCTCGATGGTGCCCCGCGTCGCCGCGGCTGCGGTGATCTGCTCCGTCGCGCGCTCGTCGCTGCGCTCGGCCACGACGGTCGAGATGTCGACGAAGTAGCCGAGGATCTCGACGAGGTCGCCGTCGTCGTCCCGCCGGCCCTGACCGACGACCGCGATGGTCCGCTCGCGCCCCCGCGCGTCCATGATCCGGTGGACGCTGCTGAACGGGGCTCCCGTCCGCCGACCGGCGTCGAGGAGGCGGCGGACACGCTCGCGGTCCTCGGGATGCTTGTGCGCCAGCACGAGCTCGGTGGTCGGGACGACCTCACCCGGTGCGAACCCGTGCACGAGGAACGCCTCGTCGGACCACCACCAGACGCCGGTCGCAAGCTCGATGCGGAACTCGCCGGTGAGCTGCTGAGGGCCGAGAGCGAGCGCGCGCTCCACGGCGGACGGTTCGACGGCGGATCGCTGAGCAGGAAGGTTCTCGACAGTCATCCTCGTCACCTGTTCCCGGGTGGGCAGAGAAATGAGCCGTGGCCTGACTCGTCCGTCTCACCGTACCCCCCGAGAGACGGTTCTGCAGGGGGCGAGCCTTCCCTCGTGCGGACGTCGCAGGACCGCGGGACGATCCGCTGGTGGGACGCCGACGAGCACGTGCGCGAGCAGCCGCCGGGAAGGTCGTGGCGGCCCGCGCCGTGGCGGTGTCCGTGGCAGTGGGCGTGGCGGTCGCCGGCGGGACGGCGGGCTGCACCGTCGCGAGCCGGCAGGAGCCGGGGCAGGCCACGGCCGCCGTGCGCGACGCGCTCTCCGAGGCGGCCTCCGCCGCCGAGACCACGCGGCTCACCGTCGACCTGCTCGACGCGGACCGCGTCACCTCCGCGGTCGCGGACGCCGCGATCCTCGACCAGGTGCGCGTGCTCGCGGACGCGTCGACGGCGCTCACGACGCTCGCCCCGCCCGACGACACGTCGTCCGCGCACCGGGCCGCCGGGCTGGAAGCGGTGGAGGGCGTGACGGCGGAGGTCGTCGCGGCCCGCGCGTGGGTGGCCCGCGAGGCCGGGGGCGACCTGTCCGACGCGGGGGACGTCCCCGCGACGGGCGACGAGGCGCTCGCCCGGCTCGACGCCGCGACGTCGGACCTCGACGCCGTGCTCGCCCTGGCGGGGGGCGCATGAAGCAGCTCGTGGGCGTGGCGCTCGGCATCCTGACCGCCATCGGCGGGTTCGTCGACATCGGCGACCTCGTGACGAACGCGGTGGTGGGGTCGCGGTTCGGGCTCTCGCTCGTGTGGGTGGTCGTCGTCGGCGTGATCGGCATCTGCGTCTTCGCGAGCATGTCGGGCCGCGTCGCCGCCGTCAGCGGGCGCGCGACGTTCGAGATCATCCGCGAGCGCCTCGGCCCGCGCGCCGCAGGCGCAAACCTGGTGGCCTCGTTCTTCATCAACCTCCTCACGCTCACGGCGGAGGTCGGGGGCATCGCGCTCGCGCTGCACCTCGTGAGCAGCGTCGAGCCGCGGCTGTGGATCCCGGTCGCGGCGCTCGCGGTCTGGCTCGTTCTGTGGCGCGTGAAGTTCGACGTCATGGAGAACGTCGCGGGCCTCATGGGGCTCCTGCTGGTGGGCTTCGCGGTCGCGCTGTTCCTGCTCGGGCCGGACTGGGGCGAGCTCCTGCGCCAGGCGGTGCAGCCGTCTCCGCCCGCGACGGAGCACGTCGCGTCGTACTGGTACTACGCGGTCGCGCTGTTCGGTGCGGCGATGACGCCGTACGAGGTGTTCTTCTTCTCGTCGGGCGCGGTCGAGGAGAAGTGGACGGTCAAGGACCTGACCCGCAACCGCGTGAACGTCCTCGTCGGCTTCCCGCTGGGCGGCCTGCTCTCGGTCGCGATCGCGGCGTGCGCGGCCGTGGTGCTCCTGCCGGCGGGCATCGAGGTGTCGTCGCTCTCGCAGATCGTGCTGCCCGTCGCGCTCGCGGGCGGGAAGATCCTGCTCGCGCTGGTGATCCTCGGCATCGTCGCCGCCACGTTCGGCGCCGCGCTGGAGACCGCGCTGTCCGGCGGGTACACGCTCGCGCAGTACCTCGGCTGGTCGTGGGGGAAGTTCCGGCGCCCGGCCCGGGCGGCGCGGTTCCACCTCACGCTGATCGTGGCCCTGCTGCTCGCGGTCGGGATCCTCATGACGAGCGTCGACCCCATCCGGGTCACGGAGATGTCCGTGGTGTTCTCCGCGGTCGCGCTGCCGCTCACGTACATCCCGATCCTCGTGGTCGCGAACGACCCCGAGTACATGGGGGAGCACGTCAACGGGCGCGTGATGAACGCGCTCGGCATGGTCTACCTCGTCGTCGTGGTGGCCGCGGCCGTCGCGGCGATCCCCCTGATGATCGCGACAGGAGCAGGCTCATGACCGACACCCCGCGCCGGGTGGTGGGGACCCGGGTCGTCGACGCCCGCCTGCACCTGCTGAGCCGGCAGGTGCTCGACGTCCACGGCGAGCCCGTGACCACGGTGGACGACCTCGAGCTCGTCGGGCCGGACGGCGGCGACGTCGTCCCCGGTCAGGAGGCGCGCGTCGGGGCGATCGTCACATGGCCCGTGCTCGTGACGCGCATCCTGGGCGGCCACCCGCCACGGTCGCGGCGCGCGCAGATCGCGTGGGACGACGTCGGACAGGTGGGCACGGCGCTCGAGCTCACCGTCCCCGCGGACCGGCTCGACGTCGGGTGGACCGAGCGGTGGGTGCGGGACCACGTCGTCGGGCGCATCCCCGGCGGGTCGCACGACCCGGAGGCGGGCTCGTGATCCTCTCCGACCTGCTCGACGCCCCGGTCGTCGGGCCCGACGACGCCCCGCTCGGCTTCGTCGTCGACGTGCGCCTCGAGCTCGACCTCCTCGCGGACGACGACGCGGTGGGGGACGCGCGCGTCGTCGGGGTCCTCGTCAGCCCGCGGAAGGCGGGCTCGTTCCACGGGTACGAGCGCACGGAGGTGCGCTCCCCGTGGCCGATCCCGCAGCTCGTCCGGCGCCGCCACCGCGGGACGTACCTCGTGCGGTGGGAGGACGTCGCGGACGTCGGCTCGGACGGCGTGCGGCTCGCCGCGGGCTACGGCGAGCACGACCCGGCGCTCGACCGCGCGACCCCTCGCCCTGATCGGCCCTGATCGGCCCTGATCGGCCCCGATCGGCGGGCACCGCTCGAGGTCCGGTCCGTGTCGAGACGCGACGTCCGATCCCCGCCAGACGCCCGCCGTCCGTGCAGCGAGAGTGTGTGGAGCCGGCGCGCCCGCCGGTGCCACGTCACCGAAGGAGCAGGTTGATGCAGACCATCGCACTCGTCACGGGCGGTACCCGAGGGCTCGGGAGGGCCGTCGTCGAGGCGCTCGCCGTGGACGGCTGCACGGTCGTCCTCGCCGGCCGGGCCGCCGACGCCGTCCGACGGGAGTCGTCCGAGCTGCGCGGACGCGGGCTCGACGTCCACGGCGTCGTGCTCGACGTCGACGCACCGGAGAGCGTCCGCGCCGCCGCGGCCGAGATCGGCGAGCGCTTCGACCGTCTCGACGTCCTCGTCAACAACGCGGGGATCCTGGCCGACCTGGACGCGCGGCCGGACGACGCAGTAGCTCGGTTCGTGGATCCCGAGATCTTCGAGCGGACGTTCCGGACCAACGTCCTCGGGCCGGTGAGCGTCATCGAGGAGTTCCTGCCGCTGCTCGAGCGGTCTCGTGCCGGGCGGGTGGTCAACGTGTCGTCGACGATGGGTTCGCTGACCGACCAGCAGGACCCGGCCTCGCCGTACTTCGGGATGGTGCTGCCCGCCTACCAGGCGTCGAAGGCGGCGCTCAACGCGGTGACCGTCGTGCTCGCGAAGCGTCTGGCGGGCACGCCGATCAAGGTGACCTCGGTCTGCCCCGGCTGGGTCCAGACCGACCTCGCGCCGGGGAACCGGGAGCAGGCGCCCACGCCGGCACCCGAGGCGGCGCGCGTGGTGGTGCGGGCCGCGCGCCTGCCCGACGACGCGGCGTCGGGCACGTTCATCAGCGCGGCAGGTGCGGTCGCCTGGTGAGATGCGCGCCCGGGTGCCTGCCGGGCGAGTCCAGGAGGGCGTGGTTACGGTGTCGAGAGGGTCGAGCAGCGCGCCCGCCGATGTCATGACGCGTGTCCGGAGGTGGCCCCCGTGAAGGCCCTGTTCGTCAGCTGCACCCTCAAGAAGTCCCCTGAGCCGTCCAACACGGAGGCCCTCGCGCGGGTCGTGGCCGAGGCGCTGCAGGACCGGGGCGTCACCGTCGAGCACGTGCGGCTCGTCGACCACGAGGTGCCGCCCGGCGTCGTCACGGACCTCGGCGAGGGCGACGAGTGGCCGCAGGTCCACGACAAGCTGCTCGACTCCGAGATCCTCGTCGTCGTGACGCCGACCTGGGTCGGCCGCCCGTCGTCGATCGCGCAGCGCATGATCGAGCGCATGGACGCGATGATCTCGGAGACCACCGACGAGGGCACACCGGTCGCGTACAACCGCGTCGCGGGCGTCGTGGTGACGGGCAACGAGGACGGCGCCCACCACGTCATCTCGGAGATCAGCGGCGCGCTCGTCGACATCGGGTACACGATCCCCGGGCAGTCGTGGACGTACTGGAACCAGGGCCCCGGTCCCGGCCCCGACTACGTCCAGACGGGGCACGGTCACGAGTGGGCTCGCTCGACCGGCCAGCTCATGGCGCACAACCTGCACGCCGTCGCGACGGCGCTCGCCGAGCGTCCCGTGCCGCCGCAGGGCTGAGCCGTGCCGCCGCAGGGCTGATCCCGGAGAACCGGTTCTCCGCGTGCGGGCGCTTCTGGCTCGTGCCAGCGTGAGGGCGCCGGGTCCAGCAGCGAGCCCGTCGGTTCTTCTGTGAGGAGCGACCATGGCGGAGAAGTCGGCGACCGGAACCGTGCGGCGCGCGGTGGTCACCGGGGGTGCGGGGTTCGTGGGCAGCCACGTGTGCGAGGCGCTCGTCGCGGGCGGCACCGAGGTCGTGTGCGTCGACGACATGTCGACGGGCCACGAGCGCAACGTCGCCGCCCTGCGCGACGACCCGCGCTTCGACCTCGTGGTGACCGACGTCTCCGCGGGGCTCGAGATCCCGGAGCCGGACCGCGTCGACCTCGTGCTGCACCTCGCGTCCCCCGCCTCGCCCGCCGACTACCTGCGCCTGCCGGTCGAGACCCTGCTCGTCGGGTCGGCCGGGACGCGGAACGCGCTCGAGCTCGCGGAGCGCGCCGGGGCGCGGTTCGTCCTCGCGTCGACCTCGGAGGTGTACGGCGACCCGGAGGTCCACCCGCAGCGCGAGGACTACTGGGGTCACGTGAACCCCGTCGGTCCGCGCAGCGTGTACGACGAGTCCAAGCGGTTCGCCGAGGCGCTGACGACGGCGTACCGGCGCACCCGGGGGGTCGACGCCGGGATCGTGCGGATCTTCAACACCTACGGGCCGCGCATGCGCGGCCACGACGGGCGGATGATCCCGACGTTCGTGCGGCAGGCGCTCGCGGGTGAGCCGCTCACCGTGGCGGGCGACGGGTCCCAGACGCGGTCGGTCTGCTACGTCGACGACCTCGTCGAGGGGCTGCTGGAGTTCGCGGCGAGCGGCCACACCGGGCCGATGAACCTCGGCAACCGCACCGAGCTCACGGTGGAGCGCGTCGCCCGGGACGTCCTCGCCGCGACCGGGTGCGGCGCCGGGATCGTTCGCGTCGACCTGCCCGAGGACGACCCGCGCCGTCGGCGCCCCGACACGACGCTCGCGGAGCGCGAGCTCGGGTGGGTGGCCCGTACCTCCTGGCCCGACGGGCTCGCGCGCACCGTCGCGTGGTTCCGCGCCCGGCCGCAGGACCGTCCGGACGCACCCGACGACACCGACCGCGAAGGCGCTGCGGTCGTGGGGGCAGCGGCGGTCGGGTCGGCGCGCGGCCCGGGGGAGGCGTCGTGAGGGTCTCGGTGCACGGCTGCGGCCACCTGGGTGCCGCGCACGCCGCCGCACTAGGTCGCCGCGCACGCCGTCGCGCTCGTCGGCACGATGTCGTACGACCGGCGTATCGGCGGCGAGTGCCCCGCCGTGGGACTCGGGTTCGGCGGCGGGCCGTGCTGGCGGACGACCGGACGCTCCCGGCAGGTCCGGTGCGCATGGCGGGTAGCGGAAGGAGGGCACGATGGATGTCTCCACCACCGCGGCTCCACCCTCATCTGTGATGAGCCTCGAATCTGGTGTCCCTCTCGACGCCGCCCGCGACTATGCGGCCTGCTCCCGAACGCTGCGCGCATCGAAACCACCCCTTGCCGGGCCAGCAGATGTGGCAGAGATCAGGCGCCGTCGCGGGGCGTGTAGAGCATGACCCAGTGGTCCCGCTCCGGGTCGTGCAGGAGCTCGATGTCGAAGGTGACCTGGCCGTAGGTGGAGTGGTGCAGCTGTTTGGTCGCCGATCGCCACGCGATGACCTCGTCGCGCTCCCAGTAGTCGCTGAAGATCGGGCTGGTCGCGGTGAGTTCCGCGAGCATGCGGCGGAGGTAGTCGTCCTCGGGATATCGGCTCAGGGCGGTGCGCAGCTCAGCGGCCGCGACGCGCAAGAACTGCTCAGCACCGTCCTCACCGAGCAGGTCGGTGAGGGCGGTGGTCGCGAACGCCTGGTAGGCGAGGTTGCGCGCGAAGGGGCCGGTCCCGTCAGGTGCTGGCAGCAGCTCGGCTGCGCGCTTGTTCCGGGCCAGGAGGTCGAGCCGGCCGTCGTGCACGGTCACCGGCATCGTGTCGTCCAGCCCGTGGAGCATCCGCAGCAACCCCGGGCGCACGACCGAGCCGGGGGTGGGCAGCTCGGGCGGAGACTCGCCTCCCAGCCGGAACAGGTGCGCGCGCTCCGGCCCGGTCAGAGCCAAGCCTTGCGCCAAGGCCGTGAGAATCTCACGCGACGGTCGAGGAGCTCTGCCCTGTTCCAGACGCGTGTAGTACTCCACGGAGATCCCGGTCAGATCGGCCATCTCCTGCCGGCGAAGCCCCGAAACGCGCCGGCGGGAACTTCTCGGTTGACCGTGCAGGTCCGGCGGCGTCATCGCCGCCCTACGCTGTCTCAAGTACTGCGCCAGGTCGCTGCGATCACTGCTCGCCATGGGCCCATCCTTGCGCAGGACGGACGCTTCCTCCGCGTGTGGTGACACTGGCAGTACTAGGTTCGGCACGGTCTTCCTCCCGCTCCTGGGCCCTTGCATCCTCGATGGTGTGCCGCTTCAGCTGCACCAGAGCCATCGGAGGAAACATGACCAGTACAGCGTGGACAGTCCCGATCCCAGCCGATCGAGTTGAGGAGTTCATCGTCTCCCTGGAGCTCGACGAGGGCATCGACCTCCCCACCTTCTCCGAACGGCTCTTCGCGTACGAGTCGGACTTCACCCGGTGGTGGACGCCGCGCTTCGCGTCCTTCGGCATGCCACCGGCGTTCGGTGAACCGCTCTTGTCCTGGGACGCCACGACCGCCGGCGCGGACGCGAGGGAGAAGCTGTCATGACCGGCATCCGACCCCCCACCCGCTCGGCGCTGGAGACAGCCAAGGAGTTCATCCGGGCCGTCGAAGCGAAGGACATCGATGCCGTCGAGGACGCCCTCAGGGACGACGCCGAGCAGCTCTTCATGCACTCGAACGCGGTGAACGACGCAGAAGGTGTCGCGGACATCATCGCCGGGCGTCGGCAGGGTTTCTGCGTCGCAGACGTGAACGGCCGCGAGGAGGTGCTCGGGTACACCAGGGGCATCTTCGACAAGTTCGACCCGCTCGTCTGGCGCAACCACCAGTGGACCGTCAGCCCCGACGGTCGCGATGTCTTCTTCCTCGCGACAGGAGACATGGTCGTCGCCCGCACCGGCGCGCCGTATCGCAACACCTACCTGACCCGGTTCGACGTCACCGCAGGCAAGATCGTGCGCATGGCCGAGTACGGCAACGTGATGATGTACGCCCGGTTGGGCGTCCGCCCCAACCGCGCCGAGTTCCGGTCACTTCTCCGGGCCGTCGGACGCATGCTCTCACTGACACGGTCCTCTCGATCCGGCCGGTAGGTGCCGCTCGAAACGCCGTCGCCTGAACCGCAGGCTGCCTGATCACTGGCCGTAGACCGTCCGCGCGGAGTGCTGGACCGACCGGCGGTCTCCGGTCGGTGGCGCGGGCAGGAAGAGGACGAGAGCCCCGTCGCCCCGGGTGCCGGGTGACAGGTCCGGTTGCTGACGGTGTGGCTACTGGCGGATGCCGGTTCGCGCGGCCTGCTCGACCCGGGCGACCAGGCGGCTGTTGTGGGCGGCGTGCGCGAATCCCGGGGTGTGGTGGGTGTCGTCGGTGATATCACGCGCGAGGCTTGCGTACACCTCGCCGACGTTGATGGAGGCACCGGTCCAGATCTCGGCGGCGCCCGGTCCGGTTCCTGTGGCGACCGGGCGGTCGGGCGCGTCGAAGTCCACGCTCGAGGTCAGCGTGAGGTCGCCGACCTGGACGCCGGCGGGGTGGTTGCCGGTCAGCCTCAGCCAGCCGTCGGCGCCGCGGACCTCGAGGCTGAAGTGGGCGTCGGGTACTGGCACGCCGGCCAGGACCTGCACTCCCACCGGGGTGCCGGACGAGGTCTTGACGATCGCGTCGAGGTGGTCCGGTACCTCACGGGTGGTGGTCGTGCCGGTGTCGGTCAGCTTCACCTCCGGCCAGAGGAGCTCCGTGCGCGCATCGATCTCGGTGACGTCGCCGAGGACCGTCTCGACCACGTCCAGGACATGACCTACCGCGATCGTCATGAAGCTCGCCCCGGCAGCTGCCTTGTCGAAGTACTCGTAGGCGCTCGTCGACTCCGGACCGTTCCCGAAGGTCGTCGAGGCGACGCGTGCCGACAACAGTCGCCCAAGGCTCCCGTGGGCGATGATCTCGGCCGCCCGGCGCACCGACGGGTTGAAGCTGCCCTGCAGCCCGATCGCGGTGTGCAGCGAGCCGGCGGCCAGGGCGATCTCCTCAGTCTCTGCGACCGTCGCACCCAACGGGGACTCCGAGTAGACCGCCTTGCCCGCCGCGAGAACCGCGAGCACGAGCTCGCGGTGTGCCGGGACCTTGACGGCGACGGTGACGAGATCGATCGACGGGTCGTTGATCAGCTCGTACGGGTCGGCGAACCAGCGCTCGGCTCCGAAGACCTCGGCGGCCTTGCGCGCGCTCTCCTCGCGCCGTGTCGCCACGGCGGCCAGCACGAGCTGCGGCTGGGCCGCCAGCGCGGGGATGTGCGACGCACCGGCCCAGCTCGCCTTCGCGTCCGCGCCGATGATCCCGACGCGAATCGCATCGTTTGTCATGATGTGCTGCTCCGTTCAGTCTTCTGCGGTCGAGGCAGAGTCGTCTCGTGCCGTTCGGCTCGTTGCTGAGTCGCTCTTCACCGGTCGATGGTGGCCATGCCGTTCTGGTCATGGCGGTCGCCGGACGCGGGGGTCAGGTCGTTCAGCCGGCCGACCTGGTCCGGGGTGAGCCGGATCTCGTCAGCGGCGATGTTCTCCTCGAGCCGCTCGACACGTCGGGTGCCTGGGATGGGGTTGATGTCCTCGCCCTGGGCCAGGAGCCAGGCCAGGGCGACCTGGGCAGGGGTGGCTCCGGCCTCGGTCGCCACTGCGCGGACCTCCTCCACGATGCGCAGGTTGCGTTCGAGGTTGCCGCCGGTGAACCTCGGGTTGGTGCGACGCCAGTCGTCGGCGTCCAGCCCGTCCAGAGAGCGGATGTTCCCGGTCAGGAAGCCGTGGCCCAGCGGAGAGTAGGGCACCAGACCGACCCCCAGCTCGCGCAGCACCGGTAGCACCTCGGCCTCGGGGTCCCGTGTCCAGAGCGAGTACTCGCTCTGGACCGCGGCCAGTGGGTGCACCGCGTGTGCGCGGCGGATCGTGGCGGGACCGGCCTCGGACAGGCCGATGTAGCGGACCTTGCCCTGGGTGACCAGGTCGGCCAGGGCGCCGACGGTGTCCTCGATCGGGGTGCCGGGATCGACCCGGTGCTGGTAGTACAGGTCGATGTGGTCGGTGCCCAGGCGCCGCAACGACCCCTCCACGGCGAGACGAACGTTCGCCGGCGTGCTGTCCGGCCCGGACCGGCCCGTGTGGGACACCAGGCCGAACTTGGTAGCGAGCACCACCTCGTCCCGACGACCCCTGAGGGCCCGGCCCAACAGGGCTTCGTTGGCGGAGGCCCCGTACACCTCGGCGGTGTCCAGGTGGGTGACACCGAGGTCCAGGGCGTGCTGGATGGTGCGGACCGAGTCTTCCTCGGACTCGTCCCTGCCTGTGTAGAAGTCGGACATGCCCATGATTCCTAGGCCGATGCGCGAGACTTCGAGTCCACCTAGTGACGTGGTCTGCATCGAATGGTCCTCTCTGGGTCGGTCACCGGATTCTGAATCCGTGCGGGTGTCCGGTGAACTTGACGCTTCAACATGAACCGCACGCATCAAGATCTACACCCTTGAACTTGATGCGTCAATAACTCGCGCCGTAGGCTGGTCCCATGGCGAAGACAGCGGATGCACGACGAGAAGGCCGGAGCCGTCCGCAGGACGAGTCGGCGCCACGAGCGACTAACCCGCCGGGCACAGAAGGGCCTGACGGCACCGCGTCTGCCACGGATGCGACTCCTGGAGCGATCGCCGAACCGCGCTGGCTGAACCACGAGGAGCTGGCGGCATGGCTGGCCAACTCCGCGATCATGATCAGCCTGCCGGCCGCTCTCGACGCCCGGATGCAACGCGAGTCCCGGCTGACCTTCTTCGAGTACATGGTGCTCTCGGTGCTCTCGGAGGAGCCGGACCGGACGATGCAGATGAGCGCGCTGGCCGCGCGCACGTCGGCGTCGCTGTCACGGCTGTCGCACGTCGTCGGACGGCTGGAGAAGCGCGGGCTGCTCGCCCGGTCCCGGATACCCGGCGCGGGACGGCGCACCAACACGACCCTGACCGAGGCCGGATACGACGTCGTCGTCGCTGCAGCGCCCGGGCATGTCGCGGCAGTCCGCGAATACCTGATCGACGAGCTCGAACAGCACGACCTGAAGGCCTTGCAGCGCATCGGCTCGGCGGTCGAGGCCGCCATCAACAGGGGACGAGCCGCCTCAGCAGCTGCGGCGCCGACTCTCCCCGAGGCGCCCAGGACGTAGCCGCCCTACGCCGCGACCGGGTGCCCCGCGAAGCGCTCCAGCAGGCTGAGCTCCCTCGCCGCCGTGATCCTGCGCCATCGCGCCCGTGCTGACCTCCTACCGGAGCGCGGCACCAGCTCGTATCCCGACCGGATGTCTCGCTACGGGCGATCCGTGCCGTGCGCCGTCGGCAGACTCATGAGGTATCGGTCGAGGGTGACCTCTCCCTGCTGCACCGTCTCGCGCTCGACGACCGTGAAGCCGGCGCGCTCGAACACGGGCCGGGCGACCTTGCTCGCGTGGGTGCTGAGCGTTGCGATGCCGTCGCGCCGCGCCGTCTCGACCACGTGCGCGAGGAGACGCGCGCCGATCCCGCGCCGCCCGTGGTCGGGCGAGACGAAGAGCATGTCGACGTAGCCGTCGCCGCGCAGGTCGGTGAACCCGGCGACCTCTCTTTCGACGACGGCCACGACGGTCCTCGCCTCGGCACGTCGCTCGTGCCACGCCGTCTCGTCCCGCGGGCCGCCCAGCCACGCCCCGACCTGCTCCTCGCTGTAGCGCGAGCGGGCCGTCTCGGTGACGGCACGCTCGAAGATCCGCAGCGTCGCGGCGGCGTCGCCGTCCTCGTAGGGGCGGATCGTCACGTCGTCCCGGGTCATCGAATGAGCTACCCACCGGCCCGTGCGGCCAGGACACCGCCGTCCGTCACAACTACACGGGGCGGGCTGGGACGCCCGGTCGCTCGGGGGAGCGCCCGTGCTGGCGGACGACGGGACGGTCCCGGCCGTCGCGCCGCCCGGCGCCGGGTGAGGCCCGCGCATCAGCCCTCGTGGTCGCGCTGCTCGCGCAGCAGCCGGGCGGCCTGTTCTCCGGAGCCCTCCTGCTCGAGGCCGCGGAGCGCCTGGTCGACCTTCTCCTGCGGCTGGCGCGGCGCGAGGAGCGGCGTGTCCGGGTCCACGACGGCCTCGACGACGACGGGTCGGTCCGCCGAGAGCGCCTCGCGCCAGGCCGCGCCCACGTCGTCGCCCGCCTCCACGCGCAGGCCGCCCAGACCGAGGAGGTCGGCGTAGGCCGCGTACGGGAAGTCGGGCACGGTCTGCGACGTGCGGAAGCGCGGGTCGCCCTCCATCTCGCGCTGCTCCCACGACACCTCCGCGAGGTCGCCGTTGTTGAGCACGAGCACCACGAACCGCGGGTCGGACCAGTCGCGCCACCGGTGCGCGACGGTGATGAGCTCCGAGAGCCCGTTCATCTGCATCGCCCCGTCGCCCGCGAGCGCCACGACCGGCCGGTCGGGGTGCAGGAGCTTCGCCGCGATCCCGTACGGCAGGGCCGAGCCCATCGAGGCGAGCGTGCTCGACAGGTGCGCGGGGACACCGACGGGCAGCCGGAGGAAGCGCGCGTACCAGTAGGTGACGGAGCCGACGTCGACGGCGACCTGCGCGTCGGGAGGCAGGACCTCGGACAGCTCGTGGAGCACGAGCTGGGGGTTCAGCCGCTCGGTCTCCTGCCGGACGCGCCGGTCCGCGACACCGCGCCAGGCGCGCACGAACCCCTCGACGTCGGCGCGCCAGCCCTGCCGCTCGGGCAGGAGCGGGACGAGCGCCTCGAGCGTCGCAGCGGCGTCGCCGACGAGCGGCACGTCGACGGGGTGCTTGGCGCCGATGTTGCGGGCGGTCACGTCGACCTGCACGGCGCGCGCCTGGCCCGGGGCCGGGTAGAACTCGGTCCACGGGTCGTTGCTGCCCACGATCAGCAAGGTGTCGCACCCCGACATGAGGTCCGCCGACGCGGTGGTGCCGAGGTGGCCCATTACGCCGCAGTGGTAGGGCAGCGACTCGTCGAGCAGCGGCTTGCCGAGCAGGGACGTGGTCAGGCCGGCGCCCAGCCGTTCGACGAGCGCCCGCACATGCTTTTCGGCGCCGCGCGCGCCCTGGCCGACGAGCACCGCGACGCGCTCACCCGCACCCAGCACCTGGGCCGCCTCCTCCAGCGCCTCGGCGTCGGGCACCGCGCGGCTGCTCGCGAACACGGCGGACGAGTGCACGACGCCGTGCTCGTGACCCGGGTCGGGGAGCGCGGCCTGCTGGACGTCGTGCGGCACGATCACGCAGACCGGGCTCGACGTCGCGAGGGCGGTGCGGAAGGCGGCGTCGAGCACGTGCGGGAGCTGCTCGGGGGACATGACGGTCTGCACGTACTGCGCGCACACGTCCTTGAAGACCGTGTGCAGGTCGACCTCCTGCAGGTACCCCGCGCCGAGCGCCGTGCTCACGACCTGGCCGACGATCGCGACGACCGGCTTGCGGTCCAGCTTCGCGTCGTACAGGCCGTTGAGCAGGTGGATCGCGCCCGGGCCCTGCGTGGCGAGGCAGACGCCGACCGAGCCCGAGTACTTCGCGTGGCCGCTCGCCATGAAGGCGGCCATCTCCTCGTGCCGGGCGGTGACCAGCTCGACGTCGCCGGCGCGGCGGCGCAGCGCCCCGAGGATCGGGTCGATGCCGTCCCCGGCGTAGCCGAAGACGCGGTCGACCTGCCAGTCGACGAGGCGGTCCACGATCCCGTCGGCCACGATCCTGTCCTGCGCGGTTTCCTGGGTCATCCTCCTATGCTGCGAACCGGCCTACGCACCCGCACCCCGGGCACTGTCCGAACCGGGCCCGGCGTCGACGACGCGGGCGCGCTCGAGCAGGTAGTCGCGCTCGACGGCGTTCTCGGTCAGTCCCGCGGCGTCTCGGAACGTCGCGGCGGCCTCGGCGGAGCGGCCGAGCTCGTCGAGCAGGTGAGCGCGGACGGCACGCTCGCGGAACCGGGTCAGTGGGTCGGCGCGGAGGCCGTGCTCGGCGTCGAGGCTGTCGAGCAGGGCGAGACCGCGCGTCGCGCCGAACGCGCGCGCGACGGCGACGACGCGTGCGAGGCGGACCGGACCGGTCGGGGTGAGCCGCTCGAGCCACAGGTAGAGGACGGCGATCTGCGGCCAGTCGGTCGCGGCGTCGTCGGGCGCGCCGGCGTGCACGGCAGCGATCGCCGCCTGGACCTGGTACGGCCCGACCGTGCGCCGCGCCCACACGTCGTCGACGATCGCCGTGCCCTCGTCGATCATGGCACGGTCCCAGACGGTGCGGTCCTGCCCCTCGAGCGGGACCAGCCGGTGCTCGGCGTCGGTCCGCGCGTCGCGCCGCGCCTCGGTGAGCAGCATGAGCGCGAGCAGCCCGGCGACCTCCGGGTCGTGCGGGCTGTGCTCGCGTGCGAGCCGGGCGAGGCGGATCGCCTCACGGGCGAGGTCGACGCGGCCGAGGTCGGCGCCCGTGCTGGCGGTGTAGCCCTCGTTGAAGACGAGGTAGAGAACGCGCAGGACGGCGGCGAGCCGCTCGTCGCGATCCTGCGCGCTCGGGGCGACGAAGTGCGCGCCCGCACGCGCGAGCTGCTGCTTCGCGCGACTGATCCGCGTGCCCATCGTCGCCTCCGTGACGCCGTAGGCGTGGGCGATCTCCGCCGTCGTGAGGCCTCCGACGGCCCGGAGGGTGAGGGCGACCTGCGACGTCGGGCTGAGCGCGGGGTGGCAGCACAGGAGGAGCACCGTGAGGCTGTCGTCGTCGTCGACCACGTGGGGGCGACGATCGGACTCCTGGACCGCGAGCTCCGTGCCGCCCACCAGTCGTTCGCGCCGGTGTCGCGCCTGCTCCGCGCGCAGGAGATCGACCATCCGGCGGTACCCCACGCGGATCAGCCACGACCGGGGCTCCGCGGGGACGCCGTCGACGGGCCACTGCGCGCTCGCCGCCAGGAGCGCCTCCTGGACGGCGTCCTCCGCGACGTCGAACCGGCTGAAGCGGCGCACGAGCGCGCCGAGCACCTGCGGCGCCTCCGTGCGCAGCAGGTCCTCGATGGTGCTCTCGGGAGTGTCGGGCATCGCCTCAGGCGGCGAAGTCGTCGCCCATGATCGGGCGGAGCTCGACCGGCTCGCCGAGGACCTCGACGATGCGGCTGACGATCTCGACGGCCCGCTC
Organism: Cellulosimicrobium sp. BMG9.23; assembly: GCF_059159985.1. Classification (NCBI taxonomy): domain Bacteria; kingdom Bacillati; phylum Actinomycetota; class Actinomycetes; order Micrococcales; family Promicromonosporaceae; genus Cellulosimicrobium; species Cellulosimicrobium sp. BMG9.23. Next base: position 185,416 of record NZ_JBZGBZ010000003.1, read on the forward strand.
GTGGCTCGCGACGTCGATCACGGCGAAGCTGGCGAGGACCTCCTTGAGCTCGGCGAACGGGCCGTCGGTGGCGACGACGCCGGTGTCGGTCCGACGGACGGTCGTGCTCACCGCCGGGTGGCCCAGACCCTCGCTCGAGACGAACTCGCCGGACGCGCGCAGCTCCGCCTCGAACTGCTGGTAGACGGCGAACGCCGCGAGCGCCTCGTCGGAAGGGGTGTCCGAGGTCGCCGCGTCCCAGTCGGCGGTCGGCGTGTAGCCGAGGATCAGGTACTTCATTGTCGTTCTCCCTCGTTGTCGGGTGAGTCGGTGGGCGGTGCGACGGTAAGCGGGTTCGTGGTTGCGGGCGGGCCGTTCTCAGGCGTCCGCGGGTGCCGGACGACGGCGCAGCCGGATCGCCACGACCGTGGTCCAGGTGAACGCGACCACGCCCGTCACGGCGACCTGGATGCTCGCCTGCTCCGGCGACACCGGTAGCAGCAGCACGAGCGCGACCACGCCGTGACCGACGGCTGCCAGGGTGCGACGCTCGCGGACCGCGCGGACCGTGAGCACGACGCACGCGATCGCCAGCCCCGTGAACGCGAGCACCGCGGCGACCGAGTGCGCGACGCCCTGCCACGACATCGCGGCTGCCGGGCCGTCGGGCGTGCCGACGGGGAAGCCGTGCTGGGGATCCATGACGAACACGCCCGCAAGGACGAAGCCGAGGCCCGAGAGCGCGAGGAGGACGGGAACGGCACGGCGCCCGACGCCGTCGGGCACGAGTCTCCGGAAACCGACCGCGAGGGCGAGCACCCCGAAGCCGGTGAGCACGAACGTCGTGACCTGGATCCAGCCGAGACTCCCCGTGGAGAGCTGGCTGAGGGGGTGCACGCGCAGGTCGAAGCCCTCGCGCGTGAGCGCCTGCACGGTAGCCGACGCGTAGAAGAACGGGCCGGTGGCCGCCGCCGCGGTGAGCAGCAGGCGGGTGGACCGGCGCAGTGCCGTCGGCGCTGCGGCCGGAGTCGTGCTGCTGGTCGGGGTGGTGGAGGTCTGCGTGCTCATCGGGTGCTCCTCATCCTGGTCGGGTCGCGCCCTCTCGGGCCTGACGCCGCTACCTCGTCGCGCCCATCGGCACCTCGACATCCCCCGTGTGTGATCTAGGTCACATGTGTTCGCGAGCGGTCCGTGTCGAGAACCGGTCACCGGCCCCGAGGTGACGGTGAGCGCCCCGACCGGGGCGGAACCGCACGCACAGGGAGAGGGAACCATGACCGAGAGCACCGAGAGCACCGAGAGCACCGAGAGCACCGAGAGCACCGAGAGCACCGAGAACACCGACGACGTCCAGGGTGTCAGTGCCGCGCTCACCGCGCTCGACCGACTGGTCGGCACGTGGGACGTCACGGGCGGTGCCGAGGGCGTCGTCACCTACGAGTGGATGGCCGGAGGCTGGTTCCTGCTCCAGCACGTGCACCTCGTCCAGGACGGCCACGAGACCGACGGCCTCGAGGTGATCGGCAACCTCCGCCCGTTCGGCGAGCCGGCCGGAGAGGACGTCGTCTCGAGGTTCTACGGCTCGACCGGCGAGACGTTCGACTACGTGTACGAGCTCGTCGTGGACACGTTGACCATCTGGGGCGGAGCCAAGGGCAGCCCCGCGTACTTCCGTGGCACCTTCGACGACGCCGGCGACTCGCTCGCGGGCGAGTGGGTCTACCCCGGGGGCGGCTACGCGTCCACCATGACGCGCAGCGCCTGAGCGGGTGGTCGTCGGCTCCGGTGTCCCCAGACATGACCCGGGCGATTTCGCTACGGTCGCCGCATCGCGCACGCGTACGGCCATGCCTGGGTCTCGACGTCCAGCGGGATGCCCTCGTCGCCGTGCAGATCCCGCTATCCGGGCCTCACACTGAGCAGCGCGTCGATCGGCTGGTCGCCCGTGGGCGTCGCTCAGGCGGGTCCTCCGGAACCGATCGGGTCGAGCGAGCACTGCATGACGTACCGGTCGATGGTGACCTCTCCCTTCTGCACCGTCTCGCGCTCGACGACAGTGAAGCCGGCGCGCTCGAACACGGGCCGGGCGACCTTGCTCGCGTGGGTGCTCAGCGTCGTGAGGCCGTCGTGTCGTGCCGTCTCGACCACGTGATCGAGGAGCCGCGCGCCGATCCCGCGGCGTCCGTGGTCGGGCGAGACGAACAGCATGTCGACGTAGCCGTCGTCGCGCAGGTCGGTGAACCCGGCGACCTGCCCGTCGACGACGGCCACGACCGTTCCCGCCGCGGCGCGGCGCTCGTGCCACGCCGCCTCGTCCCGCGGGCCGCCCAGCCACGCCAGGACCTGCGCCTCGGAGTACCGCGAGCGAGCGGTCTCGGTGACGGCCCGCTCGAAGAGCCGGAGGGTCGCGGTGGCGTCGCCGGCCGCGTAGGGGCGGATCGCCTCGTTCTCCTGGCTCATCGCTGGAGCATATCCACCGGGCCCGGCTCGCCGTCCCGGTCCGCGGCCAGCCAGGCCCGCGGCGAGAGCCCGAGGCGTTGGCTGAAGGCCCGGGAGAAGGCGGCAGGCGTCGCGTACCCGAGCTCGACGGCGGTGCGGCTCACCGGCGTGCCCGTCCGGAGCCGTTCTTGGGCGACGATGAGCCGCCACTGCGCGACGTAGTCGGCGGGCGGTCGGCCCACCACCTCCTTGAATCGTGCGGCGAAGGCGCTGCGGGAGAGGTGCGCCTCGCGCGCCATCGACTCGAGCGTCCACCGGCTGCCTGGCGACTCGTGGACGGCCACGAGAGTGGGCGCGAGACGTTCGTCGGCCAGTCCCGGAAGCACACCCGGGGGCAGGGCGAGGTCGTCGGCGTGATCGAGGATCCACCGGAAGAGCTGCACGAGGAGCACCTCGAAGAGGCGGTCCGCGAGGACGCGGCGACCGCACCGGACGTCGTCGATCTCCGCGAGCAGCAGGTCCAGCGTGGGTTCGAGGCCCGATACCTCGTCGAGCGGGAGCACCAGCACCGGCGGGAGCGTGCGGACCAGCGGGTGCATCGCGCCGCCCTCGACATCGAGCGTGGCGCACGCGAAGTCGGACACCTCGGTCGGCGCGTTGTGAAACGTGTGCTCGAGCGGTCGCGGGTAGAAGAGCAGGCTCGGACGATCGACCGTGCGCCGCTCGACCCGGCCGTCGATCCCGATGTGGGTCACCTCCATCTCACCGCGGCGAAGGACGTGGAGAAAGGCCCGCCCCGGCCGCGCGTCGAACGTGGTCGTGCCGCACAGAGGCCCGGTGTGGAACAGGTGGGTCTGCACGCGAAACCGCTCGAGCAGGTACGAGAGACGGTCGATCGAAGCCATGGCCTCAGGATGCCAGACGATATGACAAGTGTGCCGGACGAAACGTTCCCCACCGTCCTCCGTGATCGACGACGCTGGACCACGGCGGCCCAACAAGGTGGTCGTCTACGTCGTCACCACTCGAAGGAGCCGTCCCATGTCACGTGTCCCTCTCGTCAGCCCGGAGTCTGCGACCGGTCCGGTCGCGGAGACTCTCGACCAGGTCGGCGTCGCGCTCGGCGGCGTCCCGGCGATGTTTCGGGCGGTCGCGAACTCACCGGCCGCGCTGCAGAGCCTGTGGGGATCGTTCAGCGCCCTCGGTACCGGCACGCTCGGCCCCGCGATCGGCGAGCAGATCGCCGTCGCCGTCGCCGACCGCAACGCGTGCGCGTACTGCCTCGCCGCGCACACCGCGCTCGGGCGCCGGGCCGGCGTGCCGGACGAGGAGCTCGTCGCCGCCCGGGAAGGCCGGTCGGACGACCCGCGGGTCGCCGGTCTGCTGCGTCTCGCCCTGGCGCTGGTCGACCAGCGCGGCCACGTCAGCGCGCAGGACGTCCAGACGGTCCGCGACCTGGGCTGGACCGACGAGCAGGTCGTCGAGGTCGTCGCGCACGTCGCGCTCAACCTGTTCACGAACTACGTCAACGTGGCGCTCGAGGTGCCCGTCGACTTCCCGGCCGTCGCTCTCCGTCGCGCGGCCTGACGGCGGGTGCGGCACGCCCTCCACCCACGGGCGTGCCGCCCCCTTTCGTCACCGGTCGGACGGCACGAGCTCGCGCGCGAGGAGCGCGTCGACCGCGCTCGTCACCTCGTCGACAGTAACTCGGGCGAGCGCGGGATCGACGCTCTCGCCGTGCGGGTCGCCCCGGTAGGGCGCGCGCTCGCCGTCGGCGGCCGGCCGGACGTCGTCGCCGTGCCAGAGGACGACGTGCCGCTCCGGCTCGACGGCCGGGCCCCACAGCGCGGGCGGCGTCGGGCCGAACAGCACGACCGACGGCGTCCCGTACGCGGTCGCGAGGTGCGCGACGCCGGTGTCCCCGCTGACCACGAGCCGGGCCGTCGCGACGACGTCGGCGAGCGCGGGCAGGTCGAGCACGCCCGCCGCGTGGTCGACGGCCCCGCGACGCGTGAGCGCCCGGTCGCCAGCCCGGTCGTCGGTCGCCGTCCCGGTCGGCACCTCGGGTGCGGCGCCTGTGTGCGCGCCCGTCGCCTCCGCGACGACCCGTTCGCACAGCTCGCGCTCGTCGGCGCTGCCCGTGACGACGACGTCGTGCCCCGCGTCCGCGAGGTGCCGCACCACCGCGGCGAACCGGTCGGCGGGCCAGCGCCTCGACCCGGACGCGGCGCCCGGGTGCACGACGACGTGGGCGTCGCGCGGCGCCGGCGGCTCGAGCCGCAGGTCCTCGCGCGCGCACTCGCCGCCGACGGAGGTGACGAGGCGGCACCACCGGTCGACCTCGTGCTCGTCCGGGTCCCACGACGGTCCGTCGACACCGGCCTCGCGTGACGCGAACGCGACGAGCCGGTCCGGCTCGGTGGCGAGCAGCACGCGGTGGCTCTGCGGCCCGCTGCCGTGGAGGTTCACCGCGACGTGCCCCGCCGCGGGCAGACCGGTCACTGTCTCGGCCTCGTCGAGCCAGCGCAGGGGTTCGAGGCCCCGCGTCGGCACGACGCCGTCGACCAGCCCCAGACCCTCGAGCCACGAGCCGACCTCGGGCGGCGCGGCGAGGAGCACGCGCCGTCCCGGCCACGCGCGGCGGATCCCGCGCAGCGCGGGGATCGCCGTCACCGCGTCCCCGAGCCCGAGCGCGCGCAGCACGAGGACCGTGCCCTCGTCCGCGCCCTCGACGACCGACGGCAGGTCGGCGGCCAGCTCGGCCGCGCCGTCGCTCACGGCCACGACGTCTCGCCGGAGGCCATCACCAGCATCTCGCGGATCTCGCAGCCCGCGGGCTGGCGCAGCGCGGTGACGACCGCGGCCGCCGTCGCGCGCGGGTCGTTGAGGTCCGCGTCCGGCCCGGGCTTGTACTGCTCGGTGCGGCCGTCGAAGAACGCGGTGCGCATGCCGCCCGGCACGAGGCACGTGACGCCGACCCGGCCCGCGAGCTCGGCCGCGAGCGCCTGCGAGAAGCCCCGGACGGCGAACTTTGACGCGCAGTACGCGGTCGCGTCCGAGACGCCCTTCAGCCCGAGCGTCGAGGCGACGGTCACGACGGTGCCGCGCCGCTCCTCGAGGTACGGCAGCGCGGCACGCACGACGGCGACGGTCCCGAAGAGGTTGACCCGCACGACGCGCTCCCACGTCTCGACGTCGATCTCGTCGAGCCGCCCGCACGCGTCGGTCCCGGCGGCGGTGACCACGGCGTCGGGCGGGCCGACCTCGACCGCGAGCCGCTCGACGGCCGCGGCGGCCGCCGCCGAGTCCGAGAGGTCGACGATCGCGTGCAGGCCGCCGTTCGCGGGCGCGACGCGGTCGAGCACGACGGGCTTGCCGCCCGCCGCGGTCACGGCTTCGACGAGCGCCGCCCCGAGGCCGCTGGCACCGCCCGTGACGTAGACGGTCCCGACCTCGCGCGGCACGGGGAGCGGCGAGTCGGCGGGCTGCTGGAACGTCGTGGTGGAGGTCATGCGGTGGTCTCCTTCGGGGTCGGGGTCGGGGTCGGGGTCGGGGTCGGGGACGTAGTCGGGACGGGAGCCCGGTCGGTGTCCGGGTGGCCCTCGGGCGTGGCGGCATGAGCGGCAGCGGGCGCGTAGCGGCCCGAGCGCTCGAGGATCGAGGTCGTGGAGCGGCCGGCGACGTAGGGCAGGACGACGACGCGTCCGCCGTGGCGGCGCACGACCTCGGCCTCGGGCAACGTCTCCTCGGTGTAGTCGCCGCCCTTGGCCCACACGTCGGGCCGCAGCGCGTCGAGCGCGGTGCGCGGGTCGTCCTCGTCGAAGACGAGGACGGCGGACACGCAGTCGAGCGCGGCGAGGACCCGCGCGCGGTCGGCCTGTGCGACGACGGGCCGCTCGGGACCCTTGAGCCGCCGCACGGACGCGTCGCCGTTGAGCAGGACGACGAGGTGGTCGCCCAGACGGGCGGCGGCCTCGAGCGTCGCGACGTGACCGGCGTGCAGGATGTCGAAGCACCCGCCGGTCGCGACGATCGTGCCGCCGAGGGCGCGCAGGCGCTCCCCGACCTGCTGGGGCGTCGGCACGGCACCCCGCGCGTCGTCCCGGGGGCCGTCGACGGCGGAGGCGCCCTCGGCTACGGACCCGCCCGAGCCGGCCGGCTCGGCGGATCCCGTGGGGCCGGACCGCCCGATCCGGTGGGCCGCGCCGCCGACCTGCGCCGAGGTCTCCGCGCGCCGCCGGTAGCCCTCCGCGCCGCCCGTGGCGACCCACGTGGTCGCGACGTCGACGCCGCGCGCCACGGCGTCGACGAGGCCGGTGCCGCGCGCGAGCTCTGCGGCGACGGTCGACGCGAAGCGGTCGCCCGCGCCGCACGGGTCGCCCGCTACGGCCGTCGCGGGGATGTACGCCGGCTCGCCGGCCGGCCGCGCGACGAACGCGCCGCGGTCCCCGGCGGTGACGCACACCGCGCCGACGTCCCAGCCGCGCGCGAGCGACTGCGCGAGGCCGCCGAGGTCGTCGGGCGACGCCTCGATCCCCAGCGAGTCGGCGGCGTCGAGCGCCTCGGCGAGGTTCGGCGTGACGAGTGCGGCACCGGGCACGGGCCGCCCGCCGCGCGGGTGCGGGTCCCACACGACCGGCGTCGACGCCGCGGCCTCGGCGAGCAGGTCGCGCAGCGGGCCGTCGTGCGTGGTGCCCGCGCCGTAGTCGGAGACGAGCACGACGGCCGCGTCGGCGAGCGCCGCGCGGACCCGCGCCACGGGGACGTCGACCGGGCGGGCGGGGCCGCCGTCGTCGACGCGGACGACCGTCTGGCCGGCAGAGCGCACGCGCGTCTTGCGGCGCGTCGTGCCCTCCTGCGGGACGGCCACGACCTCGACGTGCCGGCGCAGCAACCCGCGCAGGTCCGTCCCGGCGTCGTCGTCGGCGAGCGGCGCGACGAGACGCACGCGCGCGCCGTCGGCCGCGAGGAGCGCGGTCAGTCCGGCACCGCCCGGGCTGCGCCGGACCCCGAGGGTGTCGACGACGGGCACGGGCCCGTCGGGGGAGAAGCGCGTCACCTGGCCGTCGACGTCGCGGTCGAGCAGGACGTCGCCCACGACGACGACGCGCGGTCGGTCGTCCTGCACGGCCCCGGCGGCGCCGGGCAGGTTCGCGACCTGCGCGTCCGCGGGTGCCGCGCCGTCGGCGGTCGCAGGGACGGTGGGCGCGTCGCCGGACGTGCGACCCAGCGAAAGACCCGCCGCCGTCGCCTCGCGCTGCCGCACGTGCGCGTCGAGCGCGGCGCACAGCGCGTGGGCGACGACGAGGTGCAGCTCCTGGACGGACGACGTCGAGGCGCCCTGCATCGCGAGCGTGTCGTCGCACGCAGCGGAGAGCCCGCACGGGCTCGGGCCGGTGAGCGCCCACGTCGTGAGGCCGAGCTCGCGCCCCCGGTGGGCGGCGGCGACGACGTTCTCGCTGTTGCCCGACGTGGACAGCAGCAGGAGGACGTCGCCCGGTCGGCCGTGGGCGGCGACCTGCCGCGCGTACATCTCGCCGATCCCGTAGTCGTTGACGATCGCGGTGAGGCTCGACGTCTCGGCGTGCAGGCTGATCGCGGACAGCGGCACGCGCTCGCCCTCGAACCGCCCCACGAGCTCGGCGGTGAGGTGCTGCGCCTCCGCGGCGCTGCCCCCGTTGCCCGCGACGAGCAGGCGTCCGCCCCCGAGCATGACGTCGGCGAGGTGCTCACCCCACGCGTCGATACGGCCCGCCTCGGCGAGCAGCAGGTCGAGGCCCTGGTGGAGGTCGTCGGCGTGCGCGCGCAGCCAGCGCTCGGCCGCGGTCATCGGGCGCTCACCGCCCGCGCCTGGACGCCGACGGCTGCCGCGGCGGCGGACGGGCCGGTGGTCGCGGCGGCGGGAGCGGCGGTGCGCGGGTCGGCGGGGGACGCGGCGGTCATGGCGGCCTCCGCGACTCCCGCGACTCCGCGTGCGGCCGACCGCGGGCCCTCGGCGACGACGCGCTCGTACGACTCGAGCGTGCGCGCCGCGACGGTCGTCCAGCCGTACAGTCGCTCCGCCCGGACCCGCGCGGCCGAGCCGAGGCGCTCGCCGAGCACCGGGTCGTCGGCGATCCGTCGCAGCGCCGCGGCCAGCGCGCCCGGGTCGCGCGGCGGCACGAGCAGCCCTGTGCGGCCGTCGACGACCGAGTCGAGCAGACCGCCGACGGCGGCTCCCACCACCGGGCGTCCGCACGCGGCGGCCTCGAGCGGGACGATGCCGAACGGCTCGTACCACGGGTCGCACACCACGACGTCGGCGGCGTGCATGAGGCCGCGCACGTCGTCCTGCGTCACGCTGCCCACGAGCCGCACGCGATCGAGGACGCCGAGCGCGTCGGCGAGCTTGACCAGGCGGCGCGCCTCCTCGTCCTCCTCGAGGTGCGCGGCCGGCGGACCGCCCGCGACCACGAGCTCCGCGCCCGGCAGGCCGGGCAGCGCCTCGATGACCGTGTCCACGCCCTTGCGCTCGACGAGGCGCCCGATCGACAGCAGGCGGAGGACCCCAGGCTCGCGGTGCAGGTGCGCAGACCGCCCCGGGTCCGGTCGGAAGCGCCCGATGTCCACGCCGCACGGCACGACGTCGACCCGGTCCGGGTCGGCGCCGAGCGCGACGAGCTCGGCGACCTCGTCGCTGCACGTCGCGACGATGCGGTCCACCCCGCGGCACAGGAGACGCTCGCGTGCCACGCGCTCACGCGGGCTCGTGTCGCGCGCACCCTGGTGGCGGCGCTTCACCGACCCGAGCGCGTGGAACGTCTGCACGAGCGGGACGCCGAGTGGCGGCGCGGACAGCAGGCCCGCGATCCCGGACATCCAGAAGTGCGCGTGCACGACGTCGGGAGCCGCACCGGGCTCGCTCCACCGGCGCAGCATGTCCGCGCCGAACGCGTCCATGTGGGGAAGCAGCTCGTCCTTCGGGACGGGGACCGGCGGACCGGCGTCCACGTGCACGACCTCGACCCGCGGCGCGAGAGGGACCCGCTCCGGCAGCGAGACGTCGTCGCGGCGCGTGTAGACCTCCACGTCGTGCCCCTGCGCGCCGAGCCGCGTCGCGAGCGACGCGACGTGGACGTTCTGGCCGCCGGCGTCGACGCCGCCGAGGGCAGCGAGCGGGCTGGCGTGCTCGGAGATCATGGCGATCTTCATGAGGTCACCTCCTGGAGGACCGTGTCCCAGCGGTGCAGGAACGTGGCGTGGGAGTAGTGCTCGAGGACGTGGGCGCGCGCGGCGGTGCCGCGCTCGCGCGCCTCGTCCGGGTCGGCGAGCCAGCGCCGCGCGGTCGCGACGAGCTCGTCGGGTCGGGAGCTGAGCGTCCCGGCGGCGGGCGGCACCGCGACGGGCGCCTCGGTGGTCGGGAGCGCGAGGACGGGCATCCCCAGGGCCATCGCCTCGAGGAGCGACAGGCCGAGGCTCGTCCAGCGGTACGGGTGCAGGTAGGCGCGCGACGTCGCGAGGCGCGCGTGCATGGCCGCTTGCGGGACGTCGTCGTGCAGGCCGTGCATCAGGACGGGCCCGCCCGTCAGGTGCTCGGCGAGCTTGCCGACGCCCATGCCGTACACGTCGAGCGGCACGTGGCGTCCCAGCTCGACGAGGACGTCCGTGCCCGCGACGCGCCAGCGCCGCACGGGCTCGTTGACGACGACGCCGACGCTCGCGCGCTCACCCGTGTACCGGTGGCCGGGGTCGGGGATGCCGTGGTCGACGACGAGCGTGCGCGCGTCGCCCGTGTCCCACATGAGCTGGTTGAACGCCGTGACGTGGACGATCGGGACGAGCCCCTCCTCGACGACGTCGAGGTCGGCGAGCGGATGACGCGTCGAGGCGGCGTGCCCGGTCGGGGCGTTGTGCTCCACGTAGACCGCGGGGACGTCACGGCCGGGGACGAGCCCGGTCCAGCGCCGCAGCATCTCGATCTCCTCGGGACGCTGCAGGACGACGACGTCGATCCCGCCGCCGGTCGCGAGGTCGGCGAGCTGCTCGGGGGTCGCCTCGCGCACCGACGCAGGCCAGTCCCACGTCTCCGCGCGACCGTGGCCCTCGGGCCCGCGATCCGGGACGACGGGGACGACGTACTCGTGGGGCCCGGCGACGAACGCCGTGGCCCACGAGCCGTGCACGTGCCAGACGAGGATCCTCATGCGACCACCTCCGCGGTCTCGGGCGCCGGTCCGCGGGCGGGTGGCGCATCGGTCGGGTCGGTCTGGTGGGGTCGGACGGCCGGGTGGGACGGGGTGGTCCGGTGAGGCTGCGCCGTCGGGCCGGTCGTCGGCCCGGACGAGAGGCGTTCGACCGCGTCGACCACCGCGTCCGGGTGGATGCCGGTCAGGCACGGGTGCCCGGGGACGGGGCACTCGCGGGCGCGCGAGCCGCGGCACGCGGCGCCCTGGTCGCCGAGGACCACCGTCGGCACACCCCACGGTGCCCAGCGGTCGGCGGGGACGACCGGCGCGAAGAGCGACACGACCGGCGTCCCGACGGCTGCGGCGAGGTGCGCTGGACCGGTGTTGCCCACGACGACGCAGCGCGCTCCCGCGAGCACCGCCGCGAGCCCGGCGAGGTCCGTCCGACCGGAGAGGTCGACGACCCCTCCGCCGGCGCGCCCGGCGGCGGGTCCAGTGGCGCGCCCGGCGGCGGGTTCGGCGGCGCGCCCGGCGGCGGATCCGGCGGCGACGTGCGCGGCGAGCGCGGTCTCGCCCGGGCCACCGGTGACGACGACGCGGTGGCCCCGCGCGACCAGTGCCGCGACGATCGCGCGGGCGTGGTCGGGCGACGGGGCACGGGCGGGCACCGACGCGCCCGGGTGCACGACGACGTACGGCGCGTCCCCGTCCGCGCCCGCGGCGTCGCTGGGGAAGGTGAGGAGGTGGCGCACGTCGGGCAGCGGCCCGCGCACGCGCAGCCGGTCGTCGCGTCGTGCGGCGCCGTCCGGTGCCTGCTCGGGGGCCTGGTCGACCGTCGACGCGGGGAACCCGGCGGCGCGCGCGAGGTCCAGGGCGGCCTCGACCTCGTGCAGGCCGTCGGGGCGGCGGTGCCGCACGTCGAGCAGCGAGCCGGGGTAGTCGTCGCTCGTCCCGGCGACGGAGGGGATCCCGGCGAGCCGGGCGAGCAGCGCCATGGGCAGCGGGCTCTGGTGGAACGACGTGAAGATCACCGCGGTGGCGTAGCGGCGCGCGGCGAGCGCCTCGACGAGGCCGAGGACCTCGGCCCGGTCGAGCGGCGGCGGGGCGTACCCGGACCACGGCGCGTCGAACACGAGCACGTCCCGCACGCCGGGCAGCAGCCGTGCGGCAGCGCGCCCGGCGGACGACGCGAGCACGTCGACGTGGCCCCCTCTCGCCGCGGCGCCCGCCGCGAGAGCACGGATCGCCGGGCCGGTGAGGAGCACGTCGCCGTCGCTGTCGAGACGCACGGCCAGCACGTCGGCGGTCATGCGCCGCGCTCCGGCAGCTCGTCGTGCACACCGAGATCGGCAGGTCGGCGCGAGATCGGCAGTCCCGGGCTGCCGATCTGATGCGATCCTGCCGATCTCGACGACGGGCCCTCGGGTGAGTCGGACGATCTCGACGACGCGTGCTCGGATGTCCCGCGCGGATGCGAGGCGGCGGGGAGTCGGTCGTCGAGCATCTTGAGCGCGGCGGCGAGGTCGGGGGCGACGCGCGGGGCGGCGTCGACCTCCTCCGGGCGCGTGACCGGCGTCGGGACGAGCACGGGCACGGCTCCGGCGGCGAGCGCGGCCGCGACGTCGGCACCGATGTCCCCGACCAGCGCGCACCGCCACGGCGGCACGCCGAGCTCCGCGGCGGCGGCGAGGACCATGCCGGGCGCGGGCTTGCGGCACGCGCACGCGTCGTCGGGGCCGTGCGGGCACACCTGCCACGTGTCGAACGGGCCGAGCAGCTCCTCGACGCGCGCGTTCACGGCGTCCACCTGGTCGCGCGTGAGCAGACCCCGCGCGACGCCCGACTGGTTGGAGACAACGCCGACGCGCACGCCGCGCGACCGCAGGTCGTCGAGGACCTCGCGCGCGCCGTCGACCGGGCGGACGGCGTCCGGGTCGCCGTTGTAGGGGACGTCGTGGACCAGGGTGCCGTCACGGTCGAAGAGCACGGCGGCGAGAGGCGGCGGCCAGGGGTCGAGCCCGCGTCGTGCCGCGACCGTCCCCACCACGCGGTGGCGCACGGCCGCGAACGGGATCGCGGCGCTCGTCCAGAGCATGCGGCGCAGCTCGGCGCCGAAGACGTCGTCGCCGGGGCGCGGCCCGGGCGCGAGGCGGCGCCGGGCGAAGTCGAGGGTGAGGCCAGCCCAGGCCGCGGCGCCCAGTGCGGCGGCGCGCGGGCTGCGGGCCAGCACCCCGGCCACCCCGACGCCCGCCGCGACGACCGTCGCGACGTGCCAGGCCAGCCGGCCGCGACCCGTCTCGGCGCGCTCGCGCCAGTCGGGCCCGTGCAGCGCGCGCATCGTCGCGTCGTCGCGCGTCCCGGCCTGCACGCGCAGGCTCACGCCGTCGTCGGTCGGGCGCACGGGGTGCGTCGTGGTGCGGGTCCCGCGCGTCAGCTCCCAGCCGGCGTCGCGCACGCGCAGCGCGAGGTCGGCGTCCTCGCGGTAGGCGCGGGGGAACCGTTCGTCGAACCCGGCGACCTGCTCGAGGGCGGCGCGCCGGTACGCCATGTCGGCGGTCGGCCAGAGCGCGTCCTGCAGGCCCGCGGTGCCACGCTCCCAGTCGGTGGGACGGCGGTCCGTCGGCAGAGGCACGTGCAGGCGACCCTGGACGCCGCCGGTGCGGTCGCTCGCCGCGGCGAGGTCGGCGGCGAGCAGGCCCGCCCACCCGTCGGGCAGCTCGACGTCGTCGTCGAGGAAGACGACCCACGGCGCCGACGTCGAGCGCCACCCGGCGTTGCGCGCCGCCGCGGGACCACGGCCACCCGTCCGGACGACGCGCGCGCCGAGCCGGGCGCCCACCTCCCCGAGATCGAGCGACTCGGGCGGCTCTGGTGCGGACGCGGGTGCGCGTCCCGCGTCGTCGCGCGACCCGGCCGTCACGAGGCGACGGTCGTCGGCGACGACCACCTCGACGGGCAACGGCGCGCCGGGGGAGGAGTCGGCCTGCGCGGCGAGCGTCTCGAGCAGCCGCAGGAGCGAGGGGCGGCCGATCGAGGGGACGACCACGGCGTACGGGTCGGGGGGCGTCACGAGCGCTCCTCGGTGGCGAAGAGGTCGGCGCGCCGCACGAGGTGCGGGCCGAGCACGAGCAGGTCGACCGGTGCGGACCCGAAGAGCTCGAGCGCGTCGCGAGGGTCGTCGACCATCGGGCGGCCCGCGGTGTTGAGGCTCGTGTTGACGACGACCGGCAGCCCGGTACGGTCCTTGAACGCGCGGATCATCGCCTGCAGGCGCGGCGTCGAGCCGTCGACGGTCTGGATCCGCGCGGTCCCGTCGACGTGCACGACGGTGGCGATCCGGTCCCGCCACTCCGGCGCGACCTCGTGGACGAAGAGCATGTACGGGCTCGGGATCGGGCCACCACTGAAGATCTCGGCCGCGTCCTCGAGGAGCACCATCGGTGCGACCGGGCGGAACTGCTCGCGGCCCTTGACGTCGTTGAGCCGCTCGAGGTTCTCGACCGGCCCGGGGTTCGCGATGAGGGACCGGTGCCCGAGCGCGCGCGGGCCGAACTCGGCGCGGCCGTCGAACCACGCGACGACCCCGTTGTCGGCGAGCACCTGCGCGACCTCGCCGGGCAGGTCGTCGGGCGTCGTGAACGGCACCTTCGCGGTGCGCAGCCAACCGGCGAGCTCGTCGTCGGTCCAGGACCGGCCGAGCGCGGCGGACCCCATGGGCTCGACCGTGTCGCCGGCCTCGGCCGCGAGCTGCATCGCCGCGCCGAGCGCCGTGCCGGAGTCGCCCGCGGCGGGCTGGACCCACACCTCCTCGAACGGCGTCTCGCGCCAGATCCGCGAGTTCGCGACGCAGTTCAGCGCGGTGCCGCCGCCCATCGCGAGCACGCGGTCGCCGGTCTGCCCGTGCAGCCACGTCGCGAGGTCGACGAGCACCTCCTCGAGCCGCGCCTGGACCGACGCCGCGAGGTCGGCGTGCTCCGCGAGGCCGCCGTGCTCGGTGCCCCACGTGCCGTCGTCGGTCCGTGGCGGTGCCCAGCGGTTCCAGTCCGGGGCCTCGGCGACGAACCCGCCGTCGTCGGTCGCGTAGAGGATCTCGCGCAGGTCGTCGAGGAACCGCGGCTCGCCGTACGACGCGAGCGCCATGACCTTGTACTCGTCGCTCGACCGCAGGAACCCGAGGTGCTCGGTGAGCGACTCGTAGACGAGGCCGAGCGAGTGGGGGAGCTCCTGGCTCGCGAGCACCTCGAGGCGGCCATGGTCGTAGCGTCCCGCGAGGTGCGACGAGCGCTCGCCGCGCCCGTCGAGCGACAGCACGCTCGCCACCGGGAAGGGCGAGGCCAGCGCGGCCGACGCCGCGTGCGCCACCTCGTGCGGCACGAACCGGACTGCCGCGGGGGACAGGCCGGGCAGCGCCGTCGCGATGAACTGCGGCGCGCGCTCGGCGTACTGCACGCGCAGCCAGTCCCACGGGTCGGGCAGGCCCATCTCCTCCGCGGGCTTCGCGAGCGCCGGGTCGAAGGAGTACGCGACCGCGTCGAGGTCCTGCGGTCGCAGCCCGCCGGCCTCGAGGCACCAGGCCATGGCCTTCTCCGGCAGCTCCCAGGCCGCGAACGGGACGGGTCGCTTACCGTGCTTGCGCCGTGAGAAGCGTTCCTCCTCCGCGGCGGCGACGACGCGGCCGTCGACGACGAGGGCGGCGGACGGGTCGTGGAACAGGGCGTTGACACCGAGGACGCGCATGGATGGCGAGCCTTCCCGGATCGGGTCAGGCTCGTGGCATGCCTCGAGAAACGGGGCGTCCGCCTGACGCGTACGGGTCGGCTCTGCTGCAACCCGCCCTCACCTTCACCCCGAGAAGCGCTTCTCGCACCTCGACTCTTCACGTACAGGTACTTCTCTTCGTGTCATTCCCTCTGGAGGACCGCATGACGACGACCTCGACCGCCCGACCCGCCATGGATTCGAACGCCGAGCCGACTGCCGACCCCAACGGTGTGCCGACCGGTGCACCGACGGGCCCGCGGCGGCTCGAGCGCACGGACCCGACGACCGGGCGGCCGGGCGCCCCGGTGGAGTGCGCCGGACCGGAGGAGGTCGACGCCGCCGTGCGTGCCGCCGTCGCTGCGTGGCCCGCGTGGCGCGCGACGCCGCCGGGCGAGCGGGCCGCCGCCCTCCGGGCCGCCGCGCGAGCCGTGCGCGAGGCCGCCGACGATCTCGGAGCGCTCCTGCGCGCGACGACCGGGCGCGTCGAGAACGAGGCACGCGGGTCGGCCGAGGTCGCGGCCGAGCTGTTCGAGGAGGCGGCGGTCGCCGGCCTGGGGCGCGCGGGGCGGGTGCTCGCCGGGGACCCGGCGGCGCTCGACGTCGTGCGCCGGGAGCCGCGCGGCGTCGTCGCGGTCATCACGCCGTGGAACGACCCCTACCCGGCCGCCGCGGGGCTGATCGCCGCGGCGCTGATCACGGGGAACGTCGTCGTCCACAAGCCGTCGGAGCGCAGCGACGCTCCGGGCCTGCGGCTCGCCGAGCTCGTCGCGAGCGCACTGCCGGCGGACGTGCTCCGGGTCGTCAGCGGCGACGGCGCGACGGGCGAGGCGATCGTGGCGCACGAGGACGTGGCGCTCGTCGCGCACGTCGGCTCCACGGCGGCGGGACGCCGGATCGCCGCGACCGCGGGCGCGCGCGGTGCGAAGGTGCTGCTGGAGAACGGCGGGAAGGACCCGATCGTCGTCGACGCCGGGGTCGACCCGGCGCTCGCGGCCCGGCAGATCGCGACGGGCGCGTTCACCAACGGGGGCCAGCTGTGCACCGCCGTCGAGCGCGCGTACGTCGTGGAGGAGGTCGCGGACGCCGTCGTCGCGGAGCTCGCGCGGATCGCGCAGAGTCTCCAGGTCGGGGACCCGGGCGACGACGCGACGACGATGGGACCGCTCGTCGACGAGGACCAGCTCGCCGTCGTCGACGAGCACGTGCGCGGCGCGACCGGTGCGGGCGCGGAGGTCGTCACGGGTGCGGCACGACTCGACCGGCCGGGCTCGTTCTACGCGCCGACCGTGCTCGACCGCTGCCCCGACGACGTCGCGCTCCTCACCGAGGAGACGTTCGGCCCCGTGGTGCCGGTCGTGCGGGTCGCGGACTTCGAGGAAGGGCTGCGCCGGGCGTCGGCGTCGGCGTACGGGCTCGCCGCGACCGTGCTCACGCCGTCGCTCGACCACGCCCTGCGCGCGGCCGACGCCCTCGACGTCGGGACGGTGAAGATCAACGCCGTGTTCGGCGGCGCGCCGGGCGGGTCCGCGGACCCGCGCCGGGGCAGCGGCGGCGGCGCCGGGTACGGGCCGGACCTGCTCGACGAGCTCACCGTCCGCAAGGCGATCCACCTCGAGGGCCTCGCGTAGCAAGCCGTCTCAGACGATCTGGACGACGTGCTTCCCGCGTACTCCACCGGACTCCAGCGCCCGGTGAGCAGCGGCGATGTCGTCGAGCGGGTGGACGGTGTCGACGACGGGGACGATGTGGCCGTGCTCGGCGTGACGAGCCAGCTCGGCCAGGAGCTCGGTCTCGGGGTTGCCGCTGAAGAAGCGGATGCGACCTGTCCCGTGCACGATCGATGACAGGACCGTCGCGAGGCTCGCGACGGGCCTGTCGATGTCGATCGTGACCGCGACCATCCGGCCGCCCGGGGTCAGCAGACGTCGGAGCGCGGCCTGCTGGGTGCCGGCTGTGTCGACGATGACGTCGAAGCGGCCGAGACGGGAGAGCTGGACCGCCCGATAGTCCACGGCCTCGTCCGCGCCGAGGCCCCGGACGAAGTCCAGGTTCCGGCCGCTGGCGAGCGCGGTCACGTGAGCACCGCGCAGCTTGCCGAACTGGACGGCCACGCTGCCCACGCCTCCGCTGGCACCGCGAACCAGCAACCGCTCGCCCGGTCGCAGGACCGCATGGTCGCGCAGGGCGGTCAACGACGTGGTGCCGCCGGCCAGCAGGGAGACCGCCTCGACCATGGTGAGGTTCCGCGGTGCCGTGGAGATCCTGCGAGGACTGACGGCCACGTACTCGGCCATGCTGCCCGCCCGCAGCTTCTGAGCACCCCACACCTTGTCGCCCGGCCGCACGCCGACGACGGAGGAGCCCACCTCGGTGACCTCCCCGGCGAAGTCGACGCCGGAGCGCTGGGGGAAGGTGCGCCCGGTGACCAGGCGCAGCTTTCCCGCTCGTCCCGCGAGCTCTCCACCGTTCACGCTGGCGGCGTGAACCCGGACCAGGACCTGGGCGGCGGTCACCGTCGGCACCGGCGCCCGTCCTACGTACAGGACGTCCGGGGGTCCGTAGCGGTCGAAGAGGGCTGCGCGCATCTCGCTCAAGGTGGTGTCCTGTTCATGTGTCGGAGTCGGCGCACGAGCGGCCGAGCCCGCGCTAGAGTCCACGCTAGACGTGCAAGCGAACGACCTCGCCCACTTGAGCGGAAGTGAGGAAGAGTGCCCCACCAGGCCTCTCAGATGGTGCGCGGTCGGGTGACCGGCACGCAGGATTCACGGGCGCGGCCCGACAACGAGCTCCGGTCCGACGCGCGGCAGAACCGCGAGCGCATCCTCGCGGCCGCTCGCGAGGCCTTCGCCGAGCGGGGCATCGACGTGCCGCTGACGGCCGTCGCGCGCCGCGCGGGCGTCGGCACCGCGACCCTCTACCGGCGCTTCCCGACCCGCGCCGGGCTGGTGGCTGCCGCCTTCGCCGAGCAGCTCGCCCTGTGCGCGGCGGCTCTCGAGACCGCGCTGGACGATCCCGACCCCTGGCGCGGCTTCTGCCGGCTCGTCGAGGAGGTGTGCACCTTGCAGGCCACCGACCGCGGCTTTGCCGCCGCGTTCCTCGACCGCTTCCCGGACGCGCTCGATCCTGCCGGGGAACGCGAACGCGCCGAGGATGGCCTGGCGCTCCTGATCCGACGCGCCCAGGACGCCGGGGACCTGCGCGACGACGTCGTGCCGGGTGATCTCACCCTGGCGCTCCTGGCCAGCGGTGGTCTCGCGGCGCAGCCGCACGACGTCGCGCACGCTGCCGCACGGCGCCTGGTCGCCCTTCTCCTCCAGTCCTTCCGTGCCGACCACGTCATGAGCGGTGACGTCCTGCCGGCCCCGGTCCTGCTCGGTCTCCGAGAGGTCCACCCGCCAGGACGACGGTGAGCCGGCGCAGGCGGACAGGCCGCACGGGACCGACCTCGTGGTCGGCCCCGTGCGGCCCGTGGTGTGCTGCGCTCGAGGCGCCAGGGTCAGCTCCCGGCCTCGATCGCCGTCGGGGTGCCGGAGTGGCTCACCTCGATGCGGCGCGGCTTCGCCTCTTCCGACACCGGGATGGTGAGGGTCAGGACACCGTCGGCGTACGACGCGCCGATCTGGTCGAGCGCGAGCCCGCGGCCCAGCGTGACCTGCCGGGCGACGGTGCCGGTCGAGCGCTCGCGGAGCAGCCACTGGCCCTCCGCCGAACGAGGCGTCCGCTCGGCTCGGATCGTCAGCGTCCGGTCCTCGCACGAGACGTCGATGCTGCCGGGGTCGATGCCGGGCAGGTCCACGGCGAGGACGTAGTGGTCACCCTCGCGGAACAGGTCCATCGGCATCGTGGGGGGCGTTCCGCGAGCTCAGGGCGAGCGAACCGAACAGACGGTCCATCTCCTGGGGATCCTCAGGCAGGCTCGCCGCTGCGGTACCCGTTGACCTTGTGCGTCCCGTCGCACCACGGAGGGATCGCCGTGCCGCCGCACCGGCACAGCGCGACGGTCGCCCGGTTGCGCTGAATCTCCTGCCCGTCGCCGTCGACGAGGCGCGCGGGGCCGCGCACGAGCAAGGGCCCGTCCGGGCACGCGGTGACCGTGACGTCGTCCTGCTCGGGGCGGGTCACGAGGCACCCCGCCCCGGTGCCGTCGAGCGCAGCGCGCCGACGGGGTGCGCCGCGCGGCGCAGCCGCGTCCCCGCGTAGGGGACGCCGCCGAGCGCCCACCACCCGAGCGCGACCCACGAGCACAGCGCGCGCTCGAGGACCCACGCCGGCGCCCACAGCGGGGCGGTGGCGGGGAACACGGCCGTCCCGCCGGTGCGTCGACGGCCGGCCTCCGCCAGCACGACGGCGCCCGCGAGCACGGCGACGACGACGGCCCACCCCGCCGACCGGGCGCGCGCCCGTCCGCGGACGCCGGCGAGGACCCCCGCCGTGAGGAGCGGGGCGACGGCGAGCTCGACGGCGAGGCGCGCCGGCTGCGCGAGCGAGTCGTAGGCCTGACGCACGCGCTGCTCGGCGAACCGGCGTACGTCCGGCGGGCGGCGAGGGACCACGACGTCGAGCGCGTGCACCACGCTGCCACGCCGCGCGACCACCGTGCGCTCGAGCTCGAGGTTCTCGAACAGCACCGCGGCGTCGTAGCCCTCGGGACCGAGCGCGTCGCGCCGCAGGACCACCGTGCCGGCGTAGTCGTGGCCGAGCGCCCGGTTGACGAGCGAGCGGGCGGTGTCCCAGCGCGCGTGCCACGGCGCCGGGTCGAACACGTTCTGCGGCACGACCAGGTCCGCGTCGTCGAGCAGCGCCAGCGCACGCTCCAGGATCGGGCCGTCCCACCGGACGTCGTCGTCCGCGACGACGACGCGCGGCTCGGTCGTCGCGGCCAGCCCGGTGAGGACCCCCACGACCTTGCCGTTGATGCCGGGCCGTGGGGGCGGGACGGTGAGGACCCGGGCCGACCGACCCCACGAACCCGCGTGGCGCGCCCGGACGTCCGGTGGCGAGCCGTCGGCGACGACGACGGGCAGCTCGAGCGCGAGCCGGCGCAGGTAGGAGGACAGCTCCGCGAGCTCGCTCTCGTCCACCGCGGAGCGTCGGAGCGGGAGGAGGTACACGGCGTCAGTCCTGGGCACGCACGGTCTCCCCGAGCTGTCGGGGCGGCTCGGCCGCGAGCGGCGTGCGCAGCGCGGACAGGCCCTCCTGCCAGCGCTCGAGGGCGTACGCGGCGACGTCGCCCTCGACGGCGAGGCACGCCGCGGCGCCGAGGAGGACGTCGTCGCACAGCGCCGGCTCCTGCTCGACGAGCCGTCCGGCCAGGTCGCGTGCCGCGATCTGCTCGTGCACGGCGTCCGCCTCGACGTGCTCGTCGAAGTACCACGTCGTGCCCTCGTCGTGGCCGAGCCGCCGGAACCCGTTCCCGTACAGCCGGCTGGGGACGGACGACGTCATCTCGAACGCGGCGAGGTGCCCGACGATCGCCCCGCGCAGGCGACGGTGCAGGCCGAACAGCGACATCGTGTTCAGCGCGACGAGGACCACGGTGGGCGCCGCGTCGACGTAGCGGCCGTACCCGTCGTCGAGCCCGACCCCGCGCATCGTGCGCGCGAACAGCTCGGCGTGCATGCGGCCCGGCCGTCCGCCGCCGTACTCGTCCGCCTGGATCTCGACGAGCGCGGCCTTCGGGGCGCCCGCGAGCCGCGGGACCGCCCACGTGTGCGGGTCGGCCTCCTTGAGCTGGTAGAGCGACTTCAGCGCGAGCAGCTCGCGCACCTGCTCGGCGTCCGCGCGCTTGGCGACGTAGCGCGACAGGCTCGGACCGTCGTCCTGCGCGGCGAGCTCGAAGAGCCGCCGGGCCACCGTCGCGGCGTCGGTCCCCGGGCAGCCCGGGCTCCCGGCGCGCTCGCGCACCGCCGCCTCGAACGGCCGCTCGATCGTCCCGCGCACGGCCAGCAGCGACGGCTCCCACTCCCACGCGTCGTCCACGCCGTCGACGCCCCGGTAGTGCAGCTCGTACAGCACCGTGAGCGTGAGCTGCAGGTCCTCGTCGTCGAGCACGTCGCGGCCCGACGTCGCCCGGTCCAGCCGGTCGGCGACGGCGGCCCGGACCGCCTCGAGGCGCGCGTCCGGCGAGCCGTCCGCCGAGCCGTCCGACGAGCCGTCCGACGAACCGTCGGGCGCGCTGCCCGGCGGGCCCGCCGTGAGCACGGCGAGCAGCGCGGCGCTCGCGGGGCCGCGGGATGCCGGGAGGGGCAGGCGGGTCGAGGTGGTGGTCGCGGCGTCGTCGGCGTCGGTGCGTACCGGGGTGGAGGTCATCTGGGGCGCTCCAAGGTGACGGGAGAGGCGCCCCTGCTGGACGCCACGGTCATCGTGTCCCCGGCGACCGTCGCTCGCCCGCCGGGAGGCGCGGCCGCTCGGGACGGTGCGGACCCGCGGGAGGGTGCCCGACGTGCGGGATGTTGCCGACGTGCGGACGCCCGGTGCGGTCGTGCGGGCACGCGAAGGCCCGGGCGACGCACGTCGCCCGGGCCCTCGGGTGCTCAGCCTTCCTTGACCTGCGAGCGGACGTCCTGGGCGGCCTCGCGCCCGTGCTCGCCGACCTCGCGCGCCGCGCCCTTCGCGGAGTCCGCGACGGCCTGGGCGCTCTCCTTCGCCGGCTCCTTGAGATCCTCGACCATCTCGGTGGCCGTCGACCTGACGTCGTCGACGAGCGGCGCGGCCTTCTCCTTGACGGTCGACGCCGCGCGCTGCTCCGCCCGGCTGGCCGGGATGAGCGAGGCTGCGACCAGGCCGAGGCCGAAGGCCACGAGGCCCACCGCGAGCGGGTTGCCCTGCGTCTGCTCGCGGACCGCCTGGGGCGCCGAGCGCGCGGTGTCGGCGACCGACGACGCGGCACCGCGCGCCGAGTCCGCGACGGACGACGCAGCCCCGCGACCGCGGTCCGCGAGGTCGTGCGTCGTGTCGCGCGCCGAGCCCGCGGTGTCGTGGGCGCTGCCCATGACGCGGTCCTTCACCGAGCCGACGCCCGACTTCACGCGGTCGACCTGACGCCGCGCCACGTTGCCGGGGCTCACCTTGTCGCCGAGCGCGTCGACGTCCCGGCTCAGCTCGGTCCGCGTGCGCTCGATGTCTGCACGGATCTCCTCCGGGTCGTTGGTGCTCATGAGTTCTTCTCCTCGTGTCCTCGGACGGCGTTCGGGATCTTCTTGATCGTGTCGGCGGTCTCGGGCATGCCCTCGACGGTCTTCAGCTGCTTGCGCCCGACCGAGGCGAGCACCGCCGCGACGATCGCCCACAGCACCGCGACGACGAGTGCCGACCAGCCTCGGCCCATGACGGCGCCGAGCGCCCACCACAGGGCGATCGACAGGAACAGCAGGACGAAGTGTCCGGCGACGCCCGCGCCGGCGAGCATGCCGGCGCCCTTCCCGGCGCGCTGCGCCGACTGCTTGGCCTCGGCCTTGGCGAGCTCGACCTCCTGCCGCATCAGCGTGGAGAGGTCTCGGCTCACCTCGGCGACGAGCTCGCCGACGCTCTGCTGCTCGGGCGTGCGGACCGGGTCCGCGCCCGGGACCGCGCCCGCGCCGGGGCCGGGGCCGCCGGTCCCGAGGTCCGGCCCCGTCGTGGCCGCGTGCCGCGACGTGTTCGCCGCGAACGGGTCAGGTGCGCTCGACATCGGCCTCACCTCCGAGCGTCGACGTCCCCGCGGCACCCGCCGTCGGGGTCGGCGGGAACGACGGCGGCGGTGTCGTCGTCTCCCCGGTGGTCGGCTGCTCGGGATCCGGGACGAGCGGGTCGTCCCCGAGGCCGTACGTGCCGGTCGTGCCGGTCGTGCCGGTCGTGCCGGTCGTGCCGGCGGTCCCGGCGGCGTACGCGGACCCGGTGCCGTACCCGGTGGTGCCGTAGCCCGCCGTCGTACCGGTCTGCCGGTAGCCCTCGGTGCCGTAGCCCGCGGTCGCGCCGGTCGTCCCGTAGCCCTCGGTGCCGTAGCCGGCGGTCCCGTAGCCCGTCGACGCCGTGTCGCGGGAGTCGTCGTCGGACCCCGCGTCCTTCGCGCCGCGCAGGAGCCGGCCGACGATCAGGCCGGCACCGGCAGCGATCGCGATGAACATGCCGGGACGGCGGCGCGCGAAGTCCTCGACCTCACGCAGCACGGACGCGGGCTCCCGGTCCTCGAACCACTGCGCCACCTGCCCGGTGGCGTCCCCGGCGCGCTGCACCAGGTCGGTCGCGTAGCTCGGGTCCTGGGTGCCGCCGGCCATCTGCTTGAGCTCGTCGCCCAGGGAACGGAGGCCCTCGGCGAGGCGCTGCTGCTGCGTCCCGGCCTGCGAGCTCAGACCACCCCGGGCCTGGTCGACGAGACCACGCGCCTGGTCCTTCGCCTCGTGCGCGACGTCGCGCGCCTTCTCCTTCGCGTCACCGGCGACCTCACGTCCGGCGTCACCCGCGTGGGACGCCGCGTCGCCGACCCGGTCCTTGACCCCGGTCGTGTGCTTGCCCGATGTGCCCCCGCCGTCGTCCGGCGTCGCGGATCCCGGCGAACCGGGCCCGGTGCCGTAGGGAACCTGCGTGTCGCTCATGGTGGACTCCTGTCGTCGGCCCGCCCGTGGTCGGGCGTGGGCGCTGACGGCGGAGCACGGACCGCAACGGGCTCGTGCGCCACCGGTTACGGCCTCTTGCTGGACCTGATGATCACCGTAGGACGGTTGCTCCCACTCACAACCGGGCGAGGCCCTCGATGGCTCGGCGTCCATCCGGCTGGCCGGACCGGCGGTCCGGGTTGCGAGCCGCGCGAGCCTTGCGACGGTGGAGGTGGTCCAGCAGCAGGCCGTCGCACGCGCCGGGCCGCGGCCCGGCACCACGACCACGCACCGACGTCGGTGCGCCGGAGGAGCAGATCATGGCAACAGGAGAGACCGGGTTCGACGACGTCACGTTCGACCTCATCTCGGTGCAGTACCACTCGCTCAAGGCCGGGCACGACTACGGCCAGTACGTCCGCGACGCACGCAACGCGGGCAAGGACGAGATCGCGTCGTTCTTCGAGAAGGTCATGAAGGAGGACTCCGAGCGCGCGCAGCAGTGCCACCGCTTCCTCGCCGAGCTCACGCAGCACGGCACGTCCGCGACCTCGCCCCAGGGCTCGCAGCAGGGCTGACACCTGGGCCGCGGTGCGTCGCGCACCGCGGCCACGTCGCCTGGCAGCGCGGGCCGTGGGCTCCGGCGGGGCGGTGCGGTAGGGTCGCGGGCAGCCGACCCAGGAGTCCCGTATGCGCCTCGGAATCCCGAGCCCCGACCTCTCCTGGGCGTCCCTGACCCTGGGCCCGCTGACCCTCCACGTCTATGCCCTGTGCCTCCTAGCAGGCATCGTCGCCGCCGTCTGGCTCACCTCACGACGCCTCACCGCACGCGGTGGTCATCCGGGCGCCGTCCTCGACATCACGCTGTGGGCGGTGCCGTTCGGGATCGTCGGCGCCCGGATCTACCACGTGCTCACGCACTACGGCGACTACTTCGGCGCGGGCCAGGACCCGCTGCGGGTGCTCTACGTCTGGGAGGGCGGCATCGCGATCCTGGGCTCGCTCCTGGGTGGTGCGCTGGGCGCCTGGATCGGGTGCCGGCGCGCCGGGATCCGCTTCTGGTCGTTCGCGGACGCGCTCGCGCCCGCGATGCTCCTCGCGCAGGCGATCGGACGCCTCGGCAACTGGTTCAACCACGAGCTCTTCGGCGCGGCCACGACGCTGCCCTGGGGCCTCGAGATCCCGACGAGCAACCCCGCCTTCCCGGACGGGCTGCCCGCGGGCACGCTGTTCCACCCGCTCTTCCTGTACGAGCTGCTGTGGAACGCGCTGGGGATCGCGGTGATCCTCCTCCTCGAGAAGCGGTTCAGGTTGCGGTGGGGCAGGGCCTTCGGGGTCTACCTCGTCTGGTACGGGTCCGCGCGCGTGTGGCTCGAGGCCCTGCGGATCGACCCCACGAGCGTCACCCCGCTCGGGCTGCCGGCCAACATCTGGGGCGCGCTGCTCGCGGTCGCACTGGGCGTCGCGATCGTCGTGGCCCGCGGTTGCCAGCACCCCGAGCCCGAGACGTCCGTGTACGTCCCCGGGCGTGAGCCGGTGGAGCCGGACCCCTACCTCGACCCGTCGGTCGCGACGAAGGGCGCGCAGCGGGGGTAGAGGTCCTGCTCGACGACGTCGACGAGGAAGCGGCCGAGGTCGGCCCGCGTGATCTTCGTGGACCGGGTCGAGCGGTGGGCGTCGTGCTCGAGCGGGCGGGTCGACGCGGGCCCGTCGACGAGGCGCGGCGGGCGGACGAGCGTCCAGTCGAGGTCGCTCACGGCCCAGACGCGGTACTCGGCGGGCTTGTCCTTCACGACGGCGCCACCGAGGGTGCGGATGAGCCAGCTGATGGCCTTGTCCTTCGGCGCCTTCTGGTCTCCCGGCACGTCGATGCCGGCGCCGCTCACGCCGACGAACCGGCGCGGTCCGCGGGCGCTCATGAGCCCGACGAGCGCCTGGGCGGTGCGGGCGTGCAGGTCGGGCTGCTTGTCCGTGGGTCCGAGGGCGGAGACGACGGCGTCGGACCCGGCGAGCAGGTCGGCGAGCGCCGTCGGGTCGGTCGAGTCGCCGACGACCACCCTGACCCGGTCGCGGACGCCCGGGGCCAGCCGCGACGGGTCGCGGACGAGGACGGTGACGTCGTGGCCGCGCTCGAGCGCGGTGGTCAGGGCGTGGGCGCCGGTGCGTCCGGTGGCGCCGACGAGGGCGAGCTGCATGCGGGAGTCCTCGGGTCGTGGGGGATGGTCGGTGCAGTGCGGAGGACCGTGGCCGTGGTCGGTACGGGTCAGAGCGTGCGTGCGGGGCGGTCGGGGTTCCAGACGTCGCGCTCGCGGTGGGCGAACGCGGCGAAGTCGATGGGGTCGCGTCCCAGGACGGTGCGCACGTCGTCCGTGAGCCCGGCCGCGAGGCCGAGGCGCGCGGTCGTGTAGATCGCGGCGGTGACGGCGACCATGCCCCACGGCATGCCGAGGGCGCGGCGCGCGTGCCGGGCGTAGCGCCACAGGCCGGGCCGCGGGTAGCGGATCGGTCGGCCGAGCTCCGTGGTGAGGATGCCGGCGACCTGGCCGTACGTCAGGGCGCGGGGTCCCGTGACCGTCCAGGCCCGGTCGCGGTGGGCGGCCGGGTCGAGGAGCGCGGCCGCTGCGACGGCGCCGACGTCCTCCGCGTCGACGAACGCCGTGGCGCCCTTTCCTGCGGGGACGAGGATCTCGTCGCGGTCACGGACGTCGCTCACGTGCGTGGTCGACAGGTTCTGGTGGAAGAACGACGCGCGCACGAACGTCCACGTCAGGCCGGACTCACGCAGCCACGCCTCGACGGTCGCGTGCGGCACGACCTTGTTCTTCTCGGCGCCCTGGAGGGAGAGGAACACGACGTGCCGGACCCCGGCGTCGCGCGCCGCGGCGACCGCGGGCAGCAGGTCGCGCTTGACGTTCCCGATCGCGGGCGGGCGAACGAGGAACATCGCCTCGACGTCCGCGAAGGCGCCGGGCCACGTGGCCGGGTCGGTGAAGTCCAGCGCGACGGCGTCCGTCGCGCCCGCGGGGACGTGGCGCTCGGCGCGCCGGACGTCGGCGCCTGCGGCGGCGAGCTCGCGGGCGACCACGCTGCCCACGTTGCCGCTCGCGCCCGTCACGAGGATGTGTCCCACGGTGCCTCCAGCGGCTCGGTATGCATGTACCGTACATGCATGAGCGGTACCGGGCGACCAGACCTCCACGACCTCGACCGGTCACTGGTGGCGCTGCGCCGCTTCCTCGACGCCCCCCGGGTGGTCGACGACGACGGGGCGAAGGTCGAGCTCTCGACCCTCCTGGTGCTCGACGCAGTCGGGGAAGGTGGCGCGAGCGTCCGCCGGGTCGCCGCGCGCCTCGACGTCGCGCACTCGACCGCGAGCCGGCTCGTCACGCGCGCGGAGCGCGCGGGGGCGGTCGCACGCCGGCCCTCGCCCGACGACGCGCGGGAGGTCCTCGTCGACGCCACCGTGGCAGGCGCGGACCTCCGCCGCCGGGCGACCGCGTTCCGGCTCGCGCGCCTCGAGCGGCTCACGGACGGCTGGGCGTCCGACGACGTGGCGACTCTCGCGCGCCTGCTCGCGCGCTTCGCCGCCGGGGCGTCGGGACGCTAGACCGCCGCCCGTGTGTCAGTCGCCGTCGTCGCCCGACGCCTCGCCGCCGGAGCGCGGGTTGAGGTTCGCCGGGTCGGCGTCGGGGTCGCCGCCGTCGCTCGTGTCCTCGGCGCCCTCGCCCACCCGCGGGTTGAGGGAGCGCGGGTCGGCGTCCGGGTCCTCGCCGGGGTCGTAGCCCTGGCCCTGCTCGTCGGTCTCGCTCATGTCGGCCTCCTCGTCGGATGACGGCGTTGCCCGCGCCCGGGAGGGCGGTGGTCCGGCCACCGTCGCACGCGGGCGGGGCGCTCGCAGCCCTGGGGTGCCCGCGGGTGCGAACCCTCGTAGCCTGGCGAGGGCGGCCGCCGTCGTGCGGTCGTCACGGAGTCGAGAACTGGCCCACCGGTCGCGCAGCACGCGCAGTGCGCGTGGACGTCAGGGAGGTCCGGATGACGACCCAGGAGCAGCTGACGCTCGACGAGATCCCGCGGTTGCGCACCCTCGCGGAGGTCGCCGAGCTGGTCGCGGTCGTCGACCCGTTGCACGTCCGGTTCAGCGCCGGGCCGGAGGACGACAGGCAGACCGTGAGCCGCGACCACGAGAGCGGCTGCCTCCTGCCCGGGCTGAGCGTCAACCCGATGAACCCCGAGCCGTGGTGGGACCGGCCCGTCGAGCACTGGGTCGCGAGACAGCTGTGCCAGTACGCCCACCTGATGACGGGTGAACGGTTCCCGTGGCTCCTCACCGGTGAGGTCTCCGGGCGAGGCCCCGACTGCGAGCCGCTCCTCGTCCGGGTCGTCCCCGCGGCCTCGCTCGACCCGGGCGTCGTGGCGGAGGCGGGACGTCTCTACCGCGAGGTCTTCGACGCCGGGGACGACGGCACCTGAGAGCACCCGGCCCGGGGAGGGGGCTCCCCAGATGCCAGTCGCGCCGACCGGAAGCACGGTGAGACGGCCAGGACGTCCCGACGGAGGAGACACGACATGTACCTGCACGTGCAGCGTCTGATCAACGACATCGTCCCCGACGAGCCGGACCCCGCCGCGGCCAACGCCCTGCAGGAAGGGCTGGGCGGCCAGTTCGGCGAGATGCGGACGATGATGCAGTACCTCTTCCAGAGCATGAACTTCCGCGGCCCGACGGGGAAGCCCTACCGGGACCTGCTGCAGGGCATCGGGACCGAGGAGATCAGCCACGTGGAGCTGATCGGGACGACGATCTCGCGGCTCCTCGACGGCTCGCCGCGGTACAACGGCAAGAAGACCGACCCCCTCGACACGCCGGGGGCCGGTGGCAAGACCCCGCTCGACATCGCGCTCGGCGCCGGGAACATCCACCACTACCTGGTCGGTGCCCAGGGGGCGCTCCCGGTCGACGCGGCCGGCAACCCGTGGAGCGGCAGCTACGTCTACAACTCCGGGAACCTCGTGCTGGACCTCCTCTACAACCTCATGCTCGAGTCCACCGGCCGGCTGCAGAAGTGCCGGATCTACGAGATGACCGACAACAAGACCGCCCGCTCCACGATCTCCTACCTCATCGTGCGGGACCAGGCCCACGAGAACGCCTACGCCCGCGCCCTGGAGACGCTCGGCGTGAACTGGTCGGCGACCCTGCCCATCCCCAAGACGGAGGCGGAGAAGTTCCCCGAGGTGAAGAAGCTCCTCGACCTCGGCCTCCAGTCCAAGCAGTACACGTTCGACCTCGAGGGGGCCTCGGAGGCCGGCCGGATCTTCCAGGGCATGTCGCCCTCGAAGGACGGGACGGAGCTCGACGCGACGGAACAGGCCCCCGCCGGCGTCCCGTCGACCATCGCACCCGAACGGTTCGAGGAGTTCTCGCCGGGTCTCGACCCGGAGCTGCTCGCCCTCGTCCAGGCCACCGCGGACCTCGAGATGGCGGACGCCGCCGAGCCGCTCTTCGGGCCGACGACGACCGGCTGACGGCCCCAGGGGATCTCGAACAGTCCGCCTCGGCACGTCGAGGCCACCCCACCGAGAGCCGAGCGAGAGCACGGTGCAGACACAGGAACGACAGGAGGGGGAGGCCCGTGGTCGACGCACTGCAACCGAGCCGGGTCGCCCGCCTGCTGACGCGGGTGGAGCCGGGACTGCCGCTGGCGAGCGGGCTGTGCAGCGCCTGCGTGGAGGTGCTCGGTGCCCAAGGCGGGGCGCTGACGCTCCTGCCGACCGGCGTCGAGCGGTTGAGCGCCAGCACGTCCGACGAGACGACACGACGGCTCGAGGACCTGCAGGAGGTCCTGGGCGAAGGTCCGGGCCGGCTGGCGTTCGTCGAGAACCATGGTGTCGCCCTGTCGCTCGCGCGGGACGCGGAGGAGCCTCCGGCGCTCTCGGTCTTCGCCGCGGCGGCCGCCGGTCTCGGATCGTCGACGACGGTGGTCGCCGTGCCCTTGCGTGTGGACCGGCGCCCGTTGGGGTCGCTCACCCTGTACCAGGAGTCCGGTCGCACGCCGATCCCGACCGACGAGGCGCAGGAGCTCGCGAACACGGCCTGCGCGGTGCTCCTCGGTTCTCGCGCCCCGCTCGAGCAGCAGTGGCCCGACCAGACGAGGCGGCACCGCGCGATCGGGATGGTGATCGCCCAGCTACGGGTCGGGCCCGACGACGCGCTCGCGGTTCTCCGAGGGCGTGCCCTCTCGCGCGCGTCCAGCCTGACGTCCGTGATCGACGACGTCCTCGAACGCCGTCTGAGGTTCGGGTCCGCGCAAGCGTCGTGAACCGGCATGACGACGCCGCCCGCTCCCGGAGGGGGGCGGGCGGCGTCGGGCAGCGCGGTGTCGACGGGTGCGGCTTGTCGGGGTCAGCTGGTCTTGCGGCGGTAGATGGTGACTGCGCCGGCGTAGGCGGCGGCGAGGATGGCGAGGAGCCAGGCGAGGGCGATCCAGATGTCGGTGCCGACGGGCTGCTGGGCGAACAGAGCGCGGATGGTGTCCACGATCGAGGTCACGGGTTGGTTCTCGGCGAACCAGGCGACCGGGGCCGGCATGGTGTCGGTGGGGACGAACGCGGAGCTGATGAACGGCAGGAAGATCAGGGGGTAGGAGAACGCGGAGGCGCCGTCGACGGTCTTGGCGGACAGGCCGGCGATGACGGCGAGCCAGGTCAGGGCGAGGGTGAACAGGACCAGGATCGCGACCACCGCGGCCCAGGCGCCGAGGGAGGCCCCGGTGCGGAAGCCCATGAGGAGCGCGACGGCGATGACGATCGCCACCGAGATCATGTTCGAGACGAGTGAGGTCAGGACGTGGGCCCACAGGACCGAGGAGCGGGCGATGGGCATGGACTGGAAGCGTTCGAAGATGCCGCCCTGCATGTCGAGGAAGAGGCGGTAGGCGGTGTAGGCGATGCCGGAGGCGATGGTGATGAGCAGGATGCCGGGGAGCATGTAGTTGATGTAGGACTCGTCGGTGCCGGTGTTGATCGCGCCGCCGAGGACGTAGACGAACAGCAGCATGAGCGCGATCGGGGTGACGGCGGTCGTGATGATGGTGTCGGGCGAGCGCAGGATGTGGGTCAGGGACCGGCCGGTCAGGGTGCGGGTGTCGGTCAGGGCGTGGGTGGTCATCAGGATTCCTTCCCTGCCGGGCGGGCGGCGGTCTGGGGTGCGGTGTCGGTCGTGGTGGTGTCGGGGGTGGTGGGGCCGACGAGGTGGAGGAAGACGTCCTCGAGGGAGGGCTGCTTCTCGACGTACTCGACCTGTGCCGGGGGCAGCAGGGCCTTGAGCTCGGCGAGCGTGCCGTTCTGGATGATCGTCCCCTGGTGCAGGATCGCGATCCGGTCGGCGAGCTGCTCGGCCTCGTCGAGGTACTGGGTGGTCAGCAGCACCGTCGTGCCGCCCTGCGCGAGGGCCTTGACGGTGTCCCAGACCTCGATCCGCGCCTGGGGGTCCAGCCCGGTGGTGGGCTCGTCGAGCACGATGACCGGCGGGTTCCCGATGAGGCTCATCGCGATGTCCAGGCGCCGGCGCATCCCCCCGGAGTACGTCCCGGCCCGGCGGGCCCCGGCGTCGGTCAGGGAGAAGCGGGCGAGCAGGTCGTCCGCCACGGCCCCGGGGTCCTTGAGGTGGCGCAGTCGCGCGACCAGGATCAGGTTCTCGCGGCCGGTGAGGATCTCGTCGACCGCGGCGAACTGGCCCGTGAGGCTGATCGACTCCCGCACCTGCCCCGCGTTCTTCGCCACGTCGTAGCCGTGCACCGTCGCGGTCCCCGCATCAGCCTTCAGCAGGGTCGAGATGATCCGCACCAGCGTGGTCTTCCCGGCCCCGTTCGACCCCAGCAGCGCGAAGATGCTCCCCGGCGCGACGTCCAGGTCCACACCCCGCAGCACGTGCAGGTCCTTGAACGACTTCTCGACACCCCGCACCCGGATCGCGGGGGCAACACTCTGATCTGTGGTCATCTCTGGTTCTCCGACTCTCGTGGGGCGTGGGTGGTGAGCGCGGGGTGTGGCGGCCGTCGCTCAGAGGCTGCGGGCGGTGATGTCGCCCTGGGTGGTGGTCGCCCGGATGTCGAGCGCGGCCGTGCCGTCGTTCCGCAGGGCGTTGCTGACCCGGCCGTAGCTCGTGCCGGCGTCCAGGGAGGCGGAGACGCCCGGGGCGGCGTCGACCGAGACGTCGCCCAGCTGCGTGCTCAGGACGAGGGTTCCGCGCACGGCCTCGGCGACACGGATGTCGCCCTTGCCGGTGGAGACCTCGCCCGAGCCGGTGAGGCGTCCGACCGTGATGTCCCCGGCGTGGGCGGTGAGGTGCACGCTCTCGGCCTCGTCGAGCGTGATCGCGCCGTAGGCGCTCTCGGCGGTGACGTCACCGAGCCGGCCGACGCCGCGCAGCTCGACGCTGCCGGTGACCTGGACACGGGAGCCGGCGGGAAGCTGGAGCGTCACCTCAAGGGCGCCCGAGGGGCCGAAGGCGTCGTTCTTCGCCGGGGTCGCGACGTGGAGCGTGCCGTCGTGGAACGCGACCGTGGTGCGCTCCGCAGCCTTGACGTCGCGGCTCTTCGTGGCGTCTGCGGGCCGGATCTCGACGGTGGCGTCGGCGCGGTCGGCGGCGATGACCTGGACGCGGGCCGCCGGGACGTCGACGACGGCGGAGATCGGGGTGGTGGTGTCGAAGGTGTGCATCGTGCTCAGCTCCTGAGGGTTGTTCCTGCCGTTGTTTCTGACAGGAGAAACGCTACGTAGCGTTCACTACCGTGGCAACAGTCAGTTTGCATCGAACTTGCATTGACGCAGGTCAGAGCGTCTAAACTGTTGCAACCGGCGAAGTCCTAACGCAACATCAGGAGTGTCATTCGTTGCAACGGAGCATGCTGAACGCTACTGTGGGTCCTCCAGGACACATCGAGGAGGACCCCGTGCCGGGAGGCAGGCTCACCAAGCAGGAACGCCAGCAGATCGCGCTCGGTCTGGCCGACGACGTCCCCTACGCGGAGATCGCGCGGCGCCTCGACCGTCCGACGTCGACCATCACGCGCGAGGTGATGCGCAACGGCGGCCCGGGCGGCTACCGCGCCGACCTGGCCCAGCACGCCACCGAGCGTCGCGCCCGCCGACGGACACCCGCCGGGCACGCCGCCTCGGCGACGTCCGCGCAGGCGCGCGGTGATGCCCAGGCCCTCCGCGAGTACGAGGAGACCTTCACCGGGCTGTTCATGCAGCAGGGTTTGCCCCGCATCGCCGCCGGTGTGCTGACCTGCCTCTACACGGCTGACACGGGCAGCCTCACCGCGGCCGAGCTCGTCGAACGCCTCCGGGTCAGCCCGGCGTCCATCTCCAAGGCGATCCCCGTCCTGGAGAGCCACGGCCTCGTCCTGCGCGAGCGCGGCGAGGGTCGGCGCGAACGCTACGTCGCCGACGGCGACGTCTGGTACCAGTCGATGATCGCGGCGGCCCGGAACAACGCCCAGATGGCCGAGACCGCGCGCGAGGGCGTCCGGGTCGTGGGCCGCGACAGCCCTGCCGGCATCCGGCTCGAGAACATGTCCCGCTTCCTCGACTTCGTCGGCGAGAGCATCGCGCGCGCCGCGGAGCAGGCGCGGGACCTCCTCGTCACGACCCCCGGGGCGGCCACGGGTAGCATCGCCTCGCCGCGCGACGTCGGGTAGTGCGGCACCGGCTGAGGCGTGGTCCTCACGGACGGGTCGACGAAGCGGGGAGCGACGTGGTGGCGCTGATCGACAACGGGATCTACGTCGCCGGGGAGCGCACGCTCACGCCGCCGGACCTCCGGGAGACCTATCGGGCGCTCGACGACGCCGACGGGATGGCGTGGATCGGGCTGCTGCGGCCGAGCGCGTCGGAGCTCGCCTCGGTCGCGGACGCCTTCGCGCTCCACCCCCTGGCCGTGGAGGACGCCGGGAAGGGGCACCAGCGCGCGAAGCTCGAGCGCTACGGCGACACGCTGTTCGTCGTGCTGCGGCCCGCGTGGTACCACGAGGACGACGAGACGGTCGAGTTCGGCGAGGTGCACCTGTTCACGGGCCCATGCTTCGTCGTGACGGTCCGCCACGCCGACCGCCCGGACCTCGCGCAGGTCCGGCGGCGCCTGGAGGGGAGCCCGGAGCTCCTCGCGACGGGCTCCGAGGCGGTGCTGGCCGCCGTCATGGACGAGGTCGTCGACGGGTACGGACCGGTGGTCGCCGGACTGCAGGACGACATCGACGAGATCGAGGACGACCTGTTCGACGGCCACGTCGACCCCGGGTCCTCGAAGCGGATCTACCAGCTCCTGTCCGAGGTCCTCGGGTTCCAGCGCGCGATCGGGCCGCTCCCCGGCATGCTCGAGGCCCTGCTGCGCGGCGGGGAGAAGTACGGCACCGACACCGAGGTCCAGAACCAGCTGCGCAACGTCCTCGACCACGCCCTGCGGATCACCGAGCGGGCCGACACCTTCCGCGCACTGCTCGAGAACGCGCTGACGCTCCACTCCACGCTCGTCATGCAGGAGCAGAACGAGGCGATGCGGAACATGGCCTCCGCGTCGATGGTGCAGGGCGAGGAGGTCAAGAAGATCTCGTCCTGGGCGGCGATCCTCTTCGCGCCCACCCTGGTGGCGTCGATCTACGGCATGAACTTCGAGGTCATCCCCGAGCTCGGGTGGGGGTGGGGGTATCCCTTCGCCCTGACGATGATGGTCGTCCTGGGCATCGTCCTGTGGTCGGTGTTCAAGCGGCGCGGCTGGCTCTGACCCGGCTGCGGGTCACGCCCCTGGCCTGTAGAACCAGCCGTGGAAGGCGCTGCGCGCGCGCTGCGGGAGGACTCCGGAGATCGCGAGCATCGACTTCCCGGCCGCGCCCGTGGTGATCTCAGGACGTCCCGCCTCCAGCGCGTCGACGGCCTTGCGCGCCACCATCGCCGCAGAGGGCTTCGGCAGCCGTCCCACGCGGGTGCGGCGCATCCCGGCCTCGGCGAAGAACGGGGTGCGCGTCGGCCCGGGGAGGAGCGCCGTCACGGTGACGCCCGTGCCGGTCAGCTCGCCCCGCAGCGACCAGGCGAACGAGCGGAGGAACGCCTTCGAGGCCGCGTAGGTGCTGAACAGCGGGGCCGGCATGGTCCCGGCGACGGACGACGTGACGAGCAGCCGCCCGTCGCCCTGCGCGAGCAGCTCCGGCAGCAGCAGGTGGGTGAGGTGCACGACGGAGCGGACGTTGAGGTCGACCAGCCCCAGCTCGGCGGCGAGGGGCGTGCGGAAGAACGGTCCGTGGACCCCGACGCCGGCGTTGAGCACGACGGTCCGCACGCCGAGCGACCGGGCACGGGCGGCGACCGCCTCGACACCCGCCGGAGTCGTCAGGTCGACCTCGACGCCGGTCACGCGAGCGTCGCTCCGGCCGTCCAAGCGACGCACCGTGTCGTCGACGTCCCGGTCGGCGACGACCAGCACGTCGTGACCGCGGTCGACGAGCTCGCGCGCGATCGCGAGCCCGATGCCGCTCGACGCACCGGTGACCAGCGCGACGTCGTGGTCCGCCGGCTCGGCGGACGAGCGCCGGGACCTCACGCCGTCTCCGGGGCGGCGTCCGACGGGGCGGTGCGTCCGGGCGCCGTCGTGCTGGCGTCATCGGAGCCCAGCGTGGCGTCGTCCTCCGCGCCCAGCGCGACGTCGGCCGGGGGCTCGCGCAGGGCCTGCGCGAGGTGGCCCCCGAGATACGCGCTCGCTCCCGCGACGCCGTAGGCGAGCATCGAGACCGCGACGCCCGCGCGTCGTCGGCCCGCACGCCGCAGGAGCCACGACGCGCCGTACAGCACCGACACGCCGCCGTTCAGCGTCGCGTGGACGGAGCCCACACGACGGGCCCGGCTGTCGACCGCGAGGTAGTCCGCCAGCCCGGTGAGGGCCGTCGGGACCGCGGCGAGGAGACCGAGACCCACGAGGCGTTGCGCCGCAGGAGCGCTGCGCTCGCCGCCCGCGACGTCGAGCACCGCCGCGCTCGTCCACAGGCCGACGGGGACGTCGGTCAGGGTCGAGTGCAGCGCGTGCCCCAGCGAGCGCCCGTGGAGCTCCTCGCGGAGCCTGCCGTGCGCGGGGACGACGGCCAGGGCGACACCGCGGACGATGCCGGAGAGGCCGTCGACGCTCGACGACTCCTCGAGCCGTCGCACGGCGCTCAGCAGGACGGGGGTGTCGGTCGGTCCGGTGGACATGGCGCCTCCTCGGTCGGGTGCGCACAGGTCTCGACGCCTCGTCGTCGACCGTAGGCAGGATCCGCGCCGCACGCTCGCGCGCCGGAGGAGGAGCCCGGGGGAGCCGGTGGAGCTCGACGGCCCACGTTCCCGGTCGGGCGCTCAGCCCCCGGGGACGGGGTCGTCGTCGGAGACGACGAGGGCTCGCAGGACGGTCTCGGCGACCTCTCGCCGGCTCACGTTGCGGTGCTTCGAGGCGGACTCGAGGATGCGTCGGGCCTCCGCCTCGCTGCAGCCGTTCGTGTGCATGACGGCACCGACGGCGCGCTCGACGGCGACGACGTCGGACATCTCGCGGTAGAGGCCGGCCGTGCGGTCCTCCAGCTCCGCGATCTCGAGGTGCAGCCGGACGGCGGACGCGACGAGCTGCGCGTACGAGTCGGCTGCCGCGAGGAGACGCTCCGTCCAGGGGTCGGGCGTGCGCGAGTAGAGGTTGAGCGCGACGCCGACGTCCGGGTCCACGAGAGCCGGGACACCCAGCGAGGAGACGAACCCCTCGCGCACGGCCTGGTCGCGCCACGCCTCCCAGCGGTCGTCCGTGGCGATGGCCGGCACGAGGACGGTCGTCCTGCTCCCGATCGCGTCGATGCACGGCCCGGCCTCGGCGAGCGCCTCGGCCTGGTCGCACCGTGCCGCGGCGTCGGTGCTGCTCCCGGCGCGCAGACTCAGGCCGTGCTCGCGCAGCGTGATGCTGACCTCGAGGTCCGACCCGAGGACCGCGGCCGCCCGCTGGGCGAACTCGGACGGGTAACGGGAGAGGCTCATGGCGTCCGTCCTGTCTGACGGGTCACGCCGGCAGGTGCGGCGTGGTCGTCGTGTCGGCGTGACGGTCGCGGGACCGTCCTGACCTCCACCGTACGCAGGGCGCCGGGCTTCGCACCGTGGGCACGGGCGTGCCGCTGCGAGCGGGGCGCCGTCGTGCCGCTGCGAGCGAGCGCCGTCGTGCCCATGCTGGACGGGAACCACCGACCGAGACGGGAGCACTCGATGACGGACCAGACCACGCCGCAGGACCCGACCACGCAGCACCCGGAGCCGGAGCAGCAGGCCGACGACCTCCAGCCGCCCGGCCGGACGGGGGACATGTCGCAGGAGCCCGACCACGGCGAGGAGTCCTACGAGGGATCCGGCCGCCTCGAGGGCAAGCGGGCGCTCATCACGGGCGGCGACTCCGGCATCGGTCGCGCGGTCGCCATCGCGTTCGCGCGCGAGGGGGCCGACGTCGCGATCTCGTACCTGCCCGAGGAGGAGGAGGACGCCCGCACGACGGCGCACTGGGTGGAGCAGGCGGGCCGCAAGGCCGTCCTGCTGCCGGGCGACATCCGGGAGGAGTCCTTCTGCCGGCAGCTCGTGCAGGACGCGGTCGCGGGCCTCGGCGGTCTCGACGTGCTCGTCAACAACGCCGCGTACCAGATGGCCCAGGACGAGGGGTTGCGCGGCATCACGACCGAGCAGCTCGACCGCGTGCTCAAGACCAACGTCTACGCGCTGTTCTGGATCACCAAGGCGGCGCTCGACCACCTGCCGCGCGGCGGCTCGATCATCAACACCACGTCGATCCAGGCGTCGGAGCCCAGCCCGCAGCTCCTCGACTACGCGTCCACCAAGGCGGCGATCCTCAACTTCACGCGGGGCCTGTCGCAGCAGCTCGCCGAGGAGGGCATCCGCGTCAACGCTGTTGCGCCGGGTCCGATCTGGACGCCGCTCATCCCGGCGACCATGCCCGCGGAGAAGGTCGAGCAGTTCGGCGGTGACACGCCGCTGGGGCGCGCGGGCCAGCCCGCGGAGCTCGCGCCCGCGTACGTCTTCTTCGCCTCGCAGGAGTCCAGCTACATCACCGGCGACCGCCTCGGCGTCACGGGCGGCAAGCTGCTCTGAGACGTCCCGTCGGCCGGCGTCGAGCTCCCCGGACGCTTCTCGGGCAGCCGTCCCCAGATGCGACCGGGACGACGCCGGTCGACGCTGGAAGCACGTTCGACGCGTCGAGAACGAGGCGCGTGCCGGGGTCGTCCGGGCACGCGGTGCCGTGCCGTGGCGGCCGATTCTCTCTCGAAGGAGAGACCATGTTCTTCCACCGTCAAGAGCTGCAGCACAGCGCGAAGCCCGACAAGCCGGACGCCGTCTACGCCCGCAAGCTGCAGGAGGTGCTGGGCGGGCAGTACGGCGAGATCACCGTCGCCATGCAGTACGGCTTCCAGTCGTGGAACGCGCACCTCCCCGGCAAGTACCGAGACCTCCTCTACGGCATCGGAGCGGAGGAGATGGGCCATGTCGAGATGCTCGCGACGATGATCGCGCAGCTGCTCGAGAAGGCGCCGGTCGGGGTCGTCGAGGGTGCCATGCAGGACGACCCGACGGTCGCGGCGATCGTCGGGGGGACCGATCCGCAGCACGCCATCGTCGCGGGCGCCGGAGCGCGACCGGTCGACTCGAACGGGAACCCGTGGACTGCCGGCTACATCACGGCGAGCGGGAACATGCTGGCCGACTTCACGGCCAACGCGAACGCCGAGATGCAGGGCCGGCTCCAGGTCGCCCGGCTCTACCACATGACCGACGACGCGGGCGTGAAGGACCTGCTCTCGTTCCTCCTCGCGCGCGACACGATGCACCAGAACCAGTGGCTCGCCGCGGCCCAGGAGCTGCGCGACGAGGGCATCGAGGAGCTCCCCGTGCCGAGCACGTTCCCGCTCAAGCAGGAGGACCGGTCGGTGTCGTACCAGTACATCAACTTCTCCGACGGCGAGCACGCGTCCGAGGGTCGTTGGGCGAGCGGCCCGACGCCGGACGGCAAGGGCGAGTTCGAGTACGTGCCGACGCCGCCGGCCGGCGTCCCGATGCCGCCGCCCACCCAGCCCGACGAGCGGTTCCACGGCACCACGCCGAAGCCGTCCGGGCTCGAGAAGGCCGCAGGGGTCGTCAAGGACGCCCTGCACAAGGACTGAGGAGAACCCGACCGCATGACGGACACCCCCGTCGACCTGACGGCGAGCGAGACCGGGCGCGTCCTGCGGGACGTGCTCGGTCCGCTCGTCGCGCAGGGGGCGATCGTCCGACGCCCCGCGGCGACGGCGTGGGCGGAGCGCCGGCAGGTCGACCGGCGCGCGCGCCGCCTCCTGCGGGGGCTGCGCGACCGGTACGACGGCGCGCCGCTCGTCGTGCGCCTCGGCGCCCGCCGCATGGTGCTCGCCGTGCGGCCCGAGCACGTCGAGCGGATCCTCGACGGCTCTCCGGACCCGTACACGCCCGCCTCGTGGGAGAAGCGCGGCGCGCTCGCGCACTTCCAGCCGGACGGCGTCCTCATCTCCTCGACCGACGACCGGCGCTCGCGCCGTCCGTTGAACGAGGCGCTCCTCGACATGCGCGAGCCCGTGCACGTCGACGGTCGCACGTTCACGGCGGTCGTCGACCGCGAGATGCGCGACCTCGCCGACGCGGTGGACGCGAGCGGTCGCCTCGACTGGGACACGTTCGCCGCTGCGTGGTGGCGCGCGGTGCGGACGCTCGTCCTGGGGAGCTCTGCGCGCGACGACGCGCACCTCAGCGCGCTGCTCGAGGCGCTGCGCCGGGACGGCAACTGGTCGTGGTTCCGCCCGCGTCGCCCGTGGCTCCGGGCCCGGCTCGATCGGCGCATCGCCGAGCACGTCGCCGTGGCCGAGCCCGGCACGCTCGCGGCGCGCGGTCGTGACGTCGGTGGGGCGGACGCCGTGCGGGGCCAGATCCCGCACTGGCTCTTCGCGTTCGACGCCGCCGGCGCCGCGACGTTCCGCGCCCTGGCCGTCGCCTCCGCGCGCCCCGACGTGCAGGAGCGGCTCGTGACCGAGCTCGTGACGTCCGGGCGGGGACCGAGCGTCCTGCCCTACGGGCGCGGGTGCGTGCTCGAGGCCGTCCGCCTGTGGCCGACGACGCTCGCGGTCCTGCGGGACACGACCCGGGAGGTGCGGTGGGGTACGCGCGCGTTCCCGGCCGGGACGGGGTTCGTCGTCCTCAGCGCCTTCTTCCACCGCGACGGCGACCGGCTGGCCTTCGCGGACGCGTTCGAGCCCGAGGCGTGGCTCGACGGGCGCGCGGACGCCGACTGGGGGATCGTGCCGTTCAGCGCCGGCCCGGTCTCGTGCCCGGGCCGCAACGTCGTCCTGCTCGTCGCGTCGCACGCGCTGGCCCGGCTCGCGACGCTCGACCTGATCGTGAGCCGGGGACGCTACCTCGCGGACGACCCGCTGCCCTGCACGGTCGACCACCTCGGGCTGCGGTTCGGGATCCGGACCGGCTTGCGGTCCGGGCTCGCGCGGGGCGAGGTCGGGGTCGCGCGGGCGAGCGCGGCCTGACGACTCAGCGTCGCTGGGCCTGGTGGAGGACGCCGCGCGCGGTGTCGGTCAGCGAGGTGCCCTCGCGCTCGGAGCGGGCGACCAGCTCGTCGTAGGCGGCGGAGATGTCGATGCCGAGCAGGTGGGCGAGCGCGCCCTTCGCCTGCTCCACCACGACCCGGTCGCGGAGGGCCCGCGCGATGCTCCGGCCGAAGTCCAGCTCGCTGAGGCGGAAGGGCTGGCCCACGACGAGGGTGAGCATGTCGGCGCACGCCTGCACGGCACGGCGCTGCTCGTCGCCGAGAGCCCGTGGCTCGCGACCGAAGACGTTGAGGCCCCCGACGACGCCGCCCTGCCACGCGAGCGGCGCCGCGTGCACGACGCGGAAGCCCGCGGCGACGATCGCGGGTCCCACGGTCGGCCAGCGGTCCACGATCTCCTGGCGGCCGACGGCCTCGACGGTCTGGCCGGTCTCGACCACGTCGACGCACGGGCCCTCGTCGCGCTGGGACTGGAAGGCCTCGAGGTGCTCGGCGGTGTGCGACGTCGTGGTCAGCGTCTCGAGACCGCGGTCGGCGCGGACGAGGAGCCCGGCGGCGTCGGCGCCGGCGAACAGCACGGCGTCCCGGGTGAGGCGCGTGAGCAGGTCGGTGACGTCGTGGTCGCCGAGGAGCGCTCGGGTCGCGTCGGCGAGCGAGTCGGTGGGTGTCCGCGCCGTCATGGCTCCTCGGTCCTCTCGGTCGTGACCGCGTCGGTCTCGTGGTCGGTGAAGGCGATGCGTCGCGCGAGCACGTCCTGTGCGACGTCCTCCAGCGTGGCGGAGTCCGCGAACGCGTGCGCGCGAAGGACCGCCAGCGCGTCGCGCGGCGAGATGTGCAGCTGCGCGGTGACCATGCCGGTCGCCTGGTGGATCCGGGACCTCGCCGACCAGTCGATCGACTCGAGCTCGCCCAGCAGGGCCGTCCCGACGGCGTCGGCGAGGAACTGGACGTCGTCGGCGTCGCGCGCTAGCCGGCCGGTCGTGACGTACAGGCTGAGCACCCCGATGACCTGGCCCCCGGCGTGCATGGGCACGGCGTACACCTGGGCTGGGCCGGTGATGGAGGCCACGAGGTGGGAGAAGACGGGAAAGGAGCGGTCCGTGGGGCTGTCGCCGTCGAGCGCCGTGACGACGATGCGGTCCTCGTCGAGCGCGAGCTGGCCGGGCCCCTCGCCGAGCAGCTCCTCGAGGTTCTCGATCTCCGCCGACATACCGTCCGACGAGCTGACCGTCACCCGGTCCTCGGGCGTGGCGCGCACGGTCAGGGCACCGCTCTGCGCCCCGAGGATCTCGACGCACGCGCGGCAGAGCCGTGACGGCATCGCCATGTCGGGGTCGATGCCCGCGAGCGACCGCGCGAGCAGCCCGAGCAGCGCCGACGCGTCCACCCTGTCCTCCGTCCTGCCGGCCGTCACCCTGCCGACCCGACCCAGTTTTCCATCGATCGGCCCGCTCGCGCGCCGTGCTCAGCGCTCGCGCTCGTCGACGATGTCGCCCTTTCCCCCCGGCGCGAGCGAGCGCAGGATCGACTCAGCGATCACTCGCCGGCTCACGCCGCGGTGCTCCGACGCCGACCGCAGCACCTCCCGGGCCTCGTCCTGGGAGCAGCCGTTGGTCTCCATGATCGCGCCGACGGCGCGCTCGACGGCGACGCCGTCCGACATGGTGCGGTACAGCCCGGCCGCCGCGTCCTCCACGTCGGCGAACTGCAGGTGCAGGCGCACGCCCGCGGCGATCAGGTGCGCGCAGGCGTCGGCCGTCCGGAGCAGCTCGGCCGGCCAGCCCTCCGGGGACCGGGAGTACAGGTTGAGCGCGACGGACACGCCCGGGCTGACCTCCGAGGGCACGGCGAGCGCCTTGGCGAACCCCTCGCGCGTCGTCTGCTCGCGCCACGCGTCCCACCGCGACTCCTGCGCCACGTCGGCGACGACGAGGATCGAGTCCTCGACCATCGCGTCGATGCAGGGCCCGGCGTCGGCCCTGGCCTCCGCCTGGTCGCACCGCCCCGCGCCGTCCCCGCTGCTGCCGGCGCGCAGCGTGATGCCGTGCTCCCGCACGGTGATGGACGCCTCGACGTCTCCACCGAGGGCGTCCGCGGCACGCGCCGCGTACTCGTGGAGATAGCGGGAGAGAACCATGGGTGTGCGTCCCGTCTGGCGACCGACGCCAGTAGCGAGTCCGCCGCGCTGGAAGGCCCCATCACGGTCTCTCGGTGCCGGGAGGACGCGGTGTCGTCCCGAACTTCCACCGTACGCCCTCTGCGGGTTGCCAGTGCCCGGGTCGTGGCTACCGTCGGACCATGGTGACCGTCATTCGCACAGCGCGCTGCTCGAAGGACGCGGTCCTCGCCGTCCTCGCCGACGGCTGGTCCTACGCGACCTGGGTCGTGGGCACCGCCCGCATCCGCGCGGTCGACGACGGCTGGCCCGCGCCCGGCTCGCGCATCCTCCACTCCGTGGGCCTGTGGCCGGCGCTGCTTGACGACGAGACGGTCGTCCGCGCGTGGGACCCGGCGGGCTCGATCGACATCCAGGCGCGCGGCTGGCCGGCGGGTGAGGCGCACGTCCGGATCGACGTCGTCGACGCGGGCGCTGACGGGTGCCGCATCCGGATCGTGGAGGACGCAGACCGCGGCCCGGGCACGCTCGTGCCCCGGCCGGTGCGCAGCGCCGCGATCGCGCCGCGCAACCGCGAGACGCTGCGCCGCCTGGCGTTCCTCGCCGAGCAGCGCACTCCCTGACGGGTTCGGCGGCCCCTGGTCCGGTCGCGCGCCCGGACCGGGTCGGGTAGCACCGTCGTCAGGGGTCGCGCAGCAGGCGGGCCCACGCGGAGCGCGCGAGCGCGCGCGGGACGGCCTGCCACCGGCTCGCGGCGCCCAGCGCGGCGCGGGCGGCGTTCCAGCCGCACGCGCCGTGCACGCCGCCACCGGGGTGCGCGGACGCGCTCGCGAGGTAGAGCCCGGCGACCGGGGTCTCCGGCCGCCCGAGCCCGGGCGTCGGTCGGAGGAACAGCTGCTGGTGGATGGCCGACGTCCCGCCGTTGACCGCCCCGCCGGCGAGGTTGGCGTCGGCGTGCTCGAGGTCGGCCGGGCTCTGGACGGACCGGCCGACGACGGTGTCGCGGAAGCCCGGGGCGACCCGCTCCAGGGCGTCCTCCATGCGCTCGACCTCGTCCTCGACCGCCCCGGCCGTCCACTCGACCCCGTGCGGCACGTGCGTGTAGGCCCACGCCGACTCGGTGCCCTGCGGCGAGCGCGACGGGTCGGAC
The DNA here is from genome assembly GCF_059159985.1 of Cellulosimicrobium sp. BMG9.23. NCBI lineage: Bacteria > Bacillati > Actinomycetota > Actinomycetes > Micrococcales > Promicromonosporaceae > Cellulosimicrobium > Cellulosimicrobium sp. BMG9.23. Next base: position 229,229 of record NZ_JBZGBZ010000003.1, read on the forward strand.
GTCGTCATCTGGCCGAGGACCAGGAACGGGCGGGCCGGGACGCGGCCCTTCGAGAGGTCCGCCGCCACGTCGACGAACCCGAGCCGGTCCACACCCAGATGCACGGTCCCGGCGCCGACGGCACCCTCGGCGGTCCACGGCAGCGGCCGGTCGAGGGCCCAGTTGAGCTTGAACGTCGGGTGGTCCCACTGGAACCGCTCGAGGTCGCGCACGAGGCGCGGGGGCAGGTGCTCCGCGCCGACGAGGTCCCGGTACAGCGTGGGCGCGGTGACGTCGGCGAGCACGGCGCGCCGTGCCCGGACGTGCTCGCCCTGCGCCGTGCTCACCCCGACCGCACGACCCCCCGCGACGTGCACGCGGTCGACGCGCGCGCCCGTGACGAGCTCCCCGCCGCCTGCGGCGAGCCGCGCGGCGAGCGCCTCGGCGAGCATCCCCGCGCCGCCCACCGGCACGGGGAAGCCCACGTCCTGGCCGAGCATCGCGAGCAGCCAGCCGAACACGCCGCTGCCCCCGGCGTCGGGCGGGACGTCGGCGTGCATCGCGTTGCCCGTGAGGAGCAGGCCGCCGCCCTCGCCGCGGAACGTCTCGTCCGCCAGGCGCCGCACGGGCAGCGTGGCCAGGCGCGCGAGGTCGAGCGCGCCGGGGACGCCGAGCCGGCGCAGCAGCCGCACCGCCGGACCCGCGGCCGGCAGGGGGCTGAAGAGCGCGTCGAGCAGCGGGTCGCGCACGCGCGTCCAGGACTCGAACATCCGCAGCCAGGCCTCGCCGTCGCCCGGGGCGAAGTCCTCGAGCCCCGCAGCCGTGTCCTCGGGGTCGTCGTGGAGCACGGCGGCGCGGCCGTCGTCGAGCACGTGCGCGAGGACCGACGGCGCGCGCGACCACGCGAGGCCGTGGTCCTCGAGGTGCAGGCCGCGGATGACCGAGGAGCCCGCGGCGAGCGGGTAGAACGCGCTGAACAGGTCGGTGCGGAAGCCGGGTGCTGCGACCTCGGCCGTCCGGACGGCGCCGCCCGGCGTGTCCTGGGCCTCGAGCACCAGGACGTCCCACCCCGCGTCGACGAGCGCGTTCGCGGCCACGAGGCCGTTGGGCCCCGCGCCGACGACGACGGCGTCTACCGTTCTCACCCGGTGGTCTCCGCCCAGGGGTCGAGCACGACCTTGATGCAGCCGTCCTCCTTGCGCTGGAAGGTCCGGTAGGCCTCGGGCGCCTGCTCGAGCGGGACCCGGTGGGTGCGCAGGTCGAGCACGCCGAGAGGGTCGGCGTCGTCCTGCACGAGGGGGACGATGTCGTCGGTCCAGCGCCGCGCGTTGGCCTGTCCCATGCGCAGCGTCACCTGCTTGTCGAAGAGCTGCATCATCGGCAGCGGGTCCTTCGCGCCGCCGTAGACGCCGGAGATCGACACCGTGCCGCCGCGCCGCACGACGTCGAACGCCGTGTAGAGCGCGGCGAGGCGGTCGGTGCCCGCGCGCTCGGTGAGCGGGCCGGCGACGGCGTCGGGCAGCATGCCCACGACCTTCTGCGTCGCCTCCGCCACGGGTGAGCCGTGCGCCTCCATCCCGACGGCGTCGATCACCGAGTCCGGTCCGCGGCCGCCCGTGAGGTCGCGCAGGGCGGACGCGAGGTCGTCGACCGTGGTCGGGTCGACCGTCCGCACGCCGTGCCGGTGGGCCATCGCGCGCCGCTCGGGCACCAGGTCGACGCCGACGACGAGGCCCGCGCCGCGGTGGAGCGCGACGCGCGCGGCCATCTGCCCGATGGGCCCGAGGCCGAGCACGACGACGCTGCCGCCCTCGGGGACAGCGGCGTACTCGACGGCCTGCCACGCGGTGGGGAGCACGTCCGACAGGTAGAGGTACCGCTCGTCCGGGGTGCCGTCGTCGGGCACGACGACCGGCCCGTAGTGCGCCTGCGGCACGCGCAGGTACTGCGCCTGGCCGCCGGGGACCTGGCCGTAGAGCTTCGTGTACCCGAACAGGGCGGCGCCCTTGTCCTGGGAGTGCACCTGCGTCGTCTCGCACTGGGTCTGCAGTCCGCGGGTGCACATCCAGCACCGCCCGCACGAGATGTTGAACGGCACGACGACGCGGTCGCCCACCTTCAGGTCGCCCGCCGCGGACCCGACCTCCTCGACCACGCCCATCGCCTCGTGACCGAGCACGTCGCCCGTGTCGAGGAACATCCCGAGCACGCCGTACAGGTGCAGGTCGGAGCCGCAGATCGCCGTCGACGTCACGCGGACGACGGCGTCGGTCGGCTCCTCGATCCGGGGGTCGGGGACGTCCTCGACGCTCACGTTCTCGCGTCCCTGCCAGGTCAGTGCTCGCATCGTGCTTCCTCTCGGTCGTGGTGCCTCGTGCGTGGTGCCCGGGACCGCCTCGCCCCCGTGGTGGCGGCGCCCGTGTCAGCCCTTGCTGCCGGTCGTGGCGACCCCCTCGACGAAGTGCCGCTGGCCCAGGAAGAACAGCAGGATCATGGGGATCGTCGTGATGACGGACGCCGTCACGACGATCTCCCACTGCGACTCGCCGCCCGGGCCGAACTGGTCGATGAGGGCCTTGAGCCCGCGGGGGATGGTGAACGTGGACGAGTCCTGCAGGTAGATGAGCGGGCGCATGAGGTCCGTCCACGACGCCTGCGCCTCGAAGAGGAACGTGAGGATGAGGGCGGGCCGGCACAGCGGGACCGCGAGGCGCCAGAACTGCTGCCAGTTGTTCGCGCCGTCGAGCTTCGCCGCCTCGAACGGCTCGCGCGGCAGGCCGAGGAAGAACTGGCGCAGCAGGAAGATATAGAACGCGCTGCCGAAGAGGTTGCCCGCCCACAGCGGCACGTTCGTCCCGACGAACCCGAGCTGGTTCCAGATGAGGAACGTGGGGATCATCGTCACGGCGCCGGGGAGCATCATCGTCGCCAGCACGAGGCCGAACAGCGGCCCGCGACCGCGGAAGCGGAAGAACGCGAAACCCCACGCGACGAGCGCGCTCGAGAGCGTCACGAGCCCCGCCGCCAGCACCGTGACCACGACCGTGTTGCCCAGCCACAGCGCGAGCGGCGCCTCCTGCCAGACGGTCACGTAGTTGTCGAGCGTGAACGTGCTCGGGATCAGGCGGTTGTCGAACACGTCGGCCCGCGGCTTGAACGACGCGGAGAGCAGCCACAGCAGCGGGTAGACGAACGCGACCGTCGCCAGGAGCAGCGCGACGAGCACGCCGACGCGCAGCACGCGCCGTCGGGGGCTGCGGCTCCGCGCGGTGCCGCCCGGGGGCGAGGGAGGGACGACGGCGCTCGCGTCACCCGTCGCGGGGTCCGGAGCGGCGCCCGGTCCGGAGACGGCGGGCCGCGGGAACGACGGGGCCGTGGTCATCGCTGCTCCCCCTCGTAGTAGACGAGGCGTCTCGAGACGAGGAGCTGGACGACCGTCACGATCATGATGACGACGAAGAGCAGCCACGCGAGCGCGGAGGCGTACCCCATGTGCAGCTCCTGGAAGCCCTCCTGGAACAGGTAGATGACGTAGAACAGCGCGGCGTCGTTGCTGTAGGTCGAGTTGCCGGCGCCGAAGTACGCCGAGTACGCCTCGGTGAACATCTGGAAGGCCGCGATCGTGTTGACCACGATGACGAAGAAGATCGCGCCGCTGATCATCGGGATCGTCACGGTGCGGGTGCGGCGCCAGAAGCCGGCACCGTCGACCCGCGCGGCGTCGTACAGGTCGTTCGGCACGTTGCGCAGCGCCGCGAGCAGGATGATCACCGCCGCCCCCACGGTCCACAGGCTGATGAGGACGAGGCCGGGCTTGATCCAGTCCTGGTCGGTGGTCCACGACGGGCCCTGGATGCCGAACCACGACAGCACCTCGTTGACGACGCCGTACTGCCCGTTGAACAGCAGCAGGAGCAGCACGCCCACGGCCACCGGCGGCGTCATCTTCGGGATGAAGAACGCGGTGCGGAAGAACCCGGCCGAGCGGCCCGCCTGGTTGAGCAGGAGCGCGAGCCCCAGCCCGACGACCGTGTAGAGCGGCACCTGGAGCACCGTGTAGACGAGCGTGTTCCACAGGGCGAGGGACACCTTCGGGTCCTGGACCATCTCCTGGTAGTTCTCCAGGCCCACGAACGTCGGGTCGTTGATGACGTCGTAGTCGGTGAACGAGAGGTAGGCGCTGTAGACGATCGGCCACGCCGTGAAGATCAGGAAGCCGACGATCCACGGGCTGATGAACCGCAGCGCCGCGTTGCGCTCGCGGCGCGCGCCCGGGCTCAGGCGTCGCCGACGGGGGGTCCTGTCCTGTCCCGGCGAGGCGGCGGCCGGCCCCGGCCCCGCGACGTCGACCGCGGTCACGTCACTCCTCCTCGTCCCACTGCGCCCATGCGTCGTCGAGGGCGCTCTGAGCCTCCTCCTGCGCCTGGGCCATGGCCTCCGCCGGCTCCTGCTGCCCGTTGAGCACGCGGTTCACGCCGTCCTGCCACGCGGTCTCGAACTCGTTGTCGGCCGGGTTGGCCGGGAGGGCGAAGGTCGCGTCGTTCGCCTCGTACATCGCGTCGATCGCGTCCTGCCACGGCTGCGGGGCGTCGTCCGGGACCAGCTCGGAGCGGATCTGCTCGTCCGCCTCCTCGTTGCCCGTGAGGACGCCGGTGAAGACGAGGCCGTCCTGCTCGCGCGCGTCGGCACGGGCCTGCGCCGCCTCGACCCACGCGTCGGTCTCGGTCATGAGCCGGGCGAACCGGCACGCGGCACCCGCGTTCTCGCTCCCGCGCGGCACGGCCCAGGCCGAGCCGGACGCGAAGGCGATCGGGTCGCCGTCGGTCGTGCGGACGGCGTCGAACGCCATGGGCGCGTCCGGCGACGACTCGTTGAGCACGTTGATGTACCACTGCTCCATGGGCATCGCGCCCAGCACGTCCGTCGCGAACTGGTTGCCGGCGCCGAAGAAGTCCGCGGAGTCGCGGTACGTCTTCACCGCGGGGAAGCCGCCCTGGGCGTCGTAGATCGCCACGGCCCACTCGAGCGACTCGACGACCTCCGGGCTGTCGAGCTGCGCGGTCCGCCCGTCCTCCGACAGCAGGTCGGCGCCCACCGACTTCGCCCACAGCGGGAGGAACTCGGGCAGCTTCGAGTCGTAGCCGATCACGCTCAACGTGCCGCCGTCCGCGTTCATCAGCGCCTCGTTGGCCGCCGTGATGGCGTCGCGGTCGGACCCGTTGACGTCCTCGATCGTCAGCCCCGCCGCGTCGAGGAGCTCGGCGTTCGCCATCGTCACCTGGACCTGGTTGAACTCCGGGATGCCGTAGATGCTGCCGTCGAACGTCACCTGCTCGACCGCGGTGTCGACGAACGCGTCCATGTCGATGTCCTCCGCCTCGACGCACTCGTCGAGGGACAGGATCGCGTCGCGCGACGCGAACGTGCCGATCTGGTCGCGGTTCGCGTAGACGACGTCGGGCGGGTTGCCGGACGCGACCGCCGAGAGGAACGCCTGGATGTCCAGCTCGCCCTCGGAGAGCTGCACGTCGGCGCCGAGCTCCTCGACCGCGCGCTCGTGGCGGACCTCGCCGATCTCGTCGCCCGTGCCGAAGCCCATGACGGAGATCTCTCCGGGTGTCTCCTCGACCGAGAAGTCGGTGTCGGTCTCGGTGTCGCCCGTGCCTTGTGCGCACGCGGCGAGAGCGAGAGCCCCGACCGCCAGCATGCCTGTCCGTGCGGCTGCGGTGCCGCGTCCTGGTCGCATCTCCGGCCTCCTCGTGGGATCCACGGGGGCGGACGCAGGGGTCGACGACGCCACCGTGCTGCTCGACGGCGTCGGCGAGTCTCTGCACCGACGCCGTCAGTGAAGCACCGGACACCGGCGCTCACACCCCGAAGCGCTTCTCGGGCGGCCCGGTCACGTGATCGGGGTCGCCGAGCACGACCTGAGGGTCGTTATCCGGCGTTTCGCGGCCTTCATGGCGTTCTCGCCGCTTCTGGGGTCCGACCTCTTGACGGCCAGCCGAACCCTCTCGTAACGTCTGCACCAATCCGCGCAAAAAGATGACAGCCGAGCAGCACAAAGCAGTGCATCGACTGCAACTCTCGAAGCGCGGCGAAGTGGTCGGGCCGCGACACCTCTGCGGCCTCGGCCGCGCCGGCACTCGCGCCAGCACCACCTGAGACCCGAGCACCACCTGAGACACGGACGTGGCCCCAGCACTGCCACGTCCTGTCGCCGGGCATCGACGCCCGCAGGTGGACGAGCCCGCCGTCCGGCGGGAGAACGAGGACGTTCATGAGAACCCCCTGGAAGCACGCGACCGTGGCCGGAGCCGCGCTCGCGCTCGTCGTACCCCTGGGCGTGGTGGCTGCCGCGCACGCCGCACCGGCGCCCGGCGTGGTCGCCACGGCGGCCGCACCCGCCAACCTCGCGCTCGACCGGCCGATCGCCGCGTCGTCGGTCACGCAGACCTACGTCGCGCGCAACGCCAACGACGGCGACGCGAGCTCGTACTGGGAGGGCGCGGGCGGGCGGTACCCGTCGGACCTCACGGTCGACCTCGACGGCGACGCCGATCTCAGCAAGGTCGTCGTCAAGCTGCCGCCGCCGACCGCCTGGTCGACCCGGACCCAGACGTTCTCGGTGCTCGGTCGCGTCGACGGCGCGAGCACGTTCAGCACGCTCAAGGCGTCGGCGACGTACACGTTCAACCCGTCGACGGGCAACGCCGTCGAGATCCCCGTGACCGGCGAGGCGTCCGACGTCCGCGTCGTCTTCACGGCGAACTCGGGCGCCGCGAACGGCCAGGTGTCGGAGCTCGAGGTGTGGGGCACGCCCGAGGAGGACCCGACCGACCCGCCCGACCCGACGGATCCGCCGACGGACCCGACCGGCACCAACTACGCGAAGGCTCGCCCGGCGACGGCGTCCTCGACCGAGTGGCAGTTCGTGGCGGCGAACGCCGTGGACGGCAGCGCGACGACCTACTGGGAGGGCGCGGGCGGGCAGTACCCGTCGACGCTCGACGTCGCCCTCGCCGCGCCCACCCAGCTCAGCAGCGCGCGCGTGCGGCTCAACCCCGACGGCGCGTGGGGACCCCGCTCGCAGACCTTCTCCGTCTGGGGCCGCACGGGCACGGGGGCGTGGCAGGAGCTCAAGGCGTCCGCCGCCTACGCGTTCGCGCCGGGCAGCGGCAACCTCGTCGACGTGTCCCTCGCCGGGACCGTCACCGACGTGCGCCTGCGCTTCACCGGAAACACCGGCGCGGGCAACGGCCAGGTCGCGGAGCTCGAGGTGTACGGCGCCCCGGCGCCCAACCCGAACCTCACCGTCACCGCGGTGACCGCGTCCCCGGCGGCGCCCACCGCGACGACCCCCGTGACGCTCACGGCGACCGTGAAGAACACGGGCGACCGCGCGTCGTCGGCCACGACGCTCGACGCGAAGGTCGGCGGGACGACGGCCGGGTCGGCCGCCGTCGGCGCGCTGCAGCCCGGCGCGAGCGCCCAGGTGCAGGTCACGGCGGGCACGCGTCCTGCAGGGGAGTACACCGTGGGCGCGGTCGTCGACCCGGCGAACACCGTCGCCGAGCAGAACGAGTCCGACAATGCCTTCACGGCCACGGCGAGGCTCGTCGTGGGGGAGGCGCCCGGGCCGGACCTCGAGGTCGTCTCGGTGTCCTCGAACCCGTCCAACCCGGCCGTCGGGGCCGCCGTGACGTTCTCCGTCCAGGTGCGCAACCGTGGCAACCAGTCGGTCGCCGCCGGGTCGGTGACCCGCGTCGTCGCCGGGGCCACCACGCTCGACGGCACGACGCCGGCCGTCGCCGCGGGCGCGACCGTCACCGTCACGCCGAGCGGCTCGTGGACCGCGACCGACGGCGGGGCCTCGGTGACCGCGACGGCCGACGCGACCGGCGTCGTCGCCGAGACGAACGAGGGCAACAACACGGGCACGCTCGCCGTGACCGTGGGCCGCGGCGCCGCCGTCCCGTACACGAGCTACGAGGCGGAGGACGGCCAGTACACGGGCACGCTGCTCCAGGCCGACCCGCTGCGCACGTTCGGGCACACCAACTTCGCCACCGAGTCGTCGGGCCGCGAGTCCGTGCGCCTCACCAGCACCGGCCAGTACGTCCGGTTCACGTCCACCAACCCGACGAACTCGATCGTCGTGCGGGCCTCGATCCCCGACGCCCCCGCCGGCGGCGGCCAGCAGAAGACGATCAGCCTCTACGCGGACGGCCAGTTCGTGCAGAAGCTCACGCTGTCGTCGAAGCACTCCTGGCTCTACGGGAACGTGGACGGCCCGGAGGCGCTGAGCAACACGCCCAGCACCGACGCGCGTCGTCTGTTCGACGAGTCCAGCGTGCTGCTGAGCCGCTCGTTCCCGGCCGGGACGGTGTTCACGCTCCAGCGCGACGCGGGTGACGACGCCGCGTTCTACGTCATCGACCTCGTCGAGCTCGAGCAGGTCGCGCCGCCCGCGGCGAAGCCTGCGCAGTGCACCTCGATCACCGAGTACGGCGCGGTCCCGAACGACGGGCTCGAGGACACGGCCGCCATCCAGGCCGCGGTGACCGCCGACCAGAACGGCGACATCGAGTGCGTGTGGATCCCGGCGGGGCAGTGGCGTCAGGAGAAGAAGATCCTCACCGACGACCCGCTCAACCGCGGGATGCACAACCAGGTGGGTATCAGCGACGTGTCGATCCGCGGCGCCGGCATGTGGCACTCGCAGCTCTACACGACGATCGAGCCGCACCTCGCCCCGGGCGTCATCAACCACCCGCACGAGGGCAACTTCGGGTTCGACATCGACGACAACACCCAGATCTCGGACATCGCGATCTTCGGCTCCGGCACGATCCGCGGCAACAACGCCCAGGAGGAGGGCGGCGTCGGCCTCAACGGCCGGTTCGGCCAGGGCACGAAGATCACCAACGTGTGGATCGAGCACGCGAACGTCGGCGTGTGGGTCGGGCGCGACTACTCGAACATCCCCGAGCTGTGGGGGCCGGGCGACGGGCTCGTGTTCTCCGGCATGCGCATCCGCAACACCTACGCGGACGGCATCAACTTCAGCAACGGGACGCGGAACTCGACGGTCGTGAACTCGACGTTCCGCAACACCGGCGACGACGCGCTCGCCGTCTGGGCCAACCCGTACGTCAAGGACCGGAACGTCGACATCGGGCACGACAACGCGTTCCGCAACAACACGGTCCAGCTCCCGTGGCGCGCCAACGGCATCGCGATCTACGGCGGCTACGACAACTCGATCGAGAACAACCTGATCTCCGACACCATGAACTACCCGGGCATCATGCTGGCGACCGACCACGACCCCCTGCCGTTCTCGGGGACGACGCTCATCGCCAACAACGGGCTCTACCGGACCGGCGGGGCGTTCTGGAACGAGGACCAGGAGTTCGGTGCGATCACGATCTTCCCGCAGACGCACGACATCGTCGGCGTCACCATCCGCGACACGGACATCGTCGACTCCACGTACGACGGCATCCAGTTCAAGAACGGCGGCGGGAACATGCCCGACGTCCGGATCACGAACGTGCGGATCGACCGGTCGAACAACGGGTCGGGGATCCTCGCGATGGGCGGCGCTCGCGGCAACGCGATCCTGTCGAACGTGACCGTGACGAACTCGCGTGACGGCGACGTCGCGAAGGAGCCCGGCTCGCAGTTCGTCTTCACGGGCCAGTAGCCGGCACCACCTCTCGAGGTGCCGAACACGACCTGGGGGTCGTTGTCCGCCGGACAACGACCCTCAGGTCGTTCTGGACGGGGAAGAATGCGGCCGTGCAGACCACGATCCGGCCGTACCTCCCGTCCGACCGTCGCGATCTCTACGACGTGTGCGTCCGCACCGCCGACGCCGGCGGCGACGCGCGCGGGCTCTACGCGGACGACGACCTCATGGGCGACCTCTTCGCGGGCCCGTACGCGGCGCTCGAGCCGCACCTCGCGTTCGTCGTGGACGACGGCGCGCGCGTCGTCGGCTACGTGGTGGGCACCTCCAGCACCTCGCGGTTCGTCGAGCGGTACCGCGCCGAGTGGATCCCGGCGTTGGGGGATCGGCGCCGGGCGCGGCCGGAGCCGCTGCCCGACGACGCGTGCCCGGACGACGTCATGCTGCACCTGCACCACCACCCCGAGCGTCTCCTCGTGCCCGAGCTTGCGCCGTACCCCGCGCACCTGCACATCGACCTGCTCCCGGACGTCCAGGGCCGGGGACTCGGCCGTGTCCTGCTCGAGACGTGGGCGCGCGCGGCCGCGGATGCCGGAGCGCCCGCGCTGCACGTCGGTATGGTCTCCGCGAACACCTCGGCGCGCCGCTTCTACGACGCGCTGGGCTTCGACGAGATCGACGTCGCCGACCCCGGCCCGCTCACGTACCTGGGCCGCGCCACGGTCCCCCCGCCGAGCACGACCTGAGGGTCGCCAACCGGTGGTCAACGACCTTCATGTCGTTCTCGGCAGCGGGGGTCGTCGCGCTCGCTCGCCTCGGAATCAGTCGCTGCTCGGTGCGAGCCGGTAGTAGAAGCCCGCTCCCCGACGGTTCGTGCGAGAGGGCTCGAGAACGCCCTGCTCCTCGAGCCCCCGCAGGATCGCTCCGACGTTGCTGGGGGCTGAACCGACGAGCGAGCCGAGCTCCGTCGAGCTGATGCGACCCCGCGCCCGGGCGTACGACGCGGCGATGTCCTCGCGCCCAGGCCATCGACGTCGGGTCGCACCCTCGGCATCTGCCGCGGCGAGAGCGTCCTTCGCACCCGGTGTCAGTGCCCATGCCTCAGGGGCGGCCGTCGGGACGCCCTCGACCCTGCTGATGAGCGGAGCACCGGCGACCGTCGCCGCGTAGAGCTCCCGGACGACCATCTGGGCCTCGACATCGGCGACCTGGAGGTACCCCGCAAGCCTGCGGACGTCGAACCAGCCGTCCAGCACCAGCCGGTGGATCGCCATGAGCCAGCGCAGATCGGTGGTCGATCGGGAGTCCTCGAACCGGGAGAGCCAGGTCATCCAACCTGCGTCGACGGCGTCCGCCACGAGCGTGACCACGACGCTCGGGGAGGCATTCTCGCGGATGTCAGGGAGCGGGTACCCGAAGCGGAGCATGTCGGCGATCATCCGGTCGACCCCGACGCCCTCGCGCTCGGCGACCCTGATGGCAGCGAGGAGCTCGGTGAGCGCCGTGTTCCGCGAACGGGACGGGTGGTTGATGATGTTCTCGGCGGTCACGCCCCCGAAGAAGCCGCCCGGACTCGTGACGCGGAGGCTGTAGCCCACGTGCTCCACGACGCTCGGGTCGGAGACCGCCCACTCGCGGTGAGCCACGGCGTTGACGATCGCCTCGCGCAGTGCACGCGGAGGGATGCGCCGGGTCTGGCCGACGGAGAGTCCGGAACCGAGGTGAAGGAGCGGGTTGTTCGCGCGAGCAGCGGCGAAGACCTCCTGCAGCTCGACGACGAGTGGACGACCGCCACGACGTACTCGTTCGGTGCTGTCGCCGCCGGCCGTCTCGCGGCGGATGTAGTCGAGGCTCGGTGCGTCCCGTCCGACGAGGAGCAGGGCGGCAGCGTTCGTGAGGTACCCGTCGCCGGTTACGGTGTTGAGCCGGCGCAACAGGTCAGGCGTCGTGGTCTCGGCGAGCTCGTTGGCCCCGGGGTCGACCGACTCGCGGAGAAAGCCCCGCACGACCTCGACCGCCTCGGGTCGGGCAGCGTCGGTCCGCAGCGCGCTCGCCTGTGCCGACCAGTCCACGAGAAGTCCCCTGGAACGACGTGCGTGCCATGTCGACGCATCGATCTCGACGCACCGGTCCGCGACGCGCCAGGTGATCTTGTCCTTCCAGCGGACGGGCTCCACCGCCTCGACCATCCGGAGCACGAGGAGGCGGACGTCGTCGACGAATGCCGGGCGCGCATCGACGGTCAGGCGTCGCTGCGTCAGCTCGAAGATCCTCGCTCGTAGCCACTCCTCGTCGAGCTCTGTCCCGACGAGCGTCGAACCATCAGCGACACCCAGGATGAGAGCACCCCCACCAGGCGTGTTCGCCATGCAGGCGCACTCGGCGGCGAGAGCGCGTGCGGCAGCCTCGTTCTGCGGGATTCCTGGAAGGATCTCGCCCGTGCGTCCGCGTCGCCCCGCCTCTTCCTTGAGGTCGACGCGTTGACGTTCGACGACGCGTTCGTGCGAGGCGAGTCGCGAGAGCGCGGCGCGGACGGCCTCGTCGACGGGATCGGCGCCGAAAGTGATGGACATGAGTCCACGGTAGCTCACGTGCATTATTTTTCCGCGGATTAATTATGCCGAAGCGGCTCACGGTATGCGTGGGCAGACATTTGCCGGAACCGGGCCGTTTTCACGGGCACTTGATGCCAACGACTTCCCAGGGCCGTCGTGGTCGGTCGCGTCAAAGCGGAGCGTCGCACCCGTATCGTCCCAGGCGATCCGGTACTGCGACTCACCACCGTCAACTTCGCTGAACGGGAACGTCTCCTCGAGGCCGACCGGTCCGTCGGGCAGGACGGTCGTCGCGGCAAGGTCGCCGTGCGGGAGCACGAGGACGTCGACCGAGCCGCTGAAGAATCGTGGGACCTGCTCGACCACGACATCGCAGGTCGCGCCTGCCTCGGCGGGAAGCACGAAGTCCGTCGTGCCCCCGAACACCGCCAGGTCGAGCGTCGTGCCCGCGAGCAGCGCCGACCCAGCTAGCGCGCCGACGACCTCCGCGCCGTGGAGCGGACGGATGCTCGCGCTCGAAGACCGTCCTGGGAACGAGAGCATCCAGAGGCCGAGCAGCACGAACCCTGTTCCGGCCGGCACGAGGGCGTTGACCCAGAACGGCAGGACGACCCGGCCGTCGAGCACGAGCAGCCCCTCCTGTGCGACGACGCGCACTACGGCGTGGCCGGCGAGCAGCAGCAGGCCCGTCCCGAGCACGCACCGTCGCACGATGCGGAACCAGCCCCCACCTCCTTCCTGCTCGGCCACCCACTCCGGGGAGGCCGGGGCGCGAGGCGGCGTACGACGTAGGGCCACGGCGACGGCGAGCCGAGCGATGGAGACGACGACTGCGACCACCGCGAGGGTGGCCGCGGCGTACATCGCGAACCCGACGAACAGTCCGACGGTGCCCGTGCGGTACCCGACGCACGCGTCCTGACCGTCGAGGGCTGGGGGCACACGATCCTCGGCAAGAGCGCGTGCGCGGACGAGGCGGTGGCCCGCTACCTCGTGGACGGCGAGGCGACCGACGGTGCCACGTGCGCGCAGGACGTCGTGCCGTTCGAGACCCCGACGGTCCCGCTCGGCGAGGCGTCGACGCTGCCACCGGGCTGAGCCGGAGAGCCTCCGCCGGGTCCCGGATGCGGGGACCGTCCTGATCTGGGATCGTCCTGGCTCGCGGAAAAACCGCGCACACCGGATGAAACGGAGACTCATCATGGGTTGGCTCGCCTACATCGTGCTCGGCCTCGTCGCGGGACTCGTCGCGCGTGCCGTGCTGCCCGGCAAGCAGACCAGCTCTCTCCTCGTCACCATCGTCCTCGGCATTCTCGGCGCCCTGCTCGGCGGGTGGCTCGGGGCCGAGTTCTTCGGCACCACGCTGGGCGACCTGGGCGACTTCCGCACCTGGTTGCTCGCGCTCTTCGGGTCGCTCATCACGCTCGGGCTCTACGGCGCGCTCACGAACGGCAACCGCCGCCGTCGTCGCGCCTGACCCAGGTCCGGGGCCCGGCTCTCGTCGTCGTCGACGACGGGAGCCGGGCCCTCGTGCGCGTCCTCCCGCGTCACCGGCCCTGCGCCTCCGACGTCGGGGCGGTGGGGAAGGCGCGCCGCGCCACGAGCACCACGACCAGCGCAGCGAGGATCATCGCCGCTCCGACGAACGGGACGACGTCGAGCCCGGCCCCGGCGAGGACCAGGGCGCCGATCGCCGCCCCGCCGCCGATGCCGATGTTCGACGTCGTGTTGACGAGCGCGCCAGTCATGTCGGGCGAGGCGCCGTGGGCCTTGATGGCCGCCGACTGGAAGACCGACGCGACGCCGCCGAACCCCGCGCTCCACACCGCCGTCGCGACCAGCACGCCGACGAGACCGGGGAAGACCAGCCCGAGCCCCAGCAGCCCGCCCCCGACGGCCACGAGCATGACGACCGTGGTGCGCCGCGGGCGGCGGTCGAGCCGGGCCGCGGCGAACGCGGTGCCCACGAGCCCGAGCGTCCCGAGCACGAGCAGGGCCGGCCCGAGCGCCGACTCGGTGAGACCGGCCGCGAGCAGCAGCACCGACACATACGTATACACCGTGTACTGGCCGAGGTAGGTCAGGGCGTTGGTGGTCACCACGACGGCGAGCGCCGCGCGCCGGGCCGACCGCGCGGCGTCGGCGGGTGGCGCGCCACCACCGGGGACGGGCGGGAGGAGCCACGCGATGAGGAGCGTCGTCACCGCGCAGACGCCGGCGAGGACCACGAACGACGCGCGCCAGCCGACGGCGGCACCGAGCGCCGTCGACAGCGGGACGCCGAGCACGAACCCGGCGCTCGCTCCCGAGGTCACGAGAGCGAGCGCACGCCCCGTGAGGTGCGGCCGGACGAGGCGCGACGCGTACCCGATGCTCACCGAGAAGAACACGGCGTGCGACGCGCCGCCCAGCGCCCGCGCGGCCGCCACGACCGCGAACGTGGGTGCGACCGCGACGAGCACGTTGCTCAGCGTGTAGATGCCGAGCGTCGTGAGCAGCAGGCCCTTGCGCGGGAGGCGGCGCGTGCCGAGCGTCAGGGGCACGGCGAGCGCGGCGACCATGAGCGCGTAGGCCGTCACGAGCAGGCCGGCGACCGACTCCGTGACGTCGAGGTCCGAGCTGATGAGCGGGAGGAGGCCGATCGGCACGAGCTCGGTCGTGATCGCGACGAACGTCGCGAGGCTCAGTGCGACGATCCCCCCGGCTGCCTCGCGGATCCCCGCGCGGACGGCTGGCCGTGTCATCGGGCGGTCAGCGCGGCAGGTGCGACTCGACCAGCTCGACGATCGCCGGGTCGTCGGGCTCGGTACGGGGCCGGAAGCGGTGCACCTCGCCGCCCGGTACGACGACGAACTTCTCGAAGTTCCACGTCACGCGCCCGGCCTTGCCGTCGGCGTCGGGCGTCTTCCTGAGCTCGGTGTACAGCGGGTGGGCGTGCCGCCCGTTGACGCGCACGCGGTCCACGACGGGGAACGTGACGCCGTAGGTCAGGGAGCAGAACTCCTGGACCGCCTCGTTGCTGCTGAGCTCCTGGAGGAACTGGTTGCTCGGGAAGCCGATGACCTGGAACCCGCGCTCGCCGTACTCCTTCTGCATCCGCTCGAGCGTCGCGTACTGCGGCGCGAGCCCGCACCGCGACGCGACGTTGACGACGAGCACCACGTCGTCACGGTGCTCGCCGAGCGTGTGCGTCGAGCCGTCCATCGCCTGGAACGGGATGTCGTAGAGGGTCATACGCCCCATCCTGCACCGTCGCGGCCGGAAGCCCGTCCCGAGATCGACCCGTCCGTCCCGAGATCGACCTTCGGAGGGTCGACGTCGCGACGGACGGGTCGATCTCGGTACGGTCGGGGGGACGGGCGACGTGGCCCGGCTGGCGGTGGAGGAGACGGCATGCGGATCGACGGCACGGTGGCGCTCGTGACGGGGGGAGCGTCCGGGCTGGGACGTGCGACGGTCGAGGGGCTGGTCGGCGCCGGGGCGCGCGTCGTCGTGGCCGACCTCGCGTCGTCGGACGGCGCCGCGGTCGCCGGCGCGCTGGGCGACGCCGTGCGTTTCGTCCCCACCGACGTCACGAGCGAGGACGACGTCGCCCGCGCGCTCGACGCCGCCGACGACCTGGGCGGGGCTCGCGTCGTGGTGAGCTGCGCCGGCATCGTCCTCGCGCAGCGCGTGCTCGGCAGGCAGGGCGTGCACGCGCTCGACGCGTTCCGCCGGGTCGTCGACGTCAACCTCGTGGGGACGTTCAACGTCGTGCGGCTCGCGGCGGAGCGGATGCTCGCGCTCGAGCCCCTGCCCGACCCAACCATCCCCGGAGCGGGAGGAGCCGACGGCGAGGAGCGCGGCGTCGTCGTGCAGACCGCCTCGGTCGCCGCGACCGACGGCCAGGTCGGGCAGGCCGCGTACGCGGCGTCGAAGGCGGGCGTCGCAGGGCTGACCCTCCCGCTCGCGCGCGACCTCGCGCAGCACCGCATCCGCGTCATGACCATAGCGCCCGGCATCTTCCGGACCCCGATGATGGCGTCGCTGCCCGAGGAGGCCCAGGAGTCGCTCGCCGCGCAGGTGCCGCACCCGAGCCGGCTCGGGCGGCCCGAGGAGTACGCGCGGCTCGTGCGGGCGATCGTGGAGAACCCCATGCTCAACGGCGAGGTGATCCGCCTCGACGGCGCGATCCGGATGGCGCCGCGCTGACATGCGACCCGACCCCACGCCCAACGACCCCGCGCCCACCGCACCCGCGCTCGACGCCGCCACGTTCCGCGCCGAGCTCCTCTCGCTCGCGACGCGCGAGCAGAAGCGGCAGTACGCGCGGTTCTTCCCCGGCGACACGTCGTTCGCCGGCGTGCGCATGGGCGACGTCTTCACGCTCGCGAAGCGCTCGCTCGCGATGCCCGTCGGCGAGATCGAGCTGCTCCTCGAGGACCAGGTCCACGAGGTGCGCGCCGGCGCGTGCTCGATCATGGGCAAGGCGTCCACCGCCCGCCGTGTCGACCCGGCGCGGCACGCCGAGCTCGTCGGGCTCCTGCTGCGCCGCCACGACCGCGTCGACGCGTGGGACCTCGTCGACCTCACGGCGCACCAGGTGCTCGGGACGTGGCTGCTGGACCGGCCGCGCGACCCGCTCTACGAGCTCGCGCGCGCCGCCGACTGGCCGCGCCGGCGTGCGGCGGTCGTCGCCACGGCCGCCTTCCTGCGCAAGGGTCAGGTCGACGACACGCTCGCGCTCGCGGAGATCCTGCGCGACGATCCCGAGCCGTTCGTCCAGAAGGGCGTCGGCTGGATGCTGCGCGTCGTGGGTGACGTCGAGCCCGAACGGTTCCGCGCGTTCCTCGACGAGCACGCCGGCGCGATGCCCCGGGCGACGCTGCGGGCCGCCGTCGAGAAGCTGCCGCCCGCCGAGCGCAAGGCCTGGGCGGCGTCGTGACCGGCGACGCGACCGTGTTCTTCGCCGACCTCCTGCGTGCGTGGGGCGCCGCGCTCGTCGCGAACGACGCCGCGGCGATCGACGCCTTCGTCGATCCCGGCTGGGTGCTCGTCGGGACGGACGGGAACGCCCAGGCGCGCGCCGACTTCCTCGCCGCGGTCGCCTCGGGCCACCTCGTCCACACCGAGATGTCGTCGCAGCTGGTCACCGCGAGCGTGCACGACGACGTCGCCGTCACCCTCGCGCGCGGCGTCTCGGCAGGCACGTGGCAGGGTGCGCCGTTCCGCGACGACGAGTGGTCGGTCGACACGTTCGTCCGGCGCGACGGCCGGTGGCGCTGCGTCCACACCGCGGTCGTCCCCGCCGGAACGCCGGCGTAGCCCGACCCGACGAGCGGCTCAGAGCCAGCGGCGCCACTTGAAGATGCCCCAGAGCCCGAGTCCGAAGCCTGCCATGAGGGTGAGCGCGTACGGGTAGCCCCAGGTCCAGTGGAGCTCGGGCATGTGGTCGAAGTTCATGCCGTAGATGCCGGCGATGAGGGTCGGGGTGAACAGGATCGCGGCCCAGGAGGAGATCTTCTTGACCTGCTCGCCCTGGTCGATCGTCTCCTCGGCGAGGCGGCGGCTCTCCTCGCCCTGCGCGAGGCTGGCGCTCGACATGCGGCGCATGGCGTCGTTCTGCTCGAGCGTGACGAGGGTGGAGTGGACGGTGAGGGCGTTCTCGAGGACCGCCCGGATCCCGTCGACGCGTTCGGTGATGCGGATGGTGTGGTCCAGGACGTTGCGCATCCGGTTCTGCACGTCGTCGTCGGTCCCGTACCGTCCGGCGCCGCGCAGCAGGCCCTGGATCATGTCGGGCAGCGGGCTGACCGCCCGTTGGAGCGCGATGACCTGGGAGAGCAGGAGGTAGATCCGCTTGGACAGGGTGGGATCGACGTCGCCCTGGCCGAACAGGCTGTCCTCGACCTCGTCGATGTCGTGCACCAGGCCGGCGACGACAGGGGCGTAGCCGTCGACGATGACGTCGAGGAACGCGGTGAGCATCGCCTCCGGTCCCTTGCCGAGAAACGCGGGGTCGGCTTCGAGGGCGTCGCGGGCGGGTGTCAGGTCGAGCCGGTTCCCGTGCCGGACCGTGATGACGAACCGGGGACCGACGAACAGGTGGACCTCGCCGATGTCGACGCGCTCGGCCCGGTCGTCGTACCAGGCGGGGCGGATCACGACGAAGACCGTGCCGCCGTACCGTTCGAGCTTCGCGCGCTGGTGTCCCTTGTGGGCGTCCTCGACGGCGAGGGGGTGCAGCCCGAAACGTGCGGCGGCGGTCTCGAGGTCGTCCTCGCTCGGTTCCAGCAGCCCGATCCACGCGACGCCTCTCGAGCGCTCCAGGTCGTCGGCGGCGTGCTGCAGGTCGGGCGGGGACGCGACGAGGTGCCCGTCGACGTAGATCCGGCTGTCGATCGTCGTCATCGGTCGGCCCCCTCGTCTTCCCCGCCTTCGTCCTCAGACGGCGGGCCCCACCAGTGCGACCAGCGTCTCACGGTCGGCCGCGGCGAGCGTGGGCACGGCGACGACGCCACGTCCCACCACGAGCCCGACGAGCATCGACGACACGATCGCCGCGCGCGGGGGAGACGTCCCGCGGTGCTATACCCGGCTCAGCCAGCGTTCTGTTCCGACGCGGGGCCCGTCGGTGAACAGCACCGCGACCGCCTCGGCGTAGGCCTGTGCGAACTGTCCTCCCGCGTCTGCCTCGGAGAACAGCTCGGCCTCACAGCCGAACGTCAGCGGGTCGCTCTCCAGGTCCGAGACGGCCTGTTCCAGTGCCGTACGACGGCGGTCGGGGTGCAGGGGGATGCCGTTGCCTGGGAGAGACGACCACACGGCGTGGGCCCAGTGGGCCGCGACGAGTGCTGCGACGGCGACGGGGCGGCCGTGGGCGAGGTTGTCCCGGACGACCGGAAGGATGAACAGCGGGATGCGGTCGCTGGCGTCGAAGCGGAGGCGGTCGACGGTGTCGCGGACGTGCGGGTTGCTGAACCGCTCGACGAGGGACGTGGCATAGGCCGACACGTCGATGCCTGGCACCGGAGGGACGGCCGGTGCTGCCTCGCTGAGGTAGGCGCGCAGGGTCGCCGCGACGAGCGGGTCGCGCATCGCGTCGTCGACGTAGGTGTACCCCAGCAGCACGGCAAGGTGCGCCAGGGCTTGGTGCCCGCCGTTGAGGAGGCGCAGCTTGAGCTGCTCGTAGGGGTCGACGTCCGGCACGACCTGCACGCCGACGGTCTCGAACGGTGGGCGACCTGCGCAGAAGGAATCCTCCAGGACCCATTGCAGGTACGGCTCGCAGACCACCGGCCAACCATCCTCGATGTCGCGTCGCTGCCGAAGCTCCTGCCGGTCGGCGTCGGTGGTGGCGGGCGTGATCCGGTCCACCATGGAGCTGGGGAAGGTCACCTCCCTGTCGATCCACGCGGCCAGGTCGGGGTCGAGGGCGGTGGAGTATCCGACGATGGCTCGCCGCGCGTGCCGGCCGTTGCCCTGGATGTTGTCGCACGACAGGACGGTGAACGGGCCGGTGCCTGCGGCTCGGCGCCGTCGCAGGGCTTCGACGATGAGTGCGAAGACGGTGGTGGGCTGGTGCGGGTTGTCCAGGTCGCGGCGGACGTGAGGCTCGTTCGTGTCGAACACGCCGGTGACCGGGTCGACCAGGTAGCCACCTTCCGTGATGGTCAAGGACACGATCTTGGTTGCCGGGTCGGTCAGCCGGCCCAGCACGGCCTCGGTCTGCTCCGGGGCGAACAGGTACTCGACGACGGAACCGACGATCCGGTCCTCGACGGTGCCGTCGGGGTGGCGTTCCATCAGGGTGTACAGACCGTCCTGGGCGTCCATGACGTCACGCATCACCGAGTCGGTGGGCAGGACGCCGACGCCGCAGATCGCCCAGTCGTGGTGGCCCAGGGCCAGGAGCCGCTCGACGTAGAGCGCCTCGTGAGAGCGGTGGAAGCCACCGACGCCGAAGTGCACGATGCCGACCGTTACTGCGGTGCGGTCGTAGGCGGGTCCGGGGACGTCGGTGTGCTGAGCGGTGCCGGCGTGGAGCGTCGTCATCGTGGTCCTCGTCGTGATCGGTGACAGGGTCGGTCGGCCGTCGACTACTGCCCGCCCATGCCCGTCGTCGCGACGCCCTGGACGATGCGGCGCTGGAAGAGCATGAACACGACGAGCAGCGGGACCGCGGCGACGACGGCGGCGGCCATGGTCTGCGCGTACTGCACGCCGTAGGCGCTCTTGACGGTCGACAGTCCCACGGGGAGCGTCATGAGCGCTGGGTCGTTCGTGACGATGAAGGGCCACAGGAAGTTGTTCCACGCGCCGATGAACACGAAGATCGCGACGGCCACGAGGATCGAGCGGGACAGCGGCAGGACGACCGTCCAGAACAGCCGCCACGGCCCGGCGCCGTCGATGCGCGCGGCGTCGAGCAGCTCCTCGGGGATCGCGTCGAAGAAGCCCTTGAGGATGAACACCATGACGGGTGCGACGACCTGCGGCAGGATCACCGCCGCGAGAGTGTCGACGAGACCGAAGACCTGCATCTGCTGGAAGAGCGGCACGATGAGGATCTGCGGCGGGACGAGGATCGCCGCGACCGTGAGCGCGAGAAGGGCCTTGCGGCCGCGGAACAGGGTGCGCGAGAACGCGTAGGCGGCCATCGCGGAGATGAGCACGGTGATCGCCGTGACGAGCACCGCGACGACGGTCGTGTTCCACGTCCACCGCAGGACGTCGCCGCGCGAGAGGACCTCGACGTACGCGTCGAGGGTGAAGCCCGACGGCGGGATCCAGGTCGCGCTCGTCGCGGCGTCCGTCTCGGACTTGAGCGACGTGTCGACGCCCCACAGGAACGGGATCAGCCAGGCGAGCGCGAGCACGACGAGCGCGGCGAGCGCGAGCCCGCGGGCCCACCGGCTCGTGCCGAGCGTCAGGCGGGTCATGGCGCGGTGCTCGGCAGCGCGTGCCCGACGGCGGTCGCGCGCGGTCGTGCGCGCGTCGCCGGGCCGTGCGGTCTGCCGGGCGTCGGGACGGTCGTCGGGACGGGCGTCGGGACGGGTGAGGTCGGTGGCTGCCAGGTCGGCCATGTCAGCGCTCCTTCCGGGTCGGCAGGAGCCGGACGAGGGTGAAGATCAGGATGATCGCGAAGAACACGTACGAGATCGCCGAGGCATAGCCGAGGCGGTAGTTCGTGAACCCGGTGTCGTAGATGTACTCGAGGATCGGCCGCGTGCTGCCGTTCGGTCCGCCCGCGGTGAGCAGGTAGACCTGGTCGAAGACCTTGAGCGACGCGAGCAGCTGGAGCACGAGGATGACGCCCGTGACGCGCTTCAGCTGGGGCAGCGTGATCGAGAAGAGCCGCCGCCACCCGCCGGCGCCGTCGATCGTCGCCGCCTCGTAGAGCGTCCCGGGGATGCCCTGGAGAGCGGCGAGGTAGAGCAGGAAGTTGAACCCGACCGTCCACCACACCGTGACCAGCGCGATGGAGAGCATCGCGACACCCTCCTCGGTGAGCCAGCCGACGGGTGCGATGCCGAGGTTGCCGAGCCACGTGTTGAACAGGCCGATGTCGGGCTGGAAGACCCACGCGAAGATCGCCGTCACGACGGCTACCGGCAGCAGGTAGGACGCGAAGAACGACGTGCGCCACAGCCACTGGCCTGGCAGCCCGGTGTGGACGAGCAGCGCCATGACGAGACCGACCACGACGAGCGGGACGGTCGACAGGACGGTGAAGATCACGGTGTGCCACAGCGTCTGCCACACCTGCGGGTCCGAGAACGCCTCGGCGTAGTTGGCGAGCCCGATGAGCTCGTTGCCCGAGCCGGTGAGGCTTCGGTTCGTCAGGCTCGTCCACAGGCCGGACACGATCGGCCAGCCGAGGAACAGGGCCGCCGCGAGGGCGAACGGCGCCACGAACAGGTAGCCCGAGCGGTCGCGTGAGCGCAGGGTGCCGCGAGGGCGGCCGGGTGCGGGGCGCGCTGGCCCGGGGCGCCCGGCGGCCTGTGCTCCGGCGGTGGGTGCGGCCGGCCGTGAGGCCCCGACGCCGGGGGTGCTGGAGACGGTCATCGTCGTCCTCTCTCGTCTCAGGCCGGGTTCGGGGTCTCGAGGAAGCGGTTCATCTCGCGCAGCATCCCGTCGACCGCGCTCGTCGCCTTCGCCCGGCCCTGGAGCGCGTTGGACATGGCGTCGCACATGCGCGCCTGGAAGTCGCTCCCGGCGCCCGCGAACCACACGGGCGGGTCGAGCACGACGATGTCACCGGCCGGTGCATAGTCGCGCTGGGGCGACAGCTCGCCGTACTCCGGCTGCGAAAGCACGGGCCGGTAGGCGGGGATGTGCCCGGCGCCCGCCCACGTGATGCTGCCCTCGGCGAGCAGGTTCGCCAGGACCCGGTACGTGGCGTCGCGCCGCGCCGGGTCGGGCGTGCCCTGGCGGGGCAGGACGAACGCGTGGGAGTCGGCGTAGTTCGCGGGCGTGCCGAACAGCGTCGGGAACGGGGCGCCGCCGACGTCGGGGATCTCGGCCTGGAACGCGGGCAGCTCCCACTCGCCGGAGACGATGAGGCCCGACCTGCCGGTGACGAAGCTCGCGATGGCCCCGGGATAGTCCTGGTTCGGCGGGGCCACGGTGCCGTCGAGCATCGCCTGCATGAACTCGACGACCTCGGTCGCGGCGCCCTCGTCGAGCTCGGCGGCACGGCCGGGGGTGAGGTCGTAGCCGGCGCCTGTCTGCGCGTACAGGCCCCAGAAGAGCCGCCACGACTGCGCCGTGTCGAGCAGGTACCCGAACGCCATGCCCGTGTCACCGGTGACCTCGGCCATCGCGCGGCCGGCGTCGAGGAACGCGTCGGTCGACGAGATCTCGGTGAGGAGACCGTCACCCCCGACCAGTCCCGCCTGGCCCGCGATCTCGGGGTCGTAGAACGTGATGAACGGGTGCGTGTCGAGGGGCAGCGCGTACAGCTCGCCCTCGAAGGTCGCGCGTTCCCAGACCGCGGGGGCGAAGTTCTCCTCACGGATCCCGAGATCGGCGAGCGCGTCCAGGTCGAACGGCTCGAGCAGGCCACCCGGCGCGTAGC
The DNA here is from genome assembly GCF_059159985.1 of Cellulosimicrobium sp. BMG9.23. NCBI lineage: Bacteria > Bacillati > Actinomycetota > Actinomycetes > Micrococcales > Promicromonosporaceae > Cellulosimicrobium > Cellulosimicrobium sp. BMG9.23. The sequence continues at coordinate 252,516 of NZ_JBZGBZ010000003.1, forward strand.
CTGCCAGGCGCGACATGTGCATGACCGCGGCCTCCGGGGGGCGACCGCCCGACGACGCCATGGCGAGCTTCGTGTAGTAGGCCGAGCCCCACGCCAGCGTCACCGACTCGATCGACACGTCCGGGTTCGCGCGCAGCGCGGCCTCCTGCATGGACTGCATGCGCTCGCCGTCCGCGCCGGAGAACAGGTCCCAGATCCGCACCGGCGTGCGGTCCCCAGCGCTCGCGCTGGGTGCACACCCCGACAGGGTGCCGCCCAGGGCGACCGCTCCGGCGCCGAACAACGCGGCCTGGAGCAGTCCACGACGGGACAAGCCCGCTCCCCGGTGGGCGGTGGCCTCAGGGGAAGCGCCAGGTGGTGCAGTGCCGAGCGGGTCGTGGTGGCGGCCCGGTCCTCGTCGCGCGGTCATCCTCGACTCCTCGCTCTGGTGCAACGTTGCGTTCTAACGTTGAACCAAGATGGACTACGTTGCCTACCGACGTCAAGTGCACGCGACGGGCGACCGGTCGGACCAGCGACGGACGAGAGGGATGACGTGGGCGGACGACGCACGGACAGCGATGCTGCGGCGGGGGGCGGCGCCGAGCGCGAGCCCGACGTGGTGCCAGGGCGCCCTGCTCCGGCCAGGGCGCCGGGGATCAAGGACGTCGCGGCCGCGGCCGGGGTGTCGTGGAAGACCGTCTCCAACGTCGTGAACGGGACCGGGCGTGTCGGCGAGGCGACGCGGGAGCGGGTCGAGCGCGTCATCGCCGATCTCGGCTACCGGCCGAGCCTGGCCGGACGCCAGCTGAGGCAAGGGCGCACGAACATCCTCGCGCTCGCCGTGCCGGAGATCACCTCGCCCTATTTTGCCGGTCTCGCGCACGCCGTCATCGAGGCTGCGGACGCGCGCGGCTACCGGGTCTTCATCGACGAGACGGGCGGCGACCGGACGGCCGAGGAGGCAGTGGCGCGCGGGTTCGACGTCCGCCTCATCGACGGCATCGTGTTCTCCCCGCTCGATCTCAGCCTGTCCGACGTCGACCGGCTGCGCGGTGCCACGCCGATGGTGCTGCTCGGCGAGCGCCCCGCAGACCCGCGTGCCGGCGTCGTGCACACCGACCACGTGAGCATCGACAACGTGCTGGCCGCGCGCGAGGCGACCCGGCACCTGCTCGAGAGCGGACGGACGCGGCTCGCGTTCCTCGGCGCCGAGCCGGGGGTCCCCGAGCGGTCCGGGGCGCCGCGCCTGCGCGGCTTCACGCAGGCGCTGGCCGAGGCGGGACTGTCGGCCCGGGACGAGTGGGTCCTGCCCGCGCCGTCGTTCACCCGGGCCGTGGGCGCGCGCGTCGTGGAGGACGTCCTGGCGCGCCTCGGCGAGGTCGACGGGATCCTGTGCGCCAACGACCTGCTGGCGCTCGGCGCGCTGCACGTCCTGCGGTCGAACGGCGTGCGGGTGCCGCAGGACGTGGCCGTGGTCGGATGGGACAACACGGAGGACGGTCGGTACGCCAACCCGACGTTGACGACGGTCGCGCCGGACGTCCGGGCGATCGCCCAGCACGCCGTCGGGCGCCTCGTCGCGCAGGTGGAGGGCCGGCCCGGCGAGCCGTCGGACGCCGTCGTGCCGCACCGCCTCCTCGTACGGGAGAGCTCCCGAGCCGGCGGCTGATCGCGCGATATCCGCGCGGGGACGTCACCTGTGCGGCCATGGCGCTGGTACAACGTTGCATTTTTCGGCGCCGCGAGGTTGAATCATCGTGACCACCGATCATCGGCGACCGCGATGGAGAACGTTCATGACCCAGCCGCTGCCCCTCGACCTTCTCGACCCCCCGAGCGCAACGACGCCCGGCACGTCCCCCCGGACGACGCCGCGCCCCGAGTACCCGCGGCCCCAGGCGGTCCGCGAGCGCTGGCTCAACCTCAACGGCACGTGGGAGTTCGAGATCGACCAGGGCGACTCCGGGCTCGAGCGCGGCCTGCGCGAGCGCCCCCTGACCGGGACGATCACCGTGCCGTTCGCGCCCGAGTCCGAGCTCTCGGGCGTCGAGAACACCGACTTCCTCGAGGCGGTCTGGTACCGCCGTGAGGTGACGATCCCGGCCGAGTGGGCCGAGGTCGGCGACGACCACCACGTGCTCCTGCACTTCGGGGCCGTCGACCACGACACGACGGTGTGGGTCGACGGAGTCGAGGTCGTGCGCCACCGCGGCGGCTTCACGCCGTTCACCGCCGACCTGCACGGCGTCGCCCGCGCCGGGGACACGGTGACCGTCGTCGTGCGTGCGCGCGACCCGCGCGACGCCGTCCAGGCACGCGGCAAGCAGGCGACCTGGTACGCGAACACCCACTGCAACTACACCCGCACCACCGGCATCTGGCAGACCGTGTGGATGGAGCCGGTCCCGGCCGTGCACGCCCGCCGCCCACGCATCACGCCCGACGTCGCGAGCTCGGCGTTCGACGTCGTCGTGCCGCTGTCCGCGAACCGCCGGGGCCACACCGTGACCGTGACGGTTTCCGACACCGACGGCGAGGTCGGCCACGCCACCGCCCGTGGGGACCTCGACCTCGCACCGGCGCTGCGCGTCGTCGTGCCCGCGGACCGCGTGCGCCTGTGGGGACCGGGCCGGCCCAACCTCTACGGCGTGCTCGTCGAGATCCGCGACGCCGCGGGAGAGGTCGTCGACTCGGTGCGCTCCTACGCCGGTCTGCGCTCCGTGGCGATCGACGGCCGATCGCTGCGGATCAACGGTGAGGCGGTGTTCCAGCGCCTCGTGCTCGACCAGGGCTACTGGCCGGAGTCGCTCATGACCGCGCCGACCGACGCCGCCCTGGTGCGGGACATCGAGCTCGGCCTCGCCGCCGGCTTCAACGGCGCGCGCCTGCACGAGAAGGTGTTCGAGGAGCGCTACCTCTTTCACGCCGACCGCCTGGGCTATCTCGTGTGGGGCGAGTTCGGCGACTGGGGCGTCTCCGGCCAGGGCACCAAGGGCGACTACCAGCAGCCCACGGCGTCGTTCGTCGCGCAGTGGCTCGAAGCCCTCGAGCGCGACCACTCCCACCCCTCGATCGTCGGCTGGTGCCCGCTCAACGAGACGTTCCAGGACCTGCACGACCGCATGACCGTGCTCGACGACGTCACGCGCGCGATGTTCCTCGCGACCAAGCTCGCCGACCCGTCACGGCCGGTGATCGACGCGAGCGGATACTCGCACCGTGTGCTCGAGACCGACGTGTGGGACTCCCACCTCTACGAGCAGGACCCCGAGCGGTTCGCAGAGCTCGTCGGCGGCCTCGCCGACGGCACGCCGTACGAGAACCGCCGTGAGGACGGCTCCGTCTGGTCGCAGCCGTACAACGGTCAGCCGTACTTCGTCAGCGAGTACGGCGGCATCTGGTGGAACCCGGAGGCGGCCGCCGCCGCAGCCGGGAACGCGCTCGGCGAGTCCTGGGGCTACGGCCAGCGCGTCGCCGACGAGGAGGAGTTCCACGCCCGCTTCGCCGGCCTCACGAATGCCCTCCTCGGTGACCCGCTCATGTTCGGTTACTGCTACACCCAGCTCACGGACGTGTTCCAGGAGCAGAACGGCATCTACCGCTTCGACCGCAGCGAGAAGCTCGACGTCGCGCGCGTGCGCGCCGTCCAGGACCAGGTCGCCGCAGTCGAGACGCAGGACCTGGAGGACCCCGACACACGCAGCTCGGACGTCACCGCCGCAACGGCGTACGCATGACCGGCCAGCGCCCGTCGTGACCCTTCCCCGCACCCACGCGTCGTGCGCGGGTGCGGGGCATGGGCAGCAGTCGCCGACCGGGCAGGACCACATCCCGGAAAGCAGCGCGCTGAGCGTGGTCATCGGCGCCTCGATCGCTCTTGCCGTTCGTGCAGTCCTGACGCTCTCGTACTGTCAGTCCCATGACTCTGACGCTCATGTGCGGCCTCTCGTTCGCCGGGAAGAGCACGTTCGCTCGGCTCCTGGCCTCAGAGCTGTCCGCCGAGGTGATCAGCCTCGACGCCATCAACGCCGAGCGCGGGCTGGACGGTGGTCAGGGCATCTCGCTCGAAGAATGGGCGACGACGAACGGGTTGGCGCAGACGAGCGCCGCCGAGGCCCTGGCAGCCGGACGAGACGTGATCGTCGACGACACCGGATCACCGCGGTTCATCAGGGACCGATGGCGCCACGTCGCGGCCGAGGCCGGTGCAGGATTCGCCCTCGTCTGGGTGCACGTCGACCTGGCGCGACGGCGTGCCAGAGTGCTGGCCAACCGCGCGGTTCGCGAACGCGGTGACGTCACGGATGACGTCTTGGCCGCGCACGCCGAGGCATTCGAGCAGCCGGTCGACGAGCACCCGATCATCGTCGATGCGGACGAGACGGCCGATGCTCGGCGGGCGAGGGAGGTCGCACGCCTGATCAGGGGTCTCGGGGAACGGTGATCCAGCACGCTCGGAGGCGGTGGCCGCGTCCCCTCGAGAACGGGTGGTCGTCGGACGACGACCACGTTGTCCGTGACGGGACGGCGGTGCCGGCCTCGGGCTGGCAGGGACGTGTCAGCCGACCGTTCCGGCGCCGAGCAGCCCGATGCCGAAGAGGGTCCAGTCGTTGAGGATGTGCGCTCCTGCCGAGACGGCGAGATTCTTCGTCAGCAGGTAGGGGATGAACAGGATGATGCGAGCCACCCCGATGATCAGCAGCACCTGCACCAGGTTCCAGTCATAGGTGGGCAGGTGGATCAGCGCGAACAGCACCGCTGCGACCACGACGGCGATCGTGATCGAGGCCCGTCGGCCGAGGCGCCACGCGACGGTCGCCAGGGTGAGCACGGCCAGGAACGGCACCACCGTGAACACCTCCTCGCCGATCAGCTGCGGGATCATGCTGAGGAAGTACGCGATCCGGTCGCCCGTGCCGAGGTCGGCGAGCGCGTCGCCCGTGGGGTTCGGGTTGGCGTCGAAGAGGGTGGAGACGAGAGCGCCGACCACGAACGTCACGACGACGTTGAGCGCCGCGAAACCGACCATGAGACCGACGTCGCGCCCGCGCACCCGGCGGAACAGCGTGCCCCACGCCGCGCGCACGCCGCCCAGGGCCCACGCGAGGGCGAGGAGGGGGAGACCGGCGAAGAGCACGCCGCGCACGATGACGCTCAGCCAGGGCGGTCCCGGCACCCCGATGAGCAGGTCGCACGCGAGGGCCACGAGCCACGCCCCGAGGAGCACGGCCCACTGGGCGCCTGTCAGGCGCTGCGGGTCGCCCGTGTAGAGCGGGAAGTCGTGACCGCGGACCGGAGTGCCGCTCGTGGCGGGGATCGAGCCGTCCCCGGCCGTGGTCGAACTGCTCATGCTGGTCTCCTGGGACGGCGGTGACGCACTGCGACGCGGCCGGTGCGGCGTCACGGGCAGTATGCGACCCGGCTGCGGTGACCGCTCGCCCGAGGCCGTGACGCTCCGCACCTCCGCACGGTGCGATGCTGGCACCGTGCGCGTCGAACCGGTGTCCGAGGAGGTGCTGGTCCGGCGGGTCGTCGACGCCGTGCTCGCCCGTGCGGTCGGAGCCGGGGCGCTGCGCGTCCTCGTCGACGGTCACCCTTCGACCCGCCCGGAGGCGCTCGCGGACGCCCTCGTCGACCCGCTGCGGGCTGCGGGCAGGCCGGTCGCGCGGGTGCATGTCGCCGACTTCTGGCGATCCGCCTCGCTGCGGCTCGAGCGCGGCCGGGAGGACCCCGACGCGCTGCTCGAGGACCGGGTCGACGTCGCGGGCCTGAACCGCGAGGTGCTCGACGCCGTCGGGCCGGACGGCCGGGGCCGGTACCTGCCGAGCCTGCGCGACCCGGTGACCGACCGCGCGACGCGCGCGGCGTACGTCGAGGCGGAGCCGGGGCTCGTCGTCGTGCTGGACGGGTCGCTCGCGCTCGGGCGCGGGCTCGCGACGGACCTGACGGTGCACCTCGCGCTCCGGCCGGGGACGATCGAGCGCCGGACCACGGTCACGGACGCCTGGACGCTGCCGGCGTACGCGCGGTACGCGGCCGAGGCCGCGCCGGAGCAGGTCGCGGACGTCGTCGTGCGGGTCGACGACGCGCGACACCCGGCGCTCGTGGAGCGGTGACGTCCCTGGTCCTCGCCGTGCGGGACGCCCTCGTGCATGGAACTCTCGAACCTTGCCCGCCGAGCGAAGGAGTCCTCATGACCCGTCCTGCTGTCGAGCCGCTCGCCGTCCCCTCCTCCGACGCCGGCCTGCCGGTGTCCCGCCCGCCCGAGAACTTCCGGCCGGTCCGCAGCTGGCGCCTCGACTCGCTCGACGGGTTGTCGGCGCTGCGACGTGAGCTCGGGGAGGTGCTCGGGCAGTCGGATACGGGACCGGACGTCGGTCTCGCGCAAACGCCGGAGAAGGTCGTGCTCGTCGCGTCGGAGCTGGCCACGAACGCGCTCGAGCACGGGCTTCCCCCGACGGTGGTGCGGCTCGCGCGGGACCACGACCTGTGGCTCCTGGAGATCGCCGACCACGAGCGGGGCGTGCCTCCGGTCTACGCCGGGGAGCGGATCCCGGGCGCGGGCGGCATGGGCCTCCACCTGGCGAGGATGCTCGCGCTCGACGTCGGCTGGTACACGACCGGGACGACGAAGAACGTGTGGGTGACGTTCCCCGTCGACAGCCGCGACGGGAACGACGCGGCGCTACGCTGACGGGAGCGCCGGCCCGAGGTTGTGGCGAAATTCTCCACGACAGTGCTTCGTGGTGAAACTTTATGCCAGAATGGCGTCGTGTCACACCCAGTTCGCGACGCCGCCTGGATCGTCGCACTCGACGTCGGCGGCTCCGGGAGCCGGCTCGCCGCGCGCCGGCTGACCGCTGCGCCCGGGGCAGGGGCGACCCCGGACGACGTCGTCCACGCCGGTCGCCCGGTCGCGATCCGGCCGGACGGGAGCGACGCGGTGGACGTCGTCCGCGAGCTGCTGACCCGCCTGCGCGTCGACGCACCTCACGTGACCGGGGTCGTCGCCGCGGCCGTCGGGGCGACGGGACTCGCGACGCTCGTCCGGGACCCTGCCGAACTCCACACCGTGCTCCGCCGAGGTCTCGCCGCGCCCGCAGCCGCCGCCGACGGCGCGCACGCCCCGCGGACCGCCGTCGCCGCCGACGCGCTCACCGCGCACCTCGGCGCGCTGGGCGGTCGCGGGGGAGCGGTGGTCGCCGTCGGGACGGGGGCGATCGCGCTCGGCACGGACCTGCGCACGACGTGGCAGCGGGTCGACGGCTGGGGCCACCTCCTCGGGGACCTCGGCGCGGGCTCGTGGATCGGCGCGCAGGGACTGCGTGCTGCCGCCGCCGCGCACGACGGCCGCGCGAACGGCGGGTCCGCTGCCCTGCTGGACGCCGCCACGGTGCGGTTCGGACCTGTACCGACATGGCCGTCGCAGCTGTACACGCGTGCGGACCGTGCCCAGGTGCTCGGCTCGTTCACGCCCGACGTCGCGGCCGCGGCGAGCGCGGGGGACGCCGTGGCCCGGCAGATCCTCGCCGGGGCGGGCACCCACCTCGCGACGACGCTCGCCGCGGCCGTCGTCGACGGCGTCCCGCCCCTCGCCGCGGCGACGGGCGGCGTGCTCGGGATCGGGCCGCTCCTCACCGAGCCGTTCCGCGCGCGCCTCGCCGTGCTGCGCCCGGACGTCGAGCTCGTCCCGTCGGCGGGCACCCCGCTGGACGGCGCGCTGCTCCTGGCGGGACGGCTCGCGCAGGACCCGGCCGCCGTCGTCGGGCACGAGCCGTGGCTGAGCGTCTCCGGCACGGCTCCCACCGCACCCAGCACCGCACCGCACGCCGACCTCACCGAGGAGGACCCCGATGGCCGCTGACGGTCTCGTCCGCATCCGCCAGGCTCTGCCCACGCTGCGTCCCGCGGAGGCGCGCATCGCGCAGGCGGTGCTCAACGACCCGACGTCGGTGGTCGGGAAGACGATCACCGAGCTGGCGGCGCACGTCGGCACGTCGCAGGCCACGGTCGTCCGGTTCTGCCGCGCGGTCGGGTATGCCGGCTATCCCGAGTTCCGCATCGACCTCGCGCAGGCCACGAGCCGGCGCGCCGTCGAGCAGGAGCGGGCGAACGTCGCGCACGGCGAGATCGACCCGGACGACACCGTGCAGGACGTCGTCGAGAAGATCGCCTTCCACGAGGCGAGGACCATCGAGGAGACGGCGCGCGCGCTCGACCTCGAGGCACTCGAGGCCGTCGCCGCCGCGGTGGCGGCGGCGCCCCGCATCGACCTGTTCGGCGTCGGGTCGAGCGGGCTCACCGCGCAGGACCTCGCGCAGAAGCTCCAGCGCATCGGTCTCGTGTGCTTCGCGTCGCCGGACCCTCATGTCCAGCTCCAGTCCGCGGCGCTCCTCGGACCGGGAGCGGTGGCGGTGGGGGTCTCGCACAGCGGGCTCACGGTCGAGACCAACCACGCCCTGCGCATCGCGCACGACCGCGGCGCGACGACCGTCGCCGTCACCAACTTCCCCGAGTCGCCGCTCGTCGAGCACGCAGACCTCGTCCTCACGACGACCGCCCGCGAGACCCAGTTCCGCTCCGGCGCGCTGTCGAGCCGCATCGCCCAGCTCGCGCTCGTCGACTTCCTCTTCGTGCGCGTGGCGCAGCGGCTGTTCGACCGCACGACGGCGAACCTGCGCGCGACGTACGAGGCCGTGCAGCCGCACCGGCTCGGGTACGAGCGCCGGGCCCGCCCGTGACCTCCCGCCGGTCGCGCACCGCCGAGACCGGAGAATCCGCCCCGATCTCGCGTGATCCCGGGGCGGATTCTCACGTCTCGGCGGGCGGCGGTCCCGGCTACGAGCTCCGCACCGACCTGCTGACCCGGGTCGCGCACGCGCACGACGCCTCGCACTATCTGCTGCGGCCCGACGTGGTGGTGCGGGCGCACGACCGCGGGGGCGTCGTCGCGGCGATGCGCGAGGCGACGCGTCGCGGGCTGCCGGTGACGTTCCGGTCGGGCGGCACGAGCTTGTCCGGGCAGGCGTCGGGTGCCGGGATGCTCGTCGACACGCGCACGCGGTTCACGCGCGTCGACGTGCTCGACGGCGGTGCCCGCGTCCGGTGCGAGCCCGGCGCCACGCTCCGGCTCGTCAACGCGCACCTGCTGCGCCACGGTCGCCGGCTCGGACCGGACCCCGCGAGCGAGATCGCGTGCACGATCGGCGGGGTCGTCGCGAACAACTCGAGCGGCATGTCGTCGGGCACGACGCGCACCGCCTACCGGACGGTCGAGGCGATGACGGTCGTGCTCGCCGACGGCACGGTCCTCGACACCGGCGCGCACGACGCCGACGTGCGCCTGCGCGCCGTCCGGCCCGACGTCCACGCGGGCCTCGCCGCAATGCGCGACCGCGTGCGGTCGAGCGCGACCGCGCGCGCCGAGATCGAGCGCCAGTTCGCGATGAAGAACACGATGGGCTACTCGGTCAACGCGCTGCTCGACCACGACGAGCCCGTGAAGATCCTCGAGCACCTGCTGATCGGCAGCGAGGGGACGCTCGGCTGGGTCGCCGACGTCACGTTCCGCACCGTCCCGCTGCTGACCCACGCCGCCACGACCCTGCTCGTGATGGACTCGCTCGACCGAGCGACCGAAGCGATCGTGCCGCTCGCCGCGTCCGGTGCCGAGGCGATCGAGCTGCTCGACGCGGCCTCGTTGCGCGTCGCCGCGGCCGACCCGGCCGCCGACCCGTCGATGCGCGCGCTCGCCGCGGGGCCCGGGATCACGGAGCAGACGGCGCTGCTCGTCGAGTACCGCGCCGCGACCCCGGACGCGCTGGCGCCGCTCCAGGAGGCGGCGCGTGACGTCGTCGGCTCGCTCGCGCGGTCGCTGACGCCGGGGGTCCCGTCCGCCCTGACGACCGACCCCGCGACGCGCGAGCGCCTGTGGCGCGTGCGCAAGGGCCTGTACACCGCGGTCGCGGGCGCGCGCCCGGCGGGGAGCACCGCGCTGCTGGAGGACGTCGCGGTTCCGGTGGCGGACCTCACTGCGACGGTGCGCGACCTGGGCGGGGTCTTCGCGCGCCACGGCTACGACGACGCCGTGACGTTCGGGCACGCGAAGGACGGCAACCTGCACTTCATGATCACGCCGCGCCTGGGCGACCCGGCGGAGCTGGACCGCTACGCGGCGTTCAGCGAGGACCTGGTGGACCTGGTCCTCGGCCACGGCGGCACGCTCAAGGCCGAGCACGGGACCGGCCGCATCATGGCGCCGTTCGTGCGGCGCCAGTACGGCGACGAGCTCTACGAGGTCATGCGCGAGGTCAAGCGCCTGCTGGACCCGCAGGGTCTGCTCAACCCGGGTGTCGTGCTGAGCGACGACCCGGCCGAGCACCTCAAGCACCTCAAGGTCGAGGCGTCCGCCGGCGGCGAGGACGCGCCGCTCGTCGACCGCTGCGTCGAGTGCGGGTACTGCGAGCCCGGCTGCCCCTCGCGCACCGTCACGACGACGCCGCGCCAGCGCATCGCGCTGCTCAAGGAGCTGTCCGTCGCGAGCCCCGCCGAGCGCGCCGAGCTCGAGCGTGCCTACGACTACGCGGCCGTGCAGACGTGCGCCGTCGACTCGCTGTGCGTCGAGGCGTGCCCGGTCGGGATCGACACGGGCGCCGTGATGAAGGGCCACCGCGCCCGCGCGCACGGTCCGCTCGTGCGCCGCGGGGGAGAGATGGCCGCCGGGCACTGGGGCGCGGTGCTGACCGGGGTCCGCGGGGCGCTCGCCGTCGCCGACGCGCTGCCGACGCCGCTCGTGCGGGGGGCGTCGCAGGTCGGCCGGGAGCTCCTGGGCGACGACGTCGTGCCCCTCGCGGGCGCGGACCTGCCCGGGCCCGGGCGGCGGCGCGATCCGCACGAGCTGTCAGCAGGCGATGAGTCCCGGGGGTCACGTACCGCTGACAGGTCGCCGCGGGCGGTGCTGTTCGCGTCGTGCACGGGTTCGATGTTCGAGCCCGCCGCCGGCGGCGTCGGGGCCGAGGCGGCGCTGCGCGCGCTGTGCGAGCGCGCAGGGATCACGCTCGCCACGCCCGCCGGGGTCGGCGGGCTGTGCTGCGGCACGCCCTGGTCGTCCAAGGGCCTGCCCGACGGCGCGGCCACCATGGCACGACGGGTGCTGGACGCGCTGTGGGTCGCTACCCGAGAGGGCGAGCTGCCCGTCGTGTGCGACGCGTCGAGCTGCACGCACGGCCTCGTCGAGTCGGGGGACCGGCTCGCCGGCGACCCCGAGGCCCACGCGCGGTGGTCGAGGCTCCGGTTCGTCGACGCCGTGACGTTCGTCCGCACGGACGTGCTGCCGGCCCTCGCGGACCGGGGCGTGGAGATCGGGAAGGTGGGGGACGTCGTCGTGCACCCCACGTGCGCGAGCGTGCACCTCGGGGCCGTGGACGACCTGCGCGCCGTGGCGGAGGCCGTCGCCGAGCGCGCCGAGGTGCCGGCAGCGTGGGGGTGCTGCGGGTTCGCGGGCGACCGCGGGATGCTCCATCCCGAGCTCACGGCAGGTGCGACGGGTGCCGAGGCGCGCGAGGTCGCGGACCGCGCGCACGAGCTCCCGACGGGCACGTTCGACGCGTATGTCTCGAACAACCGCACGTGCGAGATGGGCATGTCCCGCGCCACGGGCGAGGACTACGTCCACGTCCTCGAGCTCCTCGAGGCGGCGACCCGTCCGACGCCGTCCTCGCGGAGGTAATCGCTTCCGGGGGGTTTCGCACGGCGGGTCGCCGCGGTGGCTATCGACGGAGTCGCAACTTTTGATTGACAGCCGACGAAAGGCTCGTAGGATGACGACCGGGCGGTAGGTAGACCGCCGCCCGCACACGGTTCGATCCGGCCACCGCGCACCCTGCGTCGCGCGCGGTGGCCGCTCCTCTCGCACGACGGCGTGCGAGGGACCCCGCTCGACGGCGAGACGAGGAGGAGCAGGCGCAGGGCGCGAAGCCCTGACCAGCAAGGACACAGATCGGTCATCCCTCGAAGGAGAGACGATGAGCACGTCCCAGATGACACGTCGCAGCCTCATCAAGGCGCTCGCGGCGTCGACCGTGGCCGTCGGCCTCGGTGCCGCCGCCGCCCCCGCGGCGAGCGCGGCGACACCCACCGCCGGACCGCTCGCGGCGGCCGGCAACGGCCGCTTGATCCCGCCCGGAAAGATCGGCATCCAGCTCTACTCGATCCGCGACAAGGTCTCGAGCCTCGGGTTCCGTGCGGTGTTCGAGCAGCTCGCGGACATCGGCTACTCCGAGATCGAGTTCGCGGGCTACAACCAGAACCAGGTCGGGCCGATCACGCCGGAGGAGATCCGGCAGCTCCTCGACGACAACGGGCTCAGCGCCGTCGGCTCGCACGTGGGCCTCAACGCGCTGCGCAACGACCTGCCGCGCCAGCTCGAGATCGCGAACATCCTCGGCATGCCGCACGTAGGCACGGCGAACGCGCCGACGAACGTCAACACCGTCGACGGGTACCGTGCCGCGGCGGAGGAGTTCAACGCGTGGGGCGAGCAGGCGCGCGCGGCGGGCCTGAAGCTCTACCAGCACAACCACGCGGGCGAGTTCGCGTTCGCGACGGACCAGCCGGACGTGCGCCTCTACGACGTCTTCTTCGACAACACGGACCCGCGGACGGTGTTCCTCGAGATGGACGTCTACTGGGCGTTCGTCGGCCAGTACCGCTTCCCGGGCTTCGAGCCGATCGACTACGTGCGGAACAACCCGCACCGCTACCCGCTCCTGCACCTCAAGGACGGGGCGCGCAACGAGGCCAACCCCAACGGCTTCGACATCATCGAGTTCGACGCGGGCGACCTGCCCTACCGCGAGTTCCTCCGGGCCACCAAGGCCCGCGGCACGCGGTACGGCATCTGGGAGCAGGACAACGCGCCGTCGTCGGCGGTCCCGCCGAACCCCGTCGACTCGTTCGGCAACGCGGAGCGCAGCTACGACGCGCTGCTCGGCCTGCGCGGCTGACGTCGCGATCGACCGGTCGTCCGGCGCCGGTCTCTCGCGATCCCCGCAGCACCCTGGGAACAGGGCGCTGCGGGGATCGTCGCGTGGCCGGGACGTGCCGTGGCCCCCGCGGACGTGGACCGTGCGTGCTGGCAGCGGCGTCAGACGGCTGAGCCGGCACGCGCGGAGCGGCGCTCCGCGGCAGGACGGACGGCGCCCGCGGCGGCGAGGCTCAGGACCGTGGCCGCGCAGATCACGAGGAGCGCGTGGCGCGCCCCGATGCCGTCGACGAGCAGCCCGAGCAGGGGTGGGGCGCTGAGCATCGCGACGGTGGAGAACGACGTCGCGACCGCGACGCGCGGGCCGGCGTGGGCCGGGTCGTCGGACGCGGCGGCGATCGCGACGGGGTTCGCGAGGGCGGCACCGCACCCCCAGAGCACGATCCCGACCCAGGCGAGCGGCAGGGTCGGCGCGAGGCCGAACGCGAGGAGACCCACGAGCGCCGACGCCCCGGAGGCGCGCAGCACCGTGACGCGGCCGAAGCGGTCGATGAGCCCGGTGCCCGCGAACCGGAACACCGTCATCGCGCCGACGAACGTGCCGTACGCGACCGCGCCGAGCGCCTCGCGCACCTCGAACCCGTCGACGACGGCGATCGACAGCCAGTTCCCGGCCGACCCCTCCGACAGCGACGACGCGAGCAGGACGAGCCCGATGAGCAGCGTGCGCGGTTCACGCCACGCGGCGAGCGCGGCCCGGAGGCCGGCCCCGCGGCGGGGCGACGCCTTCCCGCCCGTGTGCTCGGGCGCGAGCGCGGTCGCCGGACGGATCAGCGCCGCGCGCGCGAGGGCCACGGCGACGCTCACGACGACGAGCTGGGCCGTGATCCCGACGTGCGCCCAGGAGAAGCCTGCGGCGACCAGCGCGCCGCACGCCGCGCCGATGGAGAACGCGGCGTGGAAGTGCGGCAGGATCGCGCGCCCGACGTGCTGCTCCACGGAGGCCGCGCAGATGTTGATCGGTACGTTGGTCAGCGCGCCGCACGCGCCGTTGACGAACGCGCCCACCGCGAAGAGCCCGACGCTCCCCGTCCCCGTGCCGGCCGCGACGAGCGCGAACCCGGCGACGTTGCCCGCCGTCGCGACGACGAGCGTCGCGCGGCTGCCGAACCGCGCGACGACCGCTCCCGTCACGACGACCGCGGAGAGCGTGCCCAGGCCGCCCACGACGAGCAGCGCCCCGAGCTGCCCGGAGCTCAGGCCGAGCGCGTCACGCACCGACGGCAGGCGGCTCATCCACGACGTGCCGATGACCCCGAAGAGCGCGAACTGCACCATGAGCGCCCAGCGGGCCCGCGCGACCGTCGTGGCGTCGTCGACCTGGGCGCGGGTGTTCCTGGAAACCGTTGGGAGTCTTGACACTTGCCGAAGTCTACGGAGCGTCACGCTGCCGAACCCCGGGTTGCGCGCTGCTGAATCGATTCAATGACGCACAACCCGGGGTTCGGCAGGAGGCGGTGGCGCACAACCCAGGGTTCGGCAGGAGGTGGTGGCACATGACCCGGGTTCGTCGGCCGGTCGGTCAGAGGCGGACGGTGCCCGCGACGACGGTGACGCAGTCGCCGCCGACCCACACGGTGCCCGCCTCGTCGCGCTCGACCCGCACGCGGCCCGCGCGGCCGAGGGCAGCGCCCTGCGCCGCGAGGTACCGGTCGGGCAGCCGTCCGTCGCGCGTGAGCCACTGCCCGACGACCGCGTTGAGCGACCCGGTCACGGGGTCCTCGGGGATGCCCATGCCCAGGGCGAACCCGCGCACCTCGGCGGCTGCGCCGTCGGGCCCGGACGCGCCGTCGGGCCCGGTGGGGTAGAGCCCGACGACGCCCACGGACAGGTCGGGGTGCTCACCACGCAGTGCGGTGAAGTCGGGTGAGAGGCCCGCGACGCGCTCCGCCGAGTCCAGCAGCACGACGCGCCAGCCGGGCCCGTTGTCGAGCACGCGGTGGTCGAGCAGCGCCTCGTCGGGGACGCCGAGGGCCGCGACGATCGCGGCGAGGTCGTCGGCCGGGATCGGCTCGTCGACGAGGATCCCGGGCGCGGCGAACGCCAGGCGCGGCGCGCCGTCGTCGGGCGACCCGCCGTCGTCGGGCGACCCCTCGTCGTCGGGCGAGCCGGCGCCCCGCCGGATCGTCACGAGGCCCACGCCGCACTCCTGCACGACGACGCCGCTCGCCCGGGGCGTGCCGCCCGCCTCGAGCCAGGCGTGGCACGACCCGAGCGTCGGGTGCCCGGCGAACGGGAGCTCGCCCGAGGGGGTGAAGATGCGCAACCGGTAGTCGGCGCCGTCGGCGGCCCCGCGAGCGGTGGGCGGCAGGAGGAATGTCGTCTCCGAGAGATTCGTCCACCGGGCGAACGCCGCCAGGTGCTCGTCGGTGAGGCCGTCGCCGTCGAGCACGACCGCGACGGGGTTGCCGAGCGTGGGGCGGTCGGAGAAGACGTCGACCTGGGCGAACGGCCGCGAGACGGTCGTGTCGGCGATGTCGCCGTGGCGCGCGTTCATGCCCACGAGCCTACGACGACGGTCGATCTCGCACTTTCGCCGGTTGGTGCGCGGAAGTTGTAGACGCCCCGACAGAACCGGCTTACGATCGACAGCGTTGTCAAGCATGGGGCGCGGAGCGGGTGACACTGGGGGGCCAGCTTCGTCGACTCGATGATCCATACGAAGAAGGAGCAATGATGCTCGTACGCACCAGCCTGCCGGCGCCCCGCCGGGCCAGGTACCGACGCGGCGCGGCCGCCCTCACCCTCGGCGCCCTGGTCGTCGCGGGCTGGGCGGTACCGGCCGCGGCAGACCTCCCCGAGCAGGAGCCCGGCGTCACGCTGCGGACCTTCCAGCTCGCGCAGGACCCCGGGGGCGTCTGCACGCTGAAGTCCGGGCAGACCCCGAACGTCGACAAGCTCATGCCGACGATCGACTGGCGCACGCCCGAGGAGTTCGGCGGCTCGGACAACTTCATCTCGCACGTCGTCGCGAACCTCCACGTCCCGGCCGAGGGGCAGTACCAGTTCCGCGTGACGAACGACGACGGCGCGCTCGTCTACGTCGACGAGCAGCTCGTCCTCGAGAACGACGGCCCGAACGACTCGACGTCCGTCGAGGGCTCCGCGACCCTCACCGAGGGAGTGCACCCGCTGCGCGTCGAGTACTACGAGGGCGGCTACGACGAGCGTCTGACGCTCGAGTGGAAGACCCCGGGCAGCACGGCGTTCGAGGTGATCCCCACGTCGGCGCTGAGCACCGAGGCGGGCGTCGTGCGCGTCACCGCGCCCGGGTACAAGTACTGCGAGGGCGCCACCGACACCGCGGGCGACGGCCTGCGTCTCGACGCGGTGAACCCGAACTACGACCTCGTCGACCTGCGCCCCGAGGGCTTCGAGCCCAAGGTCTCGGGCCTCGCCTTCACGCCCGACGAGAAGCTCGCCGTCGTGACCACCGGCGAGGTGAGCTCCGGGGGCTGGCGTCCTGACCCGACGTCGGGCGAGGTCTACTTCCTCGACGGCGTCGTCGGCGCCGACGGGCCCGAGGACGTCACGGCGACGAAGGTCGCGGACGAGCTGCTCAACCCCATGGGCGTCGAGGTCATCGAGGACTCGATCTTCGTCTCCGAGCGGTACCAGCTCACGCAGCTCACCGACCCCGACGGCGACGGGTTCTACGACGTCCACACGAAGATCGCGGAGTGGCCCGACGGCGGCAACTTCCACGAGTTCGCGTTCGGCCTCGTCCACGACGAGGACTACTTCTACGTGAACCTGTCCGTCGCGATCGACAACGGCGGCGCGACGACGAACCCGCAGCCGGCCCAGAACCGCGGCACGTCCATCAAGATCGACCGCGAGACCGGCGAGGTCACGTACGTCGCGGGCGGTCTGCGCACCCCGAACGGCATCGGCTTCGGCCCCGAGGGCGAGCTGTTCGCGACGGACAACCAGGGCGCGTGGCTCCCGTCGAACAAGCTCGTGCACATCGAGCAGGACCGGTTCTTCAACCACTTCACCAACCCGGCCGGTCCTTTCGACGACCAGCCCGTGACCCCGCCCGCGGTGTGGATCCCGCAGAACGAGATCGGGAACTCCCCGGGCACGCCGATCCTCGTCGAGGACGGCGAGTTCGCCGGCCAGATGTTCGTCGGCGACGTCACGTACGGCGGCATCCAGCGCGCGTTCCTCGAGAAGGTCGACGGCGAGTTCCAGGGTGCGGTCTTCCGCCACACCGCGGGCCTCGAGGTCGGCGTCAACCGCGTCATCACCGGGCCCGACGGCGCTCTGTACGTCGGCGGCACCGGCGAGGGCGGCAACTGGGGCGAGTCCGGCAAGCTCCGGTTCGGCCTCCAGAAGCTCGTCCCGGTCAACGAGGACTCCTTCGACATGAAGGAGATGCGGGTCGTCGAGGGCGGCTTCGAGATCGAGTACACGGACCCTGTCTCCGACGAGGTCGTGGCGAAGCTCGCCGACGCCTACCAGCTCAAGCAGTGGCGCTACGTGCCGACGCAGCAGTACGGCGGCCCGAAGGTCGACGAGCAGCCCCTGTTCGTCACCGACGCCCAGGTGTCCGAGGACCGCACGACCGTCACCCTGCAGGTCGACGGCCTCAAGCCCGGCCACGTCGTGCACCTGCGCTCGCCGCGACCGTTCGCCTCGGCGGAGGGCACGGAGCTCCTGAGCACCGAGGCCTGGTACACGCTCAACTCGCTGCCGGGCTACGTCGCGCCGGCCGACCGCGGCTGGTACGAGGCCGAGGAGGCGCAGCCGCTCGGTTCGTCGAGCATCGCCTCGGAGCACAGCAACTTCTCGGGCGCGGGCTTCGCCGCGGGCATGAACAGCGCCGGCGCCGGCCGCACCTTCAGCGTCACGGTCGACGAGGCCGGCACCTACCCGGTGAACGTCCGCTACGCCAACGGCATCCACCCGTTCCCCGAGCTGCGGTCCAAGAACGTGTCGCTCCACGTGAACGGCGAGGACCTCGGCCAGTGGACGTTCCCCACGACCGGGAGCTGGAAGGACTGGGGCACGCAGACGCGCGACCTCGAGCTCGAGGCGGGCGCGAACACGATCACCCTCCGGCAGGAGGAGGGCGACGAGGGCAACGTCAACCTCGACGTCCTGTCGGTCGGCGAGACCCCGGACATCTGCACCCCGGGTGAGGTCGAGGACGGCTACACCGCCCTGTTCGACGGCACGCTCGCCAGCCTCCAGGACGGCTGGCGCATGGCCGGCCCGGGCGGCTTCGGTCGCCAGGAGGACTGCTCGATCCGTGGCAGCGGCGGCATGGGCCTGCTCTGGTACACGGCCGAGGAGCTCGGCGAGTACTCGCTCAAGCTCGACTGGAAGCTGTCGAAGGACGACAACGGCGGCGTGTTCGTCGGGTTCCCGGACCCGGGCAACGACCCGTGGGTCGCGGTCAACCAGGGCTACGAGATCCAGATCGACGCGACCGACGCGGCCGACCGCACCACCGGAGCGGTCTACACGTTCCAGGGTGCCGACGCGGAGGCCGTGGAGGCCGCGCTCAACCCGGTCGGGCAGTGGAACGCGTACGACATCCGCGTCGAGGGAGACCGCATCCGGATCTACCTCAACGACGTGCTCGTCAACGACTTCACGAGCACCGACCCGGCGCGCGACCTGTCGAGCGGTTTCGTCGGCATCCAGAACCACGGCAACGGCGAGATGGTCTCCTACCGGAACATCCGGGTGAAGGATCTCGCGGGCGCCGAGGAGCTGGCGGTCGACGCGACGGCGCAGGTGCGCTGCGTCGCGGGCAAGACCTACGTGGCGGTGCGGGCGACCAACGCCGACACCGTGCCCGCGGACATCACGCTGACGACGCCGTTCGGGACGAAGACCTTCGCCGGGGTGGAGCCCGGCAAGGCGGCGTACCAGTCGTTCACGACGCGGGCGACGTCGGTCGAGGCCGGCGCGGCGCAGGTGTCCGCGTCCGGTGACGGCCGCACGGCCGAGCTCGACGTCGCGTACGACGCGGCGAGCTGCGGCTGACGCATCATCCAGGGGGCCTCGCGCCCGGCGTCCCGCCGGGTGCGAGGCCCTCGCCCGTCCGAAGGGGCCGGTTCCGGTGCGAGTGCTGGTGCCGGTGCTGGTGGCCCGGTGCCGGTGCCGGTGCCGGTGCCGGTGCCGGTGCTGGTGGCCCGGTGCTGGGTCGGCGTGACGGGAGCGCGGTCCGACGACGCTCCCGTCACGACGTACGCTGCTCGGGCCGTACCGACCCACCGGTCGTCGGACCGCCGGTCATCGACCGTCCGACCCGTCGACCTGCCCTGCCCCCGGGGACGGACCACCCCTCGAGGAGGACGAACCATGCTCGAACGGCTCGGCCGCGCCGTGGCCCGACGACGCGGGCTCGTCCTCGCGGTCTGGGCGGTGCTGCTCGTGGCCGGGGCCGTCCTGGGCGGCGCCGTCTTCGACCGCACGCAGCCGATCGCCGACGCCCCCGCGGGCAGCGAGGCGGCACTCGCCGACGCGTGGCTCACCGAGGTCACGACCCCGGCCGGCGAGGAGCCCGAGGGCGAGCTCGTCAGCGCGGTGATCGGCGGGCGCGACTTCTTCGACCCGGCGCTCGTCGAGAGCGCCACCGCGGTCATGGCCGAGCTCCGCGCGATCCCCGGGATCGTCGACGTCTTCGACGCGTACACGGCCGGCGGGCTCGTCAGCGACGACGGGCAGAGCTCGCTCGTCACCGTCGAGCTCGACCCCGGTCTGGACGACGACGAGGCGCTGGCCGTCGCGGACCGGGTCGCCGCGACCCTCGACACCGTCGACGCGCCCGAGGTGCTCGTGGGCGGCGAGCTGCTCGCCGAGCGCGCGTTCGTGGACCGCTCCCTGACCGACGCCGCTGTCGGCGAGAGCATCGCGCTCGCGGTCCTCCTCGTCGTGCTCGTCGTCGTGCTGGGCGGGCTGCGCGTCGGCGCCCTGCCGATCCTCGCGGCGCTCGCGACGATCGCCGTCGCGCTGCTCGTGCTGTCCGGCCTGCTCGGCGTGGTCCCCGTGAACGAGTTCGCGGTGAACGTCGTGACCCTGCTCGGCCTAGGCCTCGCGGTCGACTACGCGCTGCTCGTCGTCGCGCGCTTCCGCGAGGAACGCTCGCTCGCGCCCGAGGCGGCGGTGGAGGTCCTCGTCGGCCGAGCCGTCGCGACCGCCGGGCGTGCCGTCCTCGTCTCCGGCGTGGCCGTCGGCATCGCGCTCACCGGCCTGCTGCTGCTCGGCGACCCGCTGCTGTCCGGCATGGCCGTCGGGGGCGCCGTCGTCGTGCTCGTCGCGACCGTCGCCGGCCTCACGCTCGTGCCCGCGCTCGTGGCGACGTGGCACCGGCACGTCCCCGCGCCCGGGGTCCGCACGTGGTCCCGGCCGTGGGGCCGCCGCGCGGGAACCGCCGCGGGCGACCGGACCGCCGTGGGCGAGCACCTGACGTCGGGCCCGGCGGGGCTGCTGGGCCGCCTCGCGGGCTTCGCGCAGCGGCACACGGTGCTCGTGACCCTCGGCGCGACCGCCGGGCTGCTCGCGCTCGCCGCGCCGCTCGGCTCCCTCACGCTCGGCAGCTCGGAGGTGCGGTCGCTGCCCGCCGACGCCGAAGAGCGCCGCGCGCACGAGGCGCTCACCACGGACTTCTCCGACCTCGGCGTCGCGCCGGTCACCGTGATCCTCGACGCGCCGGTCGACGACCCGCGGGTGCCCGACTTCCTCGACGAGGCCGCCGCACTGCCCGGCGTCGTCGACGCCGGGCTGGACCTCGACGCCGTCGACCCCGACGTCACCGTCGCGGAGCTCACCCCGGCCGGTGACGCGACCGGTGCCGAGGGCCAGCAGATCGTGCGCGACGTGCGCGAGCTGCGGGACGCCCGTTTCGGGGTCGGTGGTGCGCAGAGCCTCGCCGTGCAGGTGGCCGGGCCCGCGGCCGACGTCGTCGACACGCAGGCGCAGCTCGTGCAGCGGCTCCCGCTCGCGCTCGGCGTCGTCGTCCTCGCGACGTTCCTGCTGCTGCTCGCGCTCACGCGCTCGGTCGTCGTGCCGGTCAAGGCGCTGCTGCTCAACGGCCTGACCATCGCGGCGACGCTCGGCGCGCTCACGGCGATCTTCGGGTGGGGCTGGGGCGAGGGCGTGCTCGGGTTCGACTCCTGGGGCGCGCTCGACGTCACGACACCGCTGCTGCTGTGCCTGCTCGTCTTCGGCCTGTCGATGGACTACGAGGTCTTCCTCCTCGCGCGCATCACCGAGGAGTGGCGACGCCGCGACCCCGCCGAGGACCCGCGCGTCGCGAACGACCGCGCCGTCCTGCGCGGGATCACCGCGACCGGACCCGTCGTGACGACCGCCGCCGTCGCGATCACCATCGTGTTCCTCGGGTTCGCGATCGGTGACGTCGTCGCGATGAAGGAGATCGGCGTCGGGATGGCGATCGCCGTCGTGCTGGACGTGACCGTGGTGCGGGGGCTGCTCCTGCCCGCGACGATGACGCTGCTGGGGCGCTGGAACTGGTGGCCTGGGCGGTCGGGTTCGTCCGGCGGCTCAGGGGCTGCGTTCGGCGGCGGCTCAGGGGCTGCGTCCGGCGACGACTCCGGGGTTGCGTCCGCCGACGACTCCGCGGGGGCGGGGCGGGTCTACCATCCGCCCGCTCGTTCCTCGCGGGCTCCCGCCAGACCCGCCACGACCCGCCCCACCCCCGCGGAGCCGTCAGCTCCCGGGGCGGCGTCACCTCCCCGGTCGTCGCCGAGTTAGTACCCCGGTCGGTCGAGGTAGAGCTTTGGTCGGTCGAGGTAGAGCCTTGGTCCGCGGAGGGAGAACCCCTGGTCGGGGCGCCCGGGGTTCTCCCTCGTGGCGGTCAGACGTCGCGGAGGACCTCGGTGACGAAGCGGGCCGAGCGCTCGCGCAGGCCCTGGATGCGAAGCTCGATGAAGAGGTCGCGCATCTCCTGGTCGTCGCCCATCTCGGTCCGGGTCGGGGTACGGCGGACGTTCGCCGAGCAGAGGAACTCGGTGCAGATGAGCGTGCCGACGGTGTTGCCGCGGCGGCCCGCGGCACCGGTGCGGCGCGCGACGTAGAGGCTGACGTCCTCGGTGACGACGACGTCCTCGCACCACGCGCACACGGCGCGCTTGCGCGGGCCGCCCGTCTTCGCGTCGGACGAGCGCAGCATGATGCCGACGGGCTCACCGTCGAGCGGGACGACGGCGTACGACGCGAGCGGCGCCTTGCGGTCACGCCACCCGAGGTAGTCGAGACGCTCCCAGTCGAGGGTGTCGAGGTCGGGGAGCGTCGCCTGTGCGGCCTCGCGCTTCGAGGCGTTGACGAAGGACGTGCGGATCTGCTTCTCGGTCAGGGGGTTCATGGTTCAGGCTTCCGGTGCGGTCGGGAGCCGCCGGCCGGGTCGGCGCGGCCGGGCACGGGAGTGCGCGGTGCACGACGGCGGCGGTCCGGGCCAGGGCGACACGGGTCACCGTGGCGGCGGCGTGGGCAGGGGAGGGCCCGACGTCGGGCCCGGCCGCGGGAGCAGGAAAGCTCAGGAGCGGGCCGGCGACGTGCGGGTCGACGCACGGCCCGAGCAGGCCGACGCGGCCACCTCGCAGCCTGCGGTGACGCCGTGCATCCGCTGTCTCCTCGTCCGTGTGCCGTTCCGGCGCGGACCGATCGCGGTCCGCGAGGTCGGTCTCAGATGGTTGACCGACCCAACCATGGTGCCCCAGCGATCGCGGCGAGTCCACCCACTTCCCTGTCGAACCCCGGGTTGTCGGCTACGAACGGCCGCCGCTGCCGCACAACCCCGGGTTCGGCGGGCGGGGTCCGCACAACCCCGGGTTCGGCGGGCGGCGTGCCGCACGACCCTGGTTCGGCGGGCGGCGTGCCGCACGACCTCGTTCGGCGGGCTGGGCCGTGGGAACCGTCAGCCGGCCGCCACGCTGCCGAGCTGCACGACGACGACCCGGTGACCGTCCGGGTCCTCGACGTGCGCGAACCGGTCGCCCGTCTCGTCGTCGCCGTCAGGCCCGACGGTGGGCTCGACCCCGATCGACGCGAGCTGCGTGAGCGTCGCGTCGAGGTCGTCGACGTACAGCACGAGGTTCGGGAGGCCGAAGCGCACGAGCGGGGACGCGCCGTCGGGCAGGGGGACGAGCCACAGGCCGGGCTCGTCGACGCGGCCCGGGCCGACGTGGAGCAGGGGGAAGCCCTCGGTCTCGCCCCGGAACAGCGTCCCGAAGCCGAATCCGCCGGCCCAGAACGCGGCGCTCGCGTCGAGGTCCCGGCACAGGAGGACGGTGCGGCCGATCGTCGTCGTCATGCCCGGGAGCCTAGCGACGCCGACCGCGACAGCGACGTCAGCGCGTGCCTGGCGAGGACGACCGGCCTACCGTGGAACGACGCCGATCCCGGTACGGTGGAGTGCTGTCTGGAGGGCGGTGAACGAGCCCCGGCCTCCACGAGATCTCAGAAGGAGTCACCGACATGACCACGAGCAGCGAGCAGGCGGCCCGCAGCCCTCTCCCGACCGGCACCGAGGGCCGCGACATCCCGGGCCACGCGGGCGCGTTCGCGCGCTTCGTCGTCTCGCTCGTCCTGTTCGTGGGCGGCATCGTCCTCATGGGCGCGGGCATGTCGGTCGAGGCCACCTACGGCGTCTGGCTGTTCGTGGGCGGCATCGCCGCGTGCACCATCGCGTTCATGTGGCCGATGACGTTCACGGGCAACACCGAGCGCTGACGCGCAGCCCTCGCCGACGTAGAACCGCAGGTCGCGAGGTAGAAGCCCGGGGGCTCTATCTCGCGACCTGCGGTTCTCTCTCGCGAGCGAGGTGCTACTTCGCGGACTCTGCGAGCGTCGCCCGGACTGCCTTCGCCGCCTCGACGAGGTGCTCGAGCGACGGGACCGTCTCCTCGTAGCGGCGCGTCTTGAGGCCGCAGTCGGGGTTGACCCACACGACCTTCGGGTCGATCGCCTTCACCGCGAGCTCGAGCAGCTCCGTGACCTCGTCGGTCGACGGGACGCGCGGGCTGTGGATGTCGTAGACGCCCGGCCCGATGCCGCGGTGGTACCCGGCCTCGGCGAGCTCGGGCACGATCTCCATGCGCGAGCGCGCCGCCTCGACCGACGTGACGTCGGCGTCGAGGCCGTCGATCGCGCCGATGACCTCGCCGAACTCCGAGTAGCACAGGTGCGTGTGGATCTGCGTCGCCGCCTCCACGCCCGACGTCGCGAGGCGGAAGGACCGCACCGACCAGTCGAGGTACGCCGGCTGGTCCGCGCGCCGCAGGGGGAGGAGCTCGCGCAGCGCGGGCTCGTCGACCTGCACGATCCCGACGCCCGCGGCCTCGAGGTCCGCGATCTCGTCGCGCAGCGCGAGGCCCACCTGGTTCGCGGTGTCGCCGAGCGGCTGGTCGTCGCGCACGAACGACCACGCGAGGATCGTCACCGGACCCGTGAGCATGCCCTTGACCGGCTTCTCGGTGAGCGACGCGGTGTACGCGGACCACTCGACCGTGATCGGTGCGGGACGCTGCACGTCGCCCCACAGCAGCGGCGGCCGCACGCAGCGGGACCCGTACGACTGCACCCAGCCGTTCGCGGTGACGGCGAACCCGTCGAGGTGCTCCGCGAAGTACTGGACCATGTCGTTGCGCTCGGGCTCGCCGTGCACGAGCACGTCGAGGCCCAGCTCCTCCTGCAGCCCGACGACGCGCGCGATCTCCTCGCGCATCGCCGCCGTGTAGTCGGCGTCCGACAGCTCGCCCTTGGTCCACAGCGCGCGGGCGCGGCGGATCTCCGGGGTCTGCGGGAAGGACCCGATGGTCGTCGTCGGCAGGGGCGGCAGGTCGAGGCGCTCCTGCTGCGCGGCCGCACGCTCCGCGTACGGGCCACGGGCGAAGTCCGCATCGGTCAGCGCGGCGGCGCGCTCGCGCACCGCGGGGACGACGACGCCGCTCGCCTCGGCCCGGGACGCGACGGCCGCGCTCGACGCGGCGAGGGCGTCGGCCACCGCCTCGCGGCCCTCGGTGAGGGCACGCGCGAGCGTCGCGACCTCGCCGACCTTCTGGTCCGCGAACGCGAGCCACTCGCGCAGGCGCGGGTCGAGCGTCGTGCCCGACGCCGCGCCCGGTGCCTCCTCCGCCGAGCGGAACACCTCGTCCTCGACGTCGTGCGGCACGTGGAGGAGCGACGTCGACGTCCCGACGGCGAGAGCGCCCGCGCCGAGGTGACCCGCGGCGTCGACCAGGTCCAGCTTCGCCGCGAGGTCTGCCCGCCACACGTTGTGCCCGTCGATCACGCCTGCGACGAGCGTCTTCGTCGAGAGCCCGGGAATCGTCCCGTCCGGTGCGGAGCCCACGGGGACCTCGCCCTTGACGAGATCGATCGCGATCGCGTCGACGTCCGTGCCCGCGAGGAGGGCGAGCCCGTCGCGCACTGCGCCGTGGGACCCCGCCGACGCGGCCTGCAGCCCGCCGAACGGTGCCGCGACGAGGATCGCGGGCCGCACGTCGTTCGCCGAACCCGGGGTTGTGGCGCCCTGAGCGGCCTGATCGCCGTGCAACCCGGGGTTCGGCACCGTGCCGGTCGACGTCACGACCAGCTCCGTCGCCAGCGTGCGGTACGCGGACTCGACGGCCGCGGCGAGCTCGGCGAACGGCACGTCGACGTTGTCCGTGACGAGGACCGGCTCGTCGAGCTGGACCCACGGCGCGCCCGCCGCGGCGAGCGCGCGCAGCAGGCCGGCGTAGGCGGCGACGACGTCGTCCAGGCGGTCGAGCGGCGAGTACCCGTGGGGGGCGTCGTCGGCCGCCTTGGACAGCGCGAGGAACGTGACCGGCCCGACGACGACCGGCCGGGTCACGACCCCGGCCTCCTTGGCCTCGACGAACTCGCGCACCAAGCGGTCGTCGACGAACCGGATCGGGGTGTCCGGGCCGATCTCGGGCACGAGGTAGTGGTAGTTCGTGTCGAACCACTTGGTCATCTCGAGCGGCGCGTCCTCGCCGGCGCCGCGGGCCACGGTGAAGTACCCCGGGAGGTCGAGCCGGCCGTCGGCGTCGGTGAGCCCGGCGAACCGGGACGGCACGGCACCGAGCGTCGCGACGACGTCGAGCACCTGG
This sequence comes from Cellulosimicrobium sp. BMG9.23, assembly GCF_059159985.1. NCBI lineage: Bacteria > Bacillati > Actinomycetota > Actinomycetes > Micrococcales > Promicromonosporaceae > Cellulosimicrobium > Cellulosimicrobium sp. BMG9.23. The sequence goes on from NZ_JBZGBZ010000003.1 coordinate 278,631, forward strand.
TCGTAGTAGGAGAACGAGCCGGGGACGGATGCGTCGTCGGCGCCGAGGCCGAGCTCGACGAGCCGGCGGACGGTGGCGAGGCGCAGCTCGCGGGCCGTGGCCTCGAGCTCGTCGGCGCTCGTGCGCCCGGCCCAGAACGCCTCGACGGCCTTCTTGAGCTCACGCCGACGCCCGATGCGGGGATAGCCGAGGACGGTGCCCGCGGGGAACGCGACCGGAAGGTGGGTAGGGGAGGGTACGGAAGTGGCCATGATCGAAACCTCTTGCTGGTCCTGAGGACCGGTCAGACGGGTCCGCCACGTGCGGCGACGCCCGTCGTGGGCAGGGAGGTGCCGGTGACCCACGGCCCGCTGGCCAGGTCCGGGACGTTCGGGTCGACGGCGCCGTTCGAGGTGCTGCCGTCGGTCCCGGACGTGCCGCCGCCGAGGTGAACACCCTCGAGCAGGTCAAGAGCGGCGCGGTACTTGTTGAACGTGTACACGTGCAGGCCCGGCGCACCGGCGTCGAGGACGCGCTGCGCGAGGTCGGACGAGTACGCGGTCCCGTAGGCGTGCTGCGCCTCGGGATCGGGCAGGGCGTCGAGCGCGTCCAGCAGGTGCTGGGGGGCGGGGACACCCGTGAGCTCCTCGACGCGACGGAGCCTGCGTGGCTCCGTCGTGGGCAGCAGCCCGGCGAGGATGGGGATCGTCACGCCGGCCGCGCGGGCCTCCGCGACGAAGTCGGTGTACGACGACGCGTCGTAGAACAGCTGCGTGATCGCGAAGCTCGCGCCTGCCTGCTGCTTCTGCAGGAGGCGCTGCACCTCCTGCGACCGCGTGGTGCCGGCGGCCCGGTTCCCGTCCACGAACGTCGCGACGGCGATCGTCAGCGGTCGGGCCGCGCTGCGGAGCGCGAGCGACGGGTTCGCCGCGCAGCGCGAGGCCTCGACCTCGCGCAGGAGCGCGACGAGCTCGATGCTCGACCCCACGCCGTCGGGCGCGGGACGCCAGTCCGGCTGGTCCGTGGGCGGGTCGCCGCGCAGCGCGAGGAAGCTGCGGACGCCCGCGTCGAGGAAGTCGGTGATGACGTCCTGCACGTGCTCGCGCGACGCACCCACGCACGTGAGGTGCGCGATCGCGTGCACGGGCGTGCCCTGCAGGAGCCGGCCGATGACGTCGAGCGAGGTCTGCCGGTCGTTGCCCGCCGCGCCGTACGTCACGGAGAGGAAGTCCGGCTGCGTCGCGACGAGCCGCCGCGCGGTCTCCCAGAACTTCGGCGCGGCGTCCGGGCGGCGAGGCGGCATGAGCTCGAACGAGACCGTGGGCCTCGCCGTCTCGGCGTGGGCGCGCCGGACGGCGTCCGCGACGCTCACGGCGCGACCTCGCCCGGGTGCTGCGCGCCCGGGTGTGTCGACGTGCGGACGGGAGCGCTCGCCGTCGGGCACGGGCTGCCCGGACGGTGCGCGAAAGATGCCTCGTTGACCATAGTCACTCCATCGACCCTGGCGTTAGCACCTTTGTCCTCGGGAGGCTTCCGTCGGCGGGTTGCTGCGGTGTCGTCGAGCCAGGACTCTCGACCGCTCTGGATGGTTCACCCGATCCTAAGCGGTATCCGCCATGCGGTCGAGTGCGCTCGTCTGATGAGATGCCTCGCGCACGGATGCGCGATGATGCCGCCGTGGACGACGACACCGCCGTGGACGACGACCGGACCCCGACCCTCGACGCGCCACCCGTCCGGCTCCGCGCCTGGCGCCCCGAGGACGCGCACGTCGTGGTCGAGGCGTCGCAGGACCCGCTGATCCCGCTCGTGACCACGGTCCCGCGCACGCCGGACGCCGCGGCCGTGGACGCGTACGTCGCGCGGCAGCGCCGGCGGCTGGCCGAGGGGGTCGGCTACTCGTTCGTCGTCGCGACGGCCGACGACGACCGCGCCGTCGGGCAGCTCTCCGTCCTCCTGCGCGACGCCGACCACGGACGCGTCAGCCTCGGGTACTGGGTGGCGGCGAGCCGTCGACGTCGCGGCTACGCGGGCGCGGCTCTGCGCGCTGCCGCGGACTGGGCGCTGGGACTGCCGGGCATCGAACGCGCGGACCTCTTCGTCGAGCCGTGGAACGAGGGCTCGTGGCGCGCCGCAGAGGGCGCCGGCTTCGTCCGGGAAGGGCTGCTGCGGGGGTGGCAGCGGGTCGGCGGGGAGCGTCGCGACATGTTCGTCTACGGGCGGTTGATCGACTGATCGCGTCTCGGCTCGTCGCCGGGCGGGCGCGCAGGGCGGGGGATAGGTTCGTGCCGTTCCCTGTGACGGAGGTCTCGACCCGTGCACCATCGCTCGTCCCCGGCGGTCCGCGCCGTCCACCCCCTCGCCACGGCCGGTGCCGCGCTCCTCGCGCTCGCCCTCGTCCTGGTGCTCGCGATCCCCGCGGCGCTCACGGCGGCGGCGCAGACCGGCACGGGTACCCTCTCCCTCTTCAAGCGCATCGAGAACCGCGACACGGGCTCGTCCGAAGGCCGGCGCGAGCTGTGGACGATGCACGCGCAGAACGTCGCCACGGGCGAGCTCATCGAGGGCGACGGGCTCAACGGCGTGCAGTCGCTCCAGGTGCCTGCCGGGACCTACCGGATCTGGGAGAGCGGCGGCGTCTCGGGATTCCGGTTCTTCAGCTGGAACTGCGGGGGTGACGACATCCTCGACCCGACCCCCGAGGTCGTCGTCCCCCCGGGTGGCACGCTCACGTGCACGGTCGACAACGAGGCCGTCTCTCCCACGCTGACGCTCGTCAAGGACGTCGTCGGCGGCACGGCCTCGCCCGAGGACTGGACCCTGCGCGCGCAGGGTCCGTCGTCGATCGGCGGGCCGTCCGGCTCCGACGAGGTGACGAACCAGGAGGTCCGGATCGGGCAGTACACGCTGTCCGAGGAGGGCGGACCGGACGGCTACCGCAACGACGGGTGGGCGTGCGAGGGCGCGGAGGTCGACGGGTCGACCGTGACGATCGACCTCGCCGACTCGGTGACGTGCACCGTGACGAACGTCGGTCCGGTGACCCCCACGGTCCCGACGCTGACCCTCGTCAAGGAGGTCGTCGGCGGGCCGGCGACGGCCGCGGACTGGGACCTCACGGCGACGGGTCCGTCGACGCTCACGGGCGCGACGGGCGAGCCGACGGTCACGGCGGTCGAGGTGGAGCCGGGGTCGTACACGCTCACCGAGGACGGGCCCGCAGGGTACGACGGCGCGTGGTCCTGCACCGGCGCGGCGTCGGGTGACGGGTCCGGCGGCGCCGTGACGGTCCAGGACGGCGAGGACGTGGTGTGCACGGCCACGAACACGTGGGTCGGCGCGACGCTCACGCTCACCAAGCTCCTCGAGGGCGAGCTCTTCGCCCAGCCCGAGCACTGGACGCTCACCGCGACCGGGGGTCCCGACCCCGACGATTCGGTGACGGTGAGCGGCCCGTCCGGGTCCGACGCCGTGACGGACGTCTTCGTCCCCGCCGGCGCCTACACCCTGAGCGAGGACGGGTGGAGCGGCTTCGAGGCCGGACCGTGGGTGTGCACGGGCGCCCCGGTGGCCGGCGACGTCGTGACGATCGGCGCGGGCGCCGACGTCGAGTGCACGATCACGAACACCCCGCTGCCGTCGCTCCTCACGCTCGTCAAGGTGGTCGACGGCGGCCCGGCGGCCCCCGGGGACTGGACCCTCTCCGCGACGGGTCCCCAGGCCGACGGCGAGCCCGGGACGATCTCGGGACCGTCGGGCAGCGTCGCGGTGACGCAGGTGGACGTGGGCGAGGGCGTGCACCAGCTCGCCGAGACGGGCGGACCGCCGGGGTACGAGTCCGAGGGCTGGGTGTGCGAGGGCGGTCTGTTGCAGGAGGGTTCGAGCGTCGTGATCGGCGCGGACGAGGACGTCGTGTGCACGGTGACGAACACCTACGTCGAGTCGACGCTCACGCTCGTCAAGGTCGTCGCCGGCGGGTCGGCGGACCCGGCGGCGTGGACGCTCAGCGCCGCCGATGCGGCCGGAGAGACGGTGGCGCAGGGTGCCGCGGGCAGCGCGGAGGTCACGAGCGTCCCGCTGCCGCCGGGGACGTACACGCTCGCGGAGTCGGGCGGGTACGGCGGCTACGTGTCGGAGGGGTGGACCTGCGGGCCGACGCCCGTCGAGGGGTCCACCGTGACGCTCGGCCCCGGCGACGACGTCACGTGCGTGGCCACGAACCGCGCCGAGCTGCCGCACCTCACGCTCGTCAAGGAGCTCGACGACCGCGGGTACACGGGCGACGCCGTCGCGACGGACTGGACCCTGACGGCCGTCGGCGCGGACTCGACGCTCTCGGGCGCGACCGGCTCGCCCGACGTCTCGCACGTCGCCGTCCCGGCCGGGCGCTACCTGCTCACCGAGTCCGGCGGCCCGGACGGGTGGACGGCGCTGCGCTGGGTCTGCGACGACGCGCGCGTGGTGCAGACGCCCCAGAGCGGCGGCTCGCTCGTGTCGACGGTCGTCGTCGAGCCGGGCGACGACGTGACCTGCACGGTGACGAACCACTGGCTCGCGGGCACGCTGACGCTGCACAAGCAGGTCGTCGACGACGTCGTGCCCGTCGACGACTGGGAGCTCACCGCGGCGGGCCCGACGGCGATCTCCGGGTTCGACGGCAACGAGGACGTCACCGCCGTGCCCGTCGCGCAGGGCACGTACGACCTCTCGGAGTCCGGCAGCGACTGGGACTACACCCAGGAGGAATGGGTCTGCGACGGCGGCGAGCTGGTCGACGCCGACACCGTTCAGGTCGACGACGGCGCGGACGTCGAGTGCACCGCCGTGAACACGGTCGAGGTCCCTCCGACGCCCACCCCCACACCGACGCCCACCCCCACCCCGACCCCCACGCCGACGCCGACCGTCCCGCCCACGGACGACCCCACGGGCGGCACCGACGACACACCGAGCGCCGACGCGGACGGCGGCGGCGAGATGGCGGCGACGGGCTCCGACGTGGGCGCCCTGCTCGCGGTGGCGCTCGCGGCGCTGCTCGTCGGCGGCGTCCTGCTCGGGCTGCGACGCCGCGTCGGCTGATCCCTGCGCGCCAGCTCGCGCGTCGTCGTGCTGCTGAGCCGTCCGCCGCGCGCGGCCCGGCGGCCCGGGCTACTGTCCTGCCGTGGTCGACGACGAGGTGGGCAAGAGCGGGAGGTCTCTCCGGGAGACCGTGACGGTGATCCTTCTCTCCGTCACGGCCGTCCTCACGGCCTGGAGCGGCTTCGAGGCGAGCAAGTGGGGCGGCGAGATGTCGATCGCCTTCTCGCGCGCGTCCTCCCAGCGCATCGAGGCGTCGACCGAGGCGACGAAGGCGGAGGCCGCGCGCGCGGTCGACCTCCAGGTCTTCAGCCTGTGGCTCGAGGCGTACGCGACCGAGGACACCGAGCTCGAGGACTTCGCGCGAGAGCGCTTCACGCCGCACTTCGAGCCGGCCTTCGAGGAGTGGCTGGCGTCGCGCCCGTTGCAGAACCCCGAGGCCGCCCCGAGCCCGTTCGCGCTCGAGACCTACGTGCCGCCCGGCGAGGTCGAGGCCGCGGAGGCGGACGCCCGCGCCGACGAGTTCTTCGACCAGGCGCTCCGGAACAACCAGCGCGGCGACGACTACACGCTCGTGACCGTCCTCTTCGCCCTCGTCCTCTTCTTCGGCGCGTTCGCCGGGCGGTTCCGCTCGGAGCGCGCGTCGTGGGGCATGGTCGGCGCGGGCGGCGTCCTCTTCCTCGTCGGCATCGGTCTGCTGATCTCGTTCCCCAAGATCATCTGACGGCGCAGGGCCTCGCCGGGCGGGCCGCCGGACGGTCAGCGCACCGTAAGGCGCCTGCACCCGCTCGCTGGGTCGTGCGGAGACGGCGTGCGGGTAGCGTCGGGAGCACCCGTCCGCAGGAGGTCCCGTGCCGCGACCGACGCGCGCCCGCCCCTGGCAGCAGTGGGCCGTTCCCGTCGCCGCGGTCGTGCTCGTCGGCCTCGGCGTCCTCCTGCTCGTGCACGGGGCGACCGTCCTGCGCGGGCAGGAGGGCGTCGTGCTGCTCACCGGCGCCGAGCCGTTCGTCGGGCACTGGGACGCGCGGGTCGGCGTCGGCACGGTCGTTGCGGCGGGGGTCGTCGCGGTCGCCGTCGCGCTCGGGCCCCGGCTCGCGACGACCCTGCGCTGGCCGGCTCTGCTCGCCGTCTCCGGCGTCACGGCGCTCGCGTTCACCGTCGCCGTCGGCGCGCTGATCTCGTGGGACCACCTCACGGAGCCGATGCGCAGCCGGCACGACTACCTGCCCGTCGTGCCCGACGCCGCGGCCGACCCGGCGGGGTTCGTCGCGGGGTTCACGGAGACCATCGGCGACTACCCGATCCACGTCCGGGGCCACCCGCCGGGATTCGTGCTGGTCCTCGCCGGGCTCGACCGGCTCGGGCTCGACGGTGCGGGGTGGGCGAGCGCGCTCGTGATCGTCGCGGGGGCGAGCGCCGTCGTCGCGGTCGCGATCACCCTGCGCCGGCTCGGCGGAGAGGCGGGGGAGCGCACGGCCCGGCATGCCCTTCCCGCCGTCGTCCTGGCGCCCGCCGCCCTGTGGGTCGCGACGAGCGCCGACGCCTTCTTCGCCGCGGTGCTCGCGTGGGGGGTCGCGGCGCTCGCGGTGGCGTCCACGACGCCGCGTGCCGGGGTGCGCTGGACCGCGGCGGTCGGAGCGGGCGTCCTGCTCGGCGCGTGCCCGTTCCTGTCCTACGGCCTCCTGCACATGGGCGTCGTCGCGCTCGTCGTCCCGTGGGCGACACGACGGTGGGCGCCGACGGCGGTCGCGGGCGCGGTCGTGGTCGCGGCGGTGCTCGCGTGGGGCGCCGCGGGGTTCTGGCTGTGGGACGGCATCGAGGCGACGCGCGGCGAGTGGGCCGCGGGGTCGGGTACCGGTCGCCCGTACCTGTACTTCCTCGCGCTCGACGTCGTCCTGCTGGGCGTGCTCGTGGGCCCGGCCGGGGTCGGCGGGCTCACGCGCGTCGGGCGCCTCGACCGCGCGACGCGCGCGCTCGTGCTCGTCGCCGTCGGGTCCGCGCTGCTGGGCGCGGTCACGGGGTTCGAGCGCGGCGAGGTCGAGCGGATCTGGCTGCCCCTCGCGTGCTGGGTCGCGCCCGCCGCCGCGGCGCTCGTCGACCCGGGGCGCGTCGTGGCGTGGCGGTGGTGGCTGGCCGCCCAGGGCGCCGCGACGCTCGTCCTGGCGACGGTGCTGCGCTCGCCATGGTGACCGACCTGGCCGCCGGACCGAGCGTCCTCATGCCTGGGCGAGCTGGATCCGGTTGCCGGACCGGTCGTCGATCACCGAGCTCCGGGGCTTCCACGCATAGTCCTCAGGACCGCGGATCTCGACGGCGCCGAGCTCGAGAGCACGTGCGTGGCACGCGTCGACGTCCTCCACGAGCACACCGAAGGACGAGGGCACCAGCCCGTCGTGCCAGTTCTCGATCGTGACCAGGAAGAACGACCCGGTGTCGACGGTCCCGATCTGGAACGACGAGATGTCGGCAAGGAACTCCCAGCCGAACAGCGCGGAGTAGAAATCGACGGACTCCTCCAGGTGCCGCGTGGCCAGGACCACCTGGACGACCGGAGATCCGTCTCCGCTCCTCTTCATCAGCGTCCTCCCGGGGTCGGCCTCTCCATGGTGCACCCCCGACGGACGTTCGGCTCACCGTTCGTCGCTCGCCCGCCGATCCGACGCTCGCCTCCGTCAGCCGACCGTCAGGTCCGGGCCGTGGGCGCGCGGCCTAGGGTCGAGAGATGAGGCCGACGGTTCCGCGGACCGCGGACTTCCGCTCGTCCGTGCACGACGCGCGCGTCGTCGCGCGCGTCGGGGCGCTGCTGGGGTCGGCGGTCGTCGTCCTCTTCGTCACCGGGCTGCTGTCCCACCTGCACCAGCACCCGGTGCCGTGGCTGCCGTTCGGGCCGTCGCCGTCGTGGGGCTACCGGCTCACGCAGGGCGTGCACGTCGCCGTCGGGATCGCGTGCGTGCCGCTCCTGCTCGCGAAGCTCTACGCCGCCTACCCGCGCCTCTTCGAGCGCCCGGCGCTGCGCGGCGCGCTCCACGCGCTCGAGCGCGGGTCCGTCGCGGTCCTGGTCGCGGCCACCACGTTCCAGGTCGTCACCGGCGTCCTCAACGTGTTCCAGGTGTACCCGTGGCGGTTCAGCTTCGTCGCGGTGCACTACGCGACGGCGTGGGTCGTGCTCGGATCGGTCCTCGTGCACGTCGGCGTGAAGCTGCCCACGATCGTCACCGCGCTGCGGGCGTCGGTGGACGACCTGCGCACCGGGACCGGCGTCGAGCGGACGGGTCTCGCCCCGGGCACGCCCGCGCGCGGGGCCGCCCCCGAGGCGCCCGCGGACCCCGGTGACGCCGTCGGGGCCGGCGCGACGCGTCGCGGCTTCCTCGCCGCCGTCGCGGCGGCGACGCTCGGGGTCGTGGCGCTCACGGTCGGCCAGACCGTCCGGCCGCTCGCGCCGATCGCGGTGCTCGCCCCGCGCGACCCGCGCGTCGGTCCGCAAGGGCTGCCCGTCAACAAGACCGCACGGTCCGCGGGGGTCGAGGAGAGCGCGACGGACCCGGCCTGGCGCCTCGTGCTCACGGGCCCGGACGGCGAGCGGTCGCTGTCCCGCGACGGGCTGCTGGCGCTGGGCCTCGTCACCGCTGTCGTGCCGATCGCGTGCGTCGAGGGCTGGAGCGCGACCGCGACCTGGGAGGGGGTGCGCATCCGCGACCTCGTCCGGCTCGTCGGCGGGTCGGACCGCGACGACGTGCGCGTCGAGAGCCTCCAGGAAGGCGGGTCGTACCGAGAGTCGGTCCTGCCGTCCGCCTATGTCGCGGCCGACGACACCCTCCTGGCGCTGCGCCTCGGGGGCGAGGACCTCGACCTGGATCACGGGTACCCCGCGCGCGTCGTCGCGCCGAACCGGCCGGGTGTCCTGCAGACCAAGTGGGTCTCGCGCGTCTCGGTGATCGCCGCGGACGGCGTCGCGTGAGCGCCGCTCCGGGCCCCCGTCCGCGGGCCCCGCGGCCCGACGACGCCCCTCCCGTCTCCCGCGGCGTCCGCCGGTGGCGGCGTGTCCTGGTCGGCGGCGGCGTCGCGCTCCTGGCCTTCGGGGCGTGGACCGCGTGGTCGACGGTCCCGCGCGGCCAGTGGACGTCGGTGCTCGCGTGGCTCGCGGGCGGCGTCGTCGTGCACGACGTCGTCCTCGCGCCGCTCGCGGTCGGGCTCGGCGTGCTCGTCCTCCCGCGGGTGCCGCGGGTGTGGAGGGGGCCGTTGCGCGGTGGGCTGCTCGCCGCGGGGACGCTCGCGCTGTTCGCCGTGGCGCTGGTCGCGGGCGCGGCGGACCGGCGTCACTGGTCCGTCGTGCCGCACGACCCGCTCCCGGCCATCGCGACCGCCGTGCTCGTGATCGGCACCGGCGTCGTGGTCGGCGCCTTCCTCAGCGCCGGTCGCGGGACCGGCGGAGCACGACGACGGTCCGGCCGCCGGCGGTCCACTCCTCCGTCGCCCTGAGCCCCGCGCGCGCCGCGACGCCGCGCAGCGCGTCCGCGCCGAGCCGTGCCCAGGGCATCGGCCGGCTCTGCCGACCGTCGGCGGCGTGCAGCACGACGGGGGTGAGGTCGTCCGCGGCCCGGTCGGCGTCCGTCTCCACGAGCACGGCACCGCCCGGGCGTACGAGCTCCGCGCAGCGGACGAGCAGCGCGAGCGGGTCGCCCCCGATCCCGATGTTCCCGTCGGCGAGCAGCACCGTGCCCCACCGTCCCTCGCCCGGCAGCGCCGCCTCGACCGCGCGGCGCAACGCCACGGCGCCCCGGTCCCGGGCCAGCCGGACGGCGCCGCGCGACACGTCGATCCCGAGGCACGCCACCCCGCGGCGCGCGAGCTCGGCCGCGAGGCGGCCCGGGCCGCAGCCGACGTCCAGCACGGGCGCCACGCAGCGCGCGAGCAGCACCTCGTCCGACACGGTCGCGGGTGCCGCCCACGTGCCGACGTCGAGCGGCCGGGCGCCGTCGTCGTGCACCACGACCACGGGCACGCCCCCGAGCGCGGCCTCGTAGAGGACGACCGGGCTGAGACGACGCACGGGCGTCGCCGTCACGAACCGCTCCCGCGCACGGTGTTCCAGCAGCGCGCGAACCGCGTGCCGGGTGCTTCCCGGGCGACGGCCTCCGCGTCGTCGGGCTCGTCGACGTCGCGCAGCGTGGGCAGCAGCCCGACGTCGAGGCCGTGCGCGCGCAGCCGGTCGAGCTGCCCCGCCCCCGTCGTGGGCTCGGACATGGGGACGCCGAGGAACAGCGCGGCGTCGGGGGCCCGCAGGCCGACCGCCCAGAAGCCGCCGTCCTCCGCGAGCCCCAGCACGGCGTCGTGCCCGTGCAGGTCGACCGCCGCGAGCTCGGGCGCGAGCTGCGGCGTGTCCATCCCGACGAGGAGGACCGGTCCGGGGTACCGCGCGCACACGGCGTCGAACGCGGCCGCGAGGCGGCGGTCCAGCCCGCCCTCGCCCTGGGGGAGCACGGCGAAGCCGGGCGGCAGCCACGGACCCGGCTCGCCGTCGAGGACGAGCACGTGGTCGCCGGGCAGCGCGGCGACCGCCTCGAGCGTGTCGGCGAGCGCCGCGGCGGCGACGTCGGCGGCCGCGGCGGGGGAGAGGAGGCTCGTCAGGCGGGTCTTCACGCGGCCGGGCACGGGGGCCTTCGCGAGCACGACGACCGTGCGCGGCGGGTCGAGCGGCCCGTCGACCTGAGACCTCGTCCTCATCAGCCGGTCGGTCACGACGCGAGCACCTTCGACATGTCCCGCACGGCGCGCCACGCGCCGAGCGGGGTGCCCGTCACCTTCGAGCGGCCGAGGCGCGCGCGGTACGGCACGTCGACCTCCCGGACGCGCCACCCGGCGTCGGCGGCGGCGACGAGCATCTCGAGCGGGTACCCGGACCGCCGGTCGGTGAGGCCGAGCGCGAGGAGCGCCTCGCGGCGGGCGGCGCGCATCGGGCCCAGGTCGTGCACGACGACGCCCGTGCGGCGCCGGGCCCGACGCGCCACCTCGCGGTTGGCGAGCCGCAGGTGCCACGGCCACGCTCCCGCCGCGGGCACGCGGCGACCGAGGACGAGGTCGGCCTCACCTCGGGCGACCGGTCCGACGACGCGCGGCAGGTCGACCGGGTCGAGGCTCGCGTCGGCGTCGCAGAACGCGACGACGTCGGCGCTCGCGGCACGCAGGCCGGCGTCGCACGCGGACCCGAAGCCGCGCACGGCCGCCTCCACGACGAGTGCGCCGTGCGCGCGGGCGACGTCCGCGGACCCGTCGGTCGAGCCGTTGTCGACGACGACCGCGCGCATCCCGGCGGGCAGCCGCGGCAGGAGCCAGGCGAGGCCCGCTGCCTCGTCGAGGCACGGCAGCACGACGTCGACGGTCGGTGCGGCGGGCACGGCGTCGACGACGCGAGGCCTGTCCGGGGGGACGGTGGTCACGTCTCGACCGTACGAGCGACTCCTCTGGTCCGCGGCCCCGGACGACCTGACGATCGGCTGACGGTCGGCGGCGTCGGGCCGTGGGACGGCCGTCCCGGCGGGGCGGCGACGGGCTCCGGGCTACTGTGCAGGCATGAGCACAGCCGCGGACGACGCCCCCGGGGACGCCTCTCCGGTCGCCCTGTCGGGCCCGGTGCCGCGTGTCCTCGTCGTCGACGACGACGCCCTCACGTCGGCGAGCGTCGCCGCGCACGTCACCGCGTCCGGGTACGCCGCCCGGACGGCGACCGACGCGGTCGAGGGCGAGCGCACGTGGCGGACGTGGCAGCCCGACGCGGTGGTGCTCGACGTGCGCCTGCCCGGGCGGTCGGGTCTCGAGCTGCTCGCGCGCCGGCGCGCGGACGGGGACGGCACGCCCGTCCTCCTCCTGTCGGGGCTGGGGTCGGTGGACGACCGGGTCGGCGGGCTCGAGGTCGGGGCGGACGACTACGTCGTCAAGCCGTTCGACGCGCGCGAGCTGGTCCTGCGGGTCGAGGCGCTCCTGCGGCGCGGGCCGGTGCTCGTGGAGAACGCGCCGACGCGGGTGGTCGTGGGCGACCTCGTCGTCGACGGCGCGGACCGCACCGCGACGTACCGGGGGCGGACCGTGCCGCTCACGCCGCGCGAATTCGCGCTCCTGCACTTCCTCGCGCGGCAGCCCGGGCGGTCGTTCGGGCGGGCCGAGCTGCTGCGCCGCGTGTGGGGGTGGAGCTTCGGCGACGACTCGACCGTCATGGTCCACGTGCGCCGGCTGCGCGCCAAGCTCGAGGACGACCCGGCGGAGCCGGAGCTGATCGTCAATCTCCGCGGCGCCGGCTACACCCTGGCCGTGCCGGTCGGCGCGGGACGCGCGGGGGAGGGGGTGGCGCCGTGACCGACGTCGGCTTCATGCTCGCCGTGACGGCGGGGTGCTCCGTGGTCGTCGGCCTGCTCGGCGCGTGGGCGGTCCGCTCGGCACGGAGGGTCTCGCTGGTCCTCGCCCTGGTCGTGGCGGCGCTCGTGCCGTTCGCGGCCGTCGTGGTGGCGCTGTCCGTCAACGTGTCGGCGATGTTCCTGTCCGAGCACGACGCCGGCGTGGTCCGGCTGGTGCTGGGCGCGTCGTCGGTCCTGGCGGTGGTGATCGCGCTCGTCCTCGGCCGGACCGTCGCCGACGACGCTCGGCAGGTCCGCGTCCTCGCCCGCCGGCTCGGCGACGAGGCGGAACCGGCCGGTCGGGTCGCCGTGGGCGCGGGGGCCGAGGACGCGCAGGCCCCGGCAGTTCGTCCGGCGACCGCCGAGCTGGCGAGCGTCGTCGCGGACCTCGAGGAGACGCGCCGACGGCTCGAGGCGGCACGCGAGGGCGAGCGCGCGGCGCAGGCGGCGCGCCGCGAGGTCGTCGCGTTCGTGAGCCACGACCTGCGCTCGCCGCTCGCGGGCGTCCGTGCGGCGGCCGAAGGGCTGCGCGACGGCGTGTTCCCGGACCCGGCGCCCGCGCTCGACGGGATCGTCGCCGCGACGGAGCGCATGGCGCGGATGATCGACGACCTCGCCGAGCTCGCGCGCCACGACCGCCCCCGGCCCCGGCCGGCATCGCTCGACGTCGACCTCGCGGACGTCCTCGGCCGCGTCGCCGCCCACGCCCGGCCGGTCGCGCGATCGGTCGGTGTCGAGCTGCGCGTGGACGTCCAGGACGGCGTGCTGGTCGCGGGCGACCCGGACGAGCTCGAGCGGGTCCTCGACAACCTCGTGACCAACGCGGTCCGTGCGAGCGGCCGGTCGGACGAGCGCACCGCGGGTCTCGCGCGGGCGGGCTCGCCGATCGGGCTCGTGACGATGGAGGCGGGACTCGTCGACGGAGCGGTCCGCGTCGTCGTGCACGACACGTGCGGCGGCATCCCCGCCGAGGCGCTGCCGCACCTCACGAGGCCGGGCTTCCAAGTCGGCGAGGGCGCGGACGGGGCCGACGGGCTCGGGCTGGCGTTCGTCGACCAGGTCGTGGACCGGCACGGCGGGAGCCTCGACGTGGAGTCGTCCGACGCGGGCTGCCGGGTCGAGGTGCGGCTGCCGGCGGTCGGCCGTGCCTGACGACGCCGGCGGACCCCGTGGCCGTCGCCTGCTGCTCGTCCACGCCTGGGGCGAGGCCGCCGGGGTCTTCGACCGCCTCGTCGCGGCGCTGCCCGCGACGCTGCCGTCGGTCGCGGTCGACCTCCCGGGGCACGGCACGGCCCGCGGCACGAGCTCGGGCTGGTCCGTCCGGGACCTCGCGCACCACTGCGCCGACGTCCTGAGACGGCTCGACGACGGCACGCGCACGGTCGTGCTCGGCACGTCCAGCGGCGGGTACGTGGCGCAACAGCTTGCCGTCGACCACCCCCGGCTGCTCGACGGTCTCGTGCTCGTCGGCTCGCCGGCGGACCTGCGGGGCCGCCCTCCGTTCGCCGACGAGGTCGAGCGACTCGCCGACCCGGTCGGGGAACGCTGGGTCCGCGAGTCGCTCGCGTGGTTCCCGCTGCACCACCCGGTGCCCCAGGACTACCTGGAGGCCCGCGTCCGCGACGGGGCCGCGATCCCGGCGAGGGTGTGGCAGGACTCCCTCGAAGGGCTGTACCGGTCCGTCCCGCCGCTGGAGACGGGGACCGTCACGGTGCCGACGCTCGTGCTCAGCGGCGGCCGCGACGACCTCCTCCCCGACGCGCACGCCCGCCTCGTCGCCGCGATACCCCGGGCGCGCGGTGTCGTGCTCGACGACGTCGGCCACCTCGTCCTGTGGGAGCGCCCGGACCTGGTCGCGGCGGAGGTCACGGCCTTCGTGCACGCGCTGCAGCCCGCCTCGCCGAGCACGACCTGAAGGTCGTTCTGGCGCTCCTCGCGACCTTCAGGTCGTGCTCGGCGCGGCGACGAGCTGCGCCAGGCCCTCAGTGGCCGGGATCTGCGCGCGCCAGCCGAGGACGCGCGCGGCCTTCTCGCTCGACGCGGTGACGTGCCGGACGTCGCCCGCGCGCCACTCGCCCGTGACGACCGGCTCCGGCGCTCCGAGCAGCGCGGCGACGCGGCGCGCGACGTCCCCGACCGTCGTCACCACGCCGGACCCGACGTTGAACGCCTCGACGAGCCCTTTCGCCTGCGGCTGCTCGACCGCCGCGAGGACCGCGCGCGCGACGTCGTCGACGTGCACCAGGTCGCGGCGCTGGCGACCGTCCTCGAAGACCCGGGGCGCGCGGCCGTGCGCGGCCACGGACCGGAAGATCGACACGACTCCGGCGTACGGGGTGTCGCGCGGCATGCCCGGTCCGTAGACGTTGTGGAAGCGCAGCGCGGTCGCGCTCGCCCCCGTCGCGCGGGCCCACGCGGCCAGCACGTGCTCGCCGTGCACCTTCGTCGCGGCGTAGACGTTGCGCGGGTCGAACGGCGCGTCCTCTGCGACCAGGCCGGGCACCAGGACGCGCCCGCACGCCGGGCAGCGCGGGTCGAACACCCCGGCCGCGAGGTCCGCCTCCGCGCGCGGGGGCGGGTGCACCGCGCCGTGCTCGTCGCACGCGTACGCGCCCTCGCCGTAGACGACCATCGAGCTCGCGAACACCACGTGCGGCACCCGCACCTGCGCGGCCGCGGCCCGCAGCAGCACCGCGGTCCCGAGGTCGTTCGACGAGACGTAGTCGTCGACGTCGTCGATCCCGACCCCCAGCCCCACCTTCGCGGCCAGGTGCACGACGACGTCCCGCCCCTCGAGCGCGGCGCCCACCGCGTCGGCGTCCCGGACGTCGGCGCGGACGAGCGGGACGCCGTCGGGAAGCGCGGGGTCGGGCCGGTCGCCGTGGACGTCGGGACGCAGCGAGTCGAGCACGAGGACGTCGTGGCCGGCCGCGACGAGGGTGCGGGTCGTGGCGGTGCCGATGAAGCCCGCCCCGCCCGTGACGAGGATGCGCATGCCTCAAGCATCACCGCCCGCACCGCCCGGCGCCGCCCTGACCGGGCCAGAGAGGCTGACGGTCGTCTGACGGCTTCACCGGGAACGATTCGTGAACGACTGCGCAACGTTACATAGCGTCAGTTACCGAGCTCGAGTCGACGGCCCAACGTCGCGGGGTCAGGCGGTGCTGCCGTCGGCTTCGCGAGCTCCGCTCCGTCGACTCTCGCTAGTTCTGCTCTGAGGATCGGGTCCTCGACGATCTTGTCCCGACGGACCGCAGTGTTCCCCTCCACCGTGATCGTCAGGTAACCGGCGTCGAAGGCACGATCGACGAAGGGTGCCAGGCACATGCCGTTGGTCGGATCGAGGCGGATCGCTTTGTCCTCGCTCCACGGGACCGCAGCGTGACCCCCTCGCCACCGCCCAGCACGAGCGCGCGGGTCAGCGCTGCGCCGTAGATACCGCTCTACCTGCCGGCTTGCTGCCTCGGTACGCTGGAGACATGCCGAAGATCGCTGTGTCTCCCGAGACGCTCGCCCTGCGCGAGGTCATCACGGTGCGCCGCGACGAGTTCGAGGAGCTCCTGGCCAGGTACGCAGCGACGCGTCCGAGGCTGTTCGGCTCCGTCGCTCGCGGCACCGCGCAGGAGGGCAGTGACATCGACATCCTCGTCGACATGGATCCTGCAGACGGGAACCTCCTGATGCGTGCGTCCGGCCTCATGGACGAGACGCGGGCCTTGTTCGGGCGCGACGACATCGACGTGTTCCCGGTGCAGCTGCTCAAGCAGCCGGTCTCGCAGACGGCGCTCGAGGACGCGGTCGCGCTGTGAGTCGCGGGACCGACCAGCGGATAGCCGACATCCTGCACGCTGTAGACCGGTGCCAGCGCTACGTCCGCGCTCTCGACGACAGCGACGACGGTGTTGTCGACATGGCAGAGGACGCCATCGAGCGGAACCTTCAGATCATCGGCGAGGCGGCGAACCACCTACCCGCAGAGCTCACCGATGCCCATCCCGAGATCGCTTGGCCGCAGATCCGAGGGTTCCGAAACATTCTCGTGCACCAGTACTTCGGAGTTGACGTCGCCGTCGTACGCGACGTCGTCCAGACCTATCTGCCGTCACTCGCTGAGGCGTTGCGTCCGCACGGCGGGTATCGGTCAGGCGGCTGACGATCTGCTGACGGTGTGGTCGAACGACGGCGCCACCGGGCGGCGTCGGGCAGGGGCCGGTTAGCGTGGCGCGGGTGACCGACGCGACGACCGCACCCGTAGGCATCCTCGGCGGCTCCGGCCTCTACCGCCTGCTCGACGACCCCGAGCCCGTCCCCGTGACGACGCCGTTCGGCGACCCGTCCGACCCGCCGAGCCGCGGCACGTTCGCGGGGCGACCCGTCGTCTTCCTCCCGCGGCACGGGGCGGACCACCGGGTCCCGCCGCACCGCGTGAACTACCGGGCGAACCTGTGGGCGCTGCGGTCCCTGGGCGTCCGGCAGGTCGTGTCGGCGTCCGCCGTGGGCGGGCTCCGGCCGGAGCTCACGGCGGGGACGGTCGTCGTGCCGGACCAGGTGGTCGACCGCACGTGGGGCCGCGCGCACACCGTGTACGACGACGTCGGCGCGGTCGTGCACGTCCCGTTCGCCGACCCGTACTGCCCGCGCGGGCGCGTCGCCGCGGTGCGTGCCGCCCGGGCCGGCGCGCTACCCGCCGTCGACGGCGGCACGCTCGTCGTCATCCAGGGTCCGCGCTTCTCCAGCCGCGCCGAGTCCCGGCGCAACGCCGCCGAGGGGGGCAGCGTCGTCGGCATGACGGGCATGCCCGAGGCGGCGATCGCGCGGGAGCTCGCGCTCTGCTACACGACACTCGCGCTCGTGACCGACGCCGACGCGGGCGTCGACGTCGGGACGTCCGTGACGCACGCGGCGGTGCTCGAGGCGTTCGCGCGCAACGTCGTCGCTCTCACCGACGTGCTGCACGACGTCGTGGCGGCGCTGCCTGCTGACGACGAGTGCTCCTGCCGGCAGGTGCTCGACGGTCTCGACCTGCCCTTCGAGCTGCCGTAGGTGCAGCGGCGGGCGTCGCGCTCTCGGCGGGCCACGCACGTCCGCTGGTGGTAGAGAGGACACCACGAGGTGCCGCCCATCGGGAGATGCGGCGGCCGGACGGCCGGGGGGCGGGTGACGAGGAGCTGCGCGTGCGGACGACGAGATGGACGGCGACGGTGCTGGCGGGGGCGCTGGTCGTCGCACCCGCGATCGGTGCGGGGATGCTCGCGACCGCGGAGCCGGCGCTCGCGGCGCCGGGCAACCCGGGGGTGCCGAGCGATCCGGTGGAGGTCTTCCTCGAGGACTTCGAGAACGGCGCGGTCGGGACGGCGGAGTGGCTCCCGAGCTACCCCGGCACCGACGGCGTCACCTACACCGCCGAGGACCCGTGGCTCGACCAGGTCGACTGCAACGGCACGATCATCAGCTACTCCGTGGCGGGCTCACCGTGCCCCGACGACGTCACCGCCTCGTACGCGCAGCAGAACACGCGCCGCCTCGCCGACGTGCTCGGCCAGGTCGCCGCCGGCGTACCGGGCGGGACCGA
Organism: Cellulosimicrobium sp. BMG9.23; assembly: GCF_059159985.1. Classification (NCBI taxonomy): domain Bacteria; kingdom Bacillati; phylum Actinomycetota; class Actinomycetes; order Micrococcales; family Promicromonosporaceae; genus Cellulosimicrobium; species Cellulosimicrobium sp. BMG9.23. Next base: position 296,646 of record NZ_JBZGBZ010000003.1, read on the forward strand.
CGAGGCCCCGGTGAACGCGTCGGACGCCCAGACCCAGGCGAACCGCGCACTCACCGCGTACACCCACCTCCTCGACCCCGCGCCGAACTCGGTCGAGCTGCAGACGGTGAGCAGCGCGCTGGTGCAGGGCGTGCCGTCCAACCGGTTCCTCACGTTCTCGGTCGACATCGCCGAGGTCTCGTGCGAGTACCTGGGCGGGCAGAACAACTCCCGCCTCAACTTCTTCCTCACGTACGGCGGGGTCGAGCACCCGGTGCAGGACGCGCCGATCACGGCGTGCACGGACCCGAGCACGACGTCGTACACCTCGCCGACCCTGCCGCCCGACAACTCCTGGGGCGACGGCGGCACCTACGTCCGGGCGGGGACGTTCTACTCCAACGGGTCCCAGATCGTGCCCGCCGGCGCGGAGGTCGGCCTCGTGCTGCGCAACGCGACGGGGAGCAGCCAGGGCAACGACCACGCGATCGACAACATCCGCCTGGTCGACGTGACGCCCCAGCTCGACAAGAGCTTCTCCCCGGCCTCGGTGCCGGTCGGCGGGACGTCGACCCTGACGTTCACGGTGACCAACTCGTCCGAGCTGTCCCAGAAGGTCGGATGGGGGTTCACCGACGACCTGCCCGAGGGCCTCGTCGTCGCGGACCCGAGCGGCGTCGGCGGCACGTGCGACGCGACCACGGTGGTCGCCGCGGGCGGATCGACCATCACGGTGTCCGACGGCGTGCTTGCGACCGGCGAGGTCTCGTGCACCGTCACCGTCGACGTCACGTCGGACTCGCCGCAGGGCGCCGAGACGTCGCCGGTGACGTACACCAACTGCCCGGACGTCAACGTCGTCGACCTCGTCGGCCTCCTCGCGCCGGCGTGCGCCGAGGTCGAGTTCTTCAGCGAGCCGGAGCTGTCGATCGAGAAGTCCTCGGACGCCACCGCGGACACGCGCGTCGGCGACACGGTGACCTACTCCGTGACGGCGACGAACACGGGGACGGGCGACTTCACCGAGGCCGACCCCGCGGTTCTCCTGGACGACCTCTCCGGCGTCCTCGACGACGCCACGTACAACGGCGACGCCACCGCGAGCACGGGTGAGCCGCCGTCATACGCCGAACCGCTGCTGTCCTGGACCGGCCCGCTGCCGGTGGGGGAGTCGGTGACTCTCACGTACTCGGTGACGCTGACGGACGGCGGGGACCGGGAGGTGCGCAACGTCGCGTGGGAGCCCGCCGACCCGGACGCGCCGGTGACCCCGGCCTGCGACCCGCCGACCCCTGAGGGCACCGACCCAACGACGGGCGAGCCCTGTGCCCCGGCCGAGCTCGAGCTGCCGTCGCTGACGGTGACGAAGTCCGCCGACACGACCGATCAGCCCGCCGTGGGCGACACGGTGACGTACACGGTCGTCGTGACCAACACGAGCGACGTCGGCTACACGGAGACCGCGCCCGCGACCGTGTCGGACGACCTCACGCAGGTGCTCGACGACGCGACGTGGAACGACGACGCGACCGCGGACCCCGCCGTCGGCGCGTTCACGTACTCCGAACCGACCTTGTCGTGGTCCGGCCCGATCGAGGCGGGCGCCTCGGTCACGCTGACGTACTCGGTCACGTACACGGGCGGCGGGGACTTCACGCTCGTGAACGAGGCGTGCGTCCCGGTCGAGGACACCACGACGCCGGCGGACCAGTGCGCGGGCACGATCGTCCCGACCCCCGATCTGCTCGTCGACAAGACGTCCGACCCGGCCGACGGCGAGACCGTCCTCGCGGGCGACACCGTGACGTACACGCTCACGTTCGGCAACGACGGCGCGGCGGCCTCGACGGTCGACTACACGGACGACCTGTCCGAGGTGCTCGACGACGCGACGTTCGACGAGGGATCCCTGGTGGTCGACCCCGACGGCGCGCTCGACGCCGCGGTGGACGGGGAGTCCGTCGTGGTGACGGGGTCCGTCGACCCGGGCGAGACGGTGACGGTCTCCTACTCCGTGACGGTGCTGCCCGACGGCGAGCGCGGCGACGACTCGCTCGAGAACCTGCTCGCGCCGTCGGGCTCCGTGAACCCGTCCTGCACCGACCTCGACGTCCGCTGCACGGTCCACCCGGTCCCGGAGCTCGTCGTGACGAAGGCGGCAGACCCCGCGTCGGGGACGACGGTGGTCGCGGGTGACACGGTGACCTACAGCGTGACGTTCGCCAACGACGGCGCAGCGCCGGCGACGGTGGACCAGGTGGACGACCTGTCCGGCGTGCTGGACGACGCGACGCTGGACGCGGACTCGGTGGTCGTCGACCCGGAGGGCGCGCTGGACGCCGTGGTGGACGGCGAGTCGGTCGCGGTGACCGGCACGGTCGGTCCTGGTGAGTCGGTGACCGTCTCCTACGCGGTGACGGTGCTGCCGGACGGCCAGCGCGGCGACGACTCGTTGGGGAACTTCGTCATTCCGTCGGGCACGGACCCGCCGGCCGAGTGTGTGGCGGAGGACCCGACCTGCACGGTGCACCCGGTGCCGGAGCTGGTCGTGGCGAAGACGGCGGACCCCGCGGCGGGGACGGCGGTGGAGCCCGGCGACACCGTGACGTACTCGGTGACGTTCACGAACAGCGGCACCGCCGCGGCGACGGTGGACTACACGGACGACCTGGCGGACGTGCTGGACGATGCCTCGCTCACCGCGGGGCCGACGTCGGACACGCCCTCGCTCGTGGCGAACGGCGTGATCGACGACGCGTTCACCGTCACCGGGACCGTCGATCCGGGCGTGACGGCGACGGTGACGTACACGGTGACGGTGCTGCCCGACGGCGAGCGCGGCAACAACTCGCTCGGGAACGTGCTCGCACCGAGCGACGACCCGGACCCGAACTGCGCGGACGAGTCGACGGAGTGCACGGTGCACCCGGTGCCGCAGCTGGTGGTGTCGAAGTCGGCGGACCCCGCGTCGGGCACGACGGTCGCGGCGGGCGACACGATCACCTACACCCTGACCTTCGCCAACCAGGGCACTGCCCCTGCGACGGTGGACCAGACGGACGACCTGTCTGGCGTGCTCGACGACGCGTCGCTCACGGAGGGGCCGGCGTCGGACACGGCGTCGGTCGTCGTGGGTGCGGTGACGGGCGACGAGTTCACGATCACGGGCACGGTGGACCCGGGCGCGACGGCGACGGTGGCGTACACCGTGACGGTCCTCCCGGACGGTGAGCGCGAGGACGACTCCCTCGGGAACTTCGTCGTGGCGACGGGTACGGACCCGCCGGACGAGTGCGCGACGGACGATCCGACGTGCACGGTCCACCCCGTGACCGCGTTGGCGATCGAGAAGACGTCCGACGCGACCGCGGACACCCGCGTGGGTGACACGGTCACGTACACGGTCACCGCGACGAACACGGGGACCGGCGACTACACGGTGGCGGACCCGGCCGTCGTGGTGGACGACCTCGGCGGCGTCCTCGACGACGGCACGTACAACGACGACGCGACGTCGGACCGCGCGATCCCGCCGTCGTACGCCGAGCCGCTGCTCACCTGGTCCGGGCCGCTGCCCGCCGGCGAGTCCGTGACGCTCACGTACTCGGTGACGCTGACGTCCGGCGGCGACCGCGACGTGCGGAACGTCGCGTGGCAGCCCTCCGATCCGGACACTCCCGTGACGCCCGCGTGCGACCCGCCGACCGAGGCGGGACTGGACCCGGTGACGGGTGAACCCTGCGCGCCCGCCGATCTCGAGCTGCCGTCGCTCGCCGTGACCAAGGTGTCGGACCCGACCGAGATCCCTGCGGTGGGGACGGCGGTGACGTACACGGTCGTCGTGACGAACACGAGCGACGTGGACTACACGGAGACGGCGCCGGCGAGCGTGTCGGACGACCTGACGGACGTGCTCGACGACGCGACGTGGGACGACGACGCGACGGTGACCCCGGACGTCGGGGCCGTGACCTTCACGGACCCGACACTGGCATGGTCGGGGCCGCTCGCGGCGGGCGCGTCGGTGACGATCACGTACTCCGTGACGTACACGGGCGACGGCGACGCGAGCCTGACGAACACCGCGTGCGTCCCGGAGGACGAGGCGGTCGACGCGGCAGACGCCTGTGCGGAGTCGCAGGTGCCGGCGGCGGACCTGACGGCGTGGAAGGAGGTGTCGGCGTCGGACGACCCGGTGGTCGCCGGGTCGACGCTGACGTACACGCTGCACTTCCGCAACGACGGTGAGGCGGGCGCGACGGTCGACGCCGTCGACGACCTCTCGCAGGTCCTCGACGACGCGGAGGTCACGACCGACCCCGCGCCGGGCGTCGGTGACCTCGACGCGACCCTGGACGGGACGCAGATCGCGGTCACGGGCACGGTTCCGGCGGGGGAGGAGTACACCGTCACCTACGAGGTCACGGTCCTGCCCGACGGCGAGCGCGGCGACGACCTGGCCGCGAACTTCCTCCTCGGCCCGGACGACGACCCGCCCCCGGGCCCCGAGTGCGTGCCGACGGACCCGGCGGCACCCGACTGCACGGTGACGCCCGTGGCGGCGGTCGAGTACGCGAAGTCGGTCGAGGCGTCCACGGACCCGGTCGCGGCCGGGACGGTGCTCACCTACACCGTGACGATCACGAGCACGGGGGCGGCGACAGCCGACGTCGCACGGGTCGACGACCTGTCCGGCGTCCTCGACGACGCGGAGCTCACCTCCGGGCCGACGTCGGACACCGCCTCGGTCACGGCGACCGGTCCGACCGACGAGCAGCTCGAGATCGGCGGCACGCTCGCGGCGGGCGCGACCGCGACGGTCACGTACACCGTCACGGTCCTGCCCGACGGCGAGCGCGGCGACGACCTCGCGGCGAACTTCCTCGTCGTCCCGGGTGAGGACCCGCCGGACGAGTGCGCGACGGGCGACCCCGCGTGCACGGTCACGCCCATCCCCGAGCTCCAGGTCGTGAAGTCCGCGGACCCGGCGGACGGCACGTCCGTCGCGGCGGGCGACACGGTGACCTACACGCTGACGTTCGAGAACGTCGGCCAGGCGCCCGCGGCGGTCGACCACACGGACGACCTGTCCGGAGTCCTGGACGACGCGACGCTCGACCCCGACTCGCTCGTCGTCGACCCGGAGGGTGCGCTCGACGCGACCGTCGACGGGGAGTCGATCGTCGTGACCGGCGCGGTCGACCCGGGCGCGACGGTCACGGTCTCGTACGCGGTCGCTGTCCTGCCCGACGGCGAGCGCGGGGACGACTCGTTGGGGAACGTCGTCGTGGCGACGGGTGAGGACCCGCCGACCGAGTGCGTGACGGACGACCCGACGTGCACGGTGCACCCGGTGAAGGCGCTGGAGATCGCCAAGACCTCCGACGCGACGCCGGACACGCGCGTGGGTGACACGGTCACCTACACGGTCACGGCGACGAACACGGGCACCGGCGACTACACCGACGCCGACCCGGCCGTCGTGCTGGACGACCTCAGCGGTGTGCTGGACGACGGCACGTACGACGACGACGCGGTGGCGGACCCGGACTCCGGTGAGCTCTCGTACGCGGAGCCGCTGCTGTCGTGGACGGGTGCCCTCGCGGCGGGTGAGTCGGTGACGGTGACGTACTCGGTGACGCTGACGTCGGGCGGCGACCGCGCCGTGCGCAACGTCGCCTGGCAGCCGCAGGACCCGGACACGCCGGTCCCGCCGGAGTGCGTCCCGCCCGAGGTCGTGCTGCTCGACGTCGACCCCACGACCGGTGAGCCGTGCGCCGTCGTGGACTTCGACCTCCCGGGGCTGACCGTCACGAAGACCGCCGACCAGACGGACCTCCCGGCCGTGGGCGGCGTGGTGACCTACACGGTCGTCGTCACGAACGTCGGGCCCGGGGTCTTCACGGACGCCGCGCCGGCGAGCGTGTCGGACGACCTGACGGACGTGCTCGACGACGCGACGTGGGACGACTCGGCGACCGTGGAGCCCGACGTCGGCGAGCTCACGTACACCGAGCCGGACCTGTCGTGGACGGGTCCGCTCGAGCCGGGCGCGTCCGTGACGATCACCTACTCGGTGACCTACACGGGCGGCGGGGACACGGTCCTCCGGAACGCGGCGTGCGTCCCCGCCGACGACGCCGTCGACGCGACGTGCTCCGACTCCCAGGTGCCCGCGGCGGACCTCGTCGTCACCAAGTCGGCCGACCCGCCGTCGGGCACGGAGGTCTCGGCGGGCGAGACGGTGACCTACACGCTGTCGTTCGCGAACGAGGGGACGGCGCCGGCGACGGTGGACCAGGTGGACGACCTGTCCGGCGTCCTGGACGACGCGACGCTCGACGAGGCGAGCGTCGTCGTCGACCCCCCGGGCGCACTGACCGCCACGGTCCAGGGCACGACGATCGCGATCACCGGGTCCGTCGACCCGGGGGCGACGGTCACGGTGAGCTACTCGGTGACGGTGCTGCCGGACGGCGAGCGGGGCGACGACTCGCTCGCGAACTTCGTCCTCGCACCGGGTCAGGACCCGCCGGACGAGTGCGCGGCGGACGACCCGACCTGTACCGTCCACCCCGCGCCGCCGACGCCCGTGCCGCCGACTCCGGTGCCGCCGACTCCCGACGACCAGCTCCCGAGGACGGGGAGCGACCTCACCGCTCTGCTCGCCGCGGCCGTGGTCCTCCTCGGCCTGGGCGCCGGTCTGCTCCGGCGCTCGCGGCGGCGTGGGCTCGGGACTGGCGCGCGGTCCTAGCCCGAGCGCGGGCGACGCCGCACGGGGTCGCCCGCGTCCGGGGCGGGGACGGCGGTGAGGCGACGGACGGCGCCGAGGACGTCGACGTCGTCGTGCGGCTCGGTGTCGAGGGCGAGGTGGATGGTCATGCCTTCGATGAACGCGTCGAGCACGCGGCACGTCGCGGGGTCGAAGTGCCGCCCGAGGGCCTCGCGGCTGCGGCGCATCCAGTCGTTCGTCAGCGTGCGGTAGGCGGGGTCGCGCGCCGCGAGCGTGTAGAGCTCGTGGGAGAGCACGAGGTCGCGCTCGGTCGCGAACACGTCGTGCGTGATGAGCGTCGTGACGGCCTGGACGGCCTCCTCAGGGGTCCGGGCCTCGGCCAGACGACGCTCGAACTGCCCGGCGGACTCGCGCGCGAAGCGACCGAACGCCTCGCGCAGCAGCTCGTCCATCCCGGCGAAGTGGTACGTCATCGAGCCGAGCGGCACGTCCGCCGCGGCGGCGACGCGCCGGTGCGACGTGCCCGCGACGCCGTGCTCGGCGACGACGTCGAGGCACGCGTCGACGATGCGGTCGTGCCGGTCGGGGTCGTGGCGCCTGGGGCGCCGGGGCCGCGGCGCCTGCGGGGAGGCAGGTGCGGTCACGGCTCAGATGTTCTCGCGGATGACGCGCGCCGGGTTCCCGACGGCCACGACGTTCGCGGGCAGGTCGCGCGTCACGACGGCGCCCGCGCCCACCACGGTGTTGTCGCCGATGGTCACGCCGGGGCACACGATCACGCCGCCGCCGAGCCACACGTTGTCGCCAAGGGTGATGGGCTCGGCGGCCTCGAGCTTGTCGCGCCGGGGCTGCGGGTCGACGGGGTGGGTCGGGGTGAGGAGCTGGACGTTCGGTCCGATCAGGCAGTCGTCGCCGATCGTGATCGCCGCGACGTCGAGCGCGATGAGCCCGGAGTTGACGAACGTGCGGGCGCCGAGGTGCACGTTGCTGCCGAAGTCGACGGCTAGCGGTGGCTTGACCCACGCGTCCTCGCCGAGCGAGCCGAGCAGCTCGGTGAGGATCTCGTGCGCGCGCGTGGTGTCGCCGTCGCCGTCGAGCACGGCGCGGTGGAACGCGTCGACGAGGCGCAGCCCGCGCTGGACCCCGGCCGTGATGGCCGGGTCGTCGGCGATGTACAGGTCGCCCGCGGCCATGCGCTCGTAGCTCGTGCGGTCGTCCCCGGCGAAGTAGTCGGTCGTCATGCGGAGGCCTCCTCGGGCTGGGACGCGCGGTGCGCGTCGGGTGCGGGACCGACCGTACCGGCGTCCGCGGGAGTGCCGGCCGCGGAGGCGCGGCGCGGGGCGAGCACGCCGGCGAGGACCACGACGAGGATGCCGGCGAGCGGCAGGACGAGCAGGCCCGTGCGGAGGCTGGACGCGTCCGCGACGAGGCCGACGAGCGGCGGCGACGCGAGGAACCCGAGCCGCATGAGCCACGACACGAGCGTGAGGCCCGTCCCGGGCCGCAGGCCGGGGATCTCGTCCGCCTGCTGCATCGCGGCGGGCACGAGGGTTGCGGTGCCGAACCCGGCGGCCGCGAAGCCGGCGATCGTGCCGGGGACGCTCGGCAGGGCGAGAGCCAGGCCGACGCCGACGGCGATGAGCAGGCCGCCGGCCCGCGCGACGGCACGCTGGCCGAAGCGGTCGACCATGCGGTCCCCGACCAGGCGCCCCACGAACTGCGCCCCGACGAGCGCGACGAACCCGAACGCCGCGACCTCCGCGACCGCTCCGAGCGACTCGGACAGGTAGATCGCGGCCCACGTGTTCCCGGCGTCCTCGACCAGGGTGCCGGCGATCGCGATGAGCACGAGCGCGCCGAGCAGCAGCACGGTGCGGCCGGTGACGCGCGCGGCGGCCTGCCCGACGCCGGATGTGGCGGTCCCCTCGGCGCCCGCGAGCTCGTCGTCGGCGAGGTCCGCGCCGGGCAGGCACCAGCGCCGGGCGAACAGCGCGACGGCGGAGAACAGCACCGCGGTGATCGCGAGGTGCACGCCGAGCGGCAGGTCCAGGGCGATCGCGGCCGCGGCCATCAGCCCGCCGAGGACGGCGCCGATCGACCAGACGGCGTGGAACGAGTTGATGATCGAGCGCCCGTAGCGGCGCTGGACGCGCAGGCCGTGCGCGTTCTGCGCGACGTCGGTGAACGAGTCCATCGCCCCCGCGAGGAACAGCGCGGCGACGAGCACCGCGAGCGACGGCGAGACCCCGGCGAGCAGCACGCCGAGGCCCGTGAGGATCGTGCCTGCCACGGCGACCTGCGCCGAGCCGAACCGCCGCAGCAGCGGCGCCGCCGCGAGGCCTGCGGTGATCGCGCCGGCCGGGAAGGCGGCGACGGCGAGCCCGTAGGTCGCGTTGGAGAGCTCCAGGGCGTCCTTGATCTCGGGGTAGCGCGGGATGAGGTTGGCGAACAGCGCGCCGTTCGTGAGGAACAGGAGCGCGACCGCGGTGCGGGCGCGGCGGTCGACGAGCGCGGGTCGCGTCGCGGGCACGGAAGTCATGCGTACGATCGTACACATAGCAGCCGCGGTGGTCCGCATCTGCCGGTGCGCAGACCGGCCGGTCGCAGCCCGCACGCCGCCGAACCCGGGGATACCGGCCGATTCAGCGTCTGATCGGCCCACGACCCCGGGTTCGGCACCGAGCGGGTGTCGAGGTCGAGCTCAGTCCGCGGACGTCGCCCGGACGAAGCGGACCAGCTCGTCGGCCATCGCCGCGGGCTCCCACGTGTGGTCCGCGCCCGCGACGGCGCGCGCAGTGCCGTCCGGCACGACGGCGACGACCTTCTGGGCGGACGAGACCATCTCCGGGAACGTCGACGTCCCGTACACCGCGAGCACCGGGACGTCGACGCTCGCGAGCGTGCCGTCCTCGATCGCGGCCGTCGCCCACACGAGCGACTCCCCGTCCGCGCGCTGGCTCCGCGACCCCCGCGCGAGCTGCTCGAAGTCGGGGGACTGCCGCATGCCGTCCAGCCACTCCGGCGGCATGTCCTTCATGTACTGCTCGAGCGCGCCGACGTGGTCTTCGGCGTCGAGCCGCCGCTCGAACTCGTCGATCCATGCCTTCGTCGCCGCGGCGTCGTCCCCGAGCGGCGCCTCCCACAGCACGAGACCGGTGACCGGCAGGCCGGCGTGCGCCGCCGCGAGCGAGATCGTGCACCCAGACGAGTGCCCGCACAGCACCGCGCCGCGACCCGATCCGCCGTCGGCGACCGCGATCGTCGCCGCGACCGCCGCCAGCTCGCGCTCGAGGTCGAGCGTCCCCTCGGCAGGGCTCTCCCCGCGCCCGAGCCGGTCGAGGACGACGGTCGTGACACCCTGCGCCGAGACCAGCTCGGCCGTCTCCGTGGTCCACGGGTCGATCGCGCGGAACGGCCCGGCCCCCACGACGAACACGAGGGCCGGCCCCTGGCCGCGGCGGTCGTAGGCGACGGTGTCGCCGCGGCTGGTGGTGACGTGCTCGGTCATGGCTGCTCCCTCGGGTGCGGGTGTGTCGGGCGCGACGGACGGGCCGCCGCAGGGGTGGACCGTCGGCGCGTGCGGGACTCATCGCCGCCCGCGCGGTGCCGAACCCCGGATCGTGCGTCGTTCCAGCGCCCGAACCGCCCGTAACCCCGGGTTCGGCGGGCGGCGCACGGGTCGGCGCGCGCCCCGCGCGACCAGGCGCGATGATGCGAGGACGACCAGCCGGGGCGGCCCTGGCACCCTGCCGACGAGGAGCGCCCCGTGCACGCACCCGACGACGACCGTCTCGTCCGCGCGGGCCGTCGCGCCTGGGCGGTCGTGGGCCTGGTGGTCGCGGCCGCGATCGCGTACGCCGCCTTCGCCGCGCTCTCGGGTCTCGTCGTGCCGCTCGTGGTCGCGGCGGTGCTCGGCGTGCTGATGCACCCGGTGGTCGACCGGGCGCACCGGGCCGGCGTCCCGCGGGGCATCGGTGCGGCAGCCGTGCTCGTCGGGCTCGCGGCGCTCCTCGTCGTCGCGGTCTGGGTCACCGTCGTCGGGGTGCTGGACCAGTCGGAGGAGATCGCCGAGCGCGTCTCCACCGGGCTCGCCGAGGTCGACGCGCGCGTCGACCTCGACCTGTCCGCTCTCAACCTGTCGCCCGAGCAGCTCGCGGGCGGCACCTCCGACGCGCTCGGCGGAATCGCCGGGCTGTTCGGGAGCGTGTTCTCGAGCCTCGCGGCGTTCGTCGCGGGGACGCTCGTGGCCGTCTTCTTCCTCTACTACATGCTCGCCGACTGGGCGCGCATCGAGGACGGCGTCGCGCGGTACACCCGGGTCGGGCGCACGTCGGGCCACGTGGTGCTCGCCGAGGCCACGACGACGCTCGGCCGCTACTTCGGCGCGATCACCGCGTCGAGCGCGCTCACCGCGGTGCTCATCGGCGCCGCGGCGCTCGTGCTCGACGTCCCGCTCGCGGCGTCGATCGCGCTCGTGACGTTCGTGACGTCGTACATCCCCTACATCGGCGCGATCTTCTCGGGTGCCTTCGCCGTGCTCATCGCGCTCGGGGCGCACGGGCCCGGGACGGCGCTCTGGCTCCTCCTGGTGATCCTCCTCGTGCAGAGCGTCCTGCAGACGCTCGTGCTCACCAAGCTCACGAGCGACCGCCTGCGGCTGCACCCGATCGTCAACCTCGCCTCGACGATCGTCGGCGCGGCGCTCGCCGGTCTGCTCGGCGCGATGCTCTCGGCGCCGCTCACGGTCATCGTGCGCGACGCCGTCCGGCACGTCGGGCGGTCGGGCGCGGGTCCCGACGCGGCGGGGGACGCGCGGGAGCGCGGGGACGGGGCCGGCGCGGCGGGGGCCGTCGCGGCCCCCTAGGCTCAGGGGATGGACACCGAGGAACGCCTGGCCGTCTTCATCGACTACGAGAACCTCGCGCTCGGCGCGCGCGAGCACCTGGGCGGCATGACGTTCGACTTCGGGCCGATCGCCGACGCGCTCGCCGTGCGCGGCCGCGTCGTCGTGCGGCGCGCCTACGCGGACTGGTCGTACTTCGACGAGGACCGGCGCTCGCTGACCCGCCACCAGGTCGAGCTCATCGAGATGCCGCAGCGCATGGGCGCGTCGCGCAAGAACGCGGCCGACATCAAGATGGTGGTCGACGCGATCGAGATGTCGTTCGAGCGCGACTACATCTCGACGTTCGTCATGTGCACCGGGGACTCCGACTTCTCCCCGCTCGTCCACAAGCTGCGCGAGCTGAACAAGCGCGTCATCGGCGTCGGGGTGGAGAAGTCGACGTCGCGCCTCCTGCCGCCCGCGTGCGACGAGTTCCTGTTCTACGACCGTCTCGAGGGCGTCGACGTCCCCGACGAGCCGGCACCCCGCAGCGTGCGGTCACGGGCGGGCGCCGACAAGCCCGCCGCGGCCGGGAGCGGGGCCAAGGCGCGCCGCGGCGGCCGCACGGCCACGCGGAAGAAGGCCGCGGACGAGACCGGGGCGACGGCAGGGGCGGCGGCCGGGGCGGCGACCGAGATCGCCGAGCCCGCCGCCGAGACCCCCGCGGCGGCGATCACCGAGCTCGCGGAGCTCGGCGAGGCCGTCGGCCGCGCCGCGCGCCGGGGCGAGCCCACGACGACGCGCTCCGGCGAGGTCGACGGCGAGGCGACGCCTCTCGCGGAGGCGGCGCCGTCGTCGTCCGGGGAGGCCGCACGCGTCACGCAGACCGACGACGACGCCCCGGCCGGCGAGGACGTCCCGATGGAGGTGCGCGTCGCGCAGACGCTCGCCGACCTCGAGGCGTCCACGAGCGGTGCGGTCACGGCGTCCGTGCTCAAGCGGACCCTGCTGCGCAAGGACCCGACGTTCAGCGAGGCGGACTACGGCTTCCGCACCTTCGGCGAGTTCCTGCGGTTCCTCGCGGATCGTGGGTTCGTCGAGCTCGCGCCCGGCCCGGCCACGGGCGACCCCGAGGTGTCGTTGCCCGCGCAGGGTGACTCGGGCACGACGTTCGAGCTCCTGCGCTCGGTCGTGCAGGAGGAGGGCGGGTCGGCGGCGCTGTCCGGGCTGAAGAACGCCATCCGCAAGAAGCGCCCCGACTTCAGCGAGAAGGCGCTGGGCTACCGCGGCTTCCTGCAGTTCTGCAAGGCCGCGCAGGCGGCGGGCGCCGTGTCGCTCGCGTGGGACGACGACGCCGACGACTACCTCGTCACCGCGGCCTGACGGGCCTCGACCGCCTCGACGGCCCCGCCGTCGCCGGCGGACGATCGCTCCCGGATCCACGGTGTGGGAGCGCTTGCACGAACCTCGGCGCGCCTCGTAGGGTCGGGGCCGGAGGGCCGACGAGCGGCCCACCGGCCCCGGTGCAGAGTCGCACCGAGCGTGATCTGCGCCGAGGGCGACGCAGGCGGCTTGTGACGGAGCAGCCGCCGGACACGGAGGTTCGATGCACCACGCACGAAGCAGTTCCCTGTCCCGTACCACCGCCTCGCGGGCCGCGGTCCTGGGCCTCGCCATGCTGACGGCCTCGGTCACGGCGCTCGCGGTCCCGGCCGCGGCATCGCCGGGCCCCGTCCCCGCGAGCGTGCCCGCCGTGTCGCTCGCGGCCGCTCCGGGCGACGTGCTCTGGTCGGACGAGTTCGACGGCGCCGCCGGCTCGGCCCCCGACCCAGCCCGCTGGAACCATGAGACCGGCGCGAGCGGCTGGGGCAACAACGAGCTGCAGAACTACACGACGTCGCGCGCCAACTCGGCGCTCGACGGCCAGGGCAACCTCGTGATCACCGCCCGACGCGAGGCGAACGGGTCGTACACGTCCGCGCGCATGACGACCGCCGGGAAGCACCAGCCGCAGTACGGCCGCGTCGAGGCGCGCATCCAGATCCCGCGCGGACAGGGGATCTGGCCCGCGTTCTGGATGCTCGGCGGGAACATCGGCAACGTGGGCTGGCCGGCCTCGGGCGAGATCGACATCATGGAGAACGTCGGGTACGAGCCGCACCGCGTGCACGGGACGTTGCACGGCCCGGGCTACTCGGGCGGGAACCCGCTCACGGGCAGCTTCCAGCACCCGCAGGGGTGGTCGTTCGCGGACGACTTCCACACGTTCGCCGTCGACTGGAAGCCGGGGTCCATCACCTGGCTCGTCGACGGGCAGCCCTACCAGACCATCACGTCGGCCGACACGCGCGGCAACCCGTGGGCGTTCGACCACGACTTCTTCATGATCCTCAACGTGGCCGTGGGCGGGAACTGGCCCGGCTACCCCGACGGCTCGACCCAGTTCCCGCAGCAGATGAAGGTCGACTACGTGCGGGTGTACGACAACGGCTCGGGTGCCGGTGGCGGGGGTGGCGGTGGCGGTACCGGGCTCCCGACCGGGACCGGCACGATCCGGGCCGCCAACGGGATGTGCGTCGACGTGCCGTGGGCCGATGCGAGCGACGGCAACCAGGTCCAGATCGTCGGGTGCAACGGCAACGCGGCGCAGTCGTGGACCCGTGGGTCGGACGGGTCGGTGCGCGCCCTCGGCAAGTGCCTCGACGTGCGTGGCGGCGGCACCGCGCAGGGGACGGCCGTGCAGGTGTGGACGTGCAACGGCTCCGGTGCCCAGCGGTGGGTGTACGACGCCGGGAGCAGCGCGCTGCGGAACCCGCAGTCCGGCAAGTGCCTCGACGCCACCGGGGGAGAGCCGTTGCGGGCAGGGCAGCGGCTCCAGATCTGGCCGTGCCACGGCGGCTCGCCGCAGCAGTGGAGGCTGTGACCCGACCGGCGGACGAGACGTGCTGACCTGACAGGTCGGTACGGCTAGACCGTCTCGACGACCTCGTCGGCGGGACCGTCGTCGTCGACGGTCCCGCCGGCCGCCGGGTCGTCGCTCGCCCGTCGTCCGAGGCGGCTCGCGATCAGCGGCAGCGCGATGACCGAGAGCACGCCCGCGCCGACGAGCGCCGCCCCGATGTCGCTCGGCATCGCCCCGTCGTCGACCGCGATCTCGGTGAGCGCGACGAGGAGGGGGAGCGTCGTCGTCGAGTAGAGCGCGGCCTGCACGCGCGGGGTCCGGGGCAGCTCGCCGCGGAACCACAGGAGCACCGGCCCGCCTCGCACGAGCAGCATCGCCGCGAGGAAGAGGATCGGCAGGAGCGGGTTCGCGACGATCGACACCACGTCCAGCCCCATCCCGGAGCTCACGAAGAAGACCGGGATGAAGACGCCCCACGCGACGGCGTCGAGCTTCTTCTCCAGCGCGACGACGTTCCCCGGGGCCCAGCGGCGCAGGACCATGCCGCCGACGAAGGCCCCCAGGACGGCGTCGAACCCGAGCGACTGCGCGATCGCGAGGAGCCCGACGAGGAGCAGCACCGTGAGGCGCAGGGTGCTCTGGCCGGTCCCGTGCTCCGTCAGGGACATGAGGCGCCCGCCGAACCCGTTCGTGAACCGGCCCGGCAGCGTCGCCAGAGCGACCGACAGCACCGCGAAGAGCACGAGGAGGAGCGTGGCGGCACCCGAGTTGCGGGTGCCGAGGAGCACGGCCATCGCGACGATCGGGCCGAGCTCGCCGATCGCCCCGAGAACGAGCACCGACCGGCCGAGGTGCGTGCCGAGCGTGCCGGCGTCCCGCAGGATCGGGAGCACGATGCCGAGGGCCGTCGTCGTCAGGGCGATCGCCCCCGCGGCGAGCAGCTCGGGCGGCTGGTGGCCGGGGAGCAGGAGCATCGCGGCCGCGCCGAGCGCGAACGACGTGACCCAGGCGCCGCCCGCCCTGCGCCCGACCGGTCGCCGCAGGAGCTCCGGCTCGAGCTCGTACCCGGCGAGCAGGAAGAGGAAGCCCATGCCGAGGTCGGAGAGCAGCGTGACCGAGCCCGGGCTCGAGAGGGCGAGGAGCTCCGGTCCGATGACCACCCCGCCGAGGAGCAGCAGGACGACCTGCGGGACCCGGCCGCGCAACGGGCTCAGACCGACGAGGAGCGGCGCGAGGAAAGCGACGACGAACACGGGGACGAGGTCGGCGTAAGGATTCACGCTGCTCCTGCGGTCACGGGTGGTCACGGGTGGCCGTGCCGCCACTGGCGATCACGGTGCCGGAACAGCATCCCGCAGGCCGTGCCGCAGCGCGCGGCACGCGGCGGGTGATTGACCGGTGATTGACCAGGCCGGCAGCTTCGGCCTACGGTCGATGACCAGCCGGTGGCTCCGCCGTCGGCCCCTGGATCGGCAGACAGGACCACTGAGCCGGCGCCCCGAGGCGCCGCGTCGTGTCTGCGGTGCCGTCCGTGGACGCACCGACCAGCCACCAGGAGAGCCCATGACCCGCCTCTGGATCCGCAACCCCCTCGGCGTCTTCACCGCCGACGACTCCGGCACCGACGCCCGCGGAGGGGTCGTCGTCGAGGACGGCGTGGTCGCCGAGGTCGTGCCCTCCGACGGGACGCCGGCGACCCCTGTCGACGAGACGTTCGACGCGTCGCAGCACGTGCTCACGCCCGGCCTGATCAACACGCACCACCACTTCTACCAGACGCTCACCCGAGCCTGGGGGCCGGTCGCCGACGCCCCGCTGTTCCCCTGGCTCCAGCGCCTCTACCCGGTGTGGGCGCGCCTCACGCCGCGCGACCACGAGCTCGCCACGACCGTCGCGCTCGCCGAGCTGCTCGTGTCCGGCTGCACGACGGCGGCCGACCACCACTACGTGTTCCCCGCCGGTCTGGACGACGCGATCGACATCCAGGTCGGCGTCGTGAAGCAGCTCGGGATGCGCGCGACCCTCACGCGCGGGTCGATGACGCTCGGCGAGGAAGACGGCGGCCTGCCGCCGCAGTCGGTCGTGCAGACCCTCGACGTGATCCTCGAGGACTCGCGCCGCCTCGTCGAGACGTACCACGAGCGCGGGGCCGGCGCCCAGGTCCAGATCGCGCTCGCGCCGTGCTCGCCGTTCTCCGTGACCACCGAGGCGATGCGGGAGAGCGCGGCGCTCGCCGAGGCGCTCGACGTGCGCCTGCACACCCACCTGGCCGAGACGATCGACGAGGAGGACTTCTGCCGCGAGCGCTTCGGCCTGCGCACCGTCGACTACCTCGAGTCCGTCGGCTGGCTCACCGACCGCGCGTGGCTCGGTCACGGCATCCACTTCGACGACGACGAGGTCCGCCGGCTCGGTGCGGCGGGGACGGGCGTAGCGCACTGCCCGACGTCGAACATGCGCCTCGCGTCCGGCATCGCCCGAGCCGTGGAGCTGGAGGACGCCGGTGCGCCCGTCGGGCTGGGGGTGGACGGCTCGGCGTCGAACGACGCGTCGACGATGATCCTCGAGGCACGGCAGGCGCTGTACCTGCAGCGGCTCAAGTACGGCGCGGACATCCCCGTGACGCGCGCGCTCGGCTGGGGGACCCGCGGGTCCGCCCGGGTGCTGGGCCGGGACGACCTCGGCGTCCTCGCCGTGGGCAAGCAGGCCGATCTCGCGCTGTGGCGGCTCGACGAGCTGCGCTTCTCCGGGACGCACGACCCCGTCGCCGCACTGCTGCTGTGCGGCGCCGACCGCGCGGACCGGGTCATGGTGGGCGGCGAGTGGCGCGTCGTCGACGGCGCGATCCCCGGGCTGGACCTGGGCTCGCTGATCGCCGAGCACTCCGCCGCGGCGCGCCGTCTCGTCGCGGGCTGACGCCGAACCCCGGGTTGTGCGTCACCGCGTCTGCCGAACCCGGGGTTACGGGCCGTTCGGGGGTTTGATCGCTGCACAACCCGGGGTTCGCCACCGCCGCCTGCCGAACCGGGGTTACGGGTCGTCGTGTGCCGAACCCGGGGCTATGCGCGCTTCGGCGGCTCGATCGCCACATAACCCCGGGTTCGGCGCAGCCCGTCGGCGCGCCGACGGACCCGATCCGGGCGACTCGACGGATCGACGCCCCGAAGGTCGGGCGGATCGGGGTCGCGTCGCCGCAGGCCACGGACGAGTTGGCGAGCGGGACTTGACACACGTCACAGTTGGGGTTCGAATGGTGGAAGTACTTTTCCGCTGAGCGGAACGATAGCTGACGAGGAGGTCCGCTATGAACGCGCGAGCCCAGAAGGTCGCGGACGACGCCGAACGTCGTCCGGTACGCCCCGAGGACCAGCGTCTGCCCCTCGGGGCGACGTTCGGTTACGGCTTCCAGCACGTGTTGACGATGTACGGCGGGATCATCGCGCCTCCGCTGATCGTCGGCTCCGCCGCGGGCCTCACGCCCGCCGAGATCGGCACGCTCGTCGCCGCGTCGCTCTTCATGGGCGGCCTGGCGACGATCCTGCAGACGATCGGCATCCCGTTCTTCGGCTCGCAGCTGCCGCTGGTGCAGGGCGTGTCGTTCGCGGGCGTGTCGACGATGGTCGCGATCGTCGGCGGCGGGGGAGGGATGCAGGCCGTGCTGGGCGCCGTGCTCGTCGCGTCGGCGGTCGGCTTCCTCATCACGCCGTTCTTCGCGCAGATCATCCGGTTCTTCCCACCGGTGGTCACGGGCGTCGTCATCACGACGATCGGCCTCACGCTCATGCCCGTCGCCGCGAACTGGGCGATGGGCGGCAACGCGGACTCGCCGGACTACGGCTCGGTGAGCAACATCGGGCTCGCGGCGCTGACCTTCGCCATCGTCATCCTGCTCTCCAAGGTCGGCAGCGGGACCGTCTCACGCCTGTCGATCCTCCTCGCGATCGTCCTGGGCACGGTCGTCGCGCTCCTCACGGGCCAGGCCGACTTCTCGGGCGTGGGCGACGGCCCCGTCGCGGCGTTCCCCGCGTTCCTGGGCTTCGGCGCCCCGACGTTCGAGATCGCCGCGATCGTCTCCATGCTCATCGTGATCCTCGTGACGCTCACCGAGACGACGGCCGACATCATCGCCGTCGGCGAGATCGTCGAGACGAAGGTCGACCGCAAGCGCATCGCGAACGGCCTGCGCGCCGACATGGCGTCGTCGGTGGTCTCGCCCTTCTTCGGGTCGTTCACGCAGTCCGCGTTCGCGCAGAACGTCGGCCTCGTGGCGATCACGGGGATCAAGTCGCGGTTCGTCGTCTCGGCGGGCGGCGCGATCCTCGTGGTCCTGGGTCTGCTGCCGATCCTGGGGCGTGTCGTCGCCGCCGTCCCGACGCCGGTCCTGGGCGGCGCGGGTGTCGTGCTGTTCGGCTCGGTGGCCGCGTCCGGCATCCGCACGCTCGCCAAGGTCGACTACTCGAACTCGGTGAACCTCATCATCGTCGCCGCCTCGATCTCGTTCGGCATGATCCCCATCGCGAAGCCCGACTTCTACGACCAGTTCCCCACGTGGTTCGGCATCATCTTCCACTCGGGGATCAGCTCGGCCGCGATCATGGCGATCCTGCTGAACATCCTGTTCAACCACATCAAGGCCGGGACGCCGCCGGACCCGTCGGTGTTCGCGGAGGGCGCCGAGCGCGGCGCGAGCTCGGTGGACGACGACGATCTCGAGGACCTCGAGGACGACGGCGTGCTCAACGGCTCGACCGGACGCCCTGCGTCGACGTCGTCGACGGGCGCCACCCGCCCGACGGGCGCCACCCTCCCGACGGGCGCCGACGCCACCTCGACCGCGGCCGCACCGACGTCGTCGGCCCCGGCAGGCGCCACCCCGGAAGGCGCCACCCCGGCAGGCAGCACCACGGACGGCACCACCCCGGCCGTCGGCCCGGCTCACGAGGCGGACCCCGCTGCGCGTCCGGCCACGGAACCGCGCCGGGAGGCGAAGCACGTGGCCCCGGCGCCGCGCACGGCGACGCCCTGAGGACCGCGGCACGACGGCGTGCCCGACGACGCCCCGCACCTGCGCGACGACACGCGCCCGGGTGCGGGGCGTCGTCGTCCCCGGACTGGAGCGTCCGCGAGGCCTGCCGCCTCGCCCTCCGCCCGCCCGGTGCGCGCTTGACCCTCGACCCGGTCGAGGCACGAACGTGCCGCCATGACCGTGATCGACGCACCGGTGCGTGCGCTGCCCCGTCCCTATCTCGCCTGGCTCGCGGGCGTCACCGTCTCCCGGCTCGGCGATGCCGTCCTCGCCTTCGCGCTCGGTTGGGCGGCCTCCGGTCTGGGCGGCACGACCGCGGCCCTCGTCCTCACTTTCAGCGGGGCGCCTCGACTCGTCCTGCTGCTCGTCGGAGGTGCGGTCGCAGACCGTGTCGGGGCGCGGCGGATCCTGATCGCGGGTGAGGCGGCGCTGCTCGCGCTGACCGTCCTCCTGGCTCTGGCGCTCGCGAGGCTCGGGACCCCGACCTGGCTGCTCGTCGCCTCGTCACTGGCCCTGGGCACGGTCAGCGCGTTCACCCTGCCCGCCACGGGCTCCATGCCGCGGCGCCTGGTCCCGGACGACCAGCTCTCGCACGCCCTCGCGCTGCGGCAGGGTGTGAGCCAGGCGGTGCTCATGGTCGCCGCGCCGCTGGGCGGGCTGCTGGTCGGTCACGTCGGTCTCCCCGCTGTCGCGTGGTTCGCCACGGTGACGTTCGGCATCTCTCTGCTCGTCCTCGTCACGGTCCGTGAGCTGTCCGGACCGGCGTCGGGCCGGGCGCCCGCAGACGGTGCGCGCACCCCGCGGTTCGACCTGGTCGACGGCTTCCGCGTCGTCGCGCGGACGCCTGGCCTCCGCACGGCGCTCCTCGTCGCCGGTGCCGGTGCGGCCCTGATCCTGCCTGTCCCCTCCCTTCTCGTGCCCCTTCTCGGTCGAGCGGCGAGCTGGGGCGCGGGCCTGACGGGAGCCGTGGCGGGCGCCGTGGGTGTCGGGGTGGTGGGTGCGTCGCTCCTCGCGGCACGCGGCCGCTCGGCGGCCCCACCCGAGGCCGGCGTGGCTCCCGCTGCGGCCGGGCTGGCCCTGAGCGCGACCGGGGCGCTCCTTCTCGCCGCCGGGCCGGTGGTCGACGGCTCCGCGACCGCCGTAGCCGCCGTGGCCGCCGTCGTCGGGGCGCTGGTCTTCGGTCTCGGGAACGGGTTGTTCGTCGCGCGGATCGCCCCGCTGGTCCTGGGCAGCGCCCCGCGCACCCACCTGGCCCGCGTGCAGGCGCTGGTGGGGCTCGTGCAGCTCGTGCCGGTGATGGTGACGAACACGGTGCTCGGTGCGCTGGCCGAGCACGCGTCGCCGCACTGGGCGCTCGCGGCGACGGCGGCCGGCCTGGCCGCGTGCACGTTCTGGGTCCGGCGGCGGTAGGCGGAACTCGCACCTCACGGTCGGCCTCCCGGTGCGCTTGACCCTCGCGCAGGTCGAGGGCTCACAGTAGGCCCGTGGACGACGACCTGCTCAGCATCGGTGCCCTCTCCCGGGCGGGAGGCCTGCCCGTCACCGCGCTCCGGTTCTACGACGCCGCCGGGGTGCTCCGTCCGGCGCACGTCGACCCCGCGACGGGGTACCGCTGGTACACGTCCGCGCAGGTCCACACGGCTCGCCTGGTGGCGAGCCTGCGCCAGGCCGGGCTGCCGGTGGCGGACCTGGTCGCCGCTCTGGCGGCTCCGCACGAGGCGCGCACGATCCTGGACCGCCACCGGCGCCGGCTCGAGGACGACCTGGCTGCGGCCCGCGCACATCTCGACGTGGCAGAGGACCTCCTGAGCCGGCCCGGGCGCTGCACGGTCGCGGCCGACGACCTCCTCGCCGCGGTCGCCGCCGTCCGGCACGCGGTCGGCGGGCACCCCGAGTGGCCCGGTCTGGCAGGGGTGTTGCTCCACCTCGACGGGTCGACGCTGCGCCTGGTCGGGTGCGACAGGTTTCGCCTGGCCGTCGCGACGGTGCCCGTGCGGCAGCCCTCGGGACCGCCGTCGCGCGTCGTCGCCCCCCTCGCGTTGCTGGACGGGCTGGCGAGGGCGGAGCTGTCGGACGTCGGAGAGGTCGTCCTGGGCGTCGACGTCCTCGAGATCCTGGGATCGCACGGCGCGCCGCTCGACGCCGCGTACCCGGACTACGAGACGCTCCTGCGCTCGGGCGTGTCGGGGAGCGTGACCGTCCCGTCCGACGAACTGGTCGAGGCCGTCGAGAGGGCGGACGACGTCGTCGTGCTGCGGCTCGACGAGGGTCGGCTCGAGCTCGCCCCACCTGCTGGGCCGGACGGGCTCGCCTTCTCCCGCAGCTTCCTGCTCGACAGCGTGCGCGCGGCG
The DNA here is from genome assembly GCF_059159985.1 of Cellulosimicrobium sp. BMG9.23. NCBI lineage: Bacteria > Bacillati > Actinomycetota > Actinomycetes > Micrococcales > Promicromonosporaceae > Cellulosimicrobium > Cellulosimicrobium sp. BMG9.23. The sequence goes on from NZ_JBZGBZ010000003.1 coordinate 318,462, forward strand.
CGTGCCGAGCACGTCGCCCTGACGCTCGACGAGCGGTCCGCGCTCAGCGTCTCCCCGGCAGACCGCCCGCACGACGTGCACCTGGTGATGCCGATCCGGCTGCACCGCTGAGCCCCACATCACGCCGGGAGCGACGGATGGCGGCCAACCGGCCGGTGGTCCTCGCAGGTGCGTCGGGTAGCGTCGGACGTCGGCCGACCGGCCGAACCCCGCCCACCGCAGGACCTCATGAGCACCTCCACGCCCCCGTCCGACCGGACGCCCCGCCCCGGCCCGGCCGCCGACGGCGATCGCGCCGCCGGCGCCGCCACCGCCGGTCCGACGTCCCCCGACCGGCTCGGCCACGGCCTGCGTGCCCGGCACCTGACGATGATGGGCCTCGGCTCCGCGATCGGTGCCGGGCTGTTCCTCGGCTCGGGCGTCGGGATCGCGACGGCCGGGCCCGCGGTGCTCGTGTCGTACGCGATCGCCGGCGTCCTCGTCATCCTCGTCATGCGGATGCTCGCCGAGATGGCGAGCGCGCGGCCCGCGAGCGGGTCGTTCTCCGTGTACGCGGAAGAGGCGCTGGGGCCCTGGGCCGGGTTCGTCCTCGGGTGGCTCTACTGGTTCATGCTCGTCATGGTCCTCGGCGCGGAGATCACCGGGGCCGCCGTGATCGTCACCGGCTGGTTCCCCGGCGTGCCGCAGTGGGGAGTGGCGCTCGCCGTCGTGACGGTGTTCGCCGTCGTGAACCTGTGGGGCGTGCGGCAGTTCGGGGAGTTCGAGTTCTGGTTCGCGTTCGTCAAGGTCGCGGCGATCGTCGGGTTCCTCGTGGTCGGCGTGCTGCTCGTCCTCGGCCTGCTGCCCGGCACCGATCCCGTGGGCACGAGCAACCTCCTCGGGAACGGCGGGTTCGCGCCCCAGGGCTGGGCGGGCGTCGCAGCGGGGCTGCTCGTCGTGGTCTTCGCGTTCGGCGGGATCGAGATCGTCACCATCGCGGCCGCCGAGGCCCGCGACCCGCGCACGGCCGTCGCGCGTGCCACGCGGTCCATCGTGTGGCGCATCCTCCTGTTCTACCTGGGCTCGGTCGCCATCATGGTGCTCGTGCTGCCGTGGGACTCGCCGCTCCTCGCCGAGAGCCCGTTCGTCGCGGTGCTGGACCTGGCGGGCCTCCCGGGCGCCGCGCGGCTCATGGAGGTCGTCGTGGTCGTGGCGCTGCTGTCGGCGTTCAACGCGAACGTCTACGGCACGTCGCGCATGGCGTACTCGCTCGCCGGGCGGGGTGACGGCCCGACGGCGCTGCGTCGCGTCTCGCGCCGCGACGTCCCGTGGGTCTCGGTGCTCGTGTCGGTGTTCTTCTCGCTCGTGGCCGTGGGCCTCAACTGGCTCGCCCCCGACGCGCTCCTCGGCGTGCTGCTCAACGCCGTCGGTGCGGCGCTGCTCGTCGTGTGGGTGCTCGTCGCGGTGTCTCAGCTGCGCCTGCGACGCCGGCTCGAGGCCGAGGCGCGGGCCGCCGGCGAGCCCCTGACGCTGCGCATGTGGGGCTACCCGTGGCTCACGTGGGCGGTCCTCGTCGGTCTCGCGGCGCTCGCCGTGCTCATGCTCACGGACGACACCGCCCGGGCCCAGCTCGCGTCGACGGCGGGCCTCGTCGTGATACTCCTCGTCCTCTACGCGCTCACGCGCGGAGGTCGCGCGCGACGGCTGGCCGCGGCGCCCGCGCCGGCCCGCGACCAGCCCGAGGCCACCGACTGAGCCCGGAGTCGTCGTCGTGCACCGGTGTGCACCGCGTTGCAGCAGGTCACGCCCCGCGTGCACGGGCGTGCGCGGACGACGGTGCACAATGAGCGGATGACCTACCGCGTCCTCAGGCTCATCCTGTCGCTGCTCGCGTACGTGCTGCTGCGGCCCCAGGTGACCGGACGCAACAACATCCCGCGCAACGGTGCGGTCATCCTCGCGAGCAACCACCTGTCGTTCATCGACTCGCTGCTCATCCCGATCGTCGCGCCGCGGCACGTGACGTTCCTCGCCAAGGCCGAGTACTTCGAGGGCCGCGGGCTCAAGGGGCGGCTGTCGCGGTGGTTCTTCACGACGATCGGCATGATCCCGGTCCAGCGCGACGACCCGCGTGCCGGCCAGCGCTCGCTCGAGGACGCGCTCGAGGTGCTGCAGCGCGGCGGCGCCTTCGGCATCTACCCGGAGGGCACGCGCTCGCGCGACGGCAAGCTGCACCAGGGCCGGACCGGCGTCGCGTGGCTCGCGCTCGCCGGGCACGCCCCCGTCATCCCCGTCGCGGTGCGCGGCACCGACAAGGTCCAGCCGATCGGGGCGCGCCTGCCGCGCATCCACCGCGTGCAGGTGCACTTCGGCAAGCCCATCGACCCGCAGCGCCAGCTCACGGCCGGGACGAAGCCGGCGCAGGCGCGTCGCGAGCTGACCGACGAGGTCATGGCGTCGATCCACCGCATGAGCGGCCAGGAGCTCGCGGCCTGAGAAAGTCCCCGCCGAACACGGGATCAGCCACCGTTTCGGTCGCGATCCGGTCGGTAGTCCCGTGTTCGTGGGTCGCTGAGCCCGTGCTCGTCAGCCGATCGAGCTGAGCCCGAACGCCGTCGCGAAGCCCAGCACGGTGACCAAGCCGGTCACCGGCCCGCCGAACTCCGTGGCCTCCGGGATCATCGTGTCGACGAGCATCGTGAGCAGCGCACCCGCGGCGAACGCCTGGGTGACCGCCACGACGGCCGGTGACGCGCCGTCGAGCGCGAGGTAGCCGAACCCGGCGGCGAGCGCGGACACGACCGTCGTCGAACCCCACAGCATCCACAGCTGCGACGGCCGTGTGCCCGCCTTGAGCAGGCCCGACGTCGCCGCCATCGCCTCCGGCAGGTTGGACAGGAAGACGGCGGCGAGCATCGCGACGCTCACGCCGCCGCCACCGATGAGCGTCGCACCGAGGACGACCGACTCGGGGATCCCGTCGAGCACGGTGCCGAGCGCGATCGCGGCGCCACCCGTGCCGCCCGCGGCCTGGACGGTGCGGCCCTGCACGCCGGTCGAGCGCTTGCGGCCCTCGCCGCCGAGGTTGTCGATCACCCGGTCGCCCACGAAGAACGTCAGCGCACCGCCCGCGAGCCCCGCGAGCATCACCCACCCGCTCGCGTTGCGCGACGCGTCCTCCACGAGGTCGTACGCGACGGCGCTGATGAGCACGCCCGCGCCGAACGCCATGACGAGACCGACCGCGCGCTGCCCGGGCGGGCGCCACAGGACCACCGCCGCGCCGATCAGCAGTGACGAGCTCGCGAGCAGCCCCCACCAGAAGCCCTCCATGGCACCAGTGGACCAGCGGGGAGCGCGGACCGCGCGGCGGGTGCCCGACGGCGGCGCTCACCCCGACCGCATCGCTCACCCGGGCGGGGGAAGCGGGCCGTGCAAGGCCCGGGGGAGGATGGGGCGCATGACGCAGGGGACGCGCCGGGGCGGCCGCGACACGGCACGGCGCCTGACCGCGCCGCTGCGCAGCGCGTCGACCGTGCGGGCGGGCGTGTACCTCGTGATCGGCGGGGTCGTCGCGGGCGCCTATCTCGTCCTCGTGACGGGCTTCGTGCAGATGTTCGCGTCCACGCAGACGCCGCGCGTCGCCGCGGGGGTCCTGGCCGCCCTCGCGGCGGTGATCGCGGCGACGCCGCCGTTCCTCGCACCGGTGCGGGCGCTGGAGATCGCGGCGGTGCGGACGTTCCTCGACGTCGACCTGCCGACGCCGGCCGACGCCGCGAACCCGAGCGCCGCCACCCGGTGGCGGGCCGCGGCCTGGTATGCGCTGCACCTCGTGCTCGGGGCCGCCGTGCTCGTCGTGGTGCTGCTGGCGATCCCCGTCGCGACGCAGCTCGTCCTGTCGGCGCTCGGGATCGAGCCGGTGCTGCTCACCGACTGGCGACCCTGGGAGCTCGTGCCGTCCTGGGCCGACACGTGGGCGCTCGCTCTGGTCGCGCTCGTCCTGCTGCTCGTCCTCCCGTACGTGATCGCCGCCGCGCGGGCGCTGCTGCGCCAGGCGGCGTGGCCGCTGCTCGGCCCGGACCAGCTCGAGCGCATCGCGGAGCTCGAGGCCGCGGCCGACCGCGACGCCGAGCGGGGCCGGCTCGCGCGCGAGCTGCACGACTCCGTGGGCCACGCGCTCACCGTCACGACGCTCCAGGCCGCGGCGGCCTCGCGGCTGCTCGCCACGGATCCCGAGGCGGCACGCCGCGCGCTCGCCGCGATCGAGGAGACGGGCCGCACCGCGATGGCCGACCTCGACCACGTCCTCGGTCTGCTGCGCGCCGACGGCGCCGGCGCCGCGCGGTCGCCCGCCCGCACCCTCACGGACCTGCCCGCGCTGCTCGACGACGCCCGGCGCACGGGGGCCGACGTCGTGCTCGTCGATGCCGGTCTCGCCGACGTGCCGCGCGCGACGTCGCAGGAGTCCTACCGCGTCGTGCAGGAGGCGCTCACCAACGCCCTGCGGCACGCGCCGGGAGCGCCGGTGACGATCGACGTCGGGATCGACGGACCGGAGCTACGCGTCGAGGTGCGCAACCCGCTCCCGCGGGACCACGCGCCGTCGTCCGACGGTTCGCCCCTCGCGCACTCCGGAGGTCGCGGCGTCGCGGGCATGCGCGAGCGTGCCTTGCTGCTGCGCGGGGAGGTCGTCGCCGGTCCCGCGCCCGACGGCGCCGCGTGGGTCGTGCGTGCGTCGTTCCCGCTGAGAGGATCGAGCGCATGACGGGCACGGCACGCGACGGGACCATCCGCGTCGTCCTGGTCGACGACGAGCCGCTCGTGCGCGCGGGGCTGCGCGTCATCCTCGACGCGGAGCCGGACCTCGAGGTCGTGGGCGAGGCCGCCGACGGCGTCGACGTGCCGCACGTCGTCGCCACCACCCGGCCCGACGTCGTGCTCATGGACGTGCGCATGCCGCGCGTCGACGGCATCGCGGCGACGACGGCGCTCCTCGCGCGCGAGCCCGCCCCGCGCGTGCTCGTCGTCACGACGTTCGAGAACGACGACCACGTGCTCGACGCCCTGCGTGCCGGGGCGCACGGGTTCCTGCTCAAGCGCGCCCGGCCCGAGGAGGTCGTGCAGGCGGTGCGGGTCGTCGCGCGCGGCGAGTCGCTGCTGTTCCCGGACGCCGTACGTCGGCTCGCGACCGCGCGACCCCCTGCCGGCGACGAGCTGCGCGGTGCACGGCTCACCGAGCGCGAGGGTGAGGTGCTGCGGCTCATGGCGGCCGGTCTGTCGAACGCCGAGATCGCGGGCGAGCTCTACCTCGGTGTCGAGACCGTGCGCACGCACGTGGGCAACGTGCTCGCGAAGCTGGGCGTGCGGGACCGCACCCAGGCCGTGGTGCGCGCCTACGAGTCGGGGTTCGTCCGCGCCGGCTGATCTGCACCTGCCGACGTAGTACCGCAGTCCGCGCGGACGAGCCACGCCGCGACGACGGCGCACGTCACGAAGACGGCGCTCCCGGCGGCGACCGGCAGGACGAGATCGACGCTTGCGAGGGCGCCGCCGAGCGCGGAGCCGACCGTGAGGCCGAGCAGCGAGAGCACCTTCGACGCCGCGTTGACGCGCCCGCGCAGGGGGTCGGGCACGAGCGCCTGCCGGAGCGACGTCGAGCAGATCCCCCACACGACGGCGTGCAGGACGTAGACCGCGAGCGCGATCGAGGCGACCACCGGGCTCGTGGTCGCGGCGAGGACACCGAGCGAGGCCGCGCCTGTGAGCAGGCTCGCGACGATCGTCCACCGGTACCCGACGCGCGCCCGGACGTGCGCCGTGACGAACGCCCCGAGCAGGCCCCCGGACGCGGAGAACGCGAGGAGGAGCCCGTATCCGAGACCGTCCAGCCCGAGGCGGTCCGTGGCGACGAGGACGAGGATCGAGAACGTGAGCATGTAGCCCACGCTGGCGAGTGCGCCCACGAGCGCGAGACCGCCGACAGTGCGGTCGCCCCCGAGCCACACCACGCCGTCACGCGCTTCCGCGACGACGGAGCGGCGCAGGGGGGCGTCGCCGACGGCGACCGACTGCCTGCTCAGGGCCGGAAGTGCCAGTGCGACCAGACCCGCGAGACCCCAGAACCCGCCCATCGCGTAGACCGGCGCGGCCATGGCGACCGAGAAGAGCAGTCCGCCGAGCGGAGGCCCGGCGAACTCGTCGGCGACCAGCTGCGCCGCCGCGATCCGCCCGTTGGCGCGGTCGAGGCTCGTGTGCGGCACGATCGAGGGAAGGACCGAGATCGCGGCGTTGTCGGCCGCGCTTTCGAGCGCACCGACGACCGCCATCACGGCGTACAGAAGCCACAACGACGCGACATCGAGCTGCACCGCGACGGCGAGCCCGACCACCGCGGCACCGCGGAGGAGGTTCGCTCCTGCGAGCAGGATCCTCCGGTCGAGGCGGTCGACAAGCACCCCGATCGGAAGAACGACGACCAGGCGCACCACCGCGTAGATCGTGGCCAGCCCTGCGACGAGACGAGGGTCGTCCGTGAGGGAGGCGGCGAGCAGCGGCATCGAGACGAACGCGAGCCCGTCGGACAGGTTCGACGCCATACTCGAACCCCACAGCGCGCGGAAGTCGGGTCCGAGCGATGCGGGGCGGGTCACGTCGCACAGCGTAGGTCGCCTGGCGATGGCGCTGGTGACCTCGGAGGCTCCCGGTCGGACGACGCTCGACTCGCCGGACGCGCGAGGTCTCTTCCGGTGCGACGATCGACGGATGGACCTCTCCGTGCTTGCGCAGCCGACCCGCACGTCCGTCCCCGCCACGGTCGCGCGTATCGCGCTCGGTGTCGCTCTCGTCGGGGCGGGCGTCAGCCACCTCACCGTCGCGCGCGAGGAGTTCCAGGCGCAGGTGCCCGACTGGTTCCCGGTCGACGAGGACGTGACCGTCCTCGCGTCGGGGGTGGTGGAGATCGTGCTCGGCGGCTCGCTCGTCGTGCTCTCGCGGTGGAAGGTGGCCGTCGGGCTGATCGCGGCCGCGTTCTTCGTCGTGATCTTCCCCGGGAACGTCGCGCAGTGGCTGGAGGGCAAGGACGGGTTCGGGCTCGACACCGACGCCAAGCGCTTCGGCCGGCTGTTCTTCCAGCCCGTGCTCGTCGCGTGGGCGCTGTGGTCGACGGGGGCGCTGCGAGCCCTGCGTCGGGCCCGCGACTGACGGTCCCCCGGCCGGGGGAGGGGTGTCACCGCGGCGGGTGATCCGTGCGGTCCCGTGCCGGACGAGGCTCGAGTCATGAGCACACGACACCCCGACACCCGCCCCGTCCACGACGAGCCTGCCCCGGCCGCTCCCGATCGTCCGCCGACACCGAACCCCTCGCGGCCGCGCCGTGCCGCGCCGACCGACCACGCCCATCGAGCGCGCGGTACGTGGATCGGACCGACCGCCGCGCTGTGGTGGGCAGTGGGCGCCGTCGTCGCGCTCGTCGTCACGCTCGCGGGCGGCACCCTGCCGGTCGGTGACGCCGACGCCACCGGGTTCAGCGCGCTGAGCGCCGTCCGCGGCGACGCCCTCACCCCGTGGGTCGCCGTCCTCGCGCTGGCGGGCGCGGCGCTCGCCGCGTGGACCTGGCGCGGTGGCCGGACCGGGCCCACGCCGCGGGGCGTGCGGATCGCGACCTACGCCGCGGCGGGCGTCGTCCTCGCGGGGTCCGTCGCCCTCGTCGACGCCTCGATCCTCGCCCGGCTCGGCTACCTCCCGGTCACCGCGATCATGGCGCCGTTCGACGCGGACCTGCGGGCCGCGTTCGCCGAGTTCCTCACTCCCGGCGTGCTGCTGCAGCTCGCGGTGCTCGTCGGCGCGGGTCTCCTCGCGGCGTCGACCACCCGGTTCGCGCGCCGAGCGGTCGGCGCGTGCGAGTCGTGCGGTCGCCGGCACGACGGCGCCGACCTCGCCTGGACCACGCCCGCGTCCGCAGCGCGCTGGGGCCGGGTCGCCGCGCTCGTCGCCGCCGCGATCCCGCTGTTCTACGCCGTGACCCGGATCGCCTGGGTGCTCGGCATCCCGCTCGGCTTCTCGCCCGACGACGTCGCGGCCCTCGCCGGGGACGACGGTTGGATCGCGGCGCTCGGCCTGGGCGGCTTCGCGCTCGTCGGGGCGGTGCTCACGCTGGGTCTGTTCCAGCACTGGGGCGAGGTCTTCCCGCGCTGGATGCTGGGTCTGGCGGGCCGTCGCGTCCCCGTCAACCTCGCGGTGATCCCCGCGACGATCGTGGCCGTCGCGGTCCTCCCGGCCGGGCTGTCGCTCGTCGCCCTGGGCCTGGGCGACGAGAAGCTCGCGCTCACGGCCGACTCGTGGGGCGCCGTCGGCCCCGCACTCCTGTGGCCGCTGTGGTCGGTCGCCCTCGGCGCCGCGACCTACGCCTACTGGCTCCGCCGCCGCGGCACCTGCTCGGACTGCGGGCGCGGCTGAGACCCGCACGCCGAACACGATCTGAGGGTCGTTCTGGACGCCAGAACGACCCTCAGGTCGTGTTCGACGGCGCGTGGTGACGTTCTCGGCGCGTGCGGGTGCGTGGCGCTATCGCGGCTCGACGGGACCGTCCTCGCCGGCGACGAGGTCGCCGCAGCTGGTCTCCTGGGCCGTCGTGACGACGGGGTCGTCCGGGCCGGCGTCCGTCGCGACGGTCTGCTCCTCGCCGTTCGTCGCGGTCCGGGCGTCGGTGTCGAGGTCCACGAAGGTGCGGTCGACGGTGAAGGAGGTGCCGTCGTCGGACACGGCGTTCAGGCCGGCGAGCCGCAGCTCCCCGCCCTCCTCCGTGCAGCCGACGCCCGTACCGAACCCGGTGAAGCCCTTGTCGAACGTGTAGGCCTCGCCCTGGACGTTCTGCGTCGGCGTGACGGCGCAACCCGCGACGGAGAACAGCAGCACCTCGCGGCCCGTGTCGACGAGCGCTATCGGTGCGGTCCCGTCACCCGCCGCGACGCGCTGCACGACGGCGCTCGCGGGCTGCGGGCTCGCCGACTCGATCAGTGCGGAGAACGTCGCGCCCGACGCCGTCGTGATGCCGAACGCCCGGTCGGCGCCGCCGGTGAGCCAGGCGGTGTCGGGACGGCCGTCGCCGTCCACGTCGACGGCCCCGTGCGTGCCCGCGCCCGCGGGCGGCCCGTCGCCCTCCGCCGGGCAGCCTTCCGCGGCGGGGTCCGACGTCGTCGGGCTCGCCTCCGGGGAGGACGTCTCGCTCGGGGAGTCCGTCTCGCTCGCGGTCGCCGTCGGTGACGGCGAGGCGTTCGGTGCGCTCGCCGTGGGACGGTTCGCGAGCCACACGACGAGCCCGATGACCAGCACCGCGACGACGGTCAGCACGATCCAGGGCCAGGTCCGTCGGGTCTGCTCGTCGGTCTCCGACGGGTCACGGCCAGCTGGTGGTGGGGCGGGGCGCGGCGTCGTCATGTCCTCAGGCAACCACCGGGGTGGCGCCGCGGCATCCGGGCAGCCGTGGTGTCCGGCAGACGGGCCGGCCTGCCGGGTGCCTGTCCCGGTCGTCTACTCCGCCGAGCGCGCCTGCTCGGCGAGCTCGGCGAGCGCGGTGAGCCGCGCGGACCAGAACGCCTTGAGCGGCGCGACGTCGTCGGCCGAGCGCAGCCCACCGTGCTGGACGCCGACGCGGACCTTCCCCGCGGGAGTGCCGTCGGCCGCGCGCGGCTGATACAGCCCGATCGTCACGCGCCCGGGCCGGTCCGGCGGTGCGCCCAGCGCGCCGACGGGCCACGCGAGCCGCACGGACGACGTCGGCGTGGCCCCGAGCACCTCGAGCCGTTCGCCCGCACCGACCTCGGCCAGGGCGCCGTCGAGCCACTGCCCGCGGGCGTCGTCGTCCGCGACGAGGGCGTACACCTCGTCGAGCGTCCCGACGACGGACCGGCTGGGCGAGACCTCGTAGGTGCCGTCGGACCGCTGGCCGGGCGCGCGCATCCCGCGCTCCTGCTCGTACGCGACCGTGAGCGACTGTGCCCACCAGCCGTCGACGCCCTGCTCCTCGACGAGCCAGGCGGCGATGTCCCGGTGGGTCCACGTCGTCGCGTCCTGGGCGTCGAGCAGCGCGAACCACGTCGCGCGGGGTTGGCCCGTCGCGGTGGCGACGGCGTCGTCGCCCAGGGCCTCGGTGTGTCGGCGGACGCCTCCGGTGCTCATGAGCCCAGCGTCCCACCACGCCCTCGCGGGTGCATCACTCAGCGGCGGTACGTCGCCAGGGCCGACGCGAGCGAGCGGGCGAGCGCGGCGCCGTCCGGTCCCTGCGCCGTCGGGACGGGAGCCTCGCGGTCGGGCCGGTAGGCGTCGTCGCCGGGCGCGGGCAGCGGCGACCCGTGGGACAGCACCTGCTGCGTCGCCGTGAGCTGGCGGATCGCGATGGCCGCGACGTGCTGCGGGTGCAGGCGCGCGGCGCGCGTGTAGATCTCGGGGTCGTGCTGGCCGTCGTCGCCGATCAGCAGCCAGTCGACGTCGGGGAGCTCGCGCACGAGCCGGTCGATCGAGGTGTTCTTGTGCTCGCGGCCGCTGCGGAACCACCCGGTGTTGGTCGGCCCCCAGTCGGTGAGCAGGAGCGGGCCGGGCGGGTACGCGTTGCGCTGGAGGAAGCGGCGCAGGTTCGCCGCGGTGTTCCAGGCCCCCGTCGACACGTACACGAACGGGGTACCGGGGTTCGCGGACGCGATGCCCTGGTAGAGCACCGCCATGCCGGGCACCGGCACGCGCGCGCTCGAGTGCCGGACGAACGTGTTCCACGCGGCGAGCAGCGGTCGCGGGACCGCGGTCACCATCGTGGTGTCGTCGATGTCGGAGACGACCCCGAGCCGTCGGCCGTCCGCGACGACCAGCACGCGGCCCCTCACGAGCTCGCCCGACGCGGGCCGGAACGTCACGTCGTGCCAGCCGGGCTCGAGGTCGACGTCCACCGTGACGTCGAGGTAGCCGGAACGGTCCGAGCTGACGTCGAGGACCGTCTCGCCGACCTGCACCCGCACCTCCTCGCGCGACGCGGGGGCGGTGAAGAAGTAGCGCCAGCCGCGCCGGTCCGCCGTGGTCGCCGGGTCGTACGCGGGGCTCGCGAGCAGGACGCGGCCCAGCACGCGCACGCGGCGCGTGCTCCCGTACCCCGTGAACGGCTCGACGCGCGGGCGCCACCCGCGGGCCTTCTGGAACCGGGAGACGACGGCGCGCCACCGGTCCTCGAGGCGCGCCGCGCGGTGCGGTCGCTGGCTCGAGGTCGTCTGGGTCGTGACGGGCGGTGCGGATGCGTTCTGCGGCATGAGCGGTGGGTTCTCCGGTCGGGGGGCGGCCGGGTCAACCCTGTCACAGGGGGCCGACGCACGCGGCCGGGCGGCGGCGGGCCGGGCGCCGCTCGCGTGCGGGCGCGTCGCGCCGGTCCTAGCGTGGCCAGGTGACAGACGACGTGACCGACGACGCGACGGACCGAGGACGGGACGAGTCGGGGGACCTGCCAGGGCGGGCGACGCCCGAGGGCGTGAGCGACGCGACGGTCGAGGCCCTGGGTGCCCTGAGCGAGGCGCTCGAGACGACGGAGCGAGCGCGGGGCCACCTCTACACGTTCCACCAGCTCACCGGGGAGGCGGACCTCGCCCTGGGCGACGCGGTGGAGAAGCTGCGCGCGGCAGGTCACGACGAGGTTGCCGACCGGATCGCGGCGGAGCTCGTGGGGCGCAACGTGGTGTCGGGCCGGTGGACGTTCCAGCTCGTCGAGGACTACGACGACGGCTACTGGTCCGCCTTCCGCGAGCACGAGCGCCGGGCGCGCGCCGAGCTCGCGGGCGGCGTCCGGCACATGTACGAGGCACGGATGAAGCAGGAGCGCCGGTCGGCCGGGCGCGGAGGTCATGAAGCAGGGCCGGTGGCCCCGGCCTGATCGGAGTCCGGTCAGAACGCCGGGGGCGACGACTCCTCGTGCGCCCCGCGGTTGCGGCTCTTCTCCTTCGTGGGACCGCAGGCCGATGAGTCTGCGCACGCGCGCCGGTCGGAGGGAAGACCGACGAGAGGACCCGACGTGACCACCATCCTTGACGACTACCCCGATGGGACGCTGATCCCCAGCTACAGCTCGCCTGGTGCACGGCCGGTGCCGTGGGAGACCGTGCGCGGTGTGCTCGAGCGCGCCGAGATTTCGTGGATCTCGACCGTGCGCCCCGACGGGCGCCCGCACGTCACGCCCCTCATGACCGTCGTCGCCGACGGCTGCCTGCACGTCACGACCGGCCCCGACGAGCGCAAGGCGCGGAACCTCGTGGAGAACGCCCGGGTCGTGCTCACCACCGGCACGAACGCGTACGTCGACGCGCTCGACGTCGTGGTCGAGGGCGAGGCGCAGCGCGTGACGGACGACGCCGCGCTGCACCGCCTCGCCGAGCGGTGGCGGTGCAAGTACGGCGACGACTGGGTGTTCTCCGTGCACGACGGGTCCTTCCGGCACGGCGACACCGGTGAGTCGCTCGTCTTCGCCGTCCGGCCCGAGGTCGTGTTCGCGTACGAGCGCACGGCGGAGCACGCCGCGATGCGCTGGCGGTTCGGCGACGACGGTCGTGAGGCACGCACCGTCGGTGCCTCATGACGAGGGACGCTGCGGGGACCGCCCGGGACGAGCTGGTCGAACGGCTCCGGACGCTGCTCGCGGACGAGCCGTCGGTGCGCGAGGTGTCGATGTTCGGCGGTCGGTCGTTCATGGTCCGGGACACGATGGTCGTCAGCGCGCTCCGGGGCGGAGACCTCCTCGTCCGTGTCGACGCCCGGCGCCACGACGAGCTGGTCGCGCGTCCGGGCGCCGCGCAGGCGGAGATGGGCGCGGGTCGGGACATGGGCCCGGGATGGGTCACGGTCGACGCCGCGGCCGTCGTCGGCGACGACGGGCTGTCGTCCTGGCTCGGCGTCGCCCTGGAGCACAACCGGGCAGCGACGGGAGGGTCGGCCGCAACCTAGCCCACGGCCGGGACGAGACCGTCGAGCAGCGCGAGGTCCTCGTCGGTCAGGTGGAGGGCGCCGGCGGCGATGTTCTCCTCCAGGTGCACCGGGCTGCCGGTGCCGGGGATCGCGAGGACGTGCGGCCCTCGGTGCAGGGTCCAGGCCAGCCGGACCTGAGCAGGGCTCGCACCGTGCGCGGCGGCGACGGCGGCGACGGCGGCGACGGCGGCGACCTCCGCCTGACCGGTCTCGTCGGCGCTGCCCTGCGGTGCGACACCCGGCACGGCCGCGCCGACGGAGAAGAAGGGCACGAACGCGATCCCGTGCTCCGCGCACAGCGTGACGAGAGCGTCGTCCTCTCGGCTGGTCAGACCGTACTGGTTCTGGACGCACACCACCGGAGCGATGGTCATGGCCTCCGTCAGCTGCTCCGGAAGGATGTTGGAGATGCCGAGGTTGCGGATCAGGCCGGCCTCGCGCAGCTCGGCCAGCGCACCGAAGTGCTCTGCCACCGACTCGCGCTCGCGCCCCTCGCCGGCCATCCGCGTGCCCCAGCGCAGGTTCACGACGTCGAGGTGGTCCCGGCCGAGCTGGCGGATGTTCTCCTCGACCTGGCCGCGGAGCTGGTCGGGCCGAGCCATCACCTCGAACTCGCCGCTGCGCGTCCGCGCCGGTCCGACCTTGGTGGAGATCGTCAGGTCGTCCGCGTAGGGCTGCAGGGCCGTGCTGATCAGCTCGTTGGCCGAGCGGACGGGCGTGAAGTAGAAGGCGGCGGTGTCGATGTGGTTCACGCCGAGCTCGACGGCGCGCCGCAGCACGGTGACCGAACGAGCACGGTCGCGGGGCGTGGCGTCCCAGGGCATGCCCACGAGCCGCATCGCCCCCAGGCCGACCCGGTTGACCGTGCGGTCGCCGAGCTGCCAGGTGCCGGCCGCTGCGGCGTCGAGGGTGGTCGTCGTGGTGTTCGCGGTGGGTGTCATACGACGAGCATCACGGTGCGCGGGGGCGAAGCCACGCCGATGGCAGCTTGTTGCCGAGCCTGGCGCACCGGTGCGGCGCCGGGCAGGCTCGGGGGCATGCAGACGGGCGAGGCTGTCACGATCGTGCACGGCGAGCAGGAGCTGATGGAACGGACCATGCATCTGTTCGCCTCCGCCTCCGACGTCGCGTGCGCCGCCAACGACCTCTTCACGTGGGCGGGTGCACGGATGACGGACGAGGCCACCGAGAAGTACCGTCAGCGGCGACCGGGCGACGCCCGGGTCCGCAAGGTCTACCGGTCCGGGATGCTGCTCGACCCGGTGGCCGCACAGACGGTGGCGCGCGCCCGGGACCAGCACGGCGTGCAGATCCGGATCACGAGCGAGGAGATCAACGAGACCATCGTGCTGGACCGCCGGCTCGTGATCCTGGCCGGGGATCCGCGCGCCGGCCGGCGTAGCTTCAGCATCCTCACGCAGCCCGAGGCGGTCCAGGCGGTCACTTCGCTGTTCGAGGCAGCCTGGCGATCCGCCACCGAGCTCGCCGTCTACGACTCGCGGATCGCCGAGATCCGCCAGCTCGCGCCTCAGGTCCTGGACCTGCTCGGCCAGGGCGTCAAGGACGAGACCGCGGCCAGGACGCTCGGTCTGGGCGTACGCACCTACCGCCGCCGGGTGGCCGAGCTCATGGGGGCTCTCGGCGCTGAGTCGCGGTTCCAGGCCGGCGTCCGCGCGCGAGAGCTCGGTCTCGTGTAGTCCAGCCCCGGTCGCGCGCCAACAGCTCCTAGGCCCGGATCGCGCCGGAGACCACGAGGTCGGCGCGGGACCGCGTCGCCTCGACCACGCGCGCGTTGCGACCGTCGACCTCGGCCGCCCAGGCCGTGGCCGCCTCGACCGTGCGGCCGTGCCGCGTGTGGCGGTCGACGAGCCGTCGCTCCCGCTCCTCGCCGGTGGTGGAGCAGAACCACGTCTCGTCGAGCAGGTCGCGCACGCGCCCCCACGGCTCGTCGGCCACGAGAAGGTAGTTGCCCTCCACGACGACGACCCGGTGCTCCAGCTCGACGGCGATCGCGCCGGCCACGGGCTCGTCGACCTCGCGGTGGAACGACGGCGCGTACACGGTGTGGTCGGTCTCGTCGCGCACGCGGCGCAGGAGGGCGACGAAGCCCCAGCCGTCGAACGTGTCCGGCGCGCCCTTGCGGTCGTGCCGCCCGAGCGCGTCGAGCGTCGCGTTCGCGAGGTGGAAGCCGTCCATCGGCAGGTGGACCGCCTCGGGTCCGAGCGCCTCCACGAGCCGGGCGGCGAGCGTCGTCTTGCCCGCACCAGGGCTGCCGGTGATCCCCACGAAGACCCGTCCGCCGTCCGCGCGGTCCTGGAGCGACCGCACCCTCGCCGTGAGCGTGGCGAGGTCGGCCACCTCGGTCGGCACGGTGCGCATCGAGGTGTTCATGTCCCCAGTGTCCCGGTCGACGGAGCCCTTCACGAGGCCGCGAAGTCCTCCGGTCAAGTCCGCAGCTGTCCGCGATCCGGGCGAGCGCCCGCTGGTCGGTGACCGTCAGCGGGTCGAGCACGTGCTCGCGCACGGACCGCACGGCCGACGCCGGACCGAGGAGCCCCGGTCCGGCGTCGGGCATCGTCAGTTGCGCGTGATGGTGAAGGTCGACGTCGGGTTCTCGATGTCCCGGAAGTTGCCCGAGAACGTGAGGTTGGTGAACGTCGCCGAGCCGACCGCGGGGCCCTGACCCTGCTCCGGCATGGGGTTGACCCAGATGCCGTAGCCGGACCGCGCGTCGTACTGGTCGCCGCTCTTCTTCGCTCCCGTGATGGACACGTTGGTGAAGACGGTGTCCTGGAACGTGTTCTGCGGCTGGGACCCGACGTAGTTCGTCTGGAACATGATCCCGGAATAGGTCGGGTCGATGATGTCGAGGTTGTTCACGCGGATGTTCGTGAACGTCTTCGACGCGGAGAACATCCACACCGCCGGGAACACCTGCGATCCCCAGAAGTGGCCGCCGGAGCGCACGACGGTGAGCCCGTCGAACGTCGTGGGCCCGGGGCCGAAGCCCTCCATCGCGATGCCGAAGTCCAGCGAGCTGATGGTGACGCCCGAGTAGACGAGGGTGTCCGCGATGTAGATGTTCCGGAAGGTGTTGTTCTGGCCGCCGTAGACCGCGAGACCGGCCGCGCGCCACGTGTTGGTCGAGGTGAGGTTCTCGAAAACGTTGCCGCTCTGCCCGCTGCCGCCGTTGTCGGTCGCCGCGAAGAGCGCGAACGAGTCGTCGCCGGTGCCGCGTGCCTGGTTGTTGTGCACGTGGTTGTTCGAGCTGCCGTTGGTCATGTTGATCGCGTCCGCGAACGTGTTGCGGATGCGCGAGTTCTTGACCTCGGAGTCGTCCATGTTGGACGCCCAGAACATGCAGATCATGTGCTCGACCCAGATGTTGTCGATCGTCATGTCCTTGACGTTGGTGAAGTCGAAGACCTTGCCGGGCCCGTCGATGCGCGACGTGTAGTTGCCGAAGTACGCGAAGTCGCGGAACGACGAGCCGTTCGCGCTCGCCTCGCCCCGGAAGCCGACGTCGGTGTTCTCCTGGCTCGGCGGCGCGAAGAACCGCGTGAACCACGGGCCTGCGCCGACGACGTCGACGGCCTTGCCGTAGACCTGGAACTTGTTCGAGGTCTGGTAGTCGCCGGCGGGGAGGTAGACGCCCTCGAGCGTGCCGGTCGAGTCCATGCGGACCCGGTCGAGCGCGGCCTGGACGTCCTGGTGGGTGAACCCGGCGGGCTGGGTGTACTGCGCGGGGTTCGGGTTGGCCCTGGGCGTCGCCAGCTCGAGGTCGACGAAGTCGATCGCGTACTGGCTCGTGCTGCTCGCGGTCTTCTGGAGGCGGATCTTCGAGCCCGCGGGGACCGTGGTGCCCAGCAGGGTGCTCGCCTCGTCGTAGACGTGGCGCGGGCCGCCCGCCCCGGGCTGGTTGCCGGGGTTGGTCTCGTTGCCGTAGAGCCACGCGTAGCGCGAGGTGAGGTCGATGTTCTTGAGGAACTGGCCGTCGACGTAGATCGCGAGCGTGGCGTTCGTCCCGCCGCCGCCCGGGGAGTCGGGGATGGAGAAGCGGGTCACGAGCGTGTTCGTCGGGGCCTTGGTGGTCCACTCGACGTACGCGCCCGTGGTGTTCAGCGTGACGGCCTTGCGGCCGGACGCCTCGCCCGCGAGGTCGCCGACGACGCGGTTCGGGGCGAGCACGGTCGCGCCCCCGCCCGTGACGCCGTCCTCGGCCTCGTACGTGTCGAACGGCATGTTCGCGCCGCGGCCCACGAACAGCGGCCGCGTCCCTGTGTTGTTCGCCTGCTTGGCGGAGACCTCGGTCGAGTCCGGCGCCGCCACGACCTTCACGTCGTAGCTGCCGTTCGCCGCGGTCCAGGTGCCGAGGTTGACGCTCGCGCTGCTCGCCCCCGCAGCGATCGTGCCGCTGACGGAGCCGGTGAGCGTGCGCACGACGGCGCCCGTCGCCTTGTTCGTCAGGGTCACCGTCAGGCTCTTGGCCGCGGACGACGTCGCGACGTTGCCCTGGTTGGCGAGCGTCGCCGAGAACGTCACGGTGTTGCCCGCCGCCGGGTTGCTCGGCGACCACGTGAGCGTGGGCACGAGGTCCGAGCTGGGCACCGCGGTGACGACGAGCGCGGTCGGGTTCGCGTAGGCGTTGTTGCCCTCGTTCTGCTCGGCGACGCTGCCGGCGGCGTCGGCCTTCGCGCCGATCGCGTAGGAGCCCGCAGGACGGGCGCCGATGTCGGCGGTGACGGTCGCCTGGGCGCCCGCGGCGAGGCCGCCGACCGGCTTGGTGGCGACGGTCTGGCCGGCCAGGGTGAACGCGACGTCGGTCGCGGCGGACGCCTGCGTGCCGATGTTCTTCACGACCGCAGAGAGCGTGATCGCCTGCGACTCCAGCGGCGAGGCCGGGGTCGCGGTGACGCTCGTGACGACGAGGTCGGGGTTGGGGGCGGCGGTGCCGAACACCTGCAGCTCGGCCACCTGGCCGTTGCCCGACCCCGTGTTGCCGGTGAAGCGCAGCCGGACGTCCTTGGCGGTGCCGGAGACGGGGACCGTCACCGTGTTCCCGCTGCTCGGGGAGAACGCGTAGCCGGCGGACGCCTTGAGCGTCTGCCAGGCGGCGGTCGCGCTCGCGCGACCTTGCACCTCGAACGTCTGCGTCCGGTTGCCCCACGCGCTCGCGGGCGGGAGCTTGACCACGACGTTCGTCACCTGCGTCGGCGCGTCGAGCGAGACGGTGAGCGTGCTCGGGTACTGGCCGCCCGCGCCCTCCCAGTACGTCGAGGTGCTGTCGTCGTTCGCGTTCTTCGCGACGAACTGCCACTCGGTGGAGGATCCCTCGATCGGCTTGTTCAACGCGAGGTTGGTCCCCGTCGGGGGCTGGGGCTCACCGGGTCCGCCCGGGTTCCCGGTCCCGGCCGTGCCGCGCACCTCGAGCTCCGAGAGTTGTGCGGCGGACCACCCCGTGTTCGCCGTGACGTTCACGCGGACGTACCGGGCCGAGGTGTCCGGGACGTCGACCGTCACGGTGTTCCCCGACGCGGGGTTGAACGTGTACGCCTGGGAGGCCTTCAGCGTCGTGAACGCCGACCCGTCGGTGCTGGCCTGGACACTGAGGGTCTGGCTCCGCGTCTCCCAGCCGGTGGGGAGCTTGAGCACGACGTCCTCGACCGTCCCGGCCGTGCCGAGGTCGACCTGGGCCCACTGCGGGAAGGTGTTGTTCGTCGACTCCCAGTAGGTGCCCTGGTTGCCGTCGGTGAGGTTGCCGGACAGGTAGGGGGAGTTGTTGCTGCTCGCGGCGGTCGCCTTGCCCGTGGACAGGACGGTGGGCGCGGCGGTCGCCGTCGTCGCGAGGCCGAGCGGGAGCAGCAGGGCGCTCGCTGCCGCGGTGGCGGCGAGGAGTCGCAGCCTGTGCCGCGGCAAGCGGGGCGGGCGTGGTGGTGTCCCGGTCCGGAAAGAGCGGGCGCGGTGCGACGTGCTGGGTCGATGACTCATGGGTCGTCCTCGATCTCCCGTCGTCGTTGACGGGCGTAGGGTCACTTCCTTCGAGAATTGCGAGCACCTGTGCCGCACCGCACAGTGGCATGTCAACTTCTTGCAACTATACGCAAGCAACGTACTCAGCGCGCACGCCGAGCGTCAAGACCCGGTCGCCGCGCAGGGCGAGGCGTGGTGGTCAGTGCCGGGGATCGCGGATCGCGGACGTGAAGAGGGTCCAGCCCGTCTCGGAGTGGGCGACGCTGAAGACGTACGGCCGATCGACGCGCACGACGACGGGCTCGATCGGGACCTCCGCGGACACGGTGCCGACACCGACCTCCGTGACGGCGGCCGCGACGGTCCCCTCGGCGTCCACCTGGAGCACCGACTGCTGCACGGCCTGGGAGACGACGAGCTCCTCGTCGCTGATCCCGCTCAGGTCGGGCGCGGGGTGCGCGACGAAGAGCGCGCCGAGCCCCGCCGCCGTGAGCGCGGGCGCGAGGTCCAGCGGCTCCTCGGCGGGTATGTCGAGCGTCGGCATCGTGAGGTCGACCGGGACGTCGTCCGCCGCGTCGAGCGCGTCCCGCAGCGCGGCGCTCGTCCCGGCGGTGAGGGACGCGGGATCGGTCCCCTCGGGCGGGAGCACGACGTCCGCGTGGAAGGCCTCGACGTACGGGAGCCGGACGGCGCGCCAGCCGTCGACCTCGGCATAGCGCGCAGCGTTCGTCTGGCGCAGGGTCTCGGCCCGGACCTCTTCGCCCGACGCCAGGAAGAACGGCCGGTCCGTCGTCTCGTCGTCCTCGAACGGCTCCTGCCAGCGTGCGGCGAAGAGGGTCGCGTTCTGCAGCACGAGACGCAGGTCGGGGTCGGGCTCGATCGCCGAGCCCTCGACGAGGCCACCGGTGTGGTAGCGGACCCACTCGCTCAGCGGCTCGATCCCGGCCGCCGAGCCGAGGTCGGTGGGCAGGACGCCCGCGCCGTACCCGGCGCCCAGCGTGTCGAGGTAGGTCTCCAGGATCTTCGCCTCGTCGTCGACCACGACCTGGTTCGCGACGTGCGCGAGCGGCTTCTTCGGCAGCTCCGCCGCCCGGACCGTCGCGGGGTCGCCGTCGTGCTGGCCCACCGTGGCGAGGAGCGCACCGACCGCCTCCGTGCGTGCCGCCCCGGACGCGCCGAGCGCGTCGTCGAGCGCCACGGACGTCGCGCCGCCCGCACCTTCCGCGAGCATCGACAGCGCGACGACGACGCTCGCCGGGGACACCACGACGTTCACGTCGTCGGGGGCGGTCGCGAGCAGCGTCGTCCCGAGCCGGTCGGTCGCCGCGACGACGTCGGGGACGGCCCCGGCGTCCGCGAACCCCACGATCTCGCGGGGCACGTCCGCCGTCGCGAGCGGCAGGTCCGGCGGCGTGGACCGCGGCCCGGCGCACCCGGCGAGCAGGAGGAGCAGCGCCGTCGCTCCCGCTCCCCATCGAGCCGGTGCTGGCCGTGCCCCCGTGGTGCTGCGCGTCGTGGCTCCCATGCCGTCCCCCTCAGACGTGCTGGTCGGCGCAGTGCAGGCCCTTGCCCGCAGACGCGCCCCTCGCAGGGAGTGTGTGGCGGCGGACCCGCACCTTGCAGCGATCCTCTCGCCGAGCGCGAGGCGCGCGCCCGAGCCGGGTCGCGGCTCAGTCGACCGCCGGGCCGAAGCGCTCCGTCTTCACGCGCGCCGGGTCGTGCCCCAGCCCGACGAGCGAGCGCGACACGGCCTCGACGAACCCCGTCGGACCGCACACGAAGCACGCGGGCCCGAGCTCGGGCGGCCAGCCCCAGGCGCCGAGCTCCGCGAGCGTGAGACGACCCGGCCCGCGCCGGGAGTCGAGCGGCGCGGCGCGCGTGAACGCGACGCTCACGTCGAGGCCGTCGCCCGCGCGGGCGAGCCGGGCCAGCTCGTCGGCGTAGAGGCGGTCCTCGGGCCGGCGCACGGAGTACACGAGGCGGAACGGCGTGCGGTCGCCGTCGTCGCGCCGGGTGCGGAGCATCGCCATGAGCGGCGCGATCCCGGATCCCCCGGCCGCCAGGAGGACCGGCGTCCCGGCGTCGCGCTCGGGCGACCACACGAACCAGCCGCCGATCGGACCGCGGACCTCGATCGCGTCGCCC
Organism: Cellulosimicrobium sp. BMG9.23; assembly: GCF_059159985.1. Taxonomy (NCBI): domain Bacteria; kingdom Bacillati; phylum Actinomycetota; class Actinomycetes; order Micrococcales; family Promicromonosporaceae; genus Cellulosimicrobium; species Cellulosimicrobium sp. BMG9.23. The sequence continues at coordinate 339,546 of NZ_JBZGBZ010000003.1, forward strand.
ACCGTGAACGCGTCCGCGAGGTAGCCGGACACCTCGCCGCCGGGCACGCGCTGCACGGTCACCTCGACGCGGGCGGACGCCGACGGGTCGGTCGCCGGGCTCGCGACCGAGTAGCTGCGCTCGGCCGTGTAGCCGTCGGCCGCGGTGAGGCGCAGGTCGAGGTGCTGCCCGGCGAGGTGCCCCGGCCAGCCGGGGACCTCGAGGACGAGGGTGCGCGCCGTCGGGCTCTCCGCCCACGCGTCGACGAGCGTCGCGACGCGCCAGCCCGACGGCATGGCGTAGCGCGCCCCGAGCCGGGCTGCGCCGGCCGGCCCCGCGGTGCCCGGGGAGGCGACGCCGTCGGTCACCTCCTCAGTCACCCTGGTACCTCTGCTCACGCCACGGGTCGCCGAGGTCGTGGTAGCCGAGCCGCTCCCAGAAGCCCTGCTCGTCCATCGGCATGAGAGTGATGCGGTTGACCCACTTCGCGGACTTCCAGAAGTACAGGTGCGGCACGATGAGCCGCGCCGGGCCGCCGTGGACCGGGTGCAGCGGCGCGCCGTCGAACGTGTGGGCGATCCACGCCTTGTCGCCGAGCAGGTCGGCGACGGGAAGGTTGGTCGTGTACCCGCCGTAGGAGCCGACCATCGCGAAGTCGGCCGTCGACTCCACGTCCGCGAGGAGCGTGTCGAGCGAGACGCCGCGCCACGTCGTGCCGAACTTCGACCAGCGCGTGACGCAGTGGATGTCGACGGTCGGCTCGTCCTGGGGGAGCCGCATGAGGTCGTCCCACGTCCAGGAGCGCGTGGCGCCGGTCTCGGTGACGACGTCGAGCCGCCACGTGCTCGTGTCGACGTTCGGGGTCGGGCCCGCGGACAGGACGGGGAACCCGTCCTCGACGTACTGCCCGGGCGGCAGGGCGACGCCCTGCGGGCGCGGGCGCCCCTGGAAGCCTGGCGTGAGAGTGGCCATGTCTCACGGTAGGCCCGTGCCCGACGGCGCGTCATCCGTCAGGTGACCGGCTCGCCGTACACCGTCGGTACCCCCGGGCCGACGACGCGTGCCCGGCCACGTCCTGTTCACCGGGACGTCGTCCGACGATCGACCGCCCGCCACCTGTCGCTCCTACCGTCGGGCGGTACGTCAAAGACCTCACTCTGGCCAGTTGATCGCGCGGCCCGGATTGGTGTCGAACATCTGCAGGCTGCCCTGGGTGCGTAGGGCCACCAGATTCTCGTGCTCGCCGATGTCGAGGTTGCCGATGACGTTGTCCGGGACGTGACCGAGATCCTCATCCTCGTTCTGCGCCCGCCCGTGCGGGCGCCGTTGCGCGAGGCGTCGCGCAGATCGGGCGGTGGTGGCGATGTCAGGGGTGTCTGGGAGGGTTGCCGGGTGACCTTGCAGGGGTTCCGGGTCGAGCTGGCACCGACGCCCGAGCAGATGGGTCGGCTCGCGCAGCACGCCGGGCTGCACCGGGTCGTGTTCAACCACGCGCTCGCGCACGTCAAGGCCGTCATGGATCAACGTGCCGCGGAGAAGACGTACGGCATCGGCGAGGCGGAATTGACGCCGGGGATCGGGTGGTCCGCGCCCGCGCTGGAACGGTACTGGCGCGCCACCCACCGCGACGTGTATCCGTGGTTCACCGATGAGGCGTTGAGCTCGCGGGTCCCGAAGGAGGCGTGCAGGGCCTTGGCGGCCGCGCTGTCGAACTGGGCCAAGTCCAGGACCGGAGCGCGCAAGGGCCGCCGGGTCCGGTTCCCGAGGTTCCGGCGGCGTAAGGACGGCGCGCGGTTCCGGATGGACGCCGACCGCGCCCGACCCGTCGACCCTCGTCACGCGCGTGTACCTGCCGTCGGGGCCGTGGCCACTCGTGAGGACATGGGCTGGCTCACCGGCCGTGTCGCTGCCGGGACAGCGCGGGTGATCGGGTCCCGCATCGAGCAGCGTTCCGGGCGGTGGTGGATCAGCTTCCAGGTCGACGTCGACCGCACGGAACTGAACGCCCGCAGGGCCGCCCCAGCGGACGGTCCGGCGGTCGGGATCGACCTCGGCCTGAAGACGTTCGCCACGATCGCGTCCGACGACGGCTCCGTCACTGAGGTGGCCAACCCACGCCACCTGAACCGGCGGCTGCGGCGGCTGCGGCGGGCGAACAAGGCCCTCGCACGAACACAACGTGGGTCGGCGAACCGCGCCAAGGCCGCCCGCACCGTGGCGAAGGTCCACCTGGACGTCGCGCACGCCCGTGCTGACTTCCTGCACAAGCTCACGACGTCGTTGACGAGAACCAACTCAACGATCGTCATCGAGGACCTCGCCGTCGCAGGAATGGTCCGCAACAGAAGGCTGGCCCGGCACGTCGCCGACGCGGGGTGGGCCGAGCTGCGCCGCCAGCTGCAATACAAGGCAGCCTGGTACGGCTCGAAGCTGGTCGTTGCGGACAGGTGGTACCCCTCGACCAAGACATGCAGCTCGTGCGGCGACGTCAACAGCCACCTCACGTTGTCCGACCGACGCTGGACCTGCGCGTGCGGCACCGTTCACGACCGCGACCGGACCGCCGCCCTCAACCTCCTACGCCTCGCCGCGTAGACCTCACGGTCGCCGGGCAGTTCCCCGAGAGACCCAAAACGCCTGTCGAGACCACGTAAGCCCCGCCCGCCAGGGCAGGCAACGGTCAACGAAGCAGGAAGAAGGAATCACCGAGATTCCTCGAACGGCATGGCCGACCAGGTGACGATCCAGAGCTTCGACTGGGGATCCCTCATGCGGGTGCGCGAGGTGATGCCGGAGCTGCCGGTCGTCGCGCTCACCAACGGCCAGCAGTTCCTCCAGGTGGGGATGCCCGGGGCGTCGCCGTGGCTCGGCGGCATCGACATCGACGACTTCGACGGGGACCTCGTCGCCGCGGTCGACTCGTTCGGCGCCGACGCGATCTCGCCGGTGCACGGCGACCCGCAGAACGGGTCGATCGACGACCCCGGCTACGTGCCGTTCACCACGCAAGAGCTCGTCGACGACGCGCACGCCGCCGGCATCCGCGTGGTGCCGTGGACCGTCGACGACCGCCCCACGCTCGAGCACCTGGTCGACTTCGGCGTGGACGGGATCATCACCGACCGGCCCGACGTGCTGCGCGAGGTTCTCGCCGACCGCGGCTACGACCTGCCCAAGGGCTACGTGTGGGAGGGCGACCCGCGGCTCGTGAACCTCGCCGCCCGCGCGCAGTGCGTGAACGGCCGCGCCCACGTCGCCGTCTACGCGGTCAACGGCGAGCAGGTCCGCATCGACGTCCGCTTGACGACGCCCTTCGGCGACGCGAAGCGCAGCGCGGTGCGGCCGGGTGGCGGGGCTTACGCGCTCGTGGACTCCGGTGCGACGACGGTGCCCGCCGGGTCGGCGACCGTCGCCGGGTACCTGTGGGACGGCGTCGGGCACCACGAGGTGCGGACCGTCCCGTACGCGGGCGTGGCCTGCGGCTGACCGCGTGGCCGGGCCGGTCCGGAGCGGCCGGTCCGGGCGCCTGAGCAGCACGACGACGGCCGGCGCATCCCGTGCGCCGGCCGCCGTCGTGGAGGACGTCAGCTCCCGGCGAGCCGGAGCGACCGGACGAGCTGGCCGAACCGCTCCTTCGAGTCGCCGTGGAGCGGCCCCCAGTACTCGAGCACCACGACCTCGTCGCCGCGGGAGAGCTCGACGATGCCCAGGAAGCGCGCCACGCCGTCGGTCGTGGAATCCTCCCCGACCTGGATGGAGGTGTGCTCGGCGCCGGGGACGTCGTGCCGGTAACCGTAGGGCCGGGGGCCGGTGCCGGGACCGTCGCCGAGCGTCGTCGTAGAGACGTCGACGGTCTCCTCGGGCTGCTCGTCGTCCGGGTCAGAGGACCAGCCGGCCCCGTCGGGCGTCGGGACCTCCGTCCACCCGGGCGGCACCGCGAGGTGCAGCTCGGAGCCCTGCACCTCGACCCACCCCTGGGGGACGTCCGACGTCGGGAGCAGCGGAAGGTCGTCCGGGCCCGGGACGGACTCCGACCCGGCACCGAGGCCGAGCGTCCCGAGGAGCTGCATGGTCAGCGCACGGCCGTCGGACGTGTCGGGCGTCTCCGTCGTGACGAAGTACGCACGCCCGTCCGCGCGCCGCACGCTCGTGGTGGTGGTGCGACGGTCGTCGGCGGACCGGGGCTCCACCAGGACCACGTCGGCGCCTTCGAGCGGGAACGTGAACGCGGGGTAGAGGTTCGAGGGTGCGAGCGAGTCGGGCCAGCCGGCGGCGTCCGCCACCTGCCGGATCGTGAGGGCCGCAGTACCGTCTCCGCTCTCCGCCCGGAACGCCGACCCGGAGGGGAACGCGTCGGACGTCGTGTCGTCGTCCACCCATCCTGGCGGGACCGCGTACTCCAGCCCGGCGAACTCGGCCTCCTTCCAGCCGTCCGGGACGCCGGCTGCGAACCCCTCGAGCTGCTGCAGCTCCGGAACCCCTTCAGGCGATGGCAGGGGTGCGGACTCCTCGCCCACCGACACCGAGCGGACCAGATCCCCGAACATCTCCTCGCCCTGGTCGGCGTCCCCCCAGACCAGGCTCACCTGTACCACGTCGCCGGAGTCCAGGTGGACCTGGAGCGTGCCGACGAAGTCCTGGACCATGCTGGGGATGTCCGAGTTGTCCTCGGTGACGTACTCCGCCGACACCGCGCCGGGAATCCGGACGTCGGTCGGCGTGAGGGCGGAGCCCGGTGGCACGAGCGGCAGGTCCTCGCCCGTCTGGACCTGCACGAAGCTCTGTGCTCCCACGGCCTGGTCGTCCTTCCAGACGCCGTCGGCGCTCGACTCGAGCCCCGGCGGCACGGCGAAGCGCACCCCGCCGACGGCGACGGGCGTCCATCCCGACGGCACGTCGGACACTGCGGGGGCGAGAGCGGTCGGGGAGCTCGTGAGCACTCCCACCCCCGCCACCGCACCCACGGCGGCCAGGACTCCGACGCCGGTCACGGCGGCGCGGCGCACCCGCCCGCGCCGCACCGCGCGGCGCCCCATCGCCATGCCGTCGAGCCCGGCGACCGGGCCGACCCGTTCGGCCGCGTGCTGAAGCTCTGCAACAAAGTCGTCCTGGAGGGTCATCGGACCGTCCCCTTTCTCGTCCGTACCGTGTCGGCCGCGCCGGCCGTACCGTCCGCGCCCAGCAGCTTGCGCAGCCTCGCCAGGCCTCGCGACCCGCCCGACTTCACCGCGCCGACCGAGATCCCGAGCTCGTGGGCGGTCTGCACCTCCGAGCAGTCGAGCAGGAAGCGCAGGACGACGACGCGGCGCTGCGCCTCGGGCAGCTGCCGCAGCGCCCGCACGAGCTCGTCGCGGTCCACGACCGTGCGCGTCCCGTCGGGCACGGGCGCCGGGCGCAGGTCCACCGGGTCCGACAGCACGTCGCGGCGCGTGCGCCGCCAGCCGTCGATGCGCGCCGTCGCGATGACGCGCCGCGCATAGGCGAAGGGCTCGCCGTCGCCGACCCGCCCCCACGCCAGGTACGTCCGCTCCAGCGCGAGCTGGACCAGGTCGCCCGCGCGATGCTCGTCGCCGCAGAGCAGGTATGCGATCCGGGAGAGCGCGGGAGTGCTCGCCGCCGCGAACGCCGTGAAGCGTTCCGCGGGCGTCATGCCCGCCGCGACGACCCGGAATTGTTCGTCGCCGATCTCACCGAGAAGCGCCGAGGCGCTGTCGCTCGTCATGTCCACCGCTTTCGTCGTGAAGTCACGCAACACAGACGCCGCCCGCGGGCGAAAGGTTGCCACCGATCCCTCGGCGCTTCAGGAGCGAGCGGCCGTGTCGCACGAGACGCAGTCCATGCCTGAACGACTTCCCGTTCCACGCGACGTCGGCGGGGGCACGAGTCAGGCGGCTGAGCCCGTCGCGCGACGCAGGAGGTGCAGGACCGACTGGTAGTGCTCGGTCACGGTGCCGCCCAGGTCGTCGACCGCGCGCGCTGCATGCTCCGCTTCTTCCGCGCTCCAGTCGCTGAACGTGCGGAAGAGCCGGTGCACCTGGTCGCGGTCGAGGTCGATCGACCAGCGCCAGCGCTCGGACCGGACGTGCTCGAACAGGCCGCCCGCCGACAGCTCCGGCACGGTCGGCCGCAGCTCGCGGGCGGGCGCGTCGTCGGGGCGCTCGCGTCGGGACACGATCTCGCCGACGCGGCTCCGGAACGGCGTGGTGACGTCGTCGCCGAACACGTTCCGCCACACGGCGAGCCAGCCGCTCGGCCGCAGGGCGGCGTGGAGCGCAGGCAGCCCGACCTCCAGGTCCACCCAGTGCATCGACGTCGCCGCGACGACGGCGTCGAACGCGGCGTCCGGGAGCCGTGCGTCCTCGAGCCGGGTCACGAGCACCTCGGATGCCGGGGCGGCGGCGTGCGCGAGGGCTGCCAGACGCTCGCCCGGCTCGATCGCGACCACGTCGGTCCCGCGGCGGACGAGCTCCGCGGTGGCGAGCCCGGAGCCCGCGCCCACCTCGAGGACGCGCACGCCACGACCGATCGCACCCACCGACTCCAGGGTGTCGAACACGACGGCGGGGTACGGCGGGCGTGCCGACGCGTACACGGCGGCCATCCCCTCGAAGTGCATGCTCGACATCGCCCCACCCTAGGTCGGCGGCATGCTTGAGCCCGTCGCGGACCTGGAGCTTGCCAAACCGGGTCGCGACGCGCGCCACCGTTTGAGCCGGTTGAGCATGCACTCCACGGCGTGCCGCTTCTCGTAGATCTCATGGTCCAACTTCGGTGGGCGCCTGCCCATGGAGCCGTTTGGCAGCCGGTGGGTGCGGTGGTCCCTTCTTCTCCGGGATCGTGGAGATGACGCCGCGGCGACGCAGCAGGCGGCGGTTCGCGGCGCAGGCGTTCGCCTTGTCAGCCCGCACCCCGGTCCGGGCACCGGTGGGGACCCCACCGGTGCCACCTGGCCTCTTGACCCGGACCTGGTCGGGGTCGGGACCGAACCGCGGACCGTCGCCGCGCTGTCCGGCGGTGATGACCTATGCAATCACGCTGCAACGACACGCCGGAAACCGGTGGATCCGACCCGCTCTGCGCGCCGCGGCCCGACGAACCCGACGGCCTGTTACCCGCCTGAAGATCAACTGTGCAGCCGCCCCGGTGTCGCGGGCAGGTCCCACTCTTCGTCCGTCGTGCGCAGCACGCGCCATGCCAGCGCCGCCATCCCGAGTGCGGTGAGTCCCCACGCGAGCAGGTCGAGCCAGCGCAGCGACGTCATCACTGCGACGAGGTGGAGTGGCTGGGAGATGATCAACAGGATGGCGACGACGAGGGGGATGGCGCGCGCGGACAGGGCTGCGGCTCCGAGCAGCACAGTTCCGGCGATGTGACCGACCAGAAACGCCACCATCAGAATCGTGGAAGTGGGCAGCGCCATCATCGCGTCAGCCACGAGATCGGTGTCCGCGGGGGCCATTCCCGCGTCGTGGCCAGCCATGTTGAAGGCGTCGAGACCGAACAGCGCGCTCATGCCGAGGTAGCCGGGGATGAGCAGCGCGGCGGTCCAGGCCGCGAGGCGGGGCGCGCTCCTCCGCAGCAGATGGATGGCCGCGTATGCGCCCGGCAGGAGGGTGAAGACCGCGACCACTCCGAGGGCGAGAACGAGACGTTGGGCGCTGGGATCCGCGGCGACCGATTCGGCGACGGGTTCGCCGGGGATGACGAACCGCAGCAAGGCGACGGCGGCCGGCCCGAGCGGCATGAGGATCGCCGCGACGATTCGGTCCAAGCGGCGGAGGTCCGCACGTGGTCGGATGGTTTCGGGTGTCGCGCGCCGAATGGTGGTAGTCATCGCCGCGTCCCGCCGAATCCGTACACGACGAGCACGGCGCACAGCACGGCCAGCAAGATGTCGGCGGCGGCCAAGACGACTCCGGCGGCGAGCACACCGGCCAGCACCAGCCCGCTATGCGGGATGCCGATGCGGCGCAGGGTTGTGTCGATCGAGAGCGTGGACATGACGTTCCTTTCTCGTCGACGCTCTGCCGACTTCTCCCAGCATTCGCCGTCACCGCGCTCGAGACACGGGGTCTGGGCCCTTGGCGAGGAGGAGGTATTCCCGGATCACCCGGGGGCATACCCCTACTGACCACGTTCGCCCGCCTGGACGACTCGGGCTCGTCGCGGGACCACCCACCGAACCCGGAGCGATTCAGTCGACATGCACCCGAGATCGACCGACGCCGAGCGTGGCACCTTGACCGGAGAGCGGTACGTGCGACCTCGCCGGCGCGTCCTCGCTGCGCGTTCAGCCAGCGTGGTGGTAGACGATCTGCCAGTTTCCTTCGACAACCTTGAGAAGCAGGGTGTGGTGCTCCGAGTTCCCTGTCGTGGTCACTCCTCGCGCGGAACAGAGGGCTTCCCAGCGGCCGGTTCCGACCGTCCACTCGACGTCAGAGATGGACAGCACGTCGAGCTCGAGCAGTCGGGTGACCACGGCTTCCCGTCGTCGAGCTGCGCTACCAGCTGCCCACAGAGTGGCGTCCCGGTCGACCAGTGCGTCGAGGAGCGTTCGAGACGTCCCCTCCAGGGCCCGCCGGACGGCTTCGAGGAACATCTCGAGCTCGCGTGCGGTCTCCTCGCGGGTGTCGACCCCCGAAGCTGTGCACGAACACGTCTTCGCCAGCGGGCAACGCCGCGTACTCAGCCTCGTCGAGGGGCCGGAGCTCATAGGCCACGACCACCTCGCCGGCAGCGAAGTCGCGCGCTGCGTACAGGCCTTGGCCCGCGAGGCCGCCTGGACCGAGCTCCACGTCACCCACGGGGCAACACCGTAGTAGCAGCGACGTGCATCGACCCGGCGACGTGCCTCTCGACAGCCTTGCGCCGACAGTCGCGGGCAGGAGCTGTCACACGTGCTGCACGGCCGGTGTCTTCATGTCGACGGACACACCCGACCACTGGAGGAAACATGACCGGCAGCGCGCGAGTCCCCGAGATCGAGGTCACCGGCATCTACGGCAGCCTGGTGAAGACGATGAGCCGACGGATGCTCGGACAGGTCCCGGAATCGCTCGGGGTGATGTGGAACAACCGGCCCGTGTTCAAGGACCTGATGACGATGGGCCGCAAGGCCGAGAAGTGGGACGCGCTCGACCCGAACCTCGCGACGTTCGCGCACATGGCGACGGCCGCGACGGTCGGGTGCGAGTTCTGCCTGGACCTGCACTACTTCCTCGCGCACGACAAGGGCCTGGACGAGGCGAAGGCGCGCGAGGTCCCGCGGTGGCGCGAGTCCGACGTGTTCACGCCGACCGAGCGGCGCGTCATGGAGTACGCCGAGGCGATGTGCCAGACCCCGCCCACGGTGTCGGACGAGCTGTCCGACGCGCTGCTCGCCGACCTGGGTCCCGCCGCGCTCGTGGAGCTCGCGGCCAAGGTCGGGTTCTTGAACGCCACGGCGCGCGCCAACGTGGCGCTCGGCATCCGCTCGCAGGAGCTCGCGGCGTCGTGCGGGCTGGCGCCGCTCGCCGCACCCGCCTCGCGCGCCGGCGGACGCGGGCCCGAGGTCGGTGACAGGGTGGGCGCATGAGCGACGACCCGTTCGTCACCCACCGCGGCCTGCTCTTCACCGTCGCCTACGAGATGCTCGGCTCCGCCGCCGACGCCGAGGACGTGGTGCAGGAGTCCTGGCTGCGGTGGGCCGGCGTCGACCAGGACGACGTGCGCGACCCGCGCTCCTACCTCGTGCGGGTCGTCACCCGACAGGCGCTCAACCGGATGCGCACGCAGTCCCGGCGGCGCGAGGACTACGTGGGCGAGTGGCTGCCCGAGCCGCTGCTGACCAGTCCCGACGTGGCCGACGACGTCGAGCTCGCCGAGAGCGTCTCGCTCGCGATGCTCACCGTGCTCGAGACGCTCCGGCCCGCCGAGCGCGCCGTGTTCGTCCTGCGCGAGGTCTTCGACGTGCCGTACGACGAGATCGCGGAGGCCGTCGACCGCTCGCCCGCGGCCGTGCGGCAGATCGCGCACCGGGCACGGGACCACGTCGCGGCGCGGCGGCCCCGGGTCCGGGTGGACCGTGCGGAACAGCGGCAGGTCGTGGACCGGTTCCTCGCGGCCCTCTCCACCGGCGACGTGCAGGGCCTGCTCGACGTCCTCGCCCCCGACGTCGTCCTCGTGTCCGACGGCGGCGGCGTCGTCTCGGCCGCGCGGCGTCCCGTGGTGGGGGCGGACAAGCTCGCGCGGTACATGCTGGGCGGGCTCGCGAAGGCCGCGGGGACCGTGTCCGCGAGCGCGGCCTGGATCAACGGCTCGCCTGGCCTCCGGATCGAGGTCGACGGCGAGCTGGCGAGCGCCGTGGGCATCGTCGTCGAGAACGGCAGGATCACACGGCTCTTCGGCATGGCGAACCCGGAGAAGCTGGCGTGGCTCGACGACGAGGCGCTGCTCGCGCGGTAGGGCGCGCCTAGGGTGTCTGCTCTGCGGGAGGACCTCCGCGAAGATCGTGACAGCAACGAGGGATCAGGAGCAGGACACCTCCATGACGACGACACCCGACCACGACGCCTACATCGCCGCGGCGCCCGAGCAGTTCCAGCCCGCCCTCAGGAGCTTGCGCACGCTGCTGTCCCGGCTCCTGCCGGAGGCGGACGAGATCGTCGCGTACAACATGCCGGGGTTCAGCATCGGCGGCACGGTGGTCGCGAGCTATGCGGCGTTCAGCAAGCAGTGCGGGCTGTATCTCCTTCCCGGCGCCATCTCCGAGCATGCCGAGGATATCCAGGCCGCCGGCCTCAAGGCGACCAAGACCGGCATCACCTTCTCGCCCCGCAATCCGATCCCGGACGACCTCGTCGAACGGCTGGTGCGAGCGTCGCGCGACCTCCCGGGCGAGGATCGCGCCAGGACCTAGCGTCCGGAGGGCTCTGCCTGGCCGGTCGTGGACGGCCTGGAGAACTCTTCGATCAGCACGGGGTACTGCTCGGCGCCGTGCCCCGCCGCGACGGAACGGTCCGCGATGGCCTTGAGCAGACGTGGCAGCTCGTCGTTCACACCGGCAGCCTCGCTCTCGGCGATCAGGTGCGACATCGCCCGCACGTCGGTCTCCAGGGCCGAGACCTCGGCGGGGAACGACCCGCGGTCGACCTGTTCTGCGTACCCGGGCAGCCACCCGGCCACACCGGTCGCGATCTGCTGCGCGAACGGCGCGTACACCGCGGCGTCGACCCCGGCCGTCCTCAGCAGGGCGGTGCCGTGCAACCACGCGTCGAGGACGCTCCACATCATGGTCAGCCCGGCGGCGTCGTACAACGCCGCCAGCCCGGGGTCGTCGCCGAGGTGCGTGACGGTGCCCAGCGCTGCGAGGGTCGGTTCGTGCTTCTCGAAGTCGGACCTCGGCCCGCTGTGCAGCACGACCGCATCCGCGGTCCCGATCGCGGGCGGGACGGCCATGATGGCGCCGTCCAGGTACCGGGCGCCCCGGCTCTCGGCCCAGCGGGCCGCTTCCCGAGCGTCGGCCGAGCTGCCCGAGGTCAGGTTGACCACGGTGGCGCCGTCGAGCCCGACCCCGTCGAGCACCTCGTGGACGGCGGCGTAGTCGGTGAGGCAGAGGACCGTGAGGGAGCCGTCGCGGAGGGCATGACCGACCGAGGGCGCGAGGTGCGCTCCGTCGGCGACCAGCTTTTCGGCCGTGGCAACGGTGCGGTTCCACACGGTGGTGGGGTGCCCGGCCCGCAGGAACGCCCGGGCGAGAGAGCGACCCATCAGGCCGAGGCCGACGACGGACACGGGGAGGTCGGATGACGAAGGGGTGCCGGAGGTGTTGTCCATGGGGGAATCGTCGACGTTCGTACCGGTGTGAAGGTCAAGGGGGAGCGGCATGCGGATCGGAGAGCTGAGTCGACGGACGGGCGTTCGCGCCCACCAGCTGCGCTACTACGGGTCTCGGGGCCTGCTGGTCGCCGGGCGCAGCGCGAACGGCTACCGCGACTACGGCGAGGACGCCGTGCTCCGGGTGACGCAGATCCGCCACCTCCTCGGTGCGGGTCTGTCGTCCGAGGACATCGCGTACGTGCTGCCTTGCGCCGTCGGCGAGGAACCGGAGCTGCAGGGGTGTCCCGAGCTGCTGGCCGCGATGCGGTCACGGCTCCAGCGGTTGGAGGACCAGGCCGCCAGGCTCGACAGGTCTCGCGCCGCGCTCGTCCACTACATCGCGGTCGCCGAGCGGACGGATGACGAGAGCTGCCCGACCCTCGTCGGGCGGTGATCTGTGAGTCGGACACCCGCGCAGGGGCGCTCCCAGGTCATGGTGGACCCGATTCTGGCTTCCGGCCTCGCGGCGGATCCAGCGGTTCCGAGATCTGGGGTCAGGCCCATTCCTCCATGCTTTCCTCCAGGTGAGTACCGCACTTGAAAGTGCGTACTTCCGTCACGAACCATGCTTCCCGAACGATGGTGGCATGTCCTCGACACCCGGGAGCAGCGCCCCGACGGCGGGCCCGCGTCAGTGGCTCGGCCTCGCCGTCCTCGCCCTCCCGACCCTCCTGCTCTCCCTCGACATCACCGTGCTGCACCTGGCTGTGCCTCACCTCGCCGCGGACCTGCAGCCGTCGAGCACGCAGCTGCTGTGGATCCTGGACGTCTACGGCTTCATGATCGCCGGATTCCTCGTCACCATGGGCACGCTCGGCGACCGCATCGGTCGCCGCCGGCTGCTCCTGGTCGGGGCGGCCGCGTTCGGTGCCGCATCGGCTGCCGCGGCCTGGTCGACGAGCGCCGAGATGCTCATCGCGAGCCGCGCGCTGCTCGGCGTCGCCGGTGCCACGCTCATGCCCTCCACGCTCGCGCTGATCAGCACGATGTTCACGGACCTGCGCCAGCGGGGCCTGGCCATCGGGATCTGGGCCGCGATGTTCTCCGCGGGGATCGCGATCGGTCCCGTGGTCGGCGGTCTGATGCTCGAGCAGTTCTGGTGGGGCTCGGTGTTCCTCCTCGGCGTGCCGATCATGGCGCTCCTGCTCGTGACCGGTCCGCTCCTGCTGCCCGAGTACCGCGACCCGGCCGCCGGCCGGCTCGACCTCGCGAGCGTCGTGCTCGCCGTCGGCGCCATGCTCGCCCTGGTCCTCGGCATCAAGGAGCTCGCCACGCACGGTATGGCCGTCCTGCCCCTCACCGCCCTGGCGGCGGGCCTCGTGCTCGGGACGGGGTTCGTCCGACGACAGGCGCGCGTCGAGGCGCCGATCCTCGACCTCGCGCTGTTCCGCAGCCGTCGACTGCGGGTCGCGCTCGTCGTGCTGCTCGTCAGCACGGGCGCCGTCGGCGGCATCTACCTGTTCATCACCCAGTACCTGCAGCTCGTGATCGGCCTGTCGCCGCTCGAGGCGGGGCTGTGGCTGCTCCCCGCGGCGGGGGTGCTCGTCGCGACGTCGCTCGCTGCGCCGCTCGTGGTCCGCCACGTACGGCCCGGCGTGGTCGTGACCGCGTCCCTCGCGCTCTCTGCCGTCGGCTACCTCGTGCTCGCCCAGGTCCCGCCCACCGGCGGGCTCGCCCTCGTGGTCGTGGGGTTCGTCCTCGTGTACGCCGGTGGCGGACCGGTCATCGCGCTGGGCACGGAGATCGTCGTCGGCGCCGCGCCGGCGGAGAAGTCCGGTGCCGCGTCCGCGCTCAGCGAGACGAGCACCGAGCTCGGCGTCGGCCTCGGCCTCGCGGTGCTCGGGAGCGTCGGCGCCGCGCTGTACCGGATCGGGATGGTCGACGCCGTCCCCGGCCTCGACCCGCAGGCCGCCGACGCCGCGCGCGAAACCCTCGCGGGCGCGCTCACGGCCGCGCAGGACGCGCCCGCCGGCGCGGGCGAGGCGCTCGTCGCGTCGGCGACCAGCGCCTTCGCCGACGGCTTCACCGCCGCGGCGTGGACCGGTGCGGCCCTCGTCGTCGCGGTGGCGGTGCTCGCCGGGGTGGTCCTGCGCCGCAGCGCGGGCGCGACGCCCGACGGGCCGGCGGACGTCGCCGTGCCCGCCGAGGTCGTGCCGGCCACGAGCGTCGGCGAGGGTGAGGAGACCGTGACGGTCCGCGTATGACCGCGCTGCGCGTCGCCCGACGGCGCGACATCCACGACAGGCCACGACGAGAGGAGACGGTGACGACTACCGAACCAGTCCGATGGGCTCGCTCACGGCGCTCACGCACGGTGGCGCCCAAGAGGTCGCCCTGACCATCGCGATCGTGGGCTATCGCCTTGTCCGACGGTGGGCCCGCGGCTCGTCCCCGGAGGTTTACTGCTGGTCATGACGTCCCTCGCCGCGGTCGGAGCATCACAGGCCGGCGCAACGCTGCGCACAACCCGCCGTTGGTCAACGACAGGCCTCGCCGAATCTTGTGCTGGAATTGCCTGCCGAGCTGCTCTGGACGACGTCAGCGAGCGGCGCACCACAACGTCCAGCGGTCGCGCTCGAGCACCGGCCCGGCCGGCAGTCGCCGGCGTAGCTCTGAGACGAGGTGCGAGAGCTCGTCGTCGTCCAGCTCGTGCAGGATCGAGCGACCGGTCCTGGTGGCGATCTCGGCGAGGTAGGCCTCCCTGTCGTCGTACCTGCGTCGAACTTCCCACAGCGTATGGACGCTGAGGGCATCGAACCCGGCAGCGCTGAGCGCGCCTCGGAGACCGGCTTCGTCGGGACGGCGTGCGGCTTCGACCTGTCGTAGGCGGGGAAAGACGTCGAACAGCCAGCCCCGCGGGTGGCGCTCGTTCCCCGGTTGGTCGACGTCTGCCATCGTCCGGTCCTGGATCAGGTAGCGGCCTCCCTCGCGCAGCAGTCGGTGTGCCTCGCAGACGACCGCGGGCAGGTCCGCGACGTGGTGCACCAGGGCTCGGGCGAACACCACGTCGGCGCGGGCAGCGGAAAGGCCTGTAGCCGCCGCATCTCCCAGGTGCAGGTCCAAGCCTGCAGCCGCCCATAGCGACCCCGGACGCGCAGGACGCGGCCCGAGAAGCCGTCGGTTCTGCAGTTGCCGCTGCTGTCGCGCCGCTAGTTCGTGCTGCTGGCTACCAGCCGTGGCGACGATCGCGCGGGTGACGGCTTCAGGGTCGGTCTCGGCAGTCTGCCGCGGTAGGCGGTGCCGTCGACGGCGTGCGTGCGGCTATCGAGGAGAGACCCTGCCGAGGAGACCTCTGGTCAGCGGCCACCGTCCCCAGGCGACCAGCGCGAGCACGATCGCCTCTACGGTGGTGAAGATCGCGACCACCTCCGTTCCGGGCAGCAGGAACAGGTGGGTGACTGTCGCACCGGTCAGGACACCGATGAGTCCGACGGCTGCTAGCCCGGACAGCCGAGGGATCAGCAGCCCGATGGCTCCGGCCAGTTCGATCACGCCGGTGAGGATCCGCAACCACTGGCCGAAGCCGATGGTCTCGAAGGTCGCGACGACCTCGGGCTGCGCGGCGAGCTTGGTCAGGCCACCGAAGGCAAAGTGCGCGGCCAGCAGCGCTTGCGTGATCCAGAGCGTGACGTTGACCGCCGGGCGACGGGTGAGCGGTGTGGTGTCGATGTCGTTCACGGCCATGGCAGAGGTCCTCCGGGAGTGACAGGCGGCGGGGAACTATACGGGATGTGTACTTTGTAAAAGTACTCTCTGTGTATAGTTCGTCGCAAGTGACGTCCGCCACATCGAAGGAGGTTGCGATGAGCGGATCGATCGCGGTCCCCGCCAACGCACGGAGCCGGCGCACGCGCGCCGCCCTGCTCACCGCCGCACGTGCGCTGCTGGAAGAGCTCGGCCCGGAGGCGCTGACGATGGACGCCACAGCCAGACGGGCCGGGGTGACGAGGCGGACGGTCTACCTCCACTTCCCGACCCGTGCGGATCTGCTGCTAGCGCTGTACGACCACGTTGCCGAGGTCGAGGGACTGGCCGATTCCGTTCGTCCGGTGCTGAGCGCGCCGGATCCCGTCACTGCGCTGGACGAGTTCGCTGCCTATCTCGGCAGGCTCCGTCAACGGGTCCGGCCAGTCGCGGTAGCCATACAACGGCAACGACGCAGCGACCCCGACTTCGCCGCCCACTGGGAGGTGGTCGCCGCCAACCAACGCCGGCTCTGCAGCCACCTGATCGAGGCGCTGCATCGCGAACGCTTGCTGAAGCCGTCGTGGACGGTCGACGATGCCACCGACATGCTGTGGGCGCTCATGTCCCACGACCTCATGGACAACCTGATGATCGACCGCGGCTGGCCCACCGAGAAGTACGTGGATCACCTGTCCGGCCTGCTGCGAGCCGTCTTCGTCAGCAGCGACGCCTGAGACGACGGTCGAGGATCGCTTGTTCGCAGGGTGGACCGCCCGGGTTCGGTGGATCGCCGTCGACCAGCGCCGCGAGCCGGGCGGCCGCGGTATCCGGGAGATCCGCACCCGTGACCAGGACCGTGGTGGCGAGCGCCGCCCGCGTGCCTGCGTCGTCGAGCCAGCCGGCGAGGAGGTCGTGGCCGTCCCGGACCCAGTCGGTGCCCTTGCTCGCGAGGGACCGACGTCGTAGCTCGGCCAGCGCCGCGTCGCGGTCGGCAGCGGGCAGGACGAGAACGACGTGGGGGACGCGGGCCAGTGCGGCGCGGACCGCGGACAGGTGCTCGTCAGCGGTGTACGCGGTGTGCCCGGCGCCGAGCGCGACGACGGCACCGGGGCTCTCGGCCACCACCCGCCGGACCGCGTGCGCTCTCGCCGGCTCCCACTCGCGCTCCGCCGCGACCCGACCGACCACCGCGACGCGCTCGACGAGGCGCTCGACGCTCCAGCCGACCTCGCCGTAGTAGCGGTCGCCGACCGCGTCCAGGTCGACGAACGGCGCGCCGACCCGTGCGGCCACGAGGGCGCCGAGCGTCGACTTGCCCGCGGCGGGCGGGCCGATCAGGACGAGGCGGGGGACGGCGAGCACGCCCGCGATGCTCTCACGGCGGCGTTGGCACCTCGCTGTGCACGGCACGCCGGGATCAGGCGACGCGTGCCTCGTCCAGGCGGTCGAGGATGCAGCGCACCGTCTCGGCGACGGTCCACCCGGTGGTGTCGAGGTGCAGGCCCCCGGGAGTCTCCCGGGCCGCGACAGCGAACTCCTCGGGTGTCCAGGCCCCGTACCCCTGTTTGTGCCGGGCGGCGTCGCGCGCCGCCAGCGTCGCGGCGTCGGGCGTCAGCACGACGCCGTAGCACGGCCGGGTCCGGACGGTCGCCGCGAATCGCTCCAGGTCCGGCCCGAGCAGGATGTCCTGGACCACCGCGGTGATCCCGGCCGCCGCGTAGGTGTCCGCGGTTCGCGCCGCGAGACGGTGCCGCAGGTCGAGCTGGGCTCGTGCGTCGGCCGAGAGCGGCGGGTCCATGGACGCTTGACCGCTCACGACGAAGCGTCGGAAGACGTCGCCTCGCACGTGCGCCGCGAGCGGGAAGGAGCGGGCCAGCGCGTCGGCGACGGTCGACTTCCCGGAGGCCATCGCGCCCGTGACCACGACGACCGGTGCCAGGGCCGCTGAAGACGTGGCAGTGCTCGGCACGGGCAGCGACGTCATGTCCGGACCGTACGCCGCGGATCTCACCCCGAGCGAGGGTTTTCGCTGCGCTTCGGCTCAGCACTCGTGCTCAGCACTCGATCTGCTGGTCGTGCTGAAGCCTTCGCTTGCTTCGCTGCGCTCCGGCTCAGCACTCGATGACGTTGACCGCCAGGCCACCCGTCGACGTCTCCTTGTACTTCGTCGACATGTCCACGCCGGTCTGGCGCATCGTCTCGATGACCGTGTCGAGCGACACGACGTGCGAGCCGTCGCCCTGGAGCGCGAGCCGGGCCGCGGACACGGCCGTGCACGCCGCGATCGCGTTGCGCTCGATGCACGGCACCTGCACGAGCCCGCCGACCGGGTCGCACGTCAGGCCCAGGTTGTGCTCCATCGCGATCTCCGCCGCGTTCTCGACCTGAGCGGGCGTGCCGCCCAGCACGGCGCACAGCGCTCCCGCGGCCATCGAGCACGCAGACCCGACCTCGCCCTGGCACCCGGCCTCCGCGCCCGAGATGGACGCGTTGCGCTTGTACAGCGCGCCGATGGCGGCCGCCGTGAGCAGGTAGGTCCGCATCGCCCGACGGCGCCGCTCGCCGTCCGCGGCCAGGTCCGCGTGGGTCCGCAGGAAGTGGCGCCCCACCGCGGGGATGATCCCCGCCGCGCCGTTCGTCGGGGCGGTCACGACGCGGCGACCGTCGGCGTTCTCCTCGTTCACCGCCATCGCGTAGGCCTGCAGCCACTCGATCGAGTGGTCGACCGCGCTCGACCCGTCCCGTTCCTGGCCCTCGAGCCGCTCCCGCTGCGCCCGTGCCCGACGTCGCACCCCCAGCCGGCCGGGCAGCACGCCCTGGCGGTCCAGGCCGGCGTCCACGCACGCGCTCATCGCGTCCCAGATCCGGTCGATCCCGGCCCCGACCTCCTCGGCAGGGCGCAGCGACGTCTCGTTCTCCCACGCGATGGCGGCGATCGTCGTCGCGTGCGCGGCGCACGTCGCGAGCAGCTCGGCGGCGTTCGCAAAGGGGTACGGCACGTCGGCCGGCTCGGTCGCCCGGTCGACCGGCTCGCCCGAGAGCTCCGCCCCGATCTGGGCCGCCTCGTTCGCCGACGCGGCCGCGAGCTCTGCCGCCGTGAGGACGAACCCGCCGCCCACCGAGTAGTACGCCTCCTCGGCGAGGATGTCGCCTGCGGCGGACAGCGCGGTGAACCGCATCCCGTTCGGGTGCCCCGGCATCCGCGTCAGCGGGGCGAGCCGCACATTCTCCTGGCGCACCGTCACGTCGTGGCGACCGAGGAGCGAGAGCCTCGCGCCGTCACCGAGCTTCTCCCACCCGCCCGGCACCCGGTCCGGGTCGCACGTCTCCGGGTCGAGGCCGATGAGCCCGGCGACCACCGCGTCGGGCGTCCCGTGCCCCACACCCGTCGCGCCCAGGGACCCGCACAGCACCACGCGCACGCCCGCGACCTCATCGAGCGCGCCGGCCTCGGCGAGGGACTGCGCGAAGGCGCGGGCCGCGCGCATCGGACCCACAGTGTGCGAGCTCGACGGGCCCACGCCGATCGAGAACAGGTCCAGCACGGACACGTAGGAACTCATGCGTCCATCGTCGCACCTCGTCTCATGATGCGGACAAGTCGGGAGGTCACGGAGTGCGCGCGAGCACGACCGGGCACGTCACGAGATGGTCGTCGACGAGGCCGCACGCCTGCATCGCGGCGTACGCCGTCGTCGGCCCGATGAACCGAAAGCCGAGCTTCTTGAACGCCTTCGCCAGGGCGACGGACTCGGGGGAGAAGGACGGGACGTCCGCCCACGTCCGTGGTCGAGCGGCCTCCGGCCGGGCCTCGGGTGCGAACGACCAGAACAGCTCCTCGAGCGTGCCGCCCTGCGCATGCAGCGCCAGCACGGCGCGCGCGTTGGAGATCGTGGCCTCGATCTTCTGGCGGTTGCGGATGATGCCGGCGTCGCCGAGCAGGCGCGTCACGTCGTCCTCGCCGAACCCGGCGACGACCTCGGGGTCGAAGCCCGCGAACGCCGCGCGGAACGTGGGCCGCTTGCGGAGCACCGTCAGCCACGACAGGCCCGACTGGAAACCCTCGAGGGCGATCCGCTCGAGCAGCGCCGCCTCGCCGCGGACCGGGACGCCCCACTCGGTGTCGTGGTAGCTCTCGTAGAGCGGGTCCCCGTCGCCGAAGCACCGGGCCCCGGACGGAGGTCGCACCGGGGCGTCGTCGGGCACCGCCAGGGGAGTCGTCCGTTCGGGGGCGGCGGTGCCGGGCGTGTCGGTCGTCATGGCCCCACTGTGCCGCGCAGCGCCGACATCGCGGAACCGGCGACGTGGATCTGTGGACGGAACCGGCTCGAGCAGGGGCTGTGGACGACCAGTGCGCAACCGCTCAGCGGCGCAGTGCCGTGCGCTGCTCGACGAACGCCTCGATGCCGTCGAGCACGATCTGCAGCCCGAAGTCGAAGCCGTCCTCCCACTCGTCCTCGTGCCGGGGGGCGTCGGACGTCGACGGCGGCAGCGCGGCGAGCGCGGCGAACAGGTCGGGGTACTCCGCCGGGGTCGCGAGGTGCTGCAGGACGGCCTCGAAGTCGTAGTAGGGGTTCGCGCGCTCGAGCGCGACAGGGTCGAGCTCGGACTCCGGGGTGTCGTCCGGCAGCTCCTGCTCACGGCGGACGGCGACCGCCGCGGCGCGCTGGGTCTCGATGATCACGCGCCCCTCGCCGAGCACGTGCTGCGCGAGCAGGCCGATGATCTGCAACTTCTCGTCCGTCGTGAGGCCGACGTCGCGCAGGACCGAGAACGCGCGGTCGATCCAGCGGACCCGGTGCGGCCCGAGGCGGACGGTCGTCAGCGGCAGCTCGAGGTACCAGGGGCGGGCGATGATGCCCTCGATCTGCACGCGCGTCCAGGCTTCGAGGCCGGCACGCCAGTCGCCCTCGACCACCGGGGGGAGCGCGAGGTCTGCGGAGGCGGCGTCGGCCATGAGCGACAGCAGCTCGTCCTTGCTCGCGACGTACCGGTACAGCGCCATCGACGAGTAGCCGAGCGACTCGGCGACGCGGGCCATCGACACGGCGTCGAGCCCTTCCGCGTCGGCGAGGTCGACCGCCGCGCGAGCGATCTGGTCGACGCTCAGTGCGGGCTTCGGCCCGCGGCGGCGCGGCGTGTCGCGACCCCACAGGCGCTGCAGCGTGGGGGAGAGCGCGGGCTCGGGAGCCACCGTCGCCTCGTCCGGCGCGTCGTCGTCCATGCGGACATCCTCTCGCGGGCATTGACCCGTCGCGAAACTGTGTCTACCGTACGCTTAACTGGTATCGACATAAACAGTTTCTGTCCAACGCTCCAGGAGTCGCCATGTCACCGCCTCTCGTCCAGGCCGTCGGGCTGCGCAAGACCTTCGGCAGCCCCCGCAAGCCCGTCCCCGTGCTCGACGGGGTCGACGTCACGCTCGCCGAGGGCGAGGTCGTCGCGCTCCTCGGTCCCAACGGGGCCGGCAAGACCACGACGGTCCGCATCCTGTCGACGCTTCTGCTGCCCGACGGCGGCACGGCGACGGTCGCGGGCCACGACGTCGTGCACGACGCCGCCCGCGTGCGCGAGGTCATCAGCCTCACCGGGCAGTACGCGGCGGTCGACGAGAAGCAGACCGGCCGCGAGAACCTCATGATGATGGGCCACCTCGCGCACCTGCCGCGCCGCGCAGTCCGCAGCCGCGTCGACGACCTGCTCGACGCGTTCGGCCTCGCGGGCGCCGCCGACCGCCGCGTGGCGACGTACTCCGGCGGCATGCGCCGCCGCCTCGACCTCGCCGCAGGGCTCCTGACGCGACCGCGCGTCATGTTCCTCGACGAGCCGACGACCGGCCTCGACCCGCGCAGCCGCCAGACCATGTGGGAGGTCGTGCGGCAGGTCGTCGCCGACGGCACGAGCCTGTTCCTCACGACGCAGTACCTCGAGGAGGCCGACCAGCTCGCCGACCGCGTCGCGCTGATCGACGACGGGCGCGTCGTGGCCGAGGGAGCACCGTCCGAGCTCAAGCGCCGCGTCGGCGACGCCGCCGTCGAGCTGACGTTCGCGACGCCGGACGACGCCGCACGTGCACGTGCCGCGCTCGGACCCGCCGCGCTCACTTCCGCGGGCATGGGGGCGGAGGGGCTCGGGCTACCATCCGCGCCGCTCGTCCCTCGCGGCGCTCCCGCCAGGCCCGCCACGCCCTTCGCCTCCTCCGCCCCCACGCCCGCTCAGCCTGCCGTCTCGCCCTCTGCGGGCGGACGCCCTGAGCCCTCCGGGCGCTCGTCCACGCTCGCTCGGACAGTCGGCGACGGCACGCTGCGGGTGCCGACCGACGGGTCGGTCGCGCACGTGCGCGACGTGCTCGCCGCCGTCGCGGCGACGGGCGTCGAGCCGGTGCGGTGGGAGGTGCGCGAGCCGACGCTCGACGACGTGTTCCTCACCTTGACGGGACACGCCGCCAGGACGCGCGGTGGCGACGACAGCGCCTCGCGCCCGGCCGATCGCGCCGGTCACGACGACCACGAGGAGACCGCAGCATGACCGCCCAGACCGTTGCTGCGTCGTCGGGCACGACGGCGCGGCTCCCGGCCCCGACGCCCCGCCCCGGGCGGCACGTGCTCCTGGACGCGGGCACGATGGTCGCGCGCTCGCTGCGCCTCGTGCGGCGTGAGCCGGACGAGCTGATCCTCGGGCTCGTGCTGCCGGTGATGCTCATGGTCCTGTTCGTGTACGTGTTCGGCGGGGCGATGGACGTCGGCACCGCCTACGTCACGTACGCGACGCCGGGGATCATCCTGCTGTGCGCGGGGTACGGCGCGTCGAACACGGCGATTGCCGTCGAGCAGGACATGTCCGGCGGGATCATGGACCGCTTCCGGTCGATGCCGATCGCGAGCGCGACGGTGCTCGTCGGGCACGTGGTGGCAAGCGTGCTGAAGAACCTCGTCACGACGGCGGTCGTGCTCGGCGTGGCGTTCGTCATCGGGTTCCGGCCCGACGCGAACGTGCTCGAGTGGGTCGGTGCCGTCGGCATCGTCGCCGCGTACGTGCTGGCGATCACGAGCGTCGCGGCGTTCGTGGGCGTGCTCGTGCGTTCGCCCGCGGCGGCCGGCGGGTTCAGCTTCTTCATGCTGTTCCTGCCGTACGTGTCGAGCGCGTTCGTGCCGCCGGAGACCATGCCGGCGTGGTTGCGTGGGTTCGCCGAGCATCAGCCCGTCACGCCGGTCATCGAGACGATCCGCGGTCTGCTCGTCGGGATGGACTCGACCGGGGCGCCCGTCACCGACCTCGGTGCGACGGCGGCGCTCGCCCTCGCGTGGTGCGTCGGCATCGTGCTGGTGTTCCTCGGCGCGGCGGCGTACGTGTTCGCGCGCCGTCGTCGGCAGTAGTCGGCTGACGGTTCGGCACCGGGTACGTCGGTCGGCAGTCCCGCCGGAGCTCGGCAGCTCGCGGTGCCGAGCTCGAGCACTCGGTGCCGAAGCGTGGACGCGTCCGAGGTCAGCCTGCCGTGCCGGTCGCAGGCTCCTCGGCGCTCGAGCCGCGCACGACGAGCGTGGGGGCGAGCACCTCGTGCACGTCCTCGCGGCGCCCGCCGGCTCGCTCGCGGAGCAGCTCGACCGCGCGCCGGCCCATCAGCTCGCGCTGCTGCTGGACGCTGGTCAGCCTCGGGCGGGCGCGCGTCGCGAGCGCGGTGTCGTCGTAGCCGACGACGGCGAGATCCTCCGGCACGCGCAGCCCCAGGTCGTGCGCCCGGTCGAGGACGTCGAACGCCTCGACGTCGTTGCGGGCGAAGACGGCGTCGTACCCCGCCGCGAGCAGCGGGTCCAGCGCGGGGACGACGCCGTCGTGCTCGACGACGCGCACGCCGTCGCCGAGGCCGTGGTCGCGCATCGCCGCCTCGTAGCCGCGGCGGCGCGCGAGCCCCGCCGGGCGTCGTGAACCGGTGACGTGCGCGATGCGCGAGTGCCCGGTGGCGACGAGGTGGTCGACGACGAGGGCCGCGCCGCGCTCGTCGTCGTTGTTGACGAGGTCGACGCCGGCCACGGGCGCGGCCGGGCGGCCCACCATGACGACGGGCGCGCGCCGGGCCGCCGTCGTCAGCACCTCGGGCTCGACCCACGACGACACCACGACGAGCCCGTCGACAGCGAGGTCGAGGAGCTGCTGGACCCGCCCGGCGAGATGGCCGCGGTCGCGCGAGCCGTGCGCGAGCAGGACGGACAGCCCGTCAGCCTCCGCCGCGGCCTCGACCGACGCGACGATCTCCGTGTGGTACGGGTTGTCCAGGCTGGACAGCACGACGCCGAGCAGCATGCTGCGGCCCTGCTTGAGCGCGCGGGCGAGCGTGTTGGACCGGTAGCCGAGGGCGTCGGCCGACGCGAGGATCCGCTCGCGCGTGCGATCGCTGACACCGGCGTCGCCGCGCAGCGCCAGCGACGCGAGCGACTTGGAGACGCCGGCGTGCGCGGCGACGTCGAGCAGGGTGGGTCGGCGGGGGCCGGTCGTGAGCGTCACAGGTCCATCCTCGCGCGTCGATGGCGTGCGTTTCTCGGCGATCTGGAACGTTCCAGAAGTTCCCGTGCCGTTCACCGTCGCGCCACCTGCCGGACGACGGCGGTTGGGCGGCCGTCCCTACCGTCGCCGTCGTGACCCTCACCACTCCCGTCCCGTCGGCCTGGACCGATCGCCCCGCGGCACGCCCGGGCACGGCCGCGAGCACGGCTGCGAGCACGGCCGCGGTGGCGGCGTCGTCGGCCGAGGGGCTGACGACCCGGCCGACCGCCCTGCTGCTCGACTTCGGCGGCGTCGTCTTCGCCACGCGCAAGCTCCCCGACGGCATGGCCACGATGGCCGCGCACGTCGCGGACGTCCTGGCCCGCGGCGGCCAGCGCATCGGCGCCGAGGAGCTGCTGCCCGTGCTGCAGGGCGGTCAGGTCGCGCTCAAGCACTGGAAGCACGCGCAGTCCCGGCGCCTCGAGCCCACCGAGCTCGACCACCGGACCATCTGGCGCGAGTTCTACGGGGGCCCGCTGCCCGAGCCGGCGCGCGAGATCCTCGCGGGGAGCGCGGGCGCGCTGCAGGAGCTCCTGACCGCGACGCTCGCGGAGCACGTCGTGCGGCCCGGGATCCCCGAGCTGCTGGACCTCGCCGACGACCTCGGTGTCCCGGTCGGCATCGTCTCCAACGCGCACAGCGGGCGAGCGCACCGCGCGCTGCTGGCACGCCACGGGCTCGAGGACCGGTTCGCCGTGCAGGTGTACTCCGACGAGGTCGGGATCCGCAAGCCGCACCCCGGCATCATCGAGCTCGCCGCGCGCGCTCTCGGGACCACGGCGTCCCGGTGCTGGTACGTCGGCGACACGCAGGACCGCGACGTCGTCGCAGGCCGCCGCGCGGGCGCCGCCGCGGTCGTGCTCACCCGGCACACGCACACCGACCACCCGCCGTTCCCCGTCCGCGAGACCGCCGACGCGGTCCTCGACACGCCCGAAGGACTCGTCCCGCTGCTCCGCGACGCCGACGCCCGCGACGGCGTCGAGGCCGTGCCGTCCGGGTCGGCTCGCGCAGCGAACCTCTCGGTGCCGAACCCCGGGTTACGCGGCGCAGAGGCCCCGGATCGACGCACAACCCAGGGTTCGGCGTGGGGCGGTGCGGCGCAGGACGGCGCCGCGCAGGAGGCCGCGGCGACGACCCGTGAGCGGCACGACCTGCCGTCGGCGATCCTGCTGGACCACGGTGGGGTGATCGCCGTCTCGACGCCCGACGACGCCGTCCGCCGGCGCTTCGCCGAGCACCTCGCGCAGCGGCTGACCCGCGCCGGGTACCCGGTGTCGACCGACGGCGCGGCGTCGGCCCTCCAGGAGGCCCGCGTCCGGCACCGCGCCTGGAAGACCGCGCACGAGGACGGCGTCGGCGGTTCCGTCGGTGCCGGTGCCGGTGCCGGTGCCGGTGCGGCGCCCGGCGCCGCGGTGCCCGAGATCGACGCCGCGACGTTCTGGGTCGACCTCGTCGCACCGTGCCTCGACGACGTGGTCGAGGACCCGCGTGCCGGGATGCGCGACTGGCTGCGCGCCGAGTGCCACGACCTCATGGTCCGGTACGCGCGGAGCAAGTCGGTGCCGACCGTGCGCCCGGGCGTCCGCGCGCTGCTCGAGCGGGCGCGCGACCTCGGCGTCCCGGTGGCGGTCGTGTCCAACACGGTGTGCGGACGCGCGGTCCGCGACGAGCTCGTGGACGAGGGCCTCGACGAGCTCGTCGGCGCGCACGTCTACTCCGACGAGCTCGGCGTCCGCAAGCCCGACCCGACGACGGCGCGCACGGCGCTCGTCGCGCTCGACGCCGACCCGGCGCGCGCCTGGTTCGTCGGCGACAAGCCGGGGCGCGACGTGCCCGCGGCCCGCGGCGCCGGTGTGGGCACGGTCGTGCTCGTCCGTGGCGGTTCCACGCCCGACGCGGAGCTCGACGCCCTCGGTTCGCTCGACGGGACCGGCGCCGTCGCGCCCGACGTCTGCGCGACGAGCCCGGACCTCATCGTGGACGGCATCGACGACCTCCTGCCCCTCGTCCTCCCCTGACCGCTCCTGCGCCGCCCGACCACCAGCATCCGACGAGCACCACCCGACCCGAGGAAGGCCCTCATGACCGGCTCGCCGACCACCACCTCGCCCACGAACCCTGCGAAGACAGCCCGCCCCTCCGTCCGCCGCCTCGTGCACGACCCCGACGGCATCTCCGGCTCGCAGAAGCTCATGATCCTCGTGCTGTCCATGACGTTGTACGGCGTCGCCGACATCGTCGCGGACATGCTCCCGTCGTTCGAGGTCGGGTCCTTCGAGGTGGAGATCGCGTACTTCGCCTTCATCCCCGTCGTCCTCGCGGCCCTGCTCACCCCGCTGTGGGTCGCGCTCGGCGTCGCGATCGGCGAGGCGATGATCGCCGACATGCTGCTCGGCAGCTTCGGCGGGTTCGGCGAGATCGAGGGCTTCCTCCAGATCTTCGTCGGCACGTACGTCGCCGGCTGCATCGTGCGCAACCCGCGCAACCGGCGTCAGCTCTTCTGGGCGGCGATCGCCCTCGTCTCGATCGACAAGGTGAGCTCCGCGGCCATCGACGTCGTCAAGGTCGCGGTCGGCGTCGACCCCGACGCGCTCGACGAGTCCGGCGGCACGCTCGGTGCCGTGGTCGTCGCGGAGAGCCTCGAGCTGCTCGGGGCGCTGCTCGTCACGGGCGTGCTGTTCGGCGGGCTCGCCGCGATGTGGCTCGCACCCCGCCTCTACGGCAAGATCGAGCCGCTCATGGGGCTGCGGCCGCGCGACCCGCAGAACCCGCCGCGCCTCGTCGGCCCGTGGGGCGTGAGCTTCTGGCTCGTCGCGGCGCTCGGCGTCGCCGCCGCAGCCGCCGTGGGCGTGCTGAGCCAGTGGGAGGACCACGCGGGCCGTGAGGACGCCGTCACGACGATCGGCTCGTTCGACGCGGAGCTCGTCGACGCCTACGGGGAGAACCTCCCGTGGGTCGCGGCCGTCGTGGGCCTCGTCGTCGGGCTGGCCGTGGTCGTGGCGATCGCCGCCGTCGTGAACCGACGGCGCGACCGGGCTGACGCGGGCGTTCGCGCGGGCGACGAGACCCCGGGCGACGGCCGCTGATGGGCACGCCGACCATCGGCCACGAGTCGTCCCACGATTCGGCTGACGAGCGAGCGGTGGAGCTGGCCGTCGAGGTCGAGGGGCTGACGTTCCGGTACCCCGGGGCGGCTGACGACTCGCTGCGCGGCGTCGACCTCCGGATCGAGGCGGGCGACTTCGTGGCCGTGGTCGGCGGCAACGGCTCGGGCAAGACGACGCTGTGCAAGGCGTTCAACGGGCTCGTGCCGCACTTCTGGAACGGCGACCTGGCCGGGACGGTGCGCGTCTTCGGGCGCGACACCTCGACGCTCGCCGTCGCCGACCTCGCGGACGACGTCGGGTACGTCTTCCAGGACTTCGGCAACCAGCTCGTGCGCCCCACCGTGCGCGACGACGTCGCGTTCGCGCCCCTCAACCTGGGGCGCGCGGACTGGGCGGCCCGCGCCGACGGCGCGCTGGACGTGCTCGGCTTGGGCCCGATCGCCGACCGCTACACGTGGCAGCTTTCCGGCGGTCAGCAGCACCTCGTGGCGCTCGCCGGCGCGATGGCGCTCGCGCCGCGCCTGCTCGTCGTCGACGAGCCCGCCGCCGAGGTCGACCCCGGGCGTGCGGCGGCGATCTACGACCACCTCGCCCTGCTCAACGAGCGGGGCGTGACCGTCGTCGTCGTCGAGCACCACGCGGAGCTCGTCGCCCGGTACGCACGGTCCGTCGTGCTCATGGCCGACGGCGCGCCCCGGTGGCACCTGCCCGTCACCGAGGCCATGACTCGCACCGACGACCTCGCCGCCGCCGACA
This sequence comes from Cellulosimicrobium sp. BMG9.23, assembly GCF_059159985.1. Lineage (NCBI taxonomy): Bacteria > Bacillati > Actinomycetota > Actinomycetes > Micrococcales > Promicromonosporaceae > Cellulosimicrobium > Cellulosimicrobium sp. BMG9.23. Next base: position 367,475 of record NZ_JBZGBZ010000003.1, read on the forward strand.
TCCCCGCGCCGCAGGTCGTCGCGCTCGCCCGCGCGCTGGACCCCGTCGTCCGCGCGGGCGGGCCTCCGCCGCTCACGGTCACGGCGTGCGCCGCCGCGTTGGCGTCCGTCGTCGGCAGACCCTCGCCGAGCACGGGATCAGCCACCGCCGAGCACGGGGTGGGCCACCGATCCACCGCGAATCCGGTGGCCGACCCCGTGCTCGGCACCGAGGTCGCCGTCGTCGCGGAGCTCCGCGGCGTCACCCACGGCTACCGGACGGTCGCCGGGCCGCGCTCCACCGTGCTCGACGGGATCGACCTCACCCTGCACGACGGTGAGCGGGTCGCGCTCGTCGGGTCGAACGGCGCGGGGAAGTCGACGCTGCTGAGCCTGATGTCCGGGATCGCGCTGCCGCAGGGCGGCACGATCACCGTCGACGGCCGCGACACCCGCACCACGACCGCGGCCGAGCTGTCCGACGCCGTGTGCTACCTCGTGCAGCGACCCGAGGAGATGTTCCTCCAGGACTCGGTCCGCGGCGACGTCGCGATGCACCCGCGCGGCCGCGGCGTGCCGGACGCGGACGAGCTCGTCGACCGCGTGCTCGAGCAGGTGCAGCTCACGGCGCTCGCCGACCGCGACGGGCGCCTGCTGTCCGGCGGGCAGCAGCGGCGCGCGGCGCTCGCCGTCGCCCTGGCCATGCGGCCGCGGCTGCTGCTCCTCGACGAGCCGACGTCGAGCCTCGACCTGCGCTCGCGCGACGACGTCATCGCCATGCTCGCGGCCCTGTCCGCGCACATCCGGTGCACCGTGGTCGCGACGCACGACATGCACCTCGTCGCCGAGTGGGCCGACCGCGTCGTCGTGCTCCACGAGGGCCGCGTGCTCGCCGACACGGACCCCGCGACCCTGTTCGCGTCGCCCGTCGTCCTGGCCGCCGCCCGCCTCGTCCCGCCGCAGGTCTCGCAGGTGGGCGCTGCGCTGGGGGTCGTCCCCGTGCCGCTGACCGTCGACGAGCTGGTCCGTCGGCTCGCCCCCGTGGAGGTGCCCGCATGACCGCCGGCCCGTCCACCACCGCACCACCGGCGCTCGCGGTCCCGGACGACGGCGCGGCGGCCGGTGCCGACGCGCGGGAGCCAGGCCGGCGCAGGACCGGGTTCGACCGCGCGTCGGTCGAGTGGGTCGTGCTCGAGCTCATGCGCGTCGCCTACGCCACGCGCGGCGGGTTCCTCGCGCGGCGCGACCCGCGCGCCGTCGTGCTCTGGTACGCGGTGTGCGCCGTCGTGCCGTGGTTCACCTACGACCTGCGCGTGCTGGGCGTGTTCTTCGTCCTCGCGCTGGGCTGCGCGCTCGCGGCGCGGATCGGGCCGCTGCTGCTCGGACTGTTCGTGCTCGGGACGGTCGGTGAGCTCGTCTACGTGCTCGTCCTGGCGTTCGTGCTCGACGGCGACCTCGGCGCCCTCGTCGGTCTCGCCCAGGCGTTCCTCAAGCTGAGCACCGTGTCGCTGGTGAGCATGGCGGCGTTCGTGTCGCTCGACCCGGAGAAGATCTCGGACGCCTTGCTCGCCCTGCGGCTGCCCGCCATCCTCGGGTTCGCCGTGAGCTACGGGTACCGCATGGTGCCCGTGCTGGTCGAGGAGTTCCGCACGATCGTCGACGGCCACCGGATGCGCGGCGCTCCGCCCCGCGGCCACGGCTTCCTCGGGTGGCGCACGGTCGTGCGCGGCGCCTCCATCGCCGTGCAGGCGTTCTACCCGCTGGTGCTCAACACCGCGAAGCGGACGCGCACCACGGTGGAGGCGCTGGAGACGCGCGGCTTCACGTCCGCGTCGCGCGACGGCGCGGGTCGCCGCCTGCGCCTGGCCCACCTGCGGTACACGGCGGGCGACGTGGTCCTGATCGGCGCGACCGTCGCCGTCGTCGGGGCGGTGCTCGTGCTCCTGTGACGCCGTGCCAGAGGGCCAGAAGCGCTGCCGACCGTGCGGGCGGGTGAGGGTGGTGCGACCGTGACGGCGTGGCAGGAGCGATCGAGGAGCACGTCGTCCGACCGGTCGGGACGGCGCTCGCGGCGATGACCGGTGTCGTCGCCCGTGCGCTGGGCCGTCGGCCGCTCCACCCCCGAGGCGTGCTGCTGCGCGCCACCCTCCTCGTCGCCGAGGACGAGGCCCGAGCGGTCGCCGTGCCGCAGGGGCGGACGGACGCCCTGGTGCGGGTGTCCCTCGCGGTGGGCCTGCCGCGGGGCTGGCCGGACGTCGTCGGCGTCGCCGTCCGGTGGACCGACGGCGGTGCGCCCCAGGACGTCCTGTTCTCGTCCGCGGGACGCGGGCGCGTCACGCGGTACGTCCTCGCGCCGCGACGACGCCTGATGCACGGCGCCTTCTCCACGCTCATGCCGCTGCGCTCGCCGCACGGCCCCGTCGTGCTCGGGCTGCGCCCGGACCCGGGCGCCACGCGCGCCCGGGGGACACCCGTCCTCGAGGTCCTCGAGGCGTCGCCGCTCGGGCCGTGGCGACGGTTCGGCGCGATCGAGCTGCACGGGCCGCCGGCCGGGACGACGCGCGACGGCGACGACCCCGGCGTCCGGTTCGACCCGACCCGGAACGCACCCCGCCGACTGGGCACGTACGCGTGGGAGGACGCCCTCCGCGCGCCCGTGTACGCGGCGGCCCGACGGGGATCCCGGGGCCGGGACCGCGGTCAGTCGTAGGCCGTCCACGGGTCCGACCGGACGCGCTCGTCCACCGCCGTGGCGTCTGCACCGATGACCACCCGCCAGTCCCCGCGCCGCACCGCCTCGACGATCGCCGTCGCCGCGGCCGCGCTCGTGACGGGCTGGTAGTCCGCGAAGAGCGAGCCGAGCGCTCGCCGCCACGTCCGCGGTGGGGACGGCATCCGGGTGCGGACGTGACCGGGCAGGACGAGCACGGCGGACAGGTGCGGCGCGTGCGCCCGGAAGTCGACGAGCAGGGACTCGGTGAAGCCCCGCACGGCGAACTTCGCCGACGAGTAGGCGCTGTGCGGCGTCCTCGGCCCGAGGCTCGCCCACAGCCCGCTCACCGACGACATGTTGACGACGGCGCCCTGGTCGGCCGCCAGCAGCAGCGGGAGGAACGCCCGGGTGCAGTGGTAGGTCCCGAGCCAGGAGACGTCGAACGTCCGCTCCCACTCCGCCTGCGGGCTGGTGACGAACGACGTCCCGCCCACGATCCCGGCGTTGTTGACCACGAGGTGGACCGCGTCGGTCGCGTGCTGCGTCGCCACCTCGTCGCGGAAGTGGCCGACCGCGTCCACGTCGGAGACGTCGACCACGTGGCCCGTCACGCGGACCGCCGGGCCGACCGCCTGCGCACGCCGCACCGTCGCCGCCAGCCGGTCGCCGTCGACGTCGCAGACCGCGACGTGCGCGCCACGACGAACGAGCTCGAGCACCACGTCGCGCCCGATCCCCGACGCGCCCCCCGTCACGACGGCGAGGCGGTTCTCGAAGCTCTCGAAGGCGGCCACGGCGCCCACTCTGCCAACTCCGGCGAGGTGCGTCGCCCGCGACGCGTCGGTGACGAGAGAAGGGGCGGTGGTCCCGGTGCCCTGGTGCACCGCGACCACCGCCCCGCGAGGGCGGCACCGTCGACGTGAAGCCGCCCTCGAGCTCGTGACCGCGCGTCAGGCCTGGAGCCGACGCCGCACGCCCAGCCCGATCCCGGCGACGCCCGCGAGGACGCTCCCGCCGAGGAGCGCCGACGCGCCGACCGACAGCCTGCCGGCGGGGGAGTCCTCGACCTCGGTCTTCAGCTCCGTCGTCCCGGCCCGGAGCGTGCCCGTTCCGTCGGACAGGGTCTGGGCGCCGTCGGCGATCTTCGCGCTGCCGTCGCTCAGGTCCGACGCGCCGTCGGCGAGCGTCGTCGTGCCCTCGTGGAGCGTGACCGAACCGGCCGCGAGCGCCGCGTTGCCGTCGGCGAGCGTCGTCGCGCCGGTCGAGAGCGTCGTGAGGCCGCCCTGGAGCCGCAGCGTCCCGTCCTCGAGGCGCGTCGTCCCGGCGAACAGGTCGCCGGAGCCCGTGGCGAGCCGCGCGGCGCCGTCGCGGAGGTCGCCCGCGCCGTCGGCGGCCCGGAGGGTCCCCGCCTTGAGGTCGACCGCCCCGGTGGCGAGCTCTCCCGTGCCCGCGGCGAGCTCTGACGTCTTCGTCGCGAGGGTGGCGTTGCCGCCCGCGACCCGAGACGCACCGTCAGCGAGGTATGTCGTCCCTTCCGCGAGAGCCGCCGACGCGGTGGCGGCCGACGCGTTCCCGTCGGCGAGGTCGACCGCCCCCGCCGAGATCTGGGCGGCGCCGTCGGCGACGTCCCGAGAACCGGTGGCGAGGTCTGATGCGCCCTTCGCGAGGGTCGTGGTCCCGGAGGCGAGGTCGGCGCTGCCCGTCCGCAGGTTCCTGGCACCTCCTGCGAGCTCGTTCGCGCCACCCGAGACCTGCACGGCCCCGGCCTCGAGCACGGCGGTCCCGTCGGCGAGGACCGTCGCGCCCTCACGGAGAGAGCCGGCCCCGACCGCGACCTCCTGGGCACCGCCGTGCAGCGTGCCCAGCCCAGCGGCGAGCCGGGACGCCCCAGCCGCTGCACCCTTCTCGCCGGCCAGGCCGTCGCGCAGGGTCGCGGAGCCCGCGACGAGCCTCTCGGCACCGGCGTCGACGCCTGCGGCGCCGTCACGCACGGAGCCGGCTGCGATGGCGAGCGCCTCCAGCTTCGCGCGAAGAGCCGGGTCGTCGGTCGACGTGGCGAGGCCGGTCAGCTGCGTCGCGAGGGCGTTCGCGCCGTCGTGCACCTGACCGGTGGCCTGTGCGAGCGACCCCGCGCCCGTGGCGAGCGACTCCGCTCCGTCCCGCGCCGCAGCGACGCCGGAGGCGAGTGTCTGCGCGCCCCCGTGCAGAGCACCGGCGCCGGCAGCGACGTCCTGCGCCCCAGCCTCGAGCCCGACAGTGCCGCCGTGGAGCGAGCGCGCACCGCGTGCGACGGTCGTCGCGCCGTCGGCGACAGCGATCGTGCCCGAGTGGAGGGACCCGGCTCCGGCCGCGAGCCCGTCCGCTCCCGCGGCGACCGTGCCTGCGCCTGCGGCGGCGTTCGAGACGCCGGAGGACACCTGTGCCGATCCCGCAGCGACCGACGACGCTCCGGTCGAGACGGCGGACGACCCGTCGGCGAGCGTCGCTGCACCGGTCGCGAGCACGGACGTGCCTTCTGCGAGGAGTCCGGCGCCCTCGGCGGCTGCCGTGTTCCCGGCGTACAGCTGGGCCGCACCGTCTCGGAGGCCACTCGCACCGTCGGCGATCTGGTTGGCGCCGTCGGCGGCTCGCGCGGTACCGGCACGCAGGCGGTCAGCGCCGACGTCGAGGTCGGCGGCGCCCGCGGCGAGCCGGGACGCCCCGGCGGCGGCGTCCCCCGCGCCGGCGGCGAGCTGCGCCGCGCCGTCGTTCAGCTCGTCCGCTCCGGTGGCGAGCTCGGTCGCGCCGTCGAGCGCGGTGACCCCGCCGGCGGCGAGCTGCGCTGCGCCGTCGGACGCCTGCTGCGCCCCGGCGGTGAGCTCGGCGGCCCCGTCCTCGAGGTCGCCCGCCCCGATCGCGAGGCGGACGGCTCCGGCCTGGGCCGTGGCGGTGCCGTCGGCGAGCTCGGCGGCGCCGCTGTCGAGGCGGGAGGCGCCGTCGTCGAGCCGGGTGGCGCCGTCGGCAACCCGGCCGTTGAAGACGAGGAGGTAGGCGACGAGACCGCCCACCAGCAGCGCCAGCACCACGAGGGCGACGGACGTGAGGACGGTGTGGGTACGGGACGGTCGCGTGGCGGCGTGCAGCGTGGTCGGCATGGTCGTCCTTCCTCGCGCCCGGCGTCGTCGCCGGGCGGTCGGGAGCGGGGAGGGAGGCCCGGGGAGTGGGCCGCCGGACGTCCGCCCCCTTTGGCGGGACGCCGGGTATCAGGTAAGTCTCGATCGACGCTAGCAACGCGACCGCCACGGAGGACAGCGAGTAGCAGGTAGATCGGCCCGCCCAGCCCGTCACGATTCGGTCACGGGGGCGGAGTATCCAGTACTTGGTCGGCCACGACGTCGCCCGCGGCAACCGACGTCGTCCACCGGCGGTGGACAGAGCCGTGGATTGTTCACCGCGACGTCACCCGCAGGTCCCGCACCGGACGCCCGCGCGCCACGCGGCGCCACGACGCTCTGCTTCGGCCCGTTCGACCCGCCGAAGGAGACCCATGCCACCGACCACCGCGCGCACCGGCACCCGCCGCTCGCGCCTCGCCGCGCTCGTCGCCACCGGCGCCGCGCTCACCCTCGGGCTGGGTGCGGTCCCCGCCCTGGCCGCCGCGCCGTCGAGCACCGGGACGCAGGGGACGCAGCAGGCACGTCTGCCCCTCGCCCGCGCGGCAACGTCCCCCTGGGTGCAGCCCGCCGCGGGCGAGACGTTCCACCGCCTCGCGACGTACCCCGTCTTCGAGAACCGCCCGAGCGGCGCCGCGGTCGAGGACACGACGGTCGCGGAGATCTCGGCGGTGAGCGAGGACGGGAAGACCGTCGTGCACACCGACGCCGCCGCGCGACGCATCGGGTTCCTCGACATCTCCGACCCGAGCGCGCCGAAGGGTCTCGGCACGCTGAGCCTCGCCGAGCTCGGGTCCGAGCACGACGAGCCGACCTCCGTGGCGATCGTGGGCGGCTACGTGCTCGTCGTCGTCGACACCTCGGCGAGCTTCGTCGACGCGAGCGGTCGTCTCGACGTCGTGGACCTCGAGACCCGCGAGAAGGTGACGTCCTTCGAGCTCGGCGGACAGCCGGACTCGATCGTCGTCACGCCGGACGGGAAGCACGCGGTCGTCGCGATGGAGAACCAGCGCGACGAGGAGGCGACGCCCGAGGGCGCGGACGAGGGCGACCTGCCGCAGCTTCCCGCCGGCTTCCTGCAGATCCTCGACCTGCCGGGCGACGACCCGGCGGCCTGGTCGACCCGCCCCGTGCCGCTCGTCGCCGAGGACGGCTCGGCCCTGCCGCTGCTCGTCCAGGCCGGTCTCGACACGCCGCAGGACCCGGAGCCCGAGTACGTCGCGGTCAACCCTGCGGGGACGACGGCCGCGGTGACGCTGCAGGAGAACAACGGGATCCTGCTGGTCGACGTCGCCACGGGCGAGCTCGAGGGCGCGTTCACGGCGGGCGCCGCGTCGGTCGAGGGCGTCGACACGGTGGAGGACGACGTCATCGACCTCACCGGGTCCATCACCGACGTCCCGCGCGAGCCGGACGCGATCGGCTGGATCGACGACACGCACGTCGCGACCGCCGACGAGGGCGACTGGAAGGGCGGCTCGCGCGGCTGGACCGTGTTCGACACGACCTCCGGCGAGGTCGTGTGGGAGGCCGGTGCCGAGATGGAGCACCTCGCCGCGCGCGTGGGCCTCCACAACGAGAGCCGCGCGGAGAACAAGGGCACCGAGCCGGAGGGCCTGACGGTCGCGACGTTCGGCGGGACGCGCTACGCGTTCGTCGGGTCGGAGCGCTCGAACGTCGTCGCCGTCTACGACGTCACCGACGCCACCTCGCCCCGGTTCGTCCAGGTGCTCGCGACGACGAACGGCCCCGAGGGCCTGCTCGTCGTGCCGGAGCGCGACCTGCTCGTCGTGTCGAGCGAGGAGGACGACTCCGAGGCGGGCGTGCGCTCGGCCGTCACCGTGTTCGGGTTCGGCGAGCAGTGGGCCGACGCCGCGGGGTCGCCGCAGTTCCCGAGCGTCGTCTCGGCGGACGCGACCGAGGGCGACGCCGCGGGCGCGCCGATCGGCTGGGGCGCGCTCGGCGCCCTCACCGCCGACCCGGCCGATCCCCAGCGCCTGTGGACGGCGACCGACGCCGCGTACGCCGTGACGCAGCTCCTGTCGCTCGACGTCAGCGCGCACGGCGACGGGTCGCCCGCGGTCATCGACCGGTCCGTGACGCTCACCGCCGACGGCGAGCCCGTCGGCCTGGACGTCGAGGGCCTCGCCGCCCGCCCGGACGGCGGGTTCTGGCTCGCCGTCGAGGGCGCGTCGGGCGCGGAGAACGCCGTCGTCCGCGTCGGCGCGGACGGGGCTGTCGCCGAGACGGTCGCGCTGCCCGACGGCGTCGCCGCCGGCCTCGGCAAGCAGGGACTCGAAGGTGTCGCGATCCAGGGCTCGGGCGAGACCGAGCAGGTGTGGGTCGCGCTCCAGCGCGGCCTGACGACCGACGCCGGGGGCACGGCCGGGACCGCGCGACTGGGCCGGTACGACGTCGCGACGAGCACGTGGGACTGGTTCGCCTACCCGCTGGAGACGACCACGACGGCGGGTGACTGGATGGGCCTCAGCGAGGTCGCCGTCGTCGACGACGACACGCTCGCCGTGATCGAGCGCGACAAGCTCAACGGCCCGGCGGCCGCGGTGAAGCGCGTCTACGTCGTGGACGTGCCGCAGACGGCGGTCGGCGCGGCGTCGTCCACCTCGGTCGCGCTGACCAAGGAGGTCGCGCACGACGTGCTGCCCGACCTGCGCGCCACGAACGGCTGGACCCAGGAGAAGCTCGAGGGCCTGACGATCGGGGGCGACGGCATGATCTACGCCGTCACCGACAACGACGGCCTGTCCGACGCGACGGGCGAGACGGTGCTCCTCGGCCTCGGCGACGCGGCGGACGTGTTCGAGGGTCACCTCGACCCGACGGATCCGGGCGAGCCCGGGCCCGGCGGGCCCGGGGGCGAGACGCCGGGAGCGGGCGAGGAGCCGCCGTCGCCGGCGCTGCACACGGTCGACGCCGACGACCTCACCGACGCCGACCAGGGGGGCGTGACGCTCTCGCCGAGCACCGTGCGCCCGGGTCAGCAGGTCACGGCCACCGCCGAGGGCTTCGCGCCGGGGGAGTGGGTCTCCGCGACGCTGTTCTCGACGCGGGTCGAGCTCGGGATGTTCCGTGCGAACGCCGACGGCGTGCTCACCGCGACGGTGACCGTCCCGGCCGACGTCGCGGCGGGGACGCACCGGTTCGCGATCGTCGGGCAGGTGGACGGGCGCGTCCTGTGGACGGAGCTCGAGGTGCTCGCCGACGGCTCAGGCTCGAGCGAGGACGACGACGCCGGGTCGCCGGGCGGTCTCGCCACGACCGGCGCGCACGTGGGCGCCTTCGTCGGCCTCGCGATCGTCCTCATCGGCGCGGGCGTCGCCATCGTCGTCGCCCGCCGCCGGATGCGCCGCATCCCCGGCTGACGGCCCGACCCGCTTCCCCGGGAGCACGAGGCCCCGGGGAGCGGGTCACGGCGGGAGGCGACGCGAGCACGAGCCCTGGAGGGCGGCGTCGGGGGCGAAGGGCGTCAGAGCCGCGCGCGGCGACGGACAGCCGGGAGACCGTGGTGACGGCGCGGCAGCCCGAGCACCGACGCCGCCCTCCAGGGCGACCCGAGCCGGTCGGACGCTACCCTCGCGCGGGTCAGTCCCGGTCGTTCGGCATGAGGAGCCACAGGACGAGGTACGCCAGGACCTGCGGCCCGGGCAGCAGGAACGACACGACCGTCACGACGCGCACGACGGTCGTGCTCCAACCGAAGCGGCGCGCGATCCCGGCGCACACGCCGGCGATCATGCGGCCCTGACGCGGGCGCGAGAGCGTGGAGGAGTTGCCGGCGGAGGCTGCTGAGGTGCTCATGCCTCGACGCTACGGCCGCTCGTTCCCCGGCGACATCCGGAAAACCCCCCATTCGACCCTGGTCCCGGCGGGCACCGACCCGGACGGTTCGGGCCGCGAGCAACCGGAGACGGTGCCACATTGGCCCGATGAGCAGCACCGACACCTCGCAGAGCCCACAGGGCGCGGACCCGGACACGCGGCTGTCCCGGTCCGTCGGCGGCCGGCTCCTGTACCTGTTCATCCTCGGCGACGTCCTCGGGGCGGGCGTGTACGCGCTCGTCGGGGAGATGGCCGGCGAGGTCGGCGGGGCCGTCTGGCTCCCGCTGCTCGTCGCGCTGGGGCTCGCCCTGCTCACCGCCGGGTCGTACGCCGAGCTCGTCACCAAGTACCCGCGAGCGGGCGGCGCCGCGGTCTTCGCCGACCGGGCGTTCCGCAGCCCGCTCGTGTCGTTCCTCGTCGGCTTCTCGATGCTCGCGGCGGGCGTCACGAGCGCGGCCGGCCTGTCGCTGGCCTTCGCGGGCGACTACTTCGCGACGTTCGTCGACGCGCCCGACCGGCTCGTCGCCGTCCTCTTCCTCGGGGCCGTCGCGGCGCTCAACGCACGTGGCATCAAGGAGTCGCTGCGTGCGAACGTCGCCATGACCGCGATCGAGCTGTCCGGGCTCGTGCTCGTGGTCGTGCTCGCGGCGGTCGTGCTCGGGCGGGGCGACGGCGAGCCTGCGCGCGTCACCCAGTTCGCCGAGGGCACGACGCCGGCGCTCGCCGTCCTCGCGGGCGCGATCCTCGCGTACTACTCGTTCGTGGGCTTCGAGACGTCGGCCAACCTCGCCGAGGAGGTGCGCGACGTCCGGCGCACCTATCCCCGTGCGCTGTTCGGCGCGCTGATCACCGCGGGCGTCGTGTACGTCCTGGTCGGGCTCGCGGCGGTCGCGGTCGTGTCCCCGGAGACGCTCTCGGGCTCGTCAGGACCGCTGCTCGAGGTCGTCGACGCGGAGGGCTCCGTGCCGGCGTGGGTGTTCTCGCTCGTCGCGCTCATCGCCGTCGCGAACGGCGCGCTGCTCACGATGATCATGGCGAGCCGCCTCGCGTACGGGATGGCCGAGCAGGGCATCCTGCCGTCCGCGCTCGGGCGCGTGCTGCCCGGCCGTCGCACGCCGTGGGTCGCGATCGTCGTCACGACGATCGTCGCCATGGGCCTCGTCTTCACGGGCGACGTCGCGGCCCTCGCCGAGACCGTCGTCCTCCTGCTGCTGCTCGTCTTCGCCTCGACCAACGTCGCGGTGCTCGTGCTGCGGCGGGACCACGTCGACCAGCCGCACTTCCGCGTCGCGACGGTCGTGCCGGTGCTGGGTGTCGCGTCGTGCGTGCTGCTGCTCACCCAGCAGGACGGCGTGACGTGGCTCCGCGCGGGGGCGCTGCTCGCCGTCGGGGTGGTGCTGTACCTGGTGATGCGGTGGACGGGCGGCGTCGGCCGCGACCGTCGCCCGCGCGCCGAGATCGGCAGTTCGGCGCGAGACCGGTAGCCCAGCCCGAGATCGGCCCTTTGAAGGACCGATCTCGCGCCGTCGTGCCGATCTCGCGCCGTCGTGCCGATCTCGTGCTCTCGTGCCGATCTCGAGGTGTGAGCTCAGTCGCGCGACACCACGACGCTCGCGCTGTGCCCGCCGAACCCGAACGCGTTGACCAGCGCGTGCCGCGCCGTCGTCGCCTGCGCGGAACCCCGCACGACGTCGAGGTCGATCGCCGGGTCCTGCGTGTCGAGGTTGAGGGTGGGCGGCACGACGCCGTCGCGCAGCACGAGCACCGCGGTGAGCACCCCGAGCGCGCCCGAGGCGCCGAGCAGGTGCCCGGTCGCGCCCTTGGTCGACGTGACGGGCGGCGGGGAACCCAGGGCCGCGCGGACCGCGGTGGCCTCGTTCACGTCCCCCACGGGCGTCGACGTCGCGTGCGCGTGCACCAGCCCCACGTCGGCCGGCGTGAGCCCCGCGGACCGGATCGCCTGCGTGATCGTGCGCGCCTGGTTCTCCGGGTCGCCGCCGACGATGTCGAACGCGTCCGACGTGAGCGCGGCCCCGGAGACGACCCCGTGGACCGTCGCACCCCGCCCCCGCGCGTGCTCCTCGCTCTCGAGCACGAGCACCGTCGACCCCTCGGCCATGACGAAGCCGTCGCGACCGACGTCGAAGGGCCGCGACGCGCGCTCGGGATGATCGTTGCGCGTGGACAGCGCGCGCGACTGCGCGAACGCGGCGATCGAGAACGGCAGCACGCCCGCCTCGACCCCGCCGCAGACGACGACGTCCGCCGTGCCCGCGAGGATCATCTCCCGGCCCATCGCGATGGCCTCCGTGCCCGCCGCGCACGCGCTGATCGGCGCCCGAGCTCCGGCCTTGGCGCCGAGGACGATCGACAGCCACGCGGCCGGCCCGTTGGCCATGAGCATCGTCACGGTGTGGGGGGAGACCCGGCGGTAGCCCTGCTCGTCGAGCACCTTCGCCTGTGCGAGCGTCGTCGCGATGCCCCCGTTCGCGGACCCGATCGCGACCGCGAGGCGCGTCGCGTCGACGTCGGGAGCTCCGGCCGACTCCCACGCCTCACGGCCGGCGACGAGCGTGAGCTGCTCGGCCCGGTCCGTCCGGCGCGACTCCCGGACGCTCAGCGACTCCGCGAACGTGTCGTCGACCCTGGCCGCGATCCGCACCGGGAGGTCCCGCGCCCACTCGTCCTCGATCGCCCGGACGCCCGAGCGGCCGGCGACCAGTCCCTCCCACGTCGCCGCCGCGGTGGTCCCCAGAGGGGTCACCGCTCCGAACCCTGTCACCACTACGCGTGTCATGGACGCCCCCCGCTCCCTCGACCCGTCACCGCGACGGGTGCCGGCTGATGGGCACTATTCCAGGACATGGAGGCCGCATCTGTCGTCTCGGGGCGCGCGACGACGGCCGGGGCGATCTCACACCACTCGATTCCCGACCGGCGCCCGCGATGACATGGCCGATGACCGCCAGACGTCACGACGGGACATGGGGAGGCTGGGCGCATGACGAGTCGTCCCTCTCCCTCTCCTCTGCCCGCGCCCCCCGGAACGCCCGGTCCGACGGCGACGCCCACCCACGTCGTCGTCGACCCGGGGATCCTGTACTTCGGGACGCCCGTCGCGCTGCTCAGCACCGTGGACGTCGACGGTCGGGTGAACCTCGCGCCGATGTCCTCGGTCTTCTGGCTCGGCCGCACCGTCGTGCTCGGTCTCGGCGCGCGCTCCCAGACCGCGCTCAACCTCGCCGCGACCGGCGAGGTGGTCGTCAACCTGCCGTCGACGAGCGAGGTGGACGCCGTCGACAGGATCGCGCTCACCACGGGCCGCGATCCCGTGCCCGCGCGGAAGGCCGCGGTCGGCTACCGGCACGAGCCGGACAAGTTCGCGCGCGCCGGGCTCACGCCCGTTCCCGCGGACACCGTCGCCCCGCCTCGCGTCGCCGAGTGCCCGGTCACCGTGGAGGGAACCCTGACGCACGCCCACCCGCTGGGGCGGGACGACCCGGCGCGCGCCGGGTCGCTCGTCGCGTTCGAGATCGCGGTGTCCCGCGTGCACGTGCACGAGCACGTCCGGGTGCCGGGGACGGACCACCGCATCGACCCCGACCGGTGGCGACCGCTCATGATGAGCTTCCAGCGGTACTACGGGCTCGGCGTCGAGGCTCACCCCTCGCGCCTCGCGTCGATCGAGGAGGACTGGTACCGCTGACGTCGGTGCCCGTGACGTCTGCGCGGGGCCGGGACGTCGACCCGGGGCTACCAGCCGCCGGGGCTGAGGATCTTGCGGATCCGCTTCTCGCTCACCGGGCCGTCCGTCCCGAGCTGCTGCGCGAACAACGACACGCGCAGCTCCTCGACCAGCCACCGCACCTCGGCCAGCTCCTGCGCCCGCACCAGGTCGCTGGGGCCGGCCGCGTACGCGGCGCGGGCCTTCGCGAACGCCTCCTCGACGTCGTGCACGCGCCACGCCAGCTCGGCGTCGCGGTTCGGGTTCGCCTGCGCCTTCTCCAACCGGTACGACGCCGCACGCAGGTACCGCGTGAGGTGCGGCAGCCGCTCGGGCGGGCTCGCCGAGACGAAGCCGTCGTGGACCAGTCCGGCCACCTGGTCGCGCAGGTCCGTGAGCGTGTTGAGCAGCGCGAGACTGTTCGCCGCCCGGATCTCCGCGTCGAGGTTCCGCGACGCCGTGAGCGCCGCGACCACGTGCCCGACCACCTGGTGCACCTGGTCCTCCACGTGCGCCCGGACGAACGCCCGCGCCGTGGCGTAGGCGACGGCGCCGCGGATCGCGACGGCGTCCGGCTGCGCGCCGTACGCCCCGCTGCCCCCGCTCGTCAGCGCGATCACCGCCGCGAGCTGCAGGTCCGCGACGAGCGCCTCCGTGTTCCGGTACGGGCTCGCCGCGAGCGTCAACGACTGCATCCCGCTCCACCGGCTCGTGATCCGACCCGTCGTGAGAGCCACCTCCCCGAGCAGCAGCCGCCGCACGCCGCGCGCGTGCTCCCGCGCCTGAGCGTTCGCGTCGGCGAGCACCCGCAGCGCGACGCTCGGCTTCCCCTTGGCGTCCTGCTCCTCCACGAGCGCCGGATACCCGCGCACGACGACACCGCCCCCGAGGTCCGTCGACACCGTCTCCGGCAGGGTGCTGTCCGGCAGTTCCGGCCATGTCTTCAGGTCGGTCTGCTCGGCCACCAGGGCTGCCGTGGTCGGGTTCGCGGTGGTGGTCGGGTCCGCGGCGGCTGCCCCCGAGGTGCTCGGGCTACCATCCGGAGCCCTCGTTCCTCGGGCTCCTCCCGCCAGGCCCGCCACGCCCTTCGCATCCTCGGGCGCAGCCGCCGCTCCGCGGTCATCTCGCCACTGGCCGGCCGTGCCCGACGCCGCGCCGTCGGTTCTCGCATCACGTCGCCCGGGTGAGCCGGCCGCGCGAGGTGACCCGGCGCCGTCGGGCACCGTGGAGCCACCGCCGCGGGGTGAGCCGGACGCGGAGGCGGGGGAGGGGGCGTCGGTGGCGAAGGGCGTGGTGGGCCTGGCGGGAGCATCGCGAGGAACGAGCGATGCGGATGGTAGCCCGAGCGCCGACGCCCCCTCCGGCGCCGCCCCAGCCAACGACCCGGCCTCACGCAACGCCGCACCGACCGCACCCTTCACGGCGGCCCGGACCGCCGCCTGGTTCTGGGCGGCGAGGCGGCGCTGGAGCGCGCGGAGGTCCTTCGACTCGTCGAGGACCACCTCGCCCTGGCGGCGGGGGTCGACGACGCGGAAGGTCATGCGCAGGTGCGCGGGGAGGCGGGACTCCTGCTCGGGGCCCCAGGCGTCGTCGGGGATGACGACGTCGCGCAGGGCGCGGACCGCTCGCGTGAACGCGGCGGGGAACGGCTCGGCCATGTCGCCGGCGCGGGCCATGTCCTCCCAGGCGGGCGTGCTCTCGCGCAGCCAGGCGACGACGTCGCGGGCGACGTCCGGGGCGGGCACGAGCTGGACGCGGACCGGCTTGGGCAGAGAGCGGATCGTCGCGGTCGCGAGCTCGTCGAGGAGGCCGGGGACCATCCAGTCGAAGCCGTCGGGGACGACGCGGTTGAGGACCGAGATCGGGACGTGGACGGTGACGCCGTCGGCCTCGGTGCCGGGTTGGAACTGGTAGGTGAGCGGGAGCGTGAGCTCGCCCTGCGGCCAGGTCTCGGGGAACTGCGACGTGTCGATCTGCTCGGCGTCGGGCACGAGCTGTTCGAGCGTGAACGTGAGCAGGTCGGGGTCGTCGCGGCGCGCCGTCTTCCACCAGCGGTCGAAGTGCGCAGCGGACACGACGTCGTCGGGGACGCGCTCGTCGTAGAAGGCGAACAGGGCCTCGTCGTCGATCACGAGACCGCGCTGGCGCGAGCGCGCCTCGAGCTCCTCCGCCTCCTCGAGGAGACGCCGGTTCTCGTGGAAGAACTGGTGGTGCGTGGTCCACTCGCCCTGCACGAGCGCGTGCCGCACGAACAGCTCGCGCGCGCCCTCCGGGTCGACCTTGGCGTACAGCACCTTGCGGTCCGCGACGATCGGGACGCCGTACAGCAGCACCTTCTCGACGGCGATCGCGGCGCCGCGTTTCGTCGACCAGTGCGGATCGGAGTAGGTCCGCCGCGCGAGGTCGCCCGCGAGGTCCTCGGCCCACTCCGGCTGGATGCGGGCGACGTCGCGCGCCCACAGGCGGCTGGTCTCCACGAGCTCGCCCGCCATGATCCACGCCGGCGGCTTCTTGCTCAGCGGCGACCCCGGGAAGATCGCGAACCGCGCACCACGCGCGCCGGTGTACTCGTTGCGCGCCTGCTTCTGCGCCCGGCGCAGCGCCTTCGCGCGCGCCTCGCCCTTGAGGTGCGCGACCGACGACGCCTTCACGTCGCCCGTGTCCTGCATCCCGATCTGCGACAGCAGCCCGGCGAGCAGCGCGCGATGGATCGTGTCGCCGTCCCAGGCGCGCTTGTACGCGGTGCTCGGGTCGGGCGCGATGGCTGGGTTCGCGACAGCTGCCCCCGAGGTGCTCGGGCTAGCATCCGGAGCCCTCGTTCCTCGGGCTCCTCCCGCCAGGCCCCCCACGCCCTTCGTATCCTCGGGCGCAGCCGCCGCTCCGCGGTCGTCTCGCCCTGGCGAGCCGGTCGCCGCGGGCGACCCCGCCCCCTCCGCCGTCGTGCTCGACCGTGAACCGCGCGGACGGTACGACATGTCGATGCCGAGGGGCTTGGCCATGTCGCGGAGCTGGGCGACGACGTCCTGCCACTCGCGGATGCGCAGGAAGTTGAGGTACTCGGCCTTGCAGAGGCGGCGGAAGGCCGACGACGAGAGGTCGTGCTGCTGCTCGCGCACGTACTCCCACAGGTTGAGGTAGGTGAGGAAGTCGGAGTGGGGGTCGGTGAAACGGGCGTGGAGCTGGTCGGCCTGCGGTCGTTGCTCTGCGGGGCGTTCGCGGGGGTCCTGGATGGACATGACGGCGGCGATGATGGCGACCTCGCGCGCGACGCCGAGCGTCGAGCCCTCCCAGATCATGCGCGCGAGGCGCGGGTCCATGGGGAGCTGCGCGAGGACGCGGCCGACCTCGGTCAGGCGCGTGACGCCTCGGGTCGCCGAACTGTCAGCGCCGGGCCGGTCGGAGGACCCGTGCAGCGCTGACTTCGTCGCGCCGGAGATCGTGTCAGCACCGGGCCGGTCTCGGGACCCCTGGGGCGCTGACAGGTCCACGGTCTCGAGGGCGCCGAGCTCGGTGAGGAGCTGGACGCCGTCGCGCACGGCGCGCGTGTCCGGGGGCTCGACGAACGGGAAGCGCGCGACGTCGTCGGGAGAGTCGACGACGCCCACCGAGATCATCTGCAGGAGCACCGACGCGAGGGACGTGCGCAGGATCTCGGGCTCGGTGAACTCGGGGCGGGAACCGAAGTCGTCCTCAGAGTAGAGGCGGATCGCGATGCCGTCGGCGACGCGGCCGGAGCGGCCCGAGCGCTGGTTGGCGCTCGCCTGCGAGACGGGCTCGATGGGCAGGCGCTGGACCTTCGTCGCCTTGGAGTAGCGCGAGATGCGGGCGGTGCCCGGGTCGACGACGTAGTGGATGCCCGGCACGGTGAGCGACGTCTCGGCGACGTTGGTCGCGAGGACGATGCGGCGCGACGCGTGCTGCTGGAACACGCGGTGCTGCTCCGCCGAGGACAGCCGCGCGTACAGCGGCAGGATCTCGACGCGCTGCGGGTGCTTCGGGTCGCGCACGCGGTCCTTGAGGTGGCCTTCGAGCGCGTCGGCGGCGTCGTGGATCTCGCGCTCGCCGGAGAGGAACACGAGGATGTCGCCGGAGCCCTCGCGCATCAGCTCGTCGCACGCGTCGACGATGCCCGTGACGAGGTCCTTCTCCTCCGCCCTGGCCTTGCCGACGGTCTTCCCGGTCGCGGGATCGACGTCGGGGGACAGCGGGCGGTAGCGGATCTCGACCGGGAACGTGCGGCCGGAGACCTCGACGACGGGCGCGGCGTCGGGCAGGGCGTCGACCACGTAGTCCGGCGCGCCGCCGAGCCCGGCGAGGTGCGCCGGGGAGAAGTGCGCGGCGAACCGGTCGGAGTCGATCGTCGCGGACGTGATGACGAGCTTGAGGTCCGGGCGCTGCGGGAGCAGCCGCGCGAGGTACCCGAGGAGGAAGTCGATGTTCAGGGACCGCTCGTGCGCCTCGTCGATGACGATCGTGTCGTACGCGAGCAGCTGGGGGTCGCGCTGGATCTGGGCGAGCAGGATGCCGTCGGTCATGACCTTGACGAGCGTGTCCTCGCTCGACGTGTCGGTGAACCGCACCTGATAGCCGACGACGCCGCCGAGCGGCACCTGGAGCTCCTCGGCGATGCGCTCGGCCACCGTGCGCGCGGCGATCCGGCGGGGCTGCGTGTGCCCGATCTGCCCGGCGCGCCCGCGCCCCAGGTCGAGGAGGATCTTCGGCAGCTGCGTCGTCTTGCCGGAGCCGGTCTCGCCCGCGACCACCACGACCTGGTGGTCACGGATCGCGGCCGCGATGTCGTCGCGGCGCGCGCTGACGGGGAGCTGCTCCGGATAGACGATCGGCGGGACCTCGACGGCCGCGCGCTTCTCGGCCGCCCGCTCGAGCTGCGCCCGGCTCACCTGACGCGTGCCCGACGTCGTCCGCTCGCGCCGGTCGGGCCGGGTCCCCGGTCCCGCGCCCTGGGTCTCGTTCGGCGCCTGGCCGGCGGCCTGCGGCCCGCGCCCCCGGCGACGGTTGCCGCGCCGCCTGCCCGCCGCACGCGGTGCGCCGTCCGCACGCGGGGTGCCTTCGGTGGCGCCGCCCTGCTGGTGAGGGCGCACGTCAGGCTGGGGCTGAGGGGACTCGGGACTCACGACGACCCATTCTCTCAAGCGGTGGCAACCGCAAATCACCGTGCGGGCTTCGCCGAGCGAGAACCGTCCACGACGCTGTCAAAGTGCTAGCATCGGCGCGGAGGTGGTCACCATGGCGACGTTGACGATCCGGGGCGTGGACGACGACGTCCGGGAGCGGTTGCGCTCGAGGGCGAAGGAGCACGGTCGGTCGATGGAGGCCGAGGTGCGGGAGATCCTGGCGTCCGCGGTGTCACCTCCGCGGGGGTTCGAGCAAGGGCTCGGCACGTTCATCCACAGGTCGTTCGCGGACGCCGGGCTGACGGTCGAGCTCGACCTGCCGGAGCGGTCGGAGCACGGTCGCGGGGCCGACTTCTCCGCGGCGCCGGACACCGAGCGCGCTGACGCATGATCGTCCTCGACACGAACGTCGTGTCCGAGGCGATCCGGCCCGCACCGGAGAAGCGCGTCCTGCGCTGGCTGGATGCCCAGAGCCCCGGCGACCTGTGCATCACGGCGGTCAGCGTCGGCGAGCTCGTCCACGGTGTGGCCCGGCTCCCGGAAGGGATGCGCCGGAACCGGATCGCGGCTCAGGTGGACGAGCACCTCACGGTGACGTTCGCCGGGAGGGTCCTCGCCTACGACGTCGCGGCCGCGCGGGTGCAGGGCACGCTCCTCGCCCTCCGCGAGCGGACCGGGCGTCCGATGAGCATCGCGGACGCGCAGATCGCCGCGATCTGCCGGGTCCACGGCGCGACGCTCGCGACGCGCAACGTCCGGGACTTCGTGGAGGCGGGCGTGGACGTCGTCGATCCGTGGACTGTTGATGGTCACTGACACGAGGCGTACTTCTCGTCGCCGTCGTGCTGGTTCGTTCGCTCTGCAGCGTGGGCAGGGATCGCCCGGGCAGAGCGCGTCGGACCGGCGCCATCATCCGCGCGCTTCACGTGCTCGCCGCGCATTCAGTTCCTGATCGACGGGTACGACTCCTTGAACCTGAAGGAGTTCCGCGACGCCCTTGCGAATGCGGTGTCCGCGGGCTCGGTGGACGACCTCGAGGCGCTGCACTCGGACCACCTGGCCGACCCCACGTTCTACGCGGCTCAGCATCTGGTGAACCAGCTCAACGACCAGCTCAACAGCCGTGACCGTGTCGCGCCCGATGTTCTGCAGAGGCGCCGCACCTCTCGCGACGTGATGGGCACCGAGCGTTGCCGGCGGGGGCACACGTCCTGGCGAACCAGTTCGAAGAGCTGTTCGAGCGAGGTGAGCGCGTTCCTGCGGGTGGGGTAGCGCGCGTCGTGTACCGCAGCGTTGCCCTTGCGCGGCACCCTCGGCCCAGGACCTGGACGAGGAACCCCTCCCGGCTCGGGAGAGGCGTTCGGGGGAGCGTGCCGTCTGCAGCGCGCCTACCGTGATCCAACGCCGAGAGGAGCCCTATGGACGTGGTCCTGACGGTGGCGGGCGTCGCCGTCATCGTGCTCGTGCTGCGCGACGTGTTCCACACCCTGTGGCACCCGGCCGGCGAGGGACGCCTGAGCGGCCTGGTGGGCCGCGGCGTCTGGGGTGCGGTGCACCGCCTGCCGGCGAGGTCGAGGCCGCGCCGCCTGCTCATGGACCTGGCCGGCCCGCTCGTCCTCGCCGCCGTCGTGCTCATGTGGGTCGCAGGCGTGCTCGTCGCGTGGGGGCTGGTGTTCTGGCCGCACATGCCCAGCGGCTTCGACGACACCACCGGTCCCCCGCCGGCCACGGTGTGGGAGAGGCTCGTGAACACCGGCTACGTCTCGATGGTGGGCCTGTCCACGCTGGGGATCGGCGACATCGTGCCGACGACGCCGTGGACGCGGACCTGGACCGCGCTGCAGGCGATCGTCGGGTTCGCGCTCCTCAGCGCGTCGATGTCGTGGGTCCTGCAGGTGTCGCCGGCGCTCACGCGGCGTCGTGCGCTGGCGCGGCGCCTGACCGCGCTCGCCACGGCGGAGCGCGCGTCGGGCGTGTCCGACGGAGAGAGGGTGGCCGTCCCCGTCACGACGCTCGAGGGCCTCGTGCAGGAGATCGGCACGATCCACGTCGAGATGAGGCACTACGGGGAGACCTACTACTTCCGCGACTCGGTGACCGACGAGGCCCTGCCGGCGGCGATCGGGACGGGCGTCGCGCTCGCGGACGGCGCGATGTGCTCGGACGACCCCGCGGTACGACGCTCGGGCGCGTCGCTCCGGTGGACGCTCGACCGGTTCGCCGCGCTGCTCGACGAGACGTACCTGCGCACCGGCGGCTCGACGAGCGACGTCTTCGCCGCCTACGCGGACGACCAGGACCAGCAGACTGCTCCGCACGACACCCGACGAGCGCCCGGTGCACCGGGCACGTCAGGCGCCGATCGCGCGTGACGTGACGGCGCGTCCGCGTCCCGTCGTGACGGTGACTGACCGTGGCGATGTCTCGGGCGGCGGCGCGACCGCGGGGCCGCACGAGGTCAGCGCGTCGCGCTCCAGACGTTCGTCGTCTCGCACGCCGGGGGGACGTGGAGTCCCTCAGGCGGTCGCCAGCCGTCCGGAGCGTCCTCGACGAGCACGCCGCCGGGGAGCGCGACGGCGTCGCCGTCGGTGTACGACCCGCCCGCGCCGCTCAGCGTCTCGCCGTCCCAGGCGACGAGGTCGCTGCTGAACACGGGCAGCCAGCGGGTGCCGATGTCGTCGGTGACGTACACGCACCCCTCCTCGACCGTCAGGCGTGCTTCGAGGAGGGCGTCGTCGCCCGCACCGACGCTCTCGCCCCATAGCGCGACCTCGTCGACCGTGACCCCGCCCGACCCTGGCCACAGCGAGGCGCAGCCGCCCGCCGCACCCGTGCCGAGCGCGACGAGGGCCGCTGCGATGACGGCGCGCCGTCGTCCTTGTCGGGACGCCGGGTGCCGGGTGCGCGGGCGCGCCGTCGCGCCGGTGCGTGTCATGCCGCGACCGTAGCGGGTGTCGGGTGTCGGGTGTCGGGGGGCAGTGGGACGCTCGGACGACATCGCCGAGCGGGGAGGAACCATGAGCAGCACGGTCCAGGTGACGTTCGACGCGCGGGACCCGCGCGCCCTGTCGACGTTCTGGAAGGAGTTGCTGGGCTACGTCCACCCGGGCCCGCCGGGCGTCGAGCTGCCGGAGGGCGCGGACCCGCTCGCGGCGTGGGACGAGTTCCTGGAGCGGTCGGGCGTGCCCGAGGACCAGCGCAACAGCGCGTCGGCGCTGGAGGACCCGGACGGCAAGGGTCCGCGGATCTTCTTCCAGCAGGTGCCCGAGGAGAAGGTGGCCAAGAACAGGGTGCACCTGGATGTGCGGACGGCACCGGAGCTGCGCGGCGACGAGCGGATGGCGGCCCTGGAAGCCCGGTGCGACGAGCTCGTCGCGCTCGGTGCCTCGCGGCTGCGGCGCTTCGAGCCGGAGCCCCCGACGAGCGTCGGGTTCATCGTCATGGCCGACCCCGAAGGCAACGAGTTCTGCCTCGACTGAGGACGTCGGCCAGGTCCTGCCGCGAGGACAGCGTTCCCCGCCCGCACGGCGTCCCCCCGCCCGGACGGCGTGACCCGCCCGCCCGGGGACGGGCGGACGGGCCACGGGCGTGAGGTGCGGGTCGTCAGCCGCAGGCGACGCCCTCGAACGGGACGGTGACGCTCTCCTCGGGACCGGTGCCGTCCGCGGCGGATGCCGTGACGGTCACCTCGCCGTCCTCGACCGTGCCGGACCTGGTCGAGAACGACTGGTAGGCAGACCTGCCCGGGGCGACCGCGGCGAAGTCCCTCGCCCCGAAGGGCGTGTCGAACCGCACGTCGAGCGCGGCGTCGTCGGCGTTCCCCACGCGGACCGCGACGTAGGCCCGGCCGGCGAGGCAGCGGGCCTCCGCCGTGACGTCCGAGAGCATCGACGGCCCGGTGGTCCGGGCGGCGGTGAAGGTGTGCACCGGCGAGATCGCGGTGCCGCCGTAGGGGCCCGAGACCACCACGTACCACCCGTGCTCACCGGGCCCGACGTCGGACCAGGTCCCCGACGCGACGGTGCCGGCCGGCACGCCGGACACCTCGTCGATCGTCGTCGAGGTGAGCACGTCGACCGTCAGGCCGTCGGTCGCCAGCCGCTTCGTGGTCGGCTCCAGCCCGAGCGCGGCGTAGGGGATCTCGAAGTCCTGCATGCCGGCCGGGTCGTTGAGCGCGGCGTCGTCGGAGTCGAAGTCGTCCAGCGACGGCGAGTACGTCCGCACGACGATCCGGCCGCTCCCGTCGGTGCCACCGTCGTTGTCGAAGTGCAGCAGCCGCAGGTACCCGAGCCCGCCCTCCGGCAGGCCCTGGTAGTCGAACAGCATCGAGTACACCGTGCGGTCGGCGACGCCGTCGCCGTCGTCGTCGAAGTCGTCGGTCCGGGTGTAGGCGTCGTGGTAGTGGCCGGAGCTCACGAGCGCGACGTTCGGGTTCGGCGCCACGACCTCGTCGAGGATGCGCTGCGGGATCGGCCCGAGTCCCCCGGTGGTGAGCATGTACTCGTGGAGGTTGATCCAGACCGTGCGCTCCGGGTACCTCGCGATGACGTCGTTCATCCACGTGATGTGCTCGTCACCCGGCGCCCAGCCCATGGAGAGCAGGAGCAGGTCGACGCCGTTCGCGCTCACCAGGTCGTAGTGCCCCCGGTTGTCCTGGATGTCACCTCCCCACCAGGGGTTGGCGGAGAACCGGTCGGCACCGAAGTACGTCGAGTACTCCGAGTAGTCGGCCAGAGCCCCGCCGACGTCGTGGTTGCCCGCCAGCACGCCGTACGGCAGCCCGGCGTCGTCGAGCTTCCGGTACGTCGGGTCGGCGTTGAGCCACTGGTGCTCCTGGTCCCAGTTGTCGACGATGTCACCGGTGTGGACGAGGTACTGCAGGTTCACCTCGTCGCGGACCTCCAGGACGAAGTCGTGGATGGCCTCCTGGTGCGCGTACCACTCGTCGCCCGAGCCGTCCGTCGGCTGCCCCTGGTTGTCGTTGTAGTACTGCGTGTCCGACTCCCAGGCGATCGTGAAGTCGTACCCGGACCGCGGCGTGGCGTCGGGGTGGAACGGCGTGGCGACGTCCTCACGGCCAGAGCGCGGCGTCCCGGCGAAACCCTCGGAGTGCTGCACGAGCACCGTCACCTGACCGTCGCGGACATGACCCTCCACGGGCACGGTCCCGCCGAGCTCGAACTCGGTGGCCGCCCCGTCGGTCGTGACGTGGCGGTCGACCTCCTGCCAGGTGTCGCCGGCCACGTCGAGGACGGACAGCAGCACCTTCGCGTCGGCGTTCGCCGATCCGGACCAGGCAATCCGCACCTCGCTGTCGGCGGCGGCGTCCTCGGGGACGTCCACCGTGAACAGCTGGTACGGGAGCTCGGTGTCGGAGGAGACCTCTGCGGTGAGACCGTCGGTGCCGACGATCCTGTCGAGCTCGTCGGCGCTCAGGACGGTGCTGCCGTCCCGGTCGGTGGACGAGGCGTCCGTCGTGGTGCCGGAGAACGCCTCGACCCCCGGGTCCGCGGCGTCGAGGGTGTGCCCGACCCGGAACTCCACGTCCAGGTCGTCACCGGTCGCCGAGCCTGGCGTGGCGGACAGCGTCACGTCACCGGCCTCGACGGTGGCGCCGTCGGCCGGCGTACCGAGCTCGACCGTCGGGACCTCGTCGGGCGTGGTGAACCCGAGCGTCCGCTCGGCGAGGTTGCCCAGGGCGTCCGTCGCCCTCAGGACCAGGGTGTGGTCGCCGGCCGCGAGCTCGAGCGACGACGTCGCGTACGGCAGGTCGATCTCCTCGCCGTCGAGCGTGGCCGTGACGGAGTCGACGCCGG
The DNA here is from genome assembly GCF_059159985.1 of Cellulosimicrobium sp. BMG9.23. Classification (NCBI taxonomy): domain Bacteria; kingdom Bacillati; phylum Actinomycetota; class Actinomycetes; order Micrococcales; family Promicromonosporaceae; genus Cellulosimicrobium; species Cellulosimicrobium sp. BMG9.23. The sequence continues at coordinate 391,833 of NZ_JBZGBZ010000003.1, forward strand.
AGCCCGAGTCCGACGCCTGCGCGTCGATCGTGAAGCTCCCGCGGTACGTCTCGCCGTCGACCAGCGCCGTGCTGAGCTCGGGGGCCGTGTTGTCGACGACGACGGTGCGCGTCACGGACCGGGCGCCCGCCCCGCTGCCGCTGCTCGCCGAGACGGTGTGCTCGCCGTCGTCCACCGCGGTGGTGTCCCAGGTGTGCGCGAGCGAGTCGAACGCGTCCTGAGGCACCGAGAAGGTGGCGGTGAAGTAGACCTGGTTGGCGTCGTTGAAGCCGATCCGCGTGGTGGGGTCGGGGCACTCGCGGACCGTCTCCTCCTGGCCCTCGCCCGCGCCGCCGCACACCTCGGGGCGCAGCACCCGGCCGTCGGGCAGGGCGAGCCGCAGGTTCATGGCCGCGAAGTCGTCGTTGTTCTCGTCCGGGTCGGGCGCGGGCCAGGCCTTGGTTCCGGCGTAGATGCCCAGGGTCAGGCCCTCCCCGGCGACGACGCGCTCGACCGGCACCTCGCTGGTGACCGTCTCGACGCGGGAGTAGAAGCCCTCGTCGAAGATCGTCAGGACGTCGTCGCCGAGCCGGACGCCGTTGCGGAAGAAGGCGTCGGTGCTCGTGGCCTCGAACGCGAACAGCGCGGGGGCCTCGATCGCCGGGGTGAGCTCGTCGACCTCGGAGCCGTCGATCGACAGGCTCAGGTCGGCAGGGTCGCCGGTCGTCGTGGCCGCCACTCGCGTCGCGCCGCCGACGTACTGCCCCTCGGCCACGTCGAGCCGCACGGGGTCGTCACCGGTGTCGTCCAGGTCGACCCGGACCGGGCCGAGCGTCGTCGTGTTCTGCCCGTCGGACGCCGTGACCGTGTACTCGGCCCAGGACTTGCCGTAGAGGTCGACGGCGGGGACGGCGTAGGAGAACCGGTCGGCCGCCTCGGTGCGCAGCAGCTGCGTGGCCGGCTCGCCGACGTCGGAGGTCAGGGTGAGCTCCACGGTGCTGACCAGCCGGTCGTCCGTCGCCTCGAACAGCAGAGCGAGCCCGTCCGTCTCCGGGGCGTCGTCGCTGCCCGTGAGGTCGGTGACCACCGGCGCCTCGCCGTCCTGCGGCGTGACGACGAGCGCGGCAGGCACCTGGTCCGGCGTCACGGAGCCGGGGGTCGCCGCGCCGGTGCCGACGAGCGTCTGGCTCGTGCCCTCGACCCAGCGGTACTGGATGGGCTGGTCCACGACCGTCTGGTCGTTGTTCATGTAGTCGGCGCGCGAGACCGGGTGACCGGTGTTGGTCTCGACCTGCAGGCCGCGCAGGCCGCCGTTGGCCATGCCGCCGGAGAAGATCTCGACGAGGTCGACGCCTGCGGTCAGCGTGCTCCCGAAGTGGGCGTTGAAGTCCTCGGCCGTGAGGTGGTCGTTCGCGCCGTTCTTGACCCACAGCACCAACGTGCGCCCGGGCTGGATCACCGGGTCTGACGGCGTCGCGGGCCACAGCGTGCTGCTGGTGATCGCGTGGTTCGCGTCGAGGTAGAGGTAGCTGAGCGTGTGCTCCGCGAACGGCACCGGCGCGTCGGAGGCGTTGTAGACCTCGATGAACTCGTAGGCGTCGGCCCCGCCGACGTTCGCCGTGTCCGGCGCCACCTCGGTCACCTGGAGGACGGGCGCGCCGAGGGCCGGGTCGGTCGGGTCGGGAGTCGGTGTCGGGTCCGGAGTCTCGGTCGGGGTGGGGTCTGGGGTCTCGGTCGGTGTGGGGTCGGGCGTCTCGGTCGGGTCCGGCGTGGGCTCCGGTGCGACCGGGGCGAGCTGTGCGGCGTCGACGGCCCCCGGCGTGTACGCGTCGGTGGAGTGCTCCACCAGGGCCGTCGATGCGTCGCCGGGGAGGGCGAAGTGCGTCGAGACGCCCGGTGCGGCGGAGGGACGGTCGTAGACCGACCAGCTCAGCGCGCGCCCTGCCGGGTCGTCGACGCGGATGCCGCGCGGCCCGCTGTTGGCCATGCCGGGCTGCCCGGTGACGTGGAAGAGCGGGACGTCGGCGGCGGCACCGACGGCGGCGCGGAACTCCGCGTCCGTCCTTGCGAAGCTGTCGACGGTGGACGAGGTGTACTGCAACCAGAGCACCGCGCTGCCGTGCGCGGGGATCGTCGCCGTCTCCTCGGCGAGCGCGAGCGGCTTGTCGCTGCCCGACGTGCCGGCGTTCGTGTAGACGTAGGTGAAGCCGTGGTCGGCGACGTCGACGGGCTCGTCGGTCGTGTTCGTCACCTCGAAGAACTCGAAGTCGTCGTACCCGTCGTTGTCGGGAGCGATCTCGGTGACGACCAGCGGCGAGCGCGGGGGCGCGTCGGTGGTCCCGGCTGTCGCCGGGACGGCGGCGAGCGATCCGCCGGCGACGACGAGCGCGGTGATGCCCGCGACCCGTCTGCTGAGGACATGTCGTGACAGGGGCATGCGAAGAGGACCCTTCCTTCGTGGATGTCGGTCGAACGCTGCCCGCACCACGTGAACGGCTCCGTTCCCGCAGGTGAACCCCGGGCGACCGACAGCGGTCGGAGCGGGGTGCGCTGAGACCCGGGTCTCAGCGGGTGCTCAGCCGAGGGCCTTGCGCATGACGACACGCGGCGTCCCGCCGCTGACGCCGGTCGTCGGTGCGGCGCGCACGAACCCGGCCTGCTCGAAGAGCGCGACGGTCCCGACGTACCCGGAGATGACGTCGACACGCTCGGGTCCTGAGTCCACCGGGTATCCCTCGACCGCGGGAGCACCGTGCGCGGCCGCGTGCTCGACGGCGCCCGCGAGCAGGTCGTGCATGAGCCCGCGCCGCCGGTACCCGGCCCGCACCACGAAGCACACGGCGCTCCAGGCGTCGAGCTCGTCGACGAACGGGATCGTGCGCGAGTGCATGAGGCGCCGGTAGGTGCCGCGCGGTGCGACGGAGCACCAGCCCGCGACCTCGCCGTCGACGTAGGCGAGCACGCCGGGGCCGGGCTCGACGGCGCACAGGTCGGCCATGAAGCCGGGCCGGTCGTCGTTGCCGACGCGGCTGTCCCGGTACGACATGCACCAGCAGCCCTGCACCCCGGGGCTCTTGGGGCCTACCACCGTCGCGAAGTCGGTGAAGCGGCCGACGGCGGGGCGCACCTCGACCGAGCGGCCGTCCAGCCTCTCTCTGCTCACCTTCGTGACGCTAGTCCGGCCCACCCACTGCCACGTGCCGGACCCCGGGTTGTGCGGCATTCCGAGCCTGCGGCGCCGCACAACCCGGGGTTCGGCAGCCTGCCGAGGCGGCCGGACGGCGGCGTGTGATGGGATCGACGGGTGTTCACGCGTCCACGCACCCACCTCGACCTCGTCCCGCGTCGCGTCCGTGTCCACGCCGTGACCGAGACCTCGACCGCGCTGCGCCGCATCACCTTCCGCGACGCCGACGAGGAACGCGCCCGTGCCGTCGACGCCCCGTCCGGCACTCGGAGACCGGGCGACCCGGCGGAGCTCGCCGCGCTCACGGCTCCCGGTCCCGACGACCACGTCAAGGTCTTCCTGCCCGACCCGGCGACCGGTGTGCTCCACGCCCCGACGCTCACCCCCGACGGCGCGCTCCAGCGCCCGACAGGCGTCGTGTCGATCTCGCGCGAGCTGACCGTGCGGGCGAGCCGGGTGGCCGACGGCGTGGCAGAGGTCGACGTCGACTGGGTGCTCCACGGCGACGACGTGCCCGGTGCTCCGCCCGGCGAGCCGGGTGGTCCTGCATCCGCCTGGGCGGCGCGCGCGACGCCCGGCGACGAGGTGGTGCTCGTCGGACCGACGGCGAGCCGGGGCGTGCCCGACGGGATCGGGCGGCTCCTGCTCGTCGGCGACGAGACGGGTCTTCCGGCGCTCGCGCGGTGGGTGGCCGCCGTCGGGCCGGACGTGCCCGTGACGGCGATCGTGGAGATCGGTGACGACGTCGACGAGGCGTTCGTCGAGGACGAGCTCGGGCGCTCGAGCGTCGAGATCCTCTACCGCACCGACGGCCCCGGCCAGCTCGCCGAGGCGGTCCGCGCGCTCGGCGCACCCGCCCCGGACGAGTACGTGTTCGCCGCGGGCGAGGCGACCGACCTGGTCCCGGTCCGCCGCCATCTGCGCCACGTCGTCGGCGCGCGCCCCGACCAGCTCGCGATCTCCGGGTACTGGCGGCGCGGCGTCGTGAACCTCGACCACCGCCTGCCGCTGGACCCGACCGACCCGGACTGACCCGGGTCGACGAGGCTCAGGTACCGCGATGAGCCCCGTTTCTCCCGGCCCGGACGGGACGGACGTCCCGTGACGCCCGGGACACGTTCGCACGACCGTGGGGATGTCGGCCGGAGGCCGGCCTCGATCCCGGTCCCGGAGGCCATCATGCGCAAGGTGTACGTCGTCCTGACCGCGCTGCTGCTCGTCGCGGTCGTCGTCCAGTTCTACTTCGCCGCGTTCGGCGTGTTCACCGCGCCGGCTACCGACGACGCGTTCGTCCTGCACCAGGCCAACGGCCGGATGGCGATCCCGCTCCTGACGATCCTCGCGACGGTCGCGGCCGCGCTCGCGCGTGCCGGCGGCCGGACCGTCTGGCTCACGCTGCTACCGCTGGGGCTGATCCTCGTGCAGATCCTGCTCTTCGTCGTCGCCGGCGCGACGGGCTCGTCGCCCGAGCGCACGACCACCGCGGGGCGCGTCATCCTCGGTCTGCACGCGGTCAACGGCCTCGCGATCCTGTGGGTCTGCCTGGTGCTCGTGCGTCGTGCGGTGCGTCTCGCGCGGACCGGCGCGGTGCGTGCCTCCGCGCCCGGGTCCCGGCCGCTCTCCCCGGCCCGCTGATCCGCCCGGCGACCCGTCCACGGGCACCGATCGTGCACCCGACCATCGCGCTCCTCGGCCTCGACCTCGTGCTGACCGTCGTCGGGACGGCCCTCTGGGTCGTCGCGGCGGTGCTCGCGCACGGCCGCGACGACACCGCGCGCGACGAACCCGCGGGCGCGGCCCGACGTCGCCTCGTCCTCGCCGCGGGTGCGTCCGCCGGTGCGCTGGTTGCGCTGGGGGTGCGCACGGCATGCCTCGCGGGGGCGGGCGACGGGGGCTGGTGGTTCGTCGGCGACCGGGTCGCGCTGGGCCTCCCGCTCGCCGCGGCCGGCGCGACGGTCGCGCTCGTCGGTGCCGGTCCCGTCCTCGCGCGAGGCGTAGCGGGTCGCCGCGTCCCGCCCCGACGTCGCGCTGTCGCCGCGGCATCCCTCGTCACCGCTGCCGCGGGGTCCGCGGGGGCGCTCGCGGCGACGACGGTCGTCGGCTATCCGGTGCAGCCGCTCGCCGCGGGGTGGCTCGTCGCGCTCGTCGCGGGTGCCGCCGGGATCGCGTGGGCGGTCCTCGTCGCACGCCCGCCGCGCCGCGTCCAGGCGTCGGCGGGCATCGCCTACGTGCTCGCGCTCGTCCTCGCGGGCGGCTGGGCGTGGGCGGACGACGCCGCGACCCGGGTCGGTCCGGTCGCCCTGCACGCGGGGACCGGGAGCGCGCATGCCGCACCCGGCCCGAGCGGTGGACAGGGGAGGTCGAACCCGGGGAACGAGCCGGTGCCGTCGGGCACGAGCGTGACGGACCTGCGTACGGCGCTCGACGACGTGCCGCCCGGGACGCCGGTCCGCCGCTACGAGCTCACCGCGCGGACGGAGCGGGTCACGCTCCCGTCCGGCACCACGGTCGATGCGTGGACGTTCGGGTCGTTGCCCGGTCCGCCGCTCGTGGCGACGCAGGGTGACCTCGTCGAGGTGACGCTCCACAACGACGACGTCGCCGCGGGCGTCACGCTGCACTGGCACGGGTACGACGTCCCGAACGGCGAGGACGGCGTCGCGGGCGTGACACAGGACGCGGTCGGGCCGGGCGACGAGCTCGTCTACCGGTTCGTCGCCGAGCAGGCCGGGACGTACTGGTACCACACGCACCAGACGTCGGCTCGGGGCGTGCAGCGCGGGCTCTACGGTTCGCTCGTCGTCCACCCGGCGGACGGACCGCGCGCGGACCTCGACCTCGCGCTGCCCGTCCACACGGTCGACGGCGTGACGATCCTCGGCGGGTCCGACGTCCCGGCGGTGCACGAGACGTCGCCCGGGGCGAGCGTCCGGCTCCGGCTCGTCAACACCGACCAGCGGCCGTGGCTGTTCTCCGTGGCCGGCGCTCCGTTCCGCGTGGTCGCCGTCGACGGCGACGACCTGCACGGCCCGCAGGAGCTGGCCGGCAGCTCGGACGGCTCCGGGACCGTGCTGCGCGTACCCGGTGGCGGGCGCTACGACGTCGTGCTGACGATGCCCGACGTCGAGGTGCGCCTCGCGCTCGACGGCGCCCCGAAGGCGGGGCTCGTCCTGGGACCGGCGGGTACGCGGACGCCCGCCGAGGTGCCGTTCGTCGACGGGCACGAACTCGACCTCCTGGACTACGGCACCCCCGTCCGGGCGGGAAGCATCGCTGCGGACGACGGGCCGAGACCCGCCGCCGACCCGCTGCGGCCGGACGTGGAGACCGTGCTCGTGCTCGACCGTCAGGTGCGGTTCGTGCACGGCGTCCCCGCGTACGCCTGGACGGTCGGAGGGCGCGTGTGGCCGCACGTCCCGCCGATCGCGGTCCGTGAGGGTGACCTGGTGCGCCTCGTCGTGGTGAACCGCAGCAGCGAGACGCACCCCGTCCACCCGCACGGGCACGACGTCGAGGTCGTCTCGCGCGACGGCGTCGCGCCGCGGGGCAGCCCGTTGCGGCTCGACACGTTCGACGTGCGCCCGGGTGAGGTGTGGGAGGTGCTGCTCCGAGCGGACAACCCGGGGCTGTGGATGACGCACTGCCACAACCTCGACCACGCGGCGCTGGGCATGGTGCTGCACCTCGCGTACCAGGGCGTCACGACTCCCTACGAGCTCGGCGGGCACGGCCCGGCGGACCCGTCGGCGCGAAACGAGCCGGAATGAGCTCCGCACCGGTTCCGGCACGCGTCCCCGTTCTCGCACGACCGACGCGCACGCTCGCCGTCCTCAGCGGCGCGGCGGGACTCCTGGCGGGCGTCGCACTCGTCGGGTTCTTCGCGCTCAGCGACCCGTGGCTCGCGGGCGGGTACGGACCCTGGGCGTGGCTCGGCCCGACGAGCGACGTGCTCGGCGCGGTGTTCGCGCTCGCGCTCGTCCCGGCGGTGGTCGAGCTCTCCGTCGCCGCGCGCGGTGATCGGCTCGTGCGCTGGTGGGGCGTCGCGACCGTCCCGGGTCTCCTCGCCCTCTCCGCCGCGTCGTTCCTGCTCGTGGCCGGGCGTGTCGAGCTCGGCACCCAGCTCGCCGCGAGCGCCGTCGCGATGCCCGTGCTCGTCGGGTTCGTCGCGCTCGTGTGCCGCCGCGGCGAACGGCAGGGGCTGGTCGGCTGGACGACCGCGCGGTTCGGGCTGGCGACCGTCGTGCTCGCGGGCGTCGGGGTGCTCCTCGGGGTGCCGGCCCTGACGCTCCTCCCGCTCGGCTCGGCGGGCCAGGTCGTGCTGCTCGTCCCCGGCGTGCTGGCGTGGGTCGGGCTGTCGACATGGCCTGCGGTGCTGGGGATCGGGTCGGGCCGCACGGCTCCGCCCGCCGTCGTCCGGGCGGCCGATGCGACGGTGCGCCGCGGGTACCGACTCAGCGGCGGGCGGATCTTCGCGCACGCGAAGGGCGCACCCGTCCTGCTCCTCACGACCACGGGGTGGCGCACCGGCGAGCCGCGCACCGTCCCGGTGGTCCACGCGCGCGACGGTGCCGCGCTCGTCGTCGTGGGAGCGGGCGGCGTGCTGGCGCGCGGCGAGACCTCGCCGCCCGCGTGGTACGACGACGTCCTCGCAGACCCCGACGTGCGTGTCGAGCTGGGGAGCGAGGTGCTCGTCGCTCGGGCGATCGGGCTTGCCGGCGCGGACGAGCTCCGGGCACGCGACCTCCTCGAGTCGACGTACCCGCGCCTCGCGGCGTCCTGGCGCGCGACACCCGGTCGCGTCGCGCCCATCCGGCTCGAGCCCGTGTGAGCGCGGCACCTGGACCGACGGCCCGACCGGGCGTCGCCCGACAGGGCGTGCGCCTTCCTGATGACGTCCGGGTGCTGCACGGCCACCATGGACGTATGGGCACGGACGAGACCCGGCCGCGTGCAGGTTCTCGCCTGCGCGGCGGCGCGTCGGAGGGTCCGTCGTCGCGCCCCTGGGCGGCGGTCGTCGCCGTCGGCCTGTCCCTCGGGATGCTCGCGCTCGCGGTTGCCTTCACGGTCTGGCGGGCGACGGCGCCGGACGAGTGTGCGTCGCTCTCGTCGTCGTCCCGCGACTGGCCCGACGACGCCGTCGTGCCGGGTGTCGAGGAGCCGTGCCCGCTGGCGTCCGGTGACAGGGTCGTCGCGCGGACGGTCGTCGACGGCGTGTCCGACGCCTTCCGGTACACGGTCGTGCGCGGCGGGGCACTGACCGAGGTGGTCGTGCCCGTCGAAGCGGCGGATCTCGGTGCGCGCCTCGCGCCCGCGTGGTCGACGCTCCTGTTCGTCACGGCGCTGCTCGCCGTCGCGGGCTACGTGTCCGCCCGGCGTCCGCGCGGGCCGAGCACCGCCGCCCTGCTCGTCGCGGCGTCGGGCCTCGCGTCGAGCACGCTCGTCCACGTCCTCGGGCTGCCGGTCCACGGGGCGTTCGAGGCGGCGCCGCGCGCGCTCTTCCTCGGCGGTGTCGTGGGCTGCTACCTGCTCGCGTGGGGAGGTGTGGCTGCGCTCGTGCTCCTCTTCCCCTGGCCGGTGCGGCCCGCGCGGACCGCCGCCCTCGTCGCCGCGACACCGGTCGCGGCGACCGGTGTCGCCGGGGCTGTCACGGCGCTCGTCGCGTCCGGCACGCCCGTCGAGGACCCGACGGCGGGCGCACCCGAGGGCGGCGAGGCCGTCGTCGGGTCCTGGGCGTCGGTCGCGCACGTCCTGCTCCTCGCGCAGGAGTACCTCGCGGTGGCCGTGCTCGTCGTCGTCGTCGTGGTGGTCGTCGTACGCGTGCGGGTCGGCGCGCCGACCGAGGAGACGGCGCAGCAGCTCCGCTGGGTCGGCGGCACGTCGGTCGCGGCGGCCGCGCTCGCGTGCGGGGTGTGGTTCGTGCCGCAGCTCCTGGTCGGGGCGCCCCTCCTGCCGATCGGCTGGGTGGGCCTGCCGGGACTCCTCGTCGTGGCCGGGCTGCTCGTCGCGCTCCTGCGCCACGGCCTGTTCGGGCACGACGTCGTGCTCGTGCGGACCATCGTCGCGGCGTTGCTCACGCTCGGGATCGTGACGGTCTACGCGGCCGTCGTGGCGCTGCTCGGCTCGCGGACGTCCGCGACCGTGCCCACCGGGGTCGCGCTCGTGGCGGCAGCGGCGGTCGCGCTCGCGTTGAACCCGATGCGTGTCGGGCTGACGCGCACCGTGCGCCGTGCACTGTTCGGCGAGCGGGACGACCCCTACGGGGTGCTGAGCCGGCTCGGTGAGCGCATCGCCGACGCGACCCGGCGCGACGTCCTGCCGCTCGTCGCCGCCGAGGTGGCCCGGGCGCTGCGCGCGCCGTGGGTCGTCGTCGATGCGGACGGACGGGAACCGGTCGTCGCGGGGCAGGAGGCGGAGCCGCTGGGACCCACGGACGTCCCGGCGGCGGAGTCCGTCCCGCTCGTGCTCCACGGCGAGCGCCTGGGCACGCTGCGCGTGGGGCGCCGCTCTCCCGGCGAGCCCTACGGCACCGCCGAGCGACGCCTGCTCGCCGACCTCGCCGGACGCGTCGCCGCCGCGGTCCGTGAGGAACAGCTCGACGCGGACGTGCGCGCGTCGCGCGAGCGGCTCGTGCTCGCCCGCGAGGAGGAGCGACGCGCCCTGCGCCGCGCGCTGCACGACGACGTCACACCCGCCGTCGCCGGAATCGCTCTGCGCGCGGCGACCGCGCGTGTCCTCGTCGAGCGGGTGCTCGCAGGCCGGCCGGACGGAGTCGATGACGTCACCGCGATACTCGACGCGATCCGCGACGACGCGACACGCACGGCCGCTGAGGTCCGCGCCCTGTCGTACCGGTTGCGACCTCCCGCGCTCGACGAGCGCGGTCTCGTCGTCGCGTTGCGGGAGCACGCGGAGGCGCTGCCCGTCGACGTCGACGTGCGCAGCGACCTCGACGGCCGAACGCTCCCCGCGGCGACCGAGGTCGCCGCCTACCGCATCGCCGTCGAAGCGCTCACGAACGTCGTCGCGCACGCCGGGGCGACGCGCTGCGAGCTCCGGCTGGAATTGCTGGCCGGTACGCTGCGCGTCGTCGTCGAGGACGACGGCGGGGGGATCGGGAGCTCGCGGTGGGGGGTCGGGCTCGCCGCGATGCGCGAGCGCGCCGTCGAGCTCGGTGGTTCGCTGGAGGTCGGGTCCAGCCCGGCGGGCGGGACGCACGTGCGTGCCGAGCTGCCGGCTGAGGGGAGCGCGGATGAGGGCCGATGAGTGACACCGTGCGGGTGCTCGTCGCCGACGACCACCCGCTCTACCGGGACGGCCTCGCCGGGCTCCTCGCCGCGACCGACGACCTCGTGGTCGTCGGCCAGGCGGAGGACGGTGCGCGTGCCGTTGCGCTCGCGGAGGAGCTCACCCCGGACGTCGTGGTGCTCGACCTCAAGATGCCCGGTCTCGACGGCATCGAGGCGGCGCGCCGGATCGTCGCCGCCGCCCCGCACACCGCCGTGCTCATGCTGACGATGTTCGACGACGACGCGCTCGTCTTCCGTGCGATGCGCGCCGGTGCGCGGGGCTACGTGCTCAAGGGCGCGGAACCTGTCGCCGTCCTCGCGGCGGTGCGCGCGGTCGCTCGGGGAGAGGCGGTGTTCAGCGCCGATCTCGCCGGTCGCCTCAGCGACTGGTTCGCCGCGGCGCCGGCCGACCTCGGACCTTTCGTCCAGCTCACACCGCGGGAGCGGGAGGTCCTCGACATGCTCGCGCGCGGGCTCGCGAACCCCGCGATCGCCGAGCGACTGGGGATCAGCGCGAAGACCGTGCGCAACGTGGTGTCCAACGTGCTCGTCCGGCTGCAGGTCGCGGACCGCGCCACGGCGATCGCGCGCGCTCGGGAAGCGGGCCTCGGCTCGCCCTGAAGCCCGCGGCGACAGGGCCGTCCGGTCGGAGTCAGACCTCGTGCAGCATGTCCACCGCGAGGCCGCGGCTCGCGGTCGCGAATCGGGAGTCGTTCATCCACCGTCCCGACGAGCCGGCGACGGACTGCCTCGCCACGCTCGGTCCAGTCCTCGACCGCATCGATCGCGACGCACGTGTCGAGACAGATCACTCGCAGCCCTCACGCTCGGCCTCGATGTCCGCGTCGATCTCCGCGCGGGACCTGGCCGCGCGCGGGGGGAGGCGGTGCTCGTCCAACCACTCCACGATCGCCGGTCCAGAGCCGTGGACGAGGTCCGCGCGCACAGGGACGAGTCGCACGAGGGGGACGCCGCGTTGGGCGATGACGACCTCCTCGCCCGCCGCAGCGCGTGCGATCAGGGCCGGCAGGTCGTTCTTGGCCTCGAGCACGTTCACCTGCATGTGTCCTCCTCGTCCTGGCCAGGGTGTCTGGCCAGGATGCCCCTTCGTCAAGGGCTCCGGGAGAACCCGCCGGCGGCGAGCGGTCGTCTGCCGACCGCGTAAGCGGCTGCGTGCGGGCGCGCCGTGCGCGACGCTGGGCCGCATGACGACACGGCTCCTGGTCCTCGGCGGTTCGGACTTCGTCGGCCGCGCGGTGGTCGACGACGCCCTCGCACGTGGCTGGGACGTCACCGTCCTCAACCGCGGCACGCGGTCCGCGCCCGACGGCGCCCGGCAGCTCGTCGGCGACCGCACCCGCCCGGACGGCCTCGACGCGCTCCGCGCGGACGACGTCGCGCAGAAGTGGGACGTCGTCGTCGACACGTGGTCGTGGGCGCCCGCCGCGGTGCGCGACGGCGCACGGCTGCTCGCCGGGCGGACCCCGGGCGACAGCCGGTACGTGTACGTGTCGTCGCGCTCGGTCTACGCGCCGTGGACGGCGCGGGGTGCGGACGAGTCGGCCCCGCTCGTCGACGCCGACCCCGACGAGACGACGCACGACGACTACGCGCGCGCCAAGCGTGGCGCCGAGATCGCTGCCGTCGACGCGCTCGGCGACCGGGCCCTGCTGCTGCGCGCAGGTCTGATCCTCGGGCCGCGCGAGAACGTCGGCCGGCTCCCGTGGTGGCTGCGTCGTGTCGCGCAGGGCGGTCCCGTCCTCGCGCCGGGACCGGCCGAGCTCCCGCTCCAGCACGTCGACGCCCGTGACCTCGCGGCGTTCGCGCTCGACGCGGCGCTCGCGGGCGCCTCGGGCCCGGTCGACGTGGTCTCCGCACCCGGCCACGCGACGATGCGCGACGTCCTCGCCGCGTGCGTCGCCGTGACCGCCGAGGCGACCTCGGCGGCCGGGCTCCCACCCGCCGAGCTCGTCTGGGTCGAGCCGGAGCTGGTCGAACGAGCGGGCATCGCGCCGTGGTCACAGCTGCCGATCTGGATCCCGCCGGGCGAGCTGTACGACGCACTGCACGGCTCGGACGTGTCGCGGGCCTTCGCGCTCGGCCTGCGCACGCGTGACGTGCGCGAGACGGTCCGCGACACGTGGGACTGGCTGCGGGCCCTGGACGCCGAGGGGAAGGCGACGCCGCAGCGCGCGGACCGGCCCGGCGTCGGGCTCCCGCGCGAGCTGGAGGAGGAGGCGCTCCGCCTCGCCGGGGTGGACGCGGCCGGCGGAAGCGACGGCCCTGGCCGACGGGCGGTCGGCTTCACCACCTGACACACCATGCCGAACACGGGATCAGCCACCGGATCCCGCAAGATCCGGTGGCTGATCCCGTGTTCGGCGGTCGTGATCGCGTGGTCAGCCCTCCGCCAGGAGCTCGCGGACGCGCGGGATCACCCGCGTCCCGTAGAGCTCGATGCTGCGCATCATCGCGTCGTGCGGCAGCGTGCCGGACGAGTACTTGAGGTCGAACCGCCCGGCCCCGAGCAGGCGCACGGTCGAGGCGATCTTGCGCGCCACCGTTTCCGGCGACCCGACGTAGAGCGACCCGTCCCGGATGTCGTGCGCGAACCGGCCCCGGTGGTACGCGGGCCAGCCGCGCTCGCGGCCGATCCGGTTGTTCATCGCGGCGAAGTGCTCGTAGACCTCCGCCTGCGCCTGCTCGTCGGTCTCCGCGACGTGGCCGGGGGAGTGCACGCCGACCGGCAGCGCCGGCTGCCCGAGCTCGTCGACCGCGCGGTGGTACAGGTCGACGTACGGGCGGAACCGCTCGGGCTCGCCGCCGATGATCGCGAGCATGAGGCCGAGCCCGTGCCGTGCCGTCCGCACGACCGACTCCGGCGACCCGCCCACGCCCACCCAGGTCCGCAGGTGTCCCGACTCCGTCTTCGGATACACCTCCTGGCCGGACAGGCCCGCGCGCGTCGTCCCCGACCACGTGACGGGGCCTTCGTCGAGCAGGTGCACGAACAGGTCGAGCTTCTCCTCGAACAGCACCTCGTAGTCGGAGAGGTCGTAGCCGAACAGCGGGAACGACTCGATGAACGACCCGCGCCCGAGGATCACCTCGGCGCGACCGCCGGACAGCGCGTCGACCGTGGAGAACCGTTCGAACACCCGCACCGGGTCGTCCGAGCTGAGCACGGTCACCGCCGACCCGAGCCGGATGCGCGACGTGCGCGTCGCGATGCCTGCCAGCACGACCTCGGGCGCGCTCACGGCGAAGTCCTCGCGGTGGTGCTCGCCGACGCCGAAGAAGTCGACGCCCACCTGGTCCGCGAGGACGGCCTCGTCGACGACGTCGCGGATCGTCCGCGCCGCGGTGACCGGTGCGCCGTCGGGCCCGGCGGTGACGTCGCCGAACGTGTCGAGGCCGAGCTCGAGCTGCTCGGCAGCGGGGGCGGTGCCCGCCGCAGGGGTGGTGGTCGGCTCGGTCATGGTCTCTCCTCGGTCGTCACGCAGCGGGTGCGTCCCGGACAACCGTGCCGCGTCGCGGAACCTTCCGCACGACCGGTCGACGACCGACGGCCTGAGCGACCTGGGATCAGGCGGTCGCGCGGCTCGTCTCGCCGCGCAGCTCGTCGATGTGCGCCTGGAGCCGCTCGAGCGCGACGGCGACGCCCTCGCCGGCGTCGTGCGCGAGGTCGGTGACGTACCGGAGCTGGGCCGACGCGGCGTCGAGAGCGACCTGCGCGTCGGCCAGGGCGATCGTGGCGCGCCCGTCGGCCGCGGAGTCGGCGTCCTGCGCGCGGGCGAGCGCCGCGCGTGCCTCGTCGGTCGCGGCCTGGACCGACTCCGTCGCGTCGGCCACGTCGTTGCGGAGCACGGGGTGCAGGGCGGGCAGCTGTGACCCGACGCGTTCCAGGTCGTCGCCGATCGTCTCGGTCTGGACCTGCGCGTCGGCGATGAGCTGCTCGACCTCGGCGGCGCTCGCCGTGGCGCAGAGCGGGAGCATCATCGACAGCGCGAGCAGGCTCGCGGCGGCGAACCGGGCAGACGTCCTCGTCCGCGGCGTCGCCGGCTGATCGCTCGTCCTCGCTGACATGGTGATCAGTCTGGGGTGCGTTCCTGGGAAGAGCCAGGGAATCGGGGCCCGAGGTGTGGAGATTTCGCACACAGCGCAGGCCGGGCGGCTCAGGAGCGCGCCGCGGCGACGGCGCGCCGGCGCCGCGCCGCGGCGACGCGGGTCGTCAGCAGCCCGTGCCGCGGGCTGAACAGGTACGCGAGCGCGAAGACGGCGCCCAGCGTCACGACGACCGTCCCGCCCGACGACGTGTCCAGCCAGTAGCTGAGGAAGATCCCCACGACCCCGCTCACCGCCGCGACGAGCGGCGAGATCCACAGCATGTGCGAGAACCGGTCGGTGAGCAGGTACGCGGTCGCGCCCGGCGTGATGAGCAGCGCGACGACGAGCACGACACCCACGGCCTGGAGCGCGACGACGACCGTGAGGGCGAGCAGTCCGAGCAGCAGCGCGCCGAGCCGGCGGGGGGACAGGCCGATCGCGTGCGCGTGCACGGGGTCGAACGCGTAGAGCGTGAGGTCGCGCCGCTTGAGCACGACGACCGTGAGCGTCACGGCACCGAGCACGAGCACCTGCAGCAGGTCGGTGGGCGACACGCCGAGCAGGTTGCCGAACAGGATGTGGTTGAGGTCGGTCTGGCTCGGGGTCACGGAGATGAGCACGAGACCGAGGGCGAAGAGCGTCGTGAACACCACCCCGATCGCCGCGTCCTCCTTGACCCGGCTCGTGTCCCGGACCGCGCCGATGAGCAGCACCGCGAGGAGGCCGAACAGGAGCGCGCCGAGCGCGAACGGCGCCCCGACGACGTACGCGAGCACGACGCCCGGCAGGACCGCGTGCGACACCGCATCACCCATGAGCGACCAGCCGACGAGCACGAGCCAGCACGACAGCACCCCGCACACGATCCCCGCCGTGAGCGTCACGGCGAGCGCCGTCCGCACGAACTCGAACGACAGCGGCTCGACGAGAAGGTCCCAGATGCCCGGGCTCACGGCGCAACCTCGAGCCCGAACGCGAGCGCCAGGTTCTCCGGGCGCAGCACCTCCTCGGGCGTCGCGTGCAGCAGGACGCGGCGCATGAGCAGGACCGCCTCGTCGGCGAGCGCGGGCAGCCCGTGCAGGTCGTGGGTCGAGACGAGGACGGTCGCGCCGTCCGCCGCGAGCTCGCGCAGGAGCGCGGTGATCGTCGCCTCGGACCGCTTGTCGACCCCGGCGAACGGCTCGTCGAGCAGGAGGATCGTGGCGCCCTGCGCGAGCCCCCGCGCGACGAACGCGCGCTTGCGCTGCCCGCCGGACAGCGCGCCGATCTGCCGGTCCGCGAGGTCGCCGAGCTCGACGCGCTCGAGCGCCTGGTCCACGGCCGCACGGTCCGCGGCGCGCGGGCGCCGGGTGAAGCCCTGGTAGCCGTACCGGCCCGTCATGACGACGTCGCGCACGCTCAGCGGGAACGCCCAGTCGACGTCCTCGCTCTGCGGCACGTACCCCACCGCCTGGGCGCGGCGGGCGCGGGCGGGCGGGGCGCCGTCGAGCAGGACCGTGCCGTGGTCGGGGCGCAGCATGCCCATGATCGCCTTGAAGAGCGTGGACTTCCCCGAGCCGTTCATCCCGACGAGCCCGCACACCGTCCCGCGCGCTCCGGCCGGCCCCAGCGTCAGGGACACACGGTCGAGCGCGAGCACGTCGCCGTGATGGACGGTGAGGTCGTGCACGGCGATCGCGGACCTGTCAGGTCCCCGGGTCACCGGGGTGTCCTGTGGCCCTGACACATCGCTCGTGCCCGACGTCGCGGGGTCGCGCGCCATCAGCCCTCGCCTCCCGGGGCATCGCCCGTGAGGCCCGCGACGATCGTGCTCGCGTCGTACCGCAGGAGGTCGAGGTAGGTCGGGACTGGGCCGTCGGGCTCGGAGAGCGAGTCGACGTAGAGCACGCCGCCGAACGACGCGCCGGTCGCCTCGACGACCCGCTGCATGGGCGCGTCGGACACGGTGGACTCGCAGAAGACGGCGGGCACGTCGTCGCGCTCGACTAGCTCGATCGTGCCCGCGACCTGGCGCGGCGTGGCCTGCTGCTCCGCGTTGACGGCCCAGAGGTAGTGCTCGGTGAGGCCCGCGTCGCGCGCGAGGTAGGAGAACGCGCCCTCGCACGTGACGAGCGCGCGGTGCTCGTCGGGCAGGGTGTCGAGCGCCGCGGTGAGCTCGTCGTGGACGGCGCCGATCTCGGTGGCGTACTCGTCGGCCGCGACGCGGTAGTCGTCGGCGTGCGCGGGGTCGAGCTCGGCGAAGGCCTCGGCCATGTTCTGCGCGTACAGCTGGCCGTTCACGGGCGACATCCAGGCGTGGGGGTTGGCCGTGCCCTGGTACTCCTCGGCGGTGTCGTCGCCGAGCGCGATGGTGTCGACGCCCTCGCTCACGACGACGTGCGGCACGTCGAGGTCGCCCACGAACCGGTCGAACCACGCCTCGAGCCCGAGCCCGTTGTCGAGGATCAGGTCGGCCTCCGCGGCGCGCCGCAGGTCACCCGGGGTGGGCTCGTAGCCGTGGATCTCCGCCCCCACCTTGGTGATCGACTCGACGCGCAGGTGGTCCCCGGCGACGTTGCGGGCCATGTCCGCGAGCACGGTAAACGTCGTCAGGACGACCGGCCGGTCGTCGGCGGCGTCAGCATCCGCGCCGGCATCCGTGCCGGTCGAGCAGGCGGCGAGCCCGATCGCGAGCGCCGCGAGCGCGGCGGCGGCGCGGACGGGTCGCTGTCGCCCGGAATAGTTCGGCATACCGAAAAACATAGTCCGGCGACCCGTCGCTGGCAAAGCACGGGCACTGCTGGCGGGGAGACTGCTCGAGCGGTGTGCACCGCGCCCTCGACCTACGGTGACCCGATGAGTGCAGCGAGCCGATGGGTCGACTCCGCGATCGCGTGGTACCAGACGCGGGTCTCGCCACGGAAGGGGTGGGGCTGTGCGCACCGCGTCGCGCACGGCGGGAACCCGTGCTCGGTCGCGGTGCGGGAGCTCGTCGCCCGGCGTGGCGTGACGCGCGCGACGGT
Source organism: Cellulosimicrobium sp. BMG9.23 (assembly GCF_059159985.1). NCBI lineage: Bacteria > Bacillati > Actinomycetota > Actinomycetes > Micrococcales > Promicromonosporaceae > Cellulosimicrobium > Cellulosimicrobium sp. BMG9.23. The sequence continues at coordinate 409,394 of NZ_JBZGBZ010000003.1, forward strand.
CCCCACGGCGCTGCGGTTCCTGGCGTGCTGGCAGGCGGGGCAGCTCCTCGCCACGTCGGGCGTGAGCGGCGTCTGCTGCTGCGGCCCGATCCCGGTCCCGTTCCGGTTCGGCGGGCGCTCTTGAGCGGTCAGGGCTTCGCCGCGTGCACGACGGCGACCGGCCCGTCGGCGTGGTGCAGCACGTCGTGGCTCACGGAGCCGATGAGCCTGCCCTGCACGTCGCCACGGCCGCGGGACCCGACGACCGTGAGCGCCGCGCTCCTGCCGGCCTCGTGGAGCGCGACGCCGGGCCGTCCCTCGACGACGAACGTCTCGACGCCCACGCCGTCGTGCTCGGCGGTGCGCACGCGCGCGAGCGCCTCCTCGACGGTGCGGGAGGCGGCCGACCGGGCCTCGCGCTCGGCGCGGGTGGCGAACGCGGGGCGGTCCTCCGGCTGCAGGCTCGCGGCGAGACGCCAGGAGCACACCGCGACGACGCGTCCGCCCGTCGCCGCAGCCTCGTCGAGCGCGAAGCGCAGCGCGACATCACCGTGCACCGACCCGTCGACGCCCACGACGACGTCCGCCGTGCGGTGGCGGCACGCGTCGACGGGCGGCACCACGATCACAGGGGCAGGGCTGCGGGCCGCGAGGCGCGTCGAGACGGAGCCGAAGAACGCGGAGCCGACGGAGCCGAGCCCACGCGTCCCCACGACGACCAGGTCGGCGTCCTTCGCGGCGTCGAGCAGCACCTCGGACGGGGCGCCGGAGCGCAGCGTCGTCAGCAGGCGCACCGTCGGGTCGACGCGCGCGGCGCGGTCGGCCGCCGCGTCGAGGATGGGCCGGGCGATGGCGTCGACCTCGTCGACCGTCGGGTAGTACACGCCGCCCACGAACGGTGACGACACGACGGGGACGTACGCGACGTGCAGGACGCGCAGCGTCGCGCCGCGGCGGGCCGCCTCGCGGACCGCCCGGTCGAGGGCGCGCCCGCTCGTCGTGCTGCCGTCGACGCCGACCAGCACCACCGGCCCGCGTCCCCCACCCGCTCCGTCCCAGCTCATGGTCCTCACCTCGCCCTCCGCGACGGGCTCGTCCCGTCCTCTCCTGGATATCTCCGCGGACCCGTCGCCCACGACGGCCGCACGGCCCGCCGGACCGGGTCCGACGGCACGCCGACGAGGGACCAAGGTCCTGACCTCGCCGGACGGGTCGCACCCGACGCGAGAAGGTCCCGTCGAGCGACTACGTTGAGAGACATGGGCTCTCCTCACCCGATCCGGGTGTTCCTGCTGGACGACCACGAGGTGGTCCGCCGCGGCGTCGCCGCGCTGCTCGAGGCGGCCGGTGACATCACCGTCGTCGGCGAGGCCGGCACCGCTGCCTCGGCGCTCTCGCGCATCCGCGCGACCCGGCCCGACGTCGCGATCCTCGACGTGCGCCTGCCCGACGGGTCCGGTGTCGAGGTGTGCCGCGAGGTGCGCTCGGAGCTGCCGGAGGTCGGCTGCCTCATGCTCACGTCGTTCGCCGACGACGAGGCGCTGTTCCAGGCCGTCCTCGCGGGAGCCTCGGGTTACGTGCTCAAGCAGATCCACGGCTCGGACCTGGTCGGCGCCGTCCGCACGGTCGCCGCGGGCGGATCGCTCCTCGACCCGTCGAGCACCGCGCGCGTGCTCGAGCGCCTGCGGCACGCCGCGGACGAGATCCCCGACCGGCTCGAGGGGCTGTCGCCGCAGGAGCGGCAGATCGTCGCGCTCATCGGCGAGGGCCTGACGAACCGGGAGATCGGCCAGCGGCTCTACCTCGCCGAGAAGACCGTGAAGAACTACGTGTCGCACGTCCTCGCGACGCTCGGCCTCCAGCGTCGGACCCAGGTCGCCGTCCTCGCGACCGAGATCCGTCAGCAGACCACCGACCCGAGGCCGCCGACGTAGTACCGCAGTCTCGGCGGACAGGGGTACTACCTCGGGACCTTCGGCGCTCACGGGCACCTCCGGGCAGCGCGAGCATGGGGAGATGATCACCACGGATCTGACGACGTCGGGGCTCACGGAGCTCGCGCCGGAGGAGAGCTACGCGCTCCTCGCGACGGTGCCGGTGGGGCGCATCGTCTTCACGGACCGCGCGCTGCCCGCGATCCAGCCGGTGAACTTCGTCCTCGACGGGCCGGACGTCGTCTTCCGCACGGGCGAGGGGTCCAAGCTCGCGGTCGCGGCCAGCCGCGCCGTCGTGGCGTTCGAGGCGGACTGGTTCGACGCCGAGGCCCGCTCGGGCTGGTCGGTCGTGCTGGTCGGGCGCACCTACGAGGTGACGGACCCGGACGAGCGCGAGCGGCTCCTCGCGCTGCCGCTCGTGACGTTCGTCCCGGGGGAGCGCGACCGCGTCATCAAGGTCGTCCCCCGCATCGTCACGGGCCGCCGCATCGCCCGGTCGGTCTGACGGTTCGGCGGCCCGTGCACGTTTCGGTACCTGGAGCTGCCGAAGCCGGTGCTCGGCCGCCGACGACCGCACGAACCGCCGAACGGTCCGGCTAGCCTCGGCCCGTGACCACCGCGCCCGCCGTCCGCGCCGCCACCCCCGCCGACTGGCCCGGGGTCTGGCGGGTCCTCGAGCCTGCGTTCCGCGCCGGTGAGACGTACACCTACCCGCGCGACATCACCGAGGAGGACGCCCGCGTCGCCTGGACGGGATCGCCGGGTGCCCGAGTCCTCGTCGCCGTCGCCGTCGACGACGCCGGCACCGTCCTCGGCACCGCGAAGTACCTGCCCAACCATCCGGGCGCGGGCGCCCACGTCGCGAACGCGAGCTTCGTCGTCGGGCCGGACGCCGCGGGGCGGGGCGTGGGGCGGGCGCTGGCCCGCGCGGTCCTCGACGGCGCCCGTGCCGACGGCTACCGCGCGATGCAGTTCAACGCCGTGGTCGAGACCAACGAGCGCGCCGTACGCCTCTGGGAGTCGCTCGGGTTCACGGTCCTCGCGACCGTCCCGGAGGCGTTCGACCACCCGGTGCACGGGCTCGTGGGTCTGCACGTCATGCACCGCACGCTCTGACGCCCGGGAGCGACTATCCCAGCGGAGCCCACCACTCGAGCCGCGTGCCGCCGTCGGGCAGCGCCGTGACGGTGCAGCCGCCCCCGAGCGCGGACGCCCGGGCGTCCAGGTTGCGCAGCCCGGACCGGCGCCCGCCCTCGCGGATGCCGACGCCGTCATCGGTCACGGTCAGGCGCGCCTCGTGCGCGGTCACGCCGAGGTGCACGACGACGGCGCTCGCCCCCGCGTGCCGCGCCACGTTGGTCAGCGCCTCCCCGAGCACGACGACGAGCTGGTCCACGACCTCCGCGGGCATGCTCGGGCCCCCCTCGGTCACGCCGGCGCCGGACCGCTCGCCCGCGACCTCGACCTCGACGTCCGGCGCGAAGCCCAGCACCGTCGTGGCCGCCGCGGCCTGGGCGCGCAGGCGGTCCTCGAGGGACGGCGCGTCGGGGTCGGCGGCCGTGTGCAGCGCGAAGATCGTCGAGCGGATCTGCCGGATCGTGTCGTCGAGGTCGGCGACGGCCTCCTCGATGCGCGTGCGCGCGGTCGGGTCGGCGACGAGCGGCTGCACGCTCAAGAGCGACATCGCGGACGCGAAGAGGCGCTGGATGACGACGTCGTGCAGGTCGCGCGCGATGCGGTCGCGGTCCTCGAGGATGCCGACCTGCTTCGCGCGGCCGTAGAGGCGTGCGTTCTCGATCGCGACACCGGCCGCCGCGGCGAGCGCCACGACGGCCGCCTCGTCCTGGGCCGTGAACGGCTCTCCGCCGGCCTTGTCCGTGAGGTACAGGTTGCCGAAGACCGTGTCGCGCACCCGCACGGGCACGCCGAGGAACGTGTGCATCGGGGGATGACCCTCGGGGAACCCGGCCGAGCGCACGTCGTCGGCGATCTCCGGCACGCGGATCGGCTCCGGGTGGTCGATGAGCTCGCCGAGCAGGCCCTCGCCGTGCGGCCAGTGGTCGATCGCCGCGACCTCGTCGTCCGTCAGCCCGAGCGGGACGAACCGCGCGAGGCGCTCCCGCCCCGAGGGGTCCAGCACTCCGAGAGCGCCGTAGCGCGCGCCGGTCAGGTCCATCGTGGCCCGGACGATGCGCTGCAGCACCTGGTCGAGGTCCAGGTCGCTCGTCACCGCGACCACCGCGTCCAGCACGCGCTGCCCGACGGCGGCCGGCAGGTCGGTCTCTCCGCTCACCGCTGCAGTCTCCCAGACCGGTCCCGACGCGCCGCTCGCCCGGCGCGTGGGGTGTGACCCACGCGACATCCTCGTGCGCTAGGGTGCGTCCACGCCGACGCGGGGGGACGGAAGGACGCGCTGCTGCCATGTCCACCCTGCCCTCCACCCGTGAGAGCGCTCTCGCCGACCTGCGTGCCGCCGTCGCGCACCTGCACCCGGACGACCCGGCCGAGCTCGTCGCCATCGCCGACGACCTGTGCGCGCTGGGTACCCCGGCCGCGGCCGTCCCGTTCTACGAGGAGGCCGCGGCGAGGGAGGTCCCCGGAGCGCTCTACCGGCTCGGCATCGCCCGGTACGACGCGGGCGACGACGTCGAGGCGTTCCGCTGCTTCGAGCTCGCCGGTCTCGCCGGCGACGCCCACGGGGCGTTCATGGCCGCGCAGGTCGCGCACGAGCGCGGGGACCTGCACGCGGCCCGCCGCTGGTACGAGCAGGCGGAGGGCGTCCACGGCGCGTCGGAGCGCCTCGCGCAGGTCGAGGCCTCGCTCGGCGCCGGGTCGGACGGGCCCTTCGGCGTCAGGACGGCCGGGCCGCCCGGCGGGACGGCCCGCGAGGACTGGGAGATCGCCGTCGAGCAGGCACGGTCCGGGTCGCTCGGGCCCGACGCCGCGGTCGCGCTCCTCGAGTCCTGGGCCGAGGCGGGGGAGCCGCGGGTCGCACCCGCGCTCGCGGACCTGTACGCCCGCGCCGGCCGTGCCCCCGACGCCGAGGACCTCCTGGAGCAGGCCGCGCTCGCCGGGGACGCGGCGTCGGGCACGGCCCTCGGCGTGCTGCGCCTGAAAGCCGGGCGGGTACCCGAGGCCATGGACCTGTGGCGCGACGCCGCCGCGCGGGGAGACCAGGACGCGGCGGAGCTGCTGAACCGGTTCGGCTGACGGCCCCGGCCCGAGCCGCCCAGGGCACGACAGGGGGTGCGCGGGTGGTCTCCCCACCACCCGCACACCCTCTTCCTCGGGGCGGCCTGCGCTGCGACGGCCTCAGAATCGTCGCGCGGTCCTGGGTCCTGCCCCTGTGACCCGCGGTTCGCGGCGGGCGGTCCGGTGCGTCACACGAGCCAGCGGTTGCGGCGGACGACCGGGAGGCTCTTCCAGACCTTGCCCAGACCGAGCACGTCGCCGCCGCCGATGAGAGCGAGCGCCACGATGGTCAGCGCCATCGTGAGGTGGTCGTCGACGACCGGGTTCGTGTCCAGCGGGAGCGCCGCGAGGTACATGAAGACCAGGAGCAGCGAGCCGCTGACCGCGGCGATGCGCATCCCGATCCCGAGGACCAGCGCGATCCCGATCCCGAGCAGGCCCGCCATGAAGAGCCAGTCGGCCCAGGCAGCGCCCGCCATGCCGCGGAAGAACCCGGCGAACGGACCGTCGACACCCGAGAGGAAGCCCGTCGTGGGGCTCCCGCCGTTGACCCAGGCACTCTCGGCCGGCGTCGCGAAGCCGAGACCGAACGTCTTGTCGAAGAACGCCCACAGGAAGTAGAACCCCAAGGCGATGCGCAGCACGCCGAGGACGACCTGCGCAGGCCGGCTCGCTCGTGCGGCAAGGCTGAGCGTCTCGGGCGTCGTGCCCGCGACCGTCGAGAGCGGCGCGTCGGTGTTCCGCTCGATCGTCCCCGTCATCGTCGTGCCCTTCTCGTCGACCCGGTCCCTGTGGCCGGGCTCCTCGGTACCCATCACACTCCGTGACGGAGTCGTGGACACCGGGAGAAGGTCGCGCGACAGGGGGACCTTGGTCCCCGGACGAGGACGACCCGCGCCGTGACGGCGGGAACCGTCGGGACGGGTGCCGCGCCGCCGGGACCCGTCAGGACGTCGAGGAGTCCAGGCCCGAGCGCAGCTCGTCCACCTGCGTGCGCAGGTCTTCGAGCGACTCGCGCACCGCGGCGTCCGTGTCCGAGAGCGACGACGCGACGGCGTCGAGCTGGTCGGACGCCGCCTCGAGGCGCTCCTCGGCGTCCGCGAGCCGCTGCTCGGCCTCGGCGCGCTCGGTCTCCGTGGCCGACGCCGCGTCGTCGACCGCGCTCCGGGCCTCGTCCGCGGCGTCCTGGGCCGCGGTGACGGCCTCCTCCGCGCGGGCCCGCGCGTCGTCGGGCAGGGAGCCGAGGTCGTCGGTGAGCGAGCGGACGTCGTCCCCGATCGTCTCGGCCTGCGACCGGGCGTCCTCGAGGAGCTGCTCCAGCCCGTCTCCGGTGAGGGTGAACTCCGGCACGGAGACGGAACCGTCGTCGGCGCACGCCGTGAGCGCGAACGAGCCCGCCACGACGACCGCGGCGACCGCGCCGCGTGACCTTGACCAGGGGTGACGCGCAGATGAGCTCATGGTCCGATTCTCGCGTCCGAACGTGACCACATGGTGAGGGCCGTGGGGACGCGGTGTACCGTAATCGAACGAGGCACTGCGGCGGTCCGACATCGCAGCGCCGGGCGCGACGACGCGTGCGACCGGGCATCACCATGCAACGACCAGGACCGCACTGTGCGACACGTCAGCGCGTACGAGGGAGTCACGGTGAGCACGGAGACGCACAGCGAGGACGCGGACGACCGCGCGCTGCCCGCCTCGTCGAGCCGGGCCCGCACCGTCTCGCAGGTCCTCATCTCGTCCGCGCTCGGCATCACGCTCGTCGCGGCGCTCGCGAGCAGCGCCCAGCCCCAGCAGCAGGGAGCGTCCTTCTTCGCGACCCCCGTGTCGACCGCCGTCGAGCCGGTCACGAGCGTGCTCGGCACCGGGCTCGACGAGTCCCAGCAGCTCGACGGCGCGATCGAGGTCCTCGCGACCGCGAACTCGCTCGAGTCGGGCGTCGTGAGCCCGTCCATCGAGCAGGCGCGGTCCGAGCTCGGGATGCTGGTCGCCACCTACCTCGCGCAGCAGGACGCCGCGCGCCGCGTGCCCGTGCAGGTCGTCCCCGATGCCGAGGTCGACCTCGACTCCTCGCTCGACGAGCCCACGCTCCCGGGTCTGCCCGACCCCCTCGCGCCCCCCGCGGACGGCCTGGACGGTGGCGTCCCGCTGGAGGACGCCCCGCTGGAGGACGCGCCACCGGAGGACGCGCCGGCTGGCGACGCCCCCGAGACGGCGGTGCCGAAGAAGGACGCCCCCGGGGAGAGCGCGCCGGACGACGAGCCCGCCACGCTCGCCTCGTCGACCCCCTCACCCGCGCCGACGCCCAGCGGCTCGCCGTCGGGGTCGCCGACCGACGTGCCGACCGACGTGCCGACCGACGTGCCGACCGACGTGCCGACCGACCTGCCGACCGAGCCGTCGACCGGTTCTGACGACGCGCCGTCGGGCACCGGGCAGCCGGACGGCCCGGGTGAGCGCGTGCTTCCCGAGGACGCCGTGCCCGCGCCGGACGGTGTCGCGCCCGGCGAGCTCGAGGGCGACGCCGAGGGCGACGACAGCACCGGCGACGCGGACGACGACGCGCACCACGACGAGGACGGCCACGACCACGGGGCGGTGACGCTCGACGACGTCGTGGTCTCCGCCACGCACCTCGCCGACCTGCTCGGCACGACGACCGCGTTCCCCGAGGTCGGGGTTCTCCCGGCGGACGGCATCGACCCGGCGACGGGAGCACGGGCAGGGTCCACGCTCGCGGACCGCCTCGCCGAGGTCGTCGCGAAGTACGCCGGCTCCACGGCGGACTACGAGAACGGGCGCATCCCCGCGAACGTCCTGTGCGACCTGTCGTTCGCTGCCGGACAGTCGCTGCGGTGCGACGCCGCGGAGCAGCTCGAGGCGCTGGCCGCCGAGTTCGAGAAGGAGTTCGGGTACGCGCTGCGGATCACGGACTCGTACCGGGCGTACGAGGACCAGGTGCGGCTCAAGGTGATCAAGCCCTACCTCGCCGCGGTCCCCGGCACGTCGCAGCACGGGTGGGGCCTGGCGATCGACGTCGGCGGCAACGTCCCGTCCGGGACGTCCGCCGAGTACGTGTGGCTGCGCTTGCACGCCCCCGACTACGGGTGGGACAACCCGTCGTGGGCCCGGCCGAACGGGTCGAAGCCCGAGCCGTGGCACTTCGAGTTCTTCGGTGCGGGCGCGATGCCGGACCGGTACACCCCGGCCGAGACCACGACGCCGAGCCCGTCGCCGAAGCCGTCGCCCAGCCCGGCACCGGGGCCGAAGCCCACCGTGCCGCCGGCTCCTGCGCCGTCGCCGACCCCGAAGCCCACCCCGACGCCGACGCCCACCCCCACGGACCCGCCGCCGACGCCGACCGACCCGCCCACGGATCCCCCGACGGATCCGCCCACGGACCCGCCGACCGATCCTCCGACGGACCCGCCGACCGATCCTCCGACGGATCCGCCGACGGACCCGCCGACCGATCCGCCGACGGACCCGCCGACCGATCCTCCGACCGATCCTCCGACGGACCCGCCCACGGAGCCGGCGCCCGACCCGACGGACGAGCCGACGTCTTCCCCGACGTCGATCCCGACGGAGTCGCCGACCGAGGGTTCGACCGTCGCGCCCTGACCGGGCCGCACGAAATCCCGTGACGTCGGGACGCGTGCGCTGTAGCGTCGTGCCCGATGTGATCCTCACCTGCCCCGACCGGCCCGTCCGTCCCCGCCCGTAGCCGCCCGCGCCCCGTCGCGCGGAGCCCCGGGCACCCCTTGGCAGGTGATCCCATGAACCCCGTCCTTCGTGCGTCCGACGTCCACATGTCCTACGACGGCCGTGCCGTGCTGCGCGGCGTCGACCTCGCCGTCGACCCCGGCCACCGCGCCGGTCTCGTCGGCGAGAACGGCGCCGGCAAGTCCACGCTCCTGCGTGTCCTCGCGGGCGCGACCACCCCGGACTCCGGGACGGTAGAGCGCCCGCCCGACCTCGGGTTCCTCCACCAGGAGTTCCCGTACGCGCCGTCGACCACCGTCCGCGCCGTCGTGGACGACGCGCTCGCCGACGTCCGGGCGATCGAGGCCGCGCTCGAGGCGGCGGCCGTCGGGCTCGCGCACGTGTCCGGGCCACAGGTCGCTCCGGTGAACTCCGGGCCTGACACGCGCGAGCCCGACGCCGAGGCCGCGTACGACCGCGCCCTCACGCGCGCCCAGCTCGCCGACGTGTGGGACGCCGACGCGCGGGCCGCGCGGACGCTCGCCGGGCTCGGCCTGGACGTCGAGGGCGTCGCGGACCGGCCCGTCGGGACGCTCTCGGGCGGGCAGCGCACGCGACTCGGCCTCGCAGCCCTCCTCGTGCGCCAGCCCGGCGCGCTCCTGCTCGACGAGCCGACGAACCACCTCGACGACGGCGCGGCCGAGTTCCTCGCCGCCGCGCTGCGCGCGCTGCCGGGCGCCGTCGTGCTCGCGAGCCACGACCGCGTGTTCCTCGACGAGGTGTGCACGGAGATCCTCGACCTCGACCCCTCGGCGGCACCGCACCGCGGGGCGTCAGGGGACGGCGCGTCGCCGGGCCTCACGGTCTACGGGGGCACGTACAGCGACTACCTCGAGGCGAAGCGCGTCGAGCGCGAGCGCTGGGAGCAGCAGTTCGCCGCGGAGCAGGCGGAGCTCGCCGAGCTGCGTCGGTCCGTCGCCGTGACCGCGCGCGACGTGAGCAAGAACCGCGAGCGCGGCAACCAGGCGAAGATCCTCTACGACTTCAAGGGCGAGCGGGTCCAGAGCCAGGTCGCGCGGCGCGTGCGCAACGCGCAGCTGCGCCTCGACACGCTCGACCGCGAGCAGGTCCGCAAGCCGCCGCCGCCGCTGCGCTTCGCGCCGCCCGCCGCGGCGTCGCGGTCCGCGCGGGGCGAGGTCGCGGGTGGTGACCTCGCGGTGTGGGCGCGGGACGTCGTCGTGCGCCGGGACGGGCCCGTGCCGCCGGGGGAGCGGGCCGCGCGACTCGACCTCGTGGCGTCGGGCGCGCGGTCGATCGAGGTCGCGCGCGGCTCGCGACTCCTCGTCACGGGGGCGAACGGCGCGGGCAAGTCGACGCTGCTGCACGTCCTCGCGGGGGACCTCGTGCCCGACGCCGGGTCCGTGGGCCGGGCGAAGGGCGTCCGGGTCGGGCTCCTCGAGCAGGACGTCCACCTGCACGACGACGCCCGCACCCCGCGGGAGCTCCTCGCGCTCGTACAGGGCGTGGGGAAGGACGACGCGCGCGACGCGCGGGTCGACGCGCACGGTCTCGTCGCGCCGCGCGACCTCGGCCGTCCGCTCGCGGACCTGTCGGTCGGGCAGCGCCGTCGCGTGGTGATCGCGATGCTCGTGTCGCAGGCCCCCGACGTGCTCCTGCTCGACGAGCCGACGAACCACGTCTCGCTCACGCTCGCGACCGAGCTCATGGAGGCGGTCGAGGACTGGCCCGGCGCCGTCGTCGTCGCGTCGCACGACCGGTGGCTGCGGCGGCGGTGGACGGGCGACGTCGTGCACCTCGCCTGAGCGCACGTGTCAGCGCTCCACGGGTGCAGGGGTCGGTGCGCTGCTGACAGCTCGGGGGCCGGCCCCGCCGTAGGGTCGGGGCATGGACAGCACGCCCCCGGTCCCGGACAACGCCTGGAGGCAGGTCGTCGCCTCGCTCGCGGACGACGGGCGGCTGCGCCTGTTCGGTCGCGTCGTCGTCGAGTCGCCCGCCGAGGCGGACCTGACGACCGACGACCGGCGTCGGCTCGCGCCGCTGCTCGCGGCGGGCGTCGTCGTGCGCGACGCCGCCGGGTCGCTGCAGGCGGACCACGGCCGGTTCGCGGCGCTGCTCACGGGCGGGTCCGCGCCGCAGCAGACCGGTCCGGAGCGGTTCCTCAGCGACGGTCGCCTCGTGCGCAGCCCGAAGCGGCTGCGTGACCGGCAGCTCGTCGTGCGGTATCTCGCGTCGCAGGTGCTGCCGCTCGACGAGCCGGTCACCGAGCTCACGCTGACGAAGCGGCTCGCGGAGCGGGCGGCCGACCCCGTCTCGCTGCGGCGCTCGATGGTCGACGCGGGTCTCGTGCACCGCACGCGCGACGGCGCCGAGTACTGGCGCACGGTCGTCACCGAGTTCGACGACGTGTAGTCACCCGTCCGCGAGGTGCCGCTCGTAGGTCTGCACGGTGCGCAGGACGAGGGCGCGCTCTGCGGGGTCCAGCGGGGCGAGCGCTGCGCGCCACGCGTCGGCGCTGTCGCCGAGCCAGGCGTGGATCGCGCTCCGGTGGTCGGCAGAGATCGAGACGATCCGTCGACGGCGGTCGGCGGGATCCTCGTCGCGGGCGAGCAGGCCCTGGTCGGAGAGATCGGCGACCATCAGGCTGACGGTGGTCGGGGCGAGCCGGAGCGACGCGGCGAGCTCGTTCACCGTGCGCGGACCGTCCAGCAGCATCGCGAACAGGCTCAGGTGCCGTGGGGCCAGGTCGTGCCCGGCGAGCTCCGGGGGGATGGTCCGCCGCTTGGCGCGGGCGACGATCCTCGGCAGCAGCACCAGCAGCCCCCGCACCACGTCCTCCAGGGCGGGATCGGCCTCGTTCGTGTCTGCCATCCGTTCCTCCTGCTGCGCCGTAGACGGATCGGCGTCTCGCATATACCTTTGTGATCAAAGATGCTTTCCCGTCAAAGCCATTCGATCACAGGAGGCGACCATGAGCGAGGACGAGACGCCTCGGAACGACGCGGAGGTGATCGAGGCGTTCCGGTCCGGCAACGGTCGGGTGGGCGGGTGGTTCGCCGGAGCCTCGCTGGTCCTGCTCACGAGCCGGGGAGCGCGCAGCGGGATCCCGCGGACGACGCCGCTGGCCGCTCTTCACGAGCCCGACAGGATCGTGGTCCTGGCCACCAACGGGGGCGCAGAAAGGCACCCTGCCTGGCTCTACAACGTTCGCGCCCACCCGGTCGTGGAGGTGGAGGTTCCCGGCGGGGGAGGATCGGTCGAGCGGTTCACGGCCCACGCCGCAGAGCTGTCCGTGGAGGAGTCGGCGCGCCTGCTCGACCTGCGGGCCGACGTCGATCCTCGGCTCGCGGCGTACCGGGACGGCGTCCGGCGGCGCATCCCCGCGATCGCGCTGCGCCGTGTCGACCCGCCTGACGACCCGGGAGCCAGGCAGCAGGCCGGCGAGTACCTGCTGCGCGTCCACGCCGAGATGCGGCGCGACATGCGTGCGCTCCAGGCGGACCTGGCCGCGGCGCGCGAGGGTGGCGAGCCGGTCTCCCGGGACGTCGCCGTGGAGCTCGGCCGGCGCTGCCGGGCATCCTGCAGGGCTCTGCACGACCACCACGGCGGGGAGGACCGTGCGTTCGACACGTTCGTGCGCCAGCTGCCGCACCTCGTTCCCGTGATCGACCGCCTGCGCGCCGAGCACCGCGCTGTCGCAACGGCTCTCGACCGCGTCGACGCGCTGCTCGGTGAGGAGGAGACGGTGCCCGACGTGCTCGTCGCCGAGTACCAGCGCCTGGTCGTCGACATCGACGACCACTTCCGCCACGAGGAGCGCACGCTCGTTCCCGCCCTGCTCGGCGAGGAGCGCGCCGGGGAGTAGATCAGGCGCGGGGGACCCAGCGGACGCCGAGCTCGTCCTGCGTCGGGGCACTCCCGGGGAGCGGATGCCCGTCGGCGGCGGCCGCGCGGAGCCCGGCGAGCTGCAGCTCGAGGTACCGACGGCGCAGGGCGGCGACGCGGTCGGGGTCGCCGAGGCGGATCGCGGCGAGCTGCTCGTAGACCATCGGCAGGTCGGTGTCGGTGACGTCGGCACGGACGACGCCCGCCTCCTGGGCGCGCCGGAGCACCGTGCCCGCGAGCGCGCCGGCCTCGAGGGCGAGCTCGCCGTGCTCCGGCGTCGGCGTGAAGCGACCCGCGAGCTGGACGGTCAGGGAGTGCACGTCGGCGTCGACGATGCCGCGCAGGAAGGTCTCGAAAGACCTCCAGGGGTCCTCGACGTCGAGCGCGCCGTGCGCGACCTCGACGAACCGGCGCAGCCCGTCGAGGCACAGCGTCGCCAGCAGCGCCTCCTTGCTCGGGTAGCGCCGGTACAGCGCGCTGATCCCGACGCCCGCGGCCTGCGCGACGGCGGCGACCGGCGCGTCCGGCTCGGCGACGAAGACGTCGCGCGCCGCCGCGAGGATCGCGGTGTCGTTGCGTGCCGCCTGCGCGCGGCGGCCGCTGAGCGGTGGGCTGCTCTCGGTCGTCATGGGCACGACGATAGCACTTGTGCGGAACGGAACGTTCCGCTACAGTCGAACTATGGCGGAACGATTCATTCCGTTCCTGGCAATCTGGCGCGAACGCTGGAGAGGGCAGCGCTCCACCGCACCCGAGTACCCATCGCTGAGCACCGCACCGATCGAGGAGACGAACCATGGACACGCAGGTCATCCCGACCCGGATCGACATCCCCCAGGCCGACCTCGACGACGTCCGCGAGCGCCTCGCGCGCACGCGCTTCACCGACGCGCTCGACCCGGACGAGGGCTACGGCACGAGCGTCGCATCGGTCCGCGAGCTCGTCCGGTACTGGCTCGAGGACTTCGACTGGCGCGGGATCGAGGCGCGGATCAACGCGTACCCGCAGGTCGAGACGGTGATCGACGGCCAGCGCGTGCACGCGCTCCACGTGCGCTCGGGACGGCCGGACGCCGTCGGGCTGCTCCTCACGCACGGCTGGCCGGGGTCGGTCGTGGAGTACCTCGACGTGATCGAGCCGCTCACGGCGGCGGGGTACGACGTCGTCCTCCCCTCGATCCCGGGCTTCGGCTTCTCCGGCCCGACGACGGAACGCGGCTGGGACAACCAGCGCGTCGCGCGCGCCTGGGTCGAGCTCATGCGCCGGCTCGGGTACGAGCGGTACGGCGCGGTCGGGAACGACGGGGGCTCGATGATCTCGCCCGAGGTCGGCCGGCTCGACCCCGACCACGTCGTCGGCGTGCACGTGACCCAGCTCTACTCGTTCCCCTCGGGAGACCCGGCCGAGCTGGCCGACCTCGACGAGAACGAGCAGGCGGCGCTCGCCCACCTCGGCTGGTTCTGGGAGAACATCGGCGCGTTCAACGTCCTGCAGTCCCAGCAGCCGCAGACCCTCGCGCACTCGCTCGCCGACTCGCCCGCCGGGCTGCTCGGCTGGAACGTCCAGCTCATGGGCGACCTCGACCCGGCGTTCACGGTCGCCAACGCCGCCGTGTACTGGTTCACCGGGACGCAGGGCTCGGCCCTGCGGCTGTACCGCGAGAACGCCCTCGCGCAGCAGCGGGCGCAGGAGGCGGGAGAGCGCCCCGGGCCCACGACGGTGCCGATCGCGCTCGCCCAGGCGAAGGGGGACTTTGCCTCGATCCGTCGCTTCGCGGAGCGGGACCACGCGGACATCCGGCAGTGGGCCACGTACGAGCGGGGCGGTCACTACGCGGCCCACCTCGAACCGGAGCAGACCGCGGGCGACGTCGTGCGCTTCTTCGACAGTCTCTGAGGGTCTTGGCGCGCAGGGCACGCAGGGCGCGCGGCGGCGCGTAGGGTCGGGTGCCATGGGCAGCGAGCGCGCCGAGGCGGCGCTGGAGGCGTCGGGCATCGACTTCACGATCACGCGGCACGGGGCGGTCTCCTCGCTGGAGGAGGCCGCCGCGGCGCGTGGCGTCGACCCGTCGCAGGTCCTCAAGACGATCGTCGTGCGGCGCGCGGAGGACGACTACCTCTTCGTCCTCGTGCCCGGGGGCCGGCAGATCTCGTGGCCGAAGCTTCGCGCCCTGCTCGGCGTCTCGCGCCTCTCGATGCCCGACAAGGACGTCGCGCGCGACGTCACCGGCTACGAGCGCGGCACGATCACGCCCTTCGGTGCGACGCACGCGTGGCCGGTCGTCGCGGACCTGCGCGTCGTCGAGCGCCCGGTCGGGGACGAGGCCGACGTGTCCGGGGACGTCGCCGATGCCGGGGACGGCGGCGGTCAGGTCTCGATCGGTGCGGGTGCCCACGGCGTCGCGGCGACCGTCGACGGCGCGGCGCTCGTCCGGGCGCTGGGCGCCCAGGTCGCGGACGTCACCGACCCGGCATAGCCTTCCGGGGCTGTGACCGGGGGTGCGCCGCGGGTGGCCGCCTGCTCGCCTCGGTCGTCGCGCTCCGGCCTGTGGACGTCTCGCACAGATCGTCCCGAAGCCCCCGCACAGGGTGGCTTGCGGGCCGCGACGGGTGCAGACTCAGGGTGCTCCGGCCGCGGTCGTCCGTACGGAACGTCACCCCACGGTGCTCCCTCCGGGGAACAGGGGTCGTCCTCCGGGCGTTGAACGTGGTCGGGACAGGGGCGCGACAGCAGTCGGTTCGAGAGACGGTGGAGCTGGAACGCATGGAGACAGTCAGCGCGATCGACCGCGCGAACGGGATCACCTACGCACCGCAGGACGACGGCGTCGTCGTGACGATGTGGGGCGAGGTGGACGCCGCGCTCCGCGACCGGGCGAGCGAGGCGATGTCCTACGTCCTGGACACGCGCGGGCCGGTGACGGTCGACGTCGCGGACGTGACGTTCATCGACTCCTCGGGCATCGCGTTCATCATCCAGCTCTACATGCTCGGTGAGGAGGACGGGCGCCCCGTCATGCTGCGCGACCCGTCGGAGAGCATCGTCGAGCTGCTCGAGATGATCGGCATGGGCGGGCGCATCCCCGTGGTCCGCAGCGGCGCGCCGACCGGGCCGATCGAGGTCGTCCGCGTCGGCTGAGACGTGTCGGCTGAGACGTCGGGCGCCGCGGCCTCGTGCGTCAGGCCGATCCGTACGGCGGGTCGTCTGCGCGCGGCGCGGGCCGGTCCTGGGGCTCGGTCCCGCCCTGCGGCGCGGGTGCCGCAGGACGCGGGGGGTTGTGCGCCGGGAGCTTGTGCCGGAACGCCGCCCAGTAAAGGCTGACGAGCACGCCGCCGACCACCGCGATCGGCACGAGGGCCGACGAGAACCACATCGACGACGCCCCGACGAGCGCGCCGTACAGGACGGGTACTGCGACGTCGAGTGTGCGCTGGTCCACGGGAGGCTCCGTCCTTCGAGGGCTGGTCCCGGGGAGCCTAGCGGTCCGTGTGGGCGAGGGCGGCTACGTTTCAGGGCATGCGGTTCCTGCACACGTCCGACTGGCACCTCGGGCGCACGCTCCACGGGGTCGACCTCCTGGAGCACCAGGCCGCCTTCGTCGACCACCTCGTCGAGCTCGTCCGCGCGGAGCGCGTCGACGCGGTGCTCGTCGCGGGCGACGTCTACGACCGCGCCATCCCGCCCGTCGAGGCCGTCTCACTCCTGTCCGACGCCGTGTCCCGCCTTGCCGAGCACGCGCACGTCGTCCTGACGCCCGGCAACCACGACTCCGCGATCCGTCTCGGCTTCGCCGAGCAGCTCCTGCGACCGGGCGTGCACCTGCGCACGCGGGTGCCCGACGTCGGCGCTCCGGTCGTCCTGGCACCTCGCCCGGGGAGCGCGGCCGGGCCGGACGGCGAGGCGATGCTCGTGTACGCGCTGCCCTACCTCGATCCCGACGCCGCGCGGTCCGTCCTCGCGGACGACGCGTCGAGCCCGCTCGCGCGGTCGCACGAGGCCGTCATGGGCGCCGCGATGCGCCGCGTGGGCGCGGACCTCGCCCGGCGCCGCGCGAGCGGTCTCGTGGGCCCGGCGGTCGTCATGGGCCACGCGTTCGTCGTGGGCGGGCTGGCGTCCGAGTCCGAGCGGGACATCCGTGTCGGCGGTGTCGACGCGGTGCCGGCCGGGACGTTCGGTGGGTGGGGCCTCGACTACGTGGCGCTCGGTCACCTGCACGGGCCGCAGCGCGTCGTCGTGCCCGAGGTCGCGCGGGACGTCACCACCGGGCTGGACGTCACCGCCGGGGTGGACGGCGCGGTCGGGTCGGGAGGCGGGGCGCTCGCGGCGCCCGTCGCGCGGTACTCCGGGTCGCCGCTCGCGTTCTCGTTCTCGGAGGCGCGCCAGCACAAGTCGACCGCCCTCGTGGACGGGGGCCGGCTGCGTGCGGCGCGCGACGACGCGGTCGAGCTCGTCCCGGCGCCGGTTCCCCGCCGTCTGGCCGACCTCACCGGGACGCTCGACGACCTGCTCGGCGCCGCGGGGGAGGAGCACGTCGACGACTGGCTGCGCGTCGTCGTCACGGACCCGGCGCGGCCCACCGAGCTCTACGCGCGCGTCCGGGCACGGTTCCCGCACGCGCTCCAGGTGACGCACCGGCCACCCCGCCCGGCGGAGCGCGAGACCGTCACGGTCGTGGGGGCCGGGCACGACCCGCTCGACGTCGCGCGCGACTTCGTCGAGCACGTCTCGGGCCGCGCGCCGTCGGACGCCGAGGTCGTCGTGCTCCGTGGTGCTCTCGAGGACGCCCTCGCCGCGGACCGGAGCGCCTGATGCACCTGCACTCCCTGACCTTCCAGGCGATCGGACCGTTCCCGGGGCGGCACCGCATCGACCTCGCGACGCTCGGCGCGTCGGGCATCTTCCTGCTCGACGGGCCGACCGGCGCGGGCAAGTCGACGATCATCGACACGATCGTCTTCGCCCTGTACGGCAAGGTCGCGTCGGAGGCGACGAGCGACGACCGGCTGCGCTCGGCCTTCGCCGCGGGCGACGTCGAGTCGTTCGTGGACCTCGTGCTCGAGGTGCAGGGCGGCGTCTTCCGCGTGCGCCGGACCCCCGAGTACCGGCGTCCGAAGAAGCGCGGAGAGGGCACGACGACGCAGCAGGCGTCGGTCCGCCTGTGGCGGCTCCCGGCCGTTCCCCCGTTCGCCGACGAGGAGCCGCAGGGCGAGCTGCTGTCGGCCCGGCTCGACGAGGCCGGGGCGGAGATCCAGCGCCTCGTCGGTCTCGACCGGCGCCAGCTCGTGCAGACGGTCGTGCTGCCGCAGGGCGAGTTCGCGAGCTTCCTGCGCGCCGAGCCCGAGAAGCGCCGCGACCTGCTGCAGAAGGTGTTCGGCACCGAGCTCTACGAGCGTGCCGCCGCACGGCTGGGCGAGCTCGCGCGGGCCGCCCGCGCCCGCACGGACGTCTCGCGGCAGGGTGTCACGGGCGCCGTCGAGCACTTCGCCGGGGCGGCGGGCCTCGCCGCCGACGCCGCGCGGGAGCTGCGGGAGGCCGCCCGCGACGACGCGTGCCTGCGCCGGGCGGCACCGGAGGACGTCGACGTCCTGCTGGCCCGCGGCCCCGCGGGCGCCGGGCCGGCCGACGCCGCGCTGGACGGACACGGGTCGGGTGGACCCGCCACGGTCGGACCCGCGACGGGCGGACCTGCGACGGGCGGACCCGCGCAGGACGATGCGACCGTCGGACCCGGGCCGGGCGGACCCGCGGAGGAGGCGGCCGTCCGCGCCGGGGTGCATGCGCTCGCCCGCGCGCACGCCCGCCGGCGGGAGGTCGAGGCGGACGCGCTCGTGACGGCCGAGCTCGTGGCGCACGGCGCGCTGGTGGCAGCCCGTGACCGGTTCGAAGCCGAGCGGTCGACCGCCGCGGCGCTCGACCGCCGTGCTGCGCTGCGTGCCGAGCGCGTGCGCCTGACCGAGGCCGAGCCGCGGGTCGCGGAGCACCGCCACCGCCTCGACGCGGCCGCACGCGCGGCGGTCGTCGCTCCCGCGGCGCGGAGCGCCGTCACCGCCGCCAGCGCCCTCGGGGCCGCGCTCGAGCGCCAGGAGCTCGCGCGCACCGGCGTCCCCGCTGAGCTCGCACGTGCTGACGAGAGCACGCTCGAGGCCGTGCGCTCCGACCTCCTCACCGCGTCCGTGCGCGTCGGGCGGCTGCTGCCCGTCGGCGCCGCGCTGCCGGCGCGCGAGCGCGAGCTGGCCGACGGGCGCAAGGACGTCGAGCGCGCCGCCGAGGAGCGCCAGCGCGTGCTGGCCGAGCTCGCGGTCCGCCCAGCGGCGCGCGACAGGCTCCGGCAGTGCGTCGTCGAGCTCGGCGCGGTGGCGGGTCGGCTCGGCGAGCTCCAGGAGCGCGCTCTGCGGGCGCGCGCGGTCGCGACCGCGGCGGCCGACGCGGAGGCCCTGGACGCCGAGCTGGCCCGCGCCCTCACCGACCGGACGGACGCCGCGGAGCACGCGCGGGCTGCCGTGGAGGCGGAGCGGCGCGTGCGGACCGCACGGATCGCCGGGATCGCGGGCGAGCTCGCCTCCGCACTGGGTGCGGCGGAGCCGTGCCCGGTGTGCGGCTCGCCCGAGCACCCCCGGCCCGCCATGCGGACCCAGGACCACGTGACTGCGGCCGACGTCGAGTCGGCCGAGGCGGCGCGCGTCGCGGCCGAGGCCACCCTGACGGACGTGTCCGGTCGGGTCGTCGCGCTCGCCGAACGACGCGACGCCCTGCGGCACGCGGCCGAAGGCCTCGACGCCCGCACGGCACGTGAGCGGGTCGCGGCCGTCGAGGCCGAGGCCGAGGTCGCGCGGGACGCGGCGGTCGAGCGCGCGACTGCGGAGCGCGCCCTCGACGAGCACGACGCGGTCACGGCCGCGCTCCAGGAGCAGGGCGCGGCGCTGGCCGAGACCATCGCGGCGGGGACGTCCCGGCTCGACGAGCTCGCCGTGGCGGTCGACGCCGACCGGGCGGAGATCGCGCGCGAGACCGCCGCCGCACTGACGCTCGTCGGCGGCCTCGACGACGCTGCCCTCACCGGCGGGCGCGACGACACTGCTCTCTCCGGCGAGCCGGACGATGGTGCGGGTCCTGGTGGTGACGACGACGTCGAGGCGCCGGCGGGCGGGCCGCGGAACCCGGTCGCGGTGCTCGCCGCGCGGTTGGCCGAGCGGGTCCGGTCCGTCGCTGCGCTCGCCGAGGCGCACGCCGCGGTCGCCGTCGCCCGGCGCGACGTCGACCGGCGGGACGCGGAGGTGGCGGACCTCGTCGCCCAGGGCGGCTTCGCGGACGCCGCGGACGCGCTCGCCGCCGTGCTCGAGGGCGCGGACCGGGCACGGCTGGAGCACGAGGTGTCGCAGCACGCCGCGGCGCTCGCGATGCTCCGCGCGGGGCTCGCCGACCCGTCGGTCGCCACGCTCGCCGAGGACGCGACGGCGGACGTCGACGCGGCCCGTGCGGCGGTCGCGGCGGCCGAGGAGGCGGCGCGCACCGCGACGCGACGGCACGAGTACGCCGCGCGCCAGGCGGCTGCCGCGGCGGCCGGTGCGGACGCGATCGGCTCGGCGGTCGACGCGTGGCACGCGGCCCGCGACGACGCCGCGCCCGTGACCCGGATGGCCGCGCTGGCATCGGGGACGAGCAGCGACAACGTCCATGCCCTGTCCCTCGCGACGTTCGTCCTCGTCCAGCGGTTCGAGGACGTCGTCGCTGCGGCGAACGAGCGCCTCGCCGAGATGTCCTCCGGACGCTACGAGCTCCTCCGCAGCACCACCCGCGAGGACGTGCGGTCGCACCGCACCGGTCTCGCGATGAAGGTCCTCGACCACGTCACGGAGCGCTCGCGCGACCCGCGGACCCTCTCCGGCGGAGAGACGTTCTACGTGTCGCTGTGCCTCGCCCTCGGCCTCGCCGACGTCGTGACCGCCGAGGCCGGCGGCGTCGAGCTCGGCACGCTGTTCGTCGACGAGGGCTTCGGGAGCCTCGACGCGGAGACGCTCGACGTCGTGCTGGCCGCGCTCGGACGGCTGCGGGCCGGGGGCCGGGTAGTCGGCGTCGTCTCGCACGTCGAGGCGCTCAAGCAGGCCGTCGCGGAGCGCGTCGAGGTCCGGCGGGTGCCGGGAGGCGGGAGCACGCTCACCGTGCGAGCGTGAGGCGAGAGGACCGGACGGCGAGGAGCGGCGTGGACGACGGCACGGACGCGGCATCCGGCGCCAGCCTCCCGTCGTCCGAGCGCAGGCGGGACCGGCTGCGCCGGAGGTGGGACCGCGAGGCCGGTGTGTACGACCGCGCCATGGCGCTGGCCGAACGACGACTCTTCCCGGGCGTACGACAGCGGGTGTGCGCGCTCGCGGAGGGTCGCACGCTCGAGGTCGCGGTCGGCACCGGGCTGAACCTCGTCCACTACCCGGCCGCAGCGGTCACCGCCGGGTTCACGGGCGTGGAGTGGAGCCCTGCCATGCTCGACCACGCCCGACGGCGCGCTGCCGACCTCCGCGTCGACGCCGACCTCCGGCTCGGTGACGCCCAGGACCTCGACCTGCCCGACGACGCGTTCGACACCGTCGTCTGCACGTTCTTGCTGTGCGCGATCGCGGACCACGAGGCCGCGCTCGCGGAGATGGTGCGCGTCGTGCGGCCCGGTGGTCTCGTGCTCCTCGCCGACCACGTCGTGTCGACGTCGTGGCCGTTGCGCCTCGGTCAGGCCGCCGCAGAGCTCGTGAGCGTGCCGCTCGCGGGCGAGCACTTCCGCCGCCGGCCGATGCGCTGGGTCGAGGAGCACGGGCTCGACGTCGAGCGGCACGAGCGGTCGCGGCGCGGCGTCATCGAGTGGGTCGCGGCGCGCACACCCGCTCGACCAGCTCCGTGACAGCGCGGCGGACCGCGTCGCGCCCCGGCCCGCGGTCGTCGTCCGACGCCAGAGCGGCACGGTCGAACGCGGCGGAGAGCAGGAGCGTCAGGGCGTCGAGCTCGACGGGGCCGGGCGCGTCCGCGCCGGGGACGTCCGGGCCGAGGGCGTCGGTCTCGGGGGCGTCTGAGTCGAGGCCGTCGGCCTCGGGGACGTCCGTGCGCATCGCGGCCTGCAGGCCCTCGCGCAGGGTGCGGCGCGCGTGCCGCGCATCGAGGCCGTCGGCCTCTGCCGCGCCGAGGACCGCCGGGGCGTCGACGAGCAGCAGCCGCGTGCGGCCCGGGACGGCCATCGCGTCGAGATAGGCGGTGGCACCCGCCGCGAGCTGACGCCGGGCCGTGGCGGCGGCGCCCTCGGCAGTGGCGTGCTGGTTGGCGGCGGCGTTCTCGTCAGCGGCGTCGTTCTCGGCACGGGCGGTCGTCTCGGTCGCCGTCCCGGTCGCCGCGGTCTCGATCTCCGTCGCGACGGCCTCCGCCTCGGCCTCGACGACGGCGCGGAACAGGGCCTGCTTGTCGGCAAAGTGGTGGTAGAGCGCGCCGCGCGTGACGTGGGCGGCGGCGGCGATCCGGGGGGTCGACGTCGCGGCGTACCCCTTCTCGACGAACAGCGTCCGAGCGGCCGCGACAAGCGCCGCTCGCGTGGTGCGAGTCCGCTCCTCGTTGCTGCGGCGCGCCGGGCGACTCACGGTTGCCTCTTGCATACCGACAGACTGTACGTCACGATGGAGAAACAAACAGCCTGTATGTCAATTGCTCGGAGTGCTGGAGACCCAGCACCGAGCACGGACGAGAGGAACCCATCGTGCGCATCACGAGCTGGTACCCGGTGATCATGACCGGCGACGTAGCCTGCACCGCCGCGTTCTACGTCGACCACCTGGACTTCCGGCCGCTCTTCACGAGCGACTGGTACGTGCACCTGCAGTCGGTGCACGACGAGTCGGTGAACCTCGCCGTGCTCGACGGCGACCACGAGACGATCCCGGAGAGCGGTCGGGGCCGCGCGGGCGGTCTGCTGCTCAACCTCGAGGTCGAGGACGTCGATGCCGTCCATGCCCGCCTCGTCGACGCGGGTCTCCCGATCCGGCGATCGCTGCGCGACGAGGCGTTCGGCCAGCGGCACTTCATCACCGAGGATCCGAACGGCGTCCTGATCGACGTCATCACGCCGATCCCGCCGACGGGCGAGTTCGCCGCCCAGTACGACACCTCCGCGCTGCCGACGGCGTGACGCTCCCGATGTCACGAACGGCCGTCGTCGCCGTCCCTCCCCTGGGGGCAGGGAGGCGGCACGTCGGTCCGGTCGAAGGAGAGCATCATGGCAGCAGCATCGTCCCCGCTCGAGCGTGAGCTGCGGCGCATGGAGGTCATCGAGCGCCGCGAGCAGCTCCGGCTCGTCGGGCGAATGGCGCCGCGTGTGGCCGAACGCCGTCGGTGGGCCGACGCGCCCCGCCGCCAGTCGCCGACGACCGCCTCCCGCTGACTCACGGCGGATCATCCAGCCCGGCGAGCTCTCGTGCCCGGACGAGGACGGCGTCGAGCATGTCGGGCGTGAGCCGTCCCGTGAAGGTGTTCTGTTGGCTCACGTGGAAGCACCCCAGGAGGGTGAGGACCTGCTCCTGGGCCGGCCCCCCGTCGTCGGGCACCGGTGCACGACGACGCAGCGTCACCTCCGCGCCGTGCGCGAACCGCGGGCGCGGGCGGGGGACGTCCCACCCCTGCTCGGCGAGCGTCGCGAGGAGCGCCTGCCAGCCGAACCCGCCGAGCACGACGGCGACCCGCACCGTCGCGCCCAGGAGCTCGACCTCGCGCGCGAGATAGGGGCCGCAGCGCTGCCGCTCAGCGGGCAGGGGCTTGTTGTCGGGCGGCGCGCACCGGACGGGCGCGGTGACGCGGATGCCGGTGAGAAGCAGGCCGTCGTCGGCGCGCACGGACGTGGGCTGGTTCGCGAGGCCGGTGCGGTGCATCGCCGCGAAGAGGAAGTCGCCGCTGCGGTCGCCCGTGAACATGCGCCCCGTGCGGTTCGCGCCGTGCGCGGCGGGGGCGAGCCCGACGACGAGGATGCCTGGCCGGTCGTCGCCGAAGCTCGGGACGGGTCGTGCCCAGTAGTCGTCGGCGCGGAAGGACGCCCGTTTGACGTCGGCGACGTGCTCGCGCCACGCGACGAGCCGCGGGCACGCGCGGCACTCCACGAGGTGCGCGTCGAGAACCTCGAGCGACGGCGCGTCGCGGACCGCACGAGGGTAGGCGTCGTCGTCGGGAGTCACCGGTCCATCCTCCGCCGAGCACGGGACCATCCACCGCCGAACACGGGGTTGCCCACCGGATTCTCCCGAAAGTGGTGGGGAACCCCGTGTTCGGCGGCCGACCGGTCGGGCGGCCGACCGGTCGGGCGGCCGACCGGTCGGGCGTCAGGCGTCGACCTGCGCGACGGCGGGTGCCGGGATCGCCGGGAGGGAGGTCACGGCATCGACGGGCTCGGCGAACGTGCGACGCACCGCGACGAGGATCGCCCCCGCGACGGCGACGACGCCGAACATCACCGCAGCCATGGTCACGGCGGGGGGCCCGCCGAGCAGGCCCGTCACCGGCGCGATGACCGCTCCGACGCCGAACTGCGCCGCACCGATGAGCGCCGCCGCGCTGCCCGCGCGGTGGGCGTTGCGCTCGAGCGCGATCGCCGGGACCGACGGCATGACGAACCCGGCGGTGCCGAGCGTGAGCACGATGAGCGGCACCAGCACCGCGAGCCCGCCACCCGCGAGCGCCGCGAGAAGGAGCGCCCCGGACAGCACGAAGCCGGACGCGATCGCCACCTGGAGGATCCGCTCGGGCCGGACCCGCCCCACGAGCGCGCCGTTGATCTGCGACCCGGCCGTCACGGAGACGGCCCCGGCGCCGAACACGATCGCGTACTGCTGCGCGGACATCCCGAAGGTCTCCTGGAAGACGAACGTCGACGCGGAGATGTACGTGAACATGGCCGCCATGTAGAACCCGGCGATGAGCGCCAGCCCGACGAACGACCCGTCGGACAGCAGCGACCCGTACGAGCGCAGCGCGGCGCCCGTGCCACCGGTCCGGCGTCGCTCGGCGGGCAGCGACTCGCGCAGGCGCAGGAGCACGACGACGAACAGCACGACCCCGACGCCGGCGAGCGCGACGAACATCGACCGCCACGTCCACAGGTGGAGGAACTGCGCGCCGATCGTCGGCGCGAGGATCGGCGCGACGCCGACGACGAGCATGAGGCGCGCGATGACCTTGCCGATGCGGTAGCCGTCGAACAGGTCGCGCACGATCGCCATCGACAGGACCATGCCGGCCGCGGCCGACAGGCCCTGGACGAACCGCAGCGCGGTGAGGGCCTCGACGGACCCGGCGAACACGATGCCGACCGACGCCGCGACGTACACCGCGAGCGACACGAGCAGGGGACGGCGCCGCCCGATCGCGTCCGAGAGCGACCCGATGAGCAGCTGCCCGACGGCGAGGCCGGCGAGCGTCGCGGTGAGCGTGAGCTGGACGCGCGACGCGGTGGTGCCGAGCTCGTCGACGATCGCGGGGAACGCGGCGAGGTAGAGGTCGATCGTCAGCGGCCCGACGGCGGTCAGCGCGGACAGCAGGATCACGAGCCCCGCGGGGATCCGCTGGTCGCGGGGGAGGCCGGCGCGGCGAGCGGGCGCCGTCATAGGCCCGGCGGCTGCGTCGGGGGTCGTCGACGCGGGGGGTTCGGAGGGCATGTGAGCGGCAACCGCGACCGCGGACGGCGTGTTCCCGCACGCCGTCCGCGATCACCTGCTGAGACGACGCAGTGCCTGCCTGCCCGCCGAACACGACCTGAAGGCCGGGAAGGGCTCGATGGCGGCCGTCAGGTCGTGCTCGGCAGCGAGCAGGATCGTGCTCGGCGGAGCGAGGAGCCGGTCAGGCCGCTCAGCACGTTCAGCCCTGGGCGTCGCGCCAGCTGACCCACTCCTTGGTGAGGGTGAGGTCGTAGTCGGGGCCGTCCGTGTCCGTCGTGAACAGCGTCGCGCCCGCGGCGACGAGCTCGTCAGCGACCTCGCTCGGCGGCCGCGAGACCCCGATCGACCGCTCGACGAGCGCACCCGTGTCGCGCCCGACCGCCGCGCCGTGCTCGTCGAGGATCGCGCTCTTGCGTGCGAGGGACGACGCGTCGCCGAACGAGTGCCACACGTCGGCGTGCTCGGCGACGAGGCGCAGCATCTTCTTCTCCCCGCTCGCGCCGATGAGCACCGGGATGTCGCGCGTCGGCGCGGGGTTCTTCGCCGCCCAGCGAGCGCGGATGCGGGGCAGGGCGTCCGTGAGGTCCGCGATCCGGGAGCCGGCGGTGCCGAACTCGTAGCCGTAGTCGACGTAGTCGCGCTCGAACCAGCCCGCGCCGATCCCGAGGAGCAGACGGCCGCCCGAGATGTGGTCGACCGTGTGCGCCATGTCGGCGAGCAGGTCCGGGTTGCGGTAGCTGTTGCACGTCACGAGCGCACCGATCTCGACTCGCTCGGTCTGCTCCGCCCATGCCGCGAGCATCGTCCAGCACTCGAAGTGCTTGCCGTCGGGGTCGCCGCTGAGCGGGAAGAAGTGGTCCCAGTTGAAGATCACGTCGACGCCGAGGTCCTCCGCGCGCAGCACGGCGTCGCGGATCTGGGCGTAGTCGGCGTGCTGCGGCTGGATCTGGACGCCGATGCGGAAGGGGTGCTGCGAAGAGGTCATACGAGGCAATCTACGCCGTGGACGAGCACGCGATCATGCACGGCCGACCACGGGGTCATCGACCGGATCCCGGGGTTTTCGGTTGCTGATCCCGTGCTCGGCGGTTGCTGAGCCCGTGTTCGAGCGAGCCGGACCTAGGGTGGGCGCATGAAGCGTCTCGTGGGTTGGGTCGTCGTCGTGCTGGTCGTCCTCGGAGGGGTCGCCGTGGTCGCGGACCGGCTCGCCGTGCGGTCGGCCGAGCAGGGCGCCGTCACCGCGTTCGAGCAGGAGGCGGACGACGTCACGGGCGCGCAGATCGACATCACGGGCTTCCCGTTCCTCACCCAGGTCGTGCGCGGCGAGCTCTCGCACGTCACGGGCTCGGCGGACTCGGCGACCTTCGCCGGCTACGCGGTCACCGACCTCCGGGTCGACGCGCGCGGCGTCGGCACGTCCGCGCCGCACACCGTCGCGTCGGGCACGGCCTCGGGCGTCCTCGCGGAGGCGTCCCTGCAGGACGCCGTCCAGGAGCAGTCCGGCCTCGACGTCACCGTCACCGCCGACGGCGACGTCCTCGCGCTCGGCCTCGACGTGCTGGGACTGCCCGTCACCGTCGACGTCACGCCGCGCGTCTCCGGTCCCGAGACGCTCGCCGTCGACGTCGAGGCGGTCCGGACGGGTCTGGGCGTCGTGTCGGTCGAGGACCTCCCGGCGGGCGTCTCCGGTGCGCTCTCCGACCTGCAGATCCCCCTCGACCTGCCCGACGGCGTCGCGCTCGACTCCGTGGCCGTCGCCGAGGGCGGTGTCCGGGTCGCGGTCACGGGGACCGACGTCGTCGCCACGGACCTCGTCGCGTCATGACCGCCGGGCGAGGCGTCGCGCGCGGGCCGCGCCCGGGGACGCCCCCGGTCGACGGCGACCGCGTGCGCGCCGCGCGCCTCGCCGCGCACCGCCTGCGGTCGCCCGACCTGCCGGACGTCGCGAGCGCCGTCGGGCACCTCGTGGCCGTGCAGGGCCAGGAGTTCCACCCTGCGCTGTGGGGCCTCACGCGCCGCCTCGACCCGGCCGTGCGACCCGGGGCCGCGGGAGCGGTCGCGGCGTGCGACCGGGGCGAGGTCCTGCGCACGCACGTCCTGCGGCCCACGTGGCACCTCGTGAGGCCCGACGACGCGCGCTGGCTCCTCGAGCTCAGCGCGCCGCGCGTGCACGGGACCAACGGGACGATGTACCGGCAGCTCGGCACGGCGGACCACACGCGTCAGCGCGACCTCGTCGTCGAGGCCGTGCAGGACCGCCCGCGCACGCGCCGCGAGCTCGCCGCGCTCCTCGACGAGCACGACCTCGCGCTGGACGGGATGGCCCTCGGGTACGTCCTCATGGCGGCCGAGCTCGACCGCGAGGTGATCAGCGGACCGGTGCAGGGCAAGCAGCAGACGTACGCGGCGTTCGACGACCGCGTCCCCGCCGGGTACGGGCCGCTCGGCGCGACGTTCGACCGCGACGCGGCGCTCGTTGAGCTGCTGCGGCGGTACCTCGCGGGCCGCGCCTACGCGACGGTCAAGGACGTCGCGCAGTGGTCGGGCTTGACGCTCACGGACCTGCGCCGCGCGCTGGACCTGCTCGGCGATGACGTCGTCGCCGTGCCGGGCGCGGGCGCGCTCGACGGCCTCGTGCTGTGGCGGCTCGCCGACGACGCCGCGGGGGAGCGCGTGCTCGACCCGGAGCGGTTCCAGGCCGGCGCCCTCCCGGAGGAACGCCCCGACTACGGCGGCGACGGCGGCGACGACGGCGACGCCAGGCCCGTCGTCGACCTCCTGCAGAGCTACGACGAGCTGTTCGTGTCCTACGGCGAGAGCCGCGGCGTCGTCGTCGCGCCCGGCGTCGACCTGGGCGACCGGCTCGGGTCGTTCATCCACGGGATCGGCGTCGACGGCATGGTCGTGGGGCGGTGGCGGTGGGTCGTCGGGTCGCGCGACGTCGCGGTCGAGACCCAGTGGCGCCGCGACCCGTCCCTGGCGGAGCGTGCGGCGTTCGCGGCGCAGGCCCGCGAGGTCGCGACGCACTGGGGTCTCCCGCTGCGCGACGTCACGTCGTAGGGTTTCGGTCGAGCGGTCAGGACGCCGACCGAGGTCAGGGGGACACGATGACGTCGGAGCGACCGGGAGCGGGGCCGACCAGGACCGCGCGCGTCCCGTCACGAGCCGTGCTCGTGCTCGCCGGCGGGGTCGTCGTGCTGCTCGCGGGCGTCGGCCTGGCGATCGGTCCGGCGCTCACGCCGGTCACCGTGCAAGCCACCGCCGACCACCGCGTGGAAGGACATGTCCCCGACCCACCGGTCGAGCCGGGGACCGGTCGCGAGGCCCTCGACCCGCAGCCCGCCGAACAGGCGCGCCCGGTGCTCCCGACGCACGGCATCAGCGACTGCTCGTCGGCGGACCAGCCGTCGCAGGGCTCCGTGACCGTCCTCGGCGAGGACGGCGTGGAGTACGAGCACCGGGGGATGGAGGGGCCGTGGAGCCGCTTCCCGGCGGACGAGGAGGGGAACGTCCTCC
The DNA here is from genome assembly GCF_059159985.1 of Cellulosimicrobium sp. BMG9.23. Lineage (NCBI taxonomy): Bacteria > Bacillati > Actinomycetota > Actinomycetes > Micrococcales > Promicromonosporaceae > Cellulosimicrobium > Cellulosimicrobium sp. BMG9.23. The sequence continues at coordinate 438,295 of NZ_JBZGBZ010000003.1, forward strand.
CGGTCGAGCAGTGGCCGCTGTCGGACCTGGAGCACGCGGTGATCGCCCAGGTCGAGACGACCACCCGCACGGTGCTCATGACCTTCGACCGGCGGACCTGCGCGCCGGTCCCCGACTACGTCGCGCCCCCGCTCGACCATCTGCCGCCGTCCACGGTCGTCGTGCTCGACGTCGAGACCGGCGAGGTGGTCGTCCAGGAGCCGGTCACGCTCGTCGGAGCAGCGTCGGCGTCATGACCGCCGGCCGCGTCACGAGGTGCACCAGCACGGCCGTGAGCACGACGACGCCGACGTACACCGCCATGCCGACCGGCGCGGTGATCGCGAGCAGCCCCAGAGCGGTGTTGCCCGCGAGGTGCAGGAGGACCGCGGCGGGGACGCCGCCGTGCAGCCGCTCGGAGACGAACCAGTAGGCCGAGGACATCGGCACCATCGCGACGAGGAACAGCACCGTCTCGACCGGTCCGAGCGTCGACTGCCACGTCCCGTCGAGCAGGAACAGCGGCAGGTGCCACACCGACCACACGGCCCCCAGGAGGGCCGACGCCCCGAGCGGCGAGAGGCGACGGCGCAGCCGCGGCTGCGCGTACCCGCGCCACCCGAGCTCCTCGGACAGCGGCCCCGCGAACAGCGAGATCGCTGCGAACGCGAGCAGGCCGCCGGACTCGGCGACGACGCGGGCGGCGTCGGACAGGTCGACGGAAGGGCCGCCGAGCAGCGGGGTGACGACCGCGGTCACCACGGCGGGCGCGACGCCGAGCCCGACGGCGGCCGGGAGCCACCGCCCGGCCGCGCCCCACCGCAGGGCGCGCGGGCTGCGCCGCCCCGTGGCGGCGAGGAGAAGGGCGGCGAGGCTCGGTCCGCAGCCGCCGAGCGCGTAGAGCGCGAACGTCAGCGGGTCGGCGATGTCGCCGCCCGTCGCCAGCGCGGCGGCCCACGGTCCCCAGCTCAGCCCGAACGCGAGGAGCCAGAAGGCGGGCAGCCCACCCCGGACCGGGGAGACCGCAGCGGCGGGTCGGGTCGATGTCGTCGTCGTCATGCTCCGATCCAACCGGGCGGCACGACGCACCGGACCCCGGCACGCACCCGCCCTCGGGTGGGGACAACCCCCGCCTCGTCCGCCGAGACGTGAGTTCCCGCCCCCGATTCGAGCGAAACAGGGGCGGAAGGGCACTTCTCGGCGGACGCAGGCGTGGCAGGGTGGCCCCGTGACGACGCCGACGACCCGCCCGAGCCGCACCACGAACTGGGCGGGCAACCTCACCTACTCCTCGTCCGGCGTCGTGCGCCCGATGACGCCCGACGAGCTCGTCGACCTCGTCCGGACCTCGCCGCGGGTCAAGGCGCTCGGCTCGCGCCACTCGTTCGACGACGTCGCCGACACGACCGGGACGCACGTCGTGCTCGACGCCTACGACGACGGCCGCCCGCCCGTCGAGGTCGACCCGGCGACCGGCGTCGCGTCGGTCGCCGCCGGCCTGCGCTACGGCGACGTCACGCGCCACGTCCAGGGCGCCGGGCGCGCGCTCGCGAACCTCGCGTCGCTGCCCCACATCTCCGTCGCGGGCTCGGTCGCCACGGCGACCCACGGCTCGGGCGACGGCGTCGGGTCGCTCGCGAGCGCCGTCGTCGGGGTCGAGCTCGTCACGGGCGAGGGCGACGTGCGCACGGTGCGCCGTGGTGACCCGGACTTCCCCGGAGTCGTCGTGGCGCTCGGCGCCCTGGGGGTCGTCACGCGCCTCGAGCTCGAGACCGAGCCGACCTTCGACGTCCGCCAGGACGTGCACCTCGGGCTGCCGTGGGACGCGATCACGTCCCACCTCGACGAGATCACCGGCTCCGCGTACTCGGTGAGCCTCTTCACCGACTGGGGGCCCGACGGCGCGCAGCAGGTCTGGCGCAAGACGCGCCTCGTGCCCGGCGACGAGGGGGCAGCGCCCGGGGACTTCTTCGGGACGCGGCTCGCGACGACGCCCGTCCACATGCTCGACGGCATCGACCCCGTGCACTGCACGCCCCAGCTCGGCGAGGCGGGACCGTGGAACGAGCGCCTGCCGCACTTCCGGCTCGACTTCACGCCGAGCAACGGCGAGGAGCTGCAGTCGGAGTACCTCGTGCCGCGCGAGCACGCGCTCGCCGGCATCGCGGCGCTGCGCGCGCTCGGCCCCCGGGTCGCGCCCCTGCTCCAGGTCTCCGAGATCCGCACGGTCGCGGCGGACCGCGGACCGCTGTGGCTGAGCCCGTTCGACGGGCCCACGGTCGGCTTCCACTTCACCTGGAAGCACCTGCCCGACGACGTCGCCGCCCTCCTGCCGGACGTCGAGGCCGCGCTCGCTCCCCTCGGCGCGCGCCCGCACTGGGGCAAGCTGTCGCACGCGGTCGCCCCGGGGGCGGACCCGGAGGAGCTCGCGCGCCTCGCGGACGCGTACCCGGGCCTCGCCGACTTCCGCGCGCTCGCGGAGCGCTACGACCCCTCGCGCCGCTTCCGCGGCGGGTTCGTGGAGCGCCTGCTCGCGCTCTGAGGGGCCGAACCCTCGATTCGCCACGGACCGGCGGCCTCGGTACGGTCGATGCGGAAGATCCGGCCCGTCGTCGTGCCTCCGTGGCGACGTGCGGGCCACGGCACGGCACCGAGGAGACCTGTGACGACGACACCGAGCACGACGGGCGGGGCGGCCGCCCAGGAGGCACCGCGCGAGGAGTGGACCGGGCAGGTCGGCTTCATCATCGCGGCGATCGGCTCGGCCGTCGGGCTGGGCAACATCTGGCGCTTCCCGGGCGTGGCGTACGAGAACGGGGGCGGCGCGTTCCTCGTGCCGTACCTCATCGCGCTCCTCACGGCCGGGATCCCGATCCTCTTCCTCGACTACGCGCTGGGGCACCGCTTCCGGGGATCCGCGCCCACGGCCTTCCGTCGGTTCGCCCGCTGGATGGAGGGCCTCGGCTGGTTCCAGGTGATGATCTGCTTCGTCATCGCGATCTACTACACCGCGGTCATCGCGTGGGCCGTGAGCTTCTTCGTCTTCTCGTTCGACCTGCGCTGGGGCGACGACCCCGCCGGGTTCTTCACCGGCGAGTACCTGCAGCTCGCGGACCCGGGCATCTCCCTGGACTTCGTCCCGGCCGTGCTGATCCCGCTCGTGCTGGTGTGGGTCGCCGTGATCGTCGTCCTCGCCGCCGGCGTCGCGAAAGGTGTGCAGCGGGCCAACACCGTGTTCCTGCCGCTGCTCGTCGTCGCGTTCCTCGTGCTCGTCGTGCGCTCGCTGTTCCTCGAGGGTGCGGCCGACGGGCTGGACGCGCTGTTCACCCCGAACTGGGCCGCGCTCGGTGACGCGAACGTGTGGATCGCCGCGTACAGCCAGATCTTCTTCTCGCTGTCCATCGCGTTCGGGATCATGATCACCTACGCGTCCTACCGCAAGCGTCGGGCGAACCTCACCTCGCCGGGCCTCGTCGTCGCGTTCTCCAACTCGTCGTTCGAGATCCTCGCGGGCATCGGGGTGTTCGCGACGCTCGGATTCCTCGCGCACGAGGAGGGCATCGGGGTCGGCGAGCTCGAGGGCATCAGCGGACCGATCCTGTCGTTCGTCACCTTCCCGGCGATCGTGTCCGAGATGCCCGGCGGCCCGATCTTCGGGGCGCTGTTCTTCGGGTCGCTCGCCATGGCCGGCTTCACGTCGCTGCTGTCGATCCTCCAGGTGGTCTCCGCGGCGTTCCAGGAGAAGTTCGGCTGGACACCGCGCGGGGCGGCGCTGCGCGTCGGCGTCGTGTGCGCCGTCGTGTCCGTCCTGCTGTTCTCCACGACGACCGGTCTCATCGCCCTCGACACCGCGGACCAGTGGGCCAACAACATCGGGATCGTCGCGTCGGCCGTCCTCACGACGATCCTCGTCGTGTGGGTCCAGCGTCGCGGCGAGGAGATGCGGTACCACCTCAACGCGGTCTCGACGTTCCAGGTCGGGCGCTGGTGGGTGTGGCTCGTCGGTCTCCTGGCGCCCGTGGTGCTCGGCTACATGCTCGTGTCCCGCATCATCACGCTCCTCACCGACGGCTACGAGGGATACCCGGCCTGGTACCTGGCCGTGTTCGGCTGGGGAGCCGTGCTGCTCATCGTGGTGGGCGCCGCGGTGCTCACCGCCACGCGCTGGCGCCGCAGCCCCGACGACTTCACGCCCTGGCCGCCGTTCCCGCCCGACCGGGCGACGTCGTCCCGCCGCACCGAGCCGGAGGTGACCCGATGAGCACGGAGGCGATCATCCTGCTGGTGCTCGCGATCGTCGTCGTGTGGGGCGGGCTCGTGGCGAGCGCGCTCGCCCTGCGGGCCCGGCCGGAGCGGACCGACTTCCCGCCCGGCGGCAGCGACGACCCGCGCGCGGACACGGCACCCGCCGAGCGCGACACGTAGGCCGCGACGCGTCGGTGCGTCGCGGCGTCGGGCCTCCCGGTTTGGCGTGCGGGGGCTGTCTCCCGCACACTCGTCCCCTGGTGCTGCGCACCGCCGGGTCCTCTGTTCCCCGTACGTCCCCCCGCCACCCGGGTGCTGACGTAACACGACGGAGACGATCGGTGCATACGCTGCCCCTGCCCGGCCCACCCCGATCGGAGATCCCATGCGTACGACCCCGCGTTCGACCCCGCGCAAGCTGTCCCTCACCGGTCTCGTCGCGCTGACCGCGACGACCGCCCTCCTTCTCACCGCGTGCACCGACGCGTCCCAGACCGGGACCGACGGCAGCACCGCGGGCACCGACACCGAGTCCAGCGCCGCACCGTCGTTCGACCCGTCGACCATCGAGGTCGACGACGCGGCGGCCGCGCTGCTCCCCGAGGACATCGCGTCCGCGGGCGTGCTCACCGTCGGCTCCAACACCGAGTACGCACCGGCCGAGTTCATCGGCGAGGACGGGCAGACCCCCGTCGGCTTCGACATCGACACGATCAAGGCTGTCGGCGCGACGCTCGGCCTCGAGGTCGAGATCCAGTCGGCCGACTTCCCGGCGATCATCCCGGCGCTCGGCACGAAGTACGACGCCGGCATCTCCTCCTTCACGATCACGGAGGAGCGCATGCAGGAGGCGAACATGATCTCCTTCCTCAACGCCGGCTCGGCGTACGCGGTGGCCTCGGGCAACCCGGACGACATCGACCCGGAGAGCCTGTGCGGCGTCACGGTCGCGGTCCAGACGGGCACGATCCAGGACGAGGACATCGCCGTCCAGAGCGAGGAGTGCGAGGCCGCCGGCGAGGACGCCATCGACATCCTCCAGTACGAGTCGCAGGCCGACGCGACGACGAACCTCGTCGGCGGCAAGGCGCAGGTCATGTACGCCGACTCCCCGGTCATCGGCTACGCCGTCGAGCAGACCGGCGGCCAGATCGAGCAGCTCGGTGACGTGTTCGACGCCGCGCCGCAGGGCATCGTCGTCGCGAAGGACGCCACCGACCTCGCCGCGGCGATCCAGGCCGCGCTCCAGACGCTCATGGACGACGGGACCCTCGTCGAGGTCCTCGACGGCTGGGGCTCCGGCGACGCCGCGCTCGACACCGCCGAGATCAACCCGTCGGTCGGCTGACCTGCACGGACCGGTTCTGGACCGACTCCTCAACCAGCACCTGAACCAGCCCTGACCCGCCGGTCGCGGGCGCCCGACGACGGATCGGGACCCGCGACCGGCACACTGGTCGTCGGCGGGCGCGAGGACGCACCCGCCGCGGCCGCTCGGTGACCCGAGCCCGAACCCCGAGGTGGACCCATGGCCCTGCCCGGACCGAACGCCCGCGCCGACGACGCGTCGTCGGACCCTTCCACCGACACGGCGCCCGACGCGCCGGCCGACTCCTCGACCGACCCGGTCCCCGACCGGATCCACGCCCGACCGGTGCCGCGACCCGGCCGCTGGATCTCCGCCGTCGTGCTGCTCGTCCTCGCCGCGATGGCGGTGCACGGCCTCGTGACCAACGAGAAGTTCCGCTGGGACGTCGTGTGGCTGTACCTGCGTGACGTCAACGTCATCCGCGGCGTGGGGTGGACGCTCGTCCTGACGTTCGGGTCGATGGTCATCGCCATCGTGCTCGCCGTCGGCCTCGCGGTGATGCGGCGCTCCGACAACCCGGTGATGCGCTCCGTGAGCTGGGCGTACATCTGGTTCTTCCGCGGGACCCCGATCTACACGCAGCTCGTGTTCTGGGGCCTGCTCGCGGTGCTCTACCCGCGGCTGAGCCTCGGCATCCCGTTCGGGCCAGAGTTCTTCGAGTTCCGCACGCAGGACGTCATCACCGCGTTCTGGGCCGCACTGCTCGGGCTCGCGCTCAACGAGGCGGCGTACCTCGCGGAGATCGTGCGCGCAGGCCTCGGGTCGGTGGACCCCGGGCAGAGCGAGGCGGCGCGCGCGCTCGGCATGAAGGACCGCAAGATCCTCACGCGCGTCGTGCTGCCGCAGGCGATGCGCGTCATCGTGCCGCCCACGGGCAACGAGACGATCTCCATGCTCAAGACGACGTCCCTCGTGCTCGCCGTGCCCTTCACGCTCGACCTCACGTACGCGACGAACGCGATCGGCAACCGTACGTTCCTGCCGATCCCGCTCCTCATGGTCGCGGCGTTCTGGTACCTGCTCATCACGAGCATCCTCATGGTCGGCCAGTACTACATCGAGCGGTACTACGGCCGCGGCTTCGGCGACCAGGCCGGTGCCCGACGGCGCGGCGGCGGCGGCGGCGGACGACGTCGCCGGGGGAAGCCCAGCAAGCAGGAGCTCATCGCGGCCTCCCGCACGATCAAGGACGACCCCTTCCTGGAGGTGACCCCGTGAGCGGGACGACCGGTGCGACGTCGGGCACGGCGGCGGGTCCTGCGCCGACCCGGCAGGACGAGGTGCCCATGGTGCAGGTCGAGGGCCTGCACAAGATGTTCGGCGACCTGCACGTGCTGCGGGGCGTGGACCTCGAGGTGCCGCGCGGGTCGGTGTGCGTCGTGCTCGGGCCGTCGGGCTCCGGCAAGTCCACGCTCCTGCGCTGCGTCAACGAGCTCGAGGAGATCACGGGCGGGCGCATCCGGGTCGCGGGCGAGCTCATGGGGTACCGCGAGGTGACGAAGAACGGCCGGACGGTGCTGCACCGCCTGCACCCGCGGGTCGTCGCACGTCAGCGCGCCCGCATCGGCATGGTGTTCCAGCGCTTCAACCTGTTCCCGCACATGACGGCGCTCGAGAACGTCATGGAGGCGCCCGTCCAGGTGCGTGGGCTCAGCAGGGCGGAGGCGCGGGCCCGCGCGAACGAGCTGCTCGAGCGCGTCGGGCTCTCCGACCGCGCCGACCACTACCCGGCGCAGCTGTCGGGCGGTCAGCAGCAGCGCGTCGCGATCGCGCGGGCGCTCGCGATGGATCCCGACCTCATGCTGTTCGACGAGCCGACGTCCGCGCTCGACCCCGAGCTGGTGGGCGAGGTGCTCGCCGTCATGCGCGACCTCGCGAAGTCCGGCATGACGATGATGGTCGTCACGCACGAGATCGGGTTCGCGCGCGAGGTGGCCGACACGGTCGTCTTCATGGACGAGGGCGCCATCGTCGAGCAGGGCACCCCGGACCAGGTGCTGGGAGACCCGCAGCACGAGCGCACGAAGGGGTTCCTCGCGCACGTGCTCTGAGCGGGCCCGCCGAGATCGACCCGAGCGCACCGAGATCGACCCTCAGAGGGTCGACGTCGCGACGCTCGGGTCGATCTCGCGTCAGGAGGCGCGGCGGCGGGGGAGGACGGGGACGTCCTGCGACGGGACGATCCGGGGTTCGAGCCCGACCGGACGGGCGACCGTCACCATCTCGCCGCTCAGCGCCCGGCCGAGGTGGAGGAGCGGGAGCTGGTTCTCGTGCTCGACGACGAGGGCGTCGAAGATCGGGGTCTCGCTGTCAGCTGTGGAGGTGGTGGAACGGCGCACCCGACAACTCTCGGCGAAGCGCGTGAAGAGCGCGACCGGAAGCCGTGACGTGTCGGTGACGACGTCGTGCGCACACGGCACGGGGTGCGCCGTCGTCCTGTGGTGGAAGACGCCGTCCCGCTGCTGACGTCCGGTGGCGGACCGTGCCGTCCCGCGGTTCGATAGGCCCGTCTCCGCGTCCGGGATCCACGGGAGGTCCGATGAGCCTCGCCCCGATCGTCCACGAGCTGCGCCTCGCGTGCCCCGTCGACACCGCGTTCGACACGTACGCGCGCCGCATGGGCGAGTGGTGGCCGCCGCAGTACACGGCGCACGCCGCAACCTTCTCGGGCGTCGCCGTGGAGCCGTCCGTCGGCGGCCGGCTCGTCGCGTCGTACGGCGCGGTCGAGCACGAGTGGGGGCGCGTCACGCTCTGGGAGCCGACGGCGCACCTCGCCCACACCTTCACGCTCGCCCAGCCGTCGGGCCGGGAGTCGCTCGTGCGCGTGGACCTGCGCGCGACGCGGCACGGCACGGCGGTGCGGGTCGAGCACGGCGGCTGGGCGCAGGGGACCGAGGGCGTCCGCGCGCGGTTCACCGACTGGCCGCTCATCCTCAGCCGGTACGCGTTCCTCGCGGAGCACCCCCACCCCGAGAAGTAGGTTCAGCCCCAGCCGCCGAGGTCTCCCCAGGACCAGCCGGAGTCCTCGCCGTCCCCGGTGCCCTGGTCCTGGTTGCCGTCCTGGTTCCCATCCTGGTTCCCGTTCTGGTTGCCGTTCTGGTTCTGGTCGCCGTTCTGGTCCTGGTTCTCCCGCTCGCGCCGTTCGCGCTCTGCCGTCGCGTCGTCGAGCTCCTTCTGGCGGGCGGCGGCGTCCTCCTCGGCCTTCGCCACCTCGGCCTCGCGCTCGGCGAGCCCCGCCTGGGCGGCGTCGACCTCCGCGCGCTGCGCCTCCAGGTCCGCGCGCTCCGTCTCGAGCTGCTCCCGCTCGGCCGCCACCTCCGCCTGGACGCGCTCCGCCTCGGCCGTCGCCTCCTGTGCGGCGCCCTGCGCCGACAGCGTGAGGCCGATCCCGACGAGCAGGCCCAGCGCGAGGCCTGCGAGCCCGAACGCGCTCGGCACGAGCCAGCGACGCCCGCGGTCCGGGGCGTGGTGGTCGTCGTCGGCCGCCGGGAGCGACAACGGCCCGAGCGGACCGGCCGCTCCGCGGGTGGACGCACCGGGCGTCGGACCGACCGGGACGACCCCGGGCCGCGGCGTCGGGCCGGGCTGCGGCGTCGTGGCCGGCTGCGGCGCCGGCCGCGGGGCGCTGGACCGTGCAGGCGCTGCCGAGGGTGCCGGCGCTGCCGAGGGTGCCGACACGGCGGCGAGACCCGCGAGGCTCGGCAGGACCATGGTGGAGCCCACGACCGGGTGCGCCGCGTCGTCGGTGACGACGGGCACGGGGCCGGACGAGCGCTCGCGCAGCGACCGGCGGCTCGGCTGGACCTCCGCCCGCACCGGCTCCGGGACGGGAGGCGCGGGGATCTCGTCCACCCAGAACACCCACCCGGGCGGCGCCGGGGGCCACGACGGGTCCGGGTGCCAGTCGGTCGTCGGCGTGAAGCCTGGCGGGACCGACCAACCGGGGGGCGGCGTGAACCGCACGACCATGGGACCTCCTTCGACGGGCGCCGGTCGGCGCGATCGACGGGAACACTATGCTGCAGGGGGCCTCGGCGGGACGAATCGCCCGTTCCGCCGCTGCGTCCCGCCGGATGCCGTCCAGGGCCCGTCAACCGCTTAATCTTGCGCGATGAGACCCGACTGGTTCGCGCGCGCGACCGCGGACACGAGCACGGGCGCCCTCGCCGCCCAGGTCGACTGGTCGGCCACGCCGCTCGGGCGGCCCTCGACGTGGCCCCACGGGCTCCGCGCCGCGTTCGTGCTGTGCTTCAGCACCCGCTTCCCTGTGCTGATCACGTGGGGACCCGACCTGATCATGATCTACAACGACGGCTACCGCGAGATGCTCGGGAGCGAGAAGCACCCCGCGGCGATGGGGGCTCCCGCCCGCGAGATCTGGGGCGAGATCTGGGACGACATCGGCCCGCTGTTCGCCGAGGTGCTGACGACGGGTCGTCCGACCTGGACGGTCGACGCCCAGCTGTTCATGGAGCGCTCCGGCTACCTCGAGGAGACCTACTTCACCTTCTCCTACAGCCCGCTCGAGGACGACGACGGTGTCGTGCGCGGCGTGCTCGACATCGCCACGGAGACCACGGACCGCGTGGTCGACCGCCGCCGGATGCTGCTGCTCAGCCGGCTGTCGCTCGCGCTGCAGGACCGCACGCACCGGGTCGACGAGCTGGCCCGGGCCTTCGTCGACGAGGTCGCCACGAGCGCCGACGTCGTCGGGGCCGAGGTGTGGGCGCGGAGCGGGGAGGACGTCGTCGTCCTCGCGGCGACGCAGGAACGGCCCGCCGCCTACCGGGCGCCGTCGCCCGACGCGGCACCCACGCACACGCATCGGTTGCGCGCGACCGCCCTCGACGTGCTGGGTGACGGCGTCGCGCGCACGCTCGGGGCGACGCTCGTCGCACCCCTGCACGGGCCGGGGACCGCTGTGCCGCTGGGGGTCGTCCTGCTGGAGGCGGTCCAGACCCGCCCCGTCGACGCCGCAGCGCTGGACTTCCTGCGGCTCGTCGCCGCGACGTTGGCCGCGGTGGTGCGGGAGCGGGTGGGGCACGAGCGCGAGGTGCGCGAGGCGCGGGTGGCGAGCGAGGCCTTCCAGCTCGCGATGCTGCCGCCGCAGCTCACCACCTCCCGCTGGACGACGCGCTACCAGCCCGCCGACGACCGGTACGCGGTCGGTGGCGACTGGTACGACGTCGTCCCGCTCGGAGGAGGGCGCTGGGGACTGCTCGTGGGCGACTGCGTCGGGCACGGTCTGCACTCCGCCGCCCTCATGGGCCAGCTCCGCAGCGCTGGGCGCGCGCTGCTCCTCGACGACCAGGGACCTGCCGCGACGCTCGCCGCGCTCGACCGGTTCGCCGCCGAGCTGCCCGGCTCCGAGTTCGCGACGGTGCTGTGCGGCGTCGTCGACGAGGCCGCGGGCACCCTCACCTGGTCGTCGGCGGGGCACCCCCCGGGACTCGTCGTGCGCGACGGCGCGGCGCACTGGCTCGCCGGGGCTCGCGGTGCCCCGCTCACCCTGGTCACGTCTGCGGGCCGCGCCGAGACCACCACCCGGCTGGAGGGTTCCGACGTCCTCGTCCTCTACACCGACGGGCTCGTCGAGCGCCGTGGCGAGAGCCTGCGTGACGGGCTCGCGAGGCTCGCGGACGTGGCGGCGCGAACGGTCCGCGACCGTCCCGCCACCGAGGTCGCCGACGCGCTGCTCGCCCAGCTCGTCGGGGACGCCGCGCGCGACGACGTGGCGGTGGTCGTGTACGCGGTGCCGGCGCACGTGGGCGCCGGCGCCGGTGCGGCCACGGGACGGGCCGGCGTCGACGCCGCGGGCTCCGGACGGATCGGTATCGACGACGTGCTCGACGCAGCCGCCGGCGTGGGTGGCCGCTGGTAGAACGGGCAGCAGCCGGGACACCGGCTCGCCGGCCGCTCACCAGCCCCGGTGCCGTCCGAGCGCGGAGGTGCGCGTGTTCCTGGTCGACGAGCCCGCGAGCGGCACGGTGCCGGGCGGAGCGCCCGCGACGGGGGTGACGACGGCCGTCGTGCACTCCGCGAGCGACCTGGTCGTGGCCGCCGGGTGCGAGTACCGGCTCCTGAGCCGCCTCGACGAGCAGCTCGGTCGCGCGCCCCGGCGTGAGCCCGCCCAGGACGTCATGCTCGACCGCGCCGCGACCCTCGGGCGACGGCACGAGGACGCGGTCCTCGCCGACCTCGAGGCGCGCCACGGCCGGTACGACCCCGCGACCGGTCGCGGGGTGCTGCGGATCGAGCCGCCGCGGCACGGCTCCTGGGACGAGCTCGTCGCGGCGCACGTCCGCACGCTCGCGGCGATCGAGGGCGGCGCCGACGTCGTGCACCAGGCGGCGTTCTTCGACGGCACGTTCCACGGCCGGGCCGACTTCCTCGTGCGGGTCCCCGAGCCCGACGACGCGGGCGGCTCCGCACGGCGCGCCGGGGGACCCCCGCGGTACACCGTCATGGACGCCAAGCTCGCGCGCCGCGCCAAGGTGCCCGCCCTCCTGCAGCTCGCCGCGTACGCCGACCAGCTCCTCACGGCGGACGTCCCCGTGGCGCCCGAGGTCGTGCTCGTCCTCGGCACGCGCTCCCGCAGCACCCACCGGCTCGCCGACCTCCTGCCTGTGTTCCGCGAGCGCCGGGACCGGCTGCTGCGGCTCACCGAGACGCACCTCGCGCGCGACGGGCGCGCCCCCTGGGACGACGCCGACGTCCGCTCCTGCGGGCGCTGCGACGCGTGCCGCGAGCAGGTCGAGGCGCGGCGCGACGTCCTGCTCGTCGGCGGCGTGTACGAGCGGCAGCGCACGCTCCTCAACGCGGCCGGCATCCGAACCGCCGAGCAGCTCGCCGCCGCGACCGAGCCCCCGGCCGGGATGGCCGCGTCGTCGTTCGCGCGCGTCCGCGACCAGGCAGCCCTCCAGCTCGGCACGGGCGCTGCGGACGGGACCGTCGTCTGGGCGGACGCCTCCGGCCCGCACGAGCTCTCGTGGCGCATCGACGACCCGTCGCCGGTGCACGCGCTCCCCGCGCCCAGCCCCGGCGACCTCTTCTTCGACTTCGAGGGAGACCCGCTGTGGGTCGACGCCGACGGCGCGAGCTGGGGCCTCGACTACCTCTTCGGCTGGGTCGAGAGGCCCGACGAGCCGGGCGGCGTCCCACCGTCCCACGCGCTATGGGCGCACGACCTCGCGTCCGAGCGCGACGCGCTCGTCGCCTTCGTCGACCACGTGAACGCGCGGCGCCGCGAGCACCTCGACCTGCACGTCTACCACTACGCCGACTACGAGAAGTCCCACCTGTTGTCCATCGCCGCGCGGCACGGCGTCTACGAGGAGGAGGTCGACGACCTGCTCCGCGGCGGCGTGCTCGTCGACCTCTACGCCGTCGTGCGGCCGTCCCTGCGCATCTCCGACCCGTCCCGGTCCCTCAAGAGGCTCGAGCCGCTGTACATGGGCGACGAGCTCCGCAGTGGTGACGTCAAGGACGCCGCGGCGTCGATCGTCGCGTACGCCGAGTACACCGGGCTGCGCGACGCCGGGCGGCACGACGAGGCCGACGAGCTGCTCCGCGGGATCGAGGACTACAACCGCTACGACTGCGTGTCGACGTTGCGGCTGCTGGAGTGGTTGAGGTCTGCCGTCGGTCGCTCCGGATCCGGATCCGGCTCCGGTTCTGAGGCTGTGGTCGGGTCGGGTGCGGGGTCGGAGGAGGCGCGCGCCGTCTACCATCCGCGCCACTCGTCCCTCGCGGCGCTCCCGCCAGACCCGTCCACGACGGCGCGCGCCCCCTCCGACCCCGCTGTGGACGTCGCCCCGGTCGGTGGTGCGGTGGGTTCGACGACGGCGGGTGGTGGGTCCGGGCCGGACGTCGCCTCGGTCGGTGGGGCGGTAGGAGTGACGACGACGGCGGGTGGTGGGCCCGGTGGCGGCGTCGCCTCTGCTGGCGAGCCTGGGGCGAAGGAGGTGGCGCTCGCGCTCGAGGCGGAGATCCGCGGGGTCGTCGGGGAGGACCGGGCGGGCCGTGATGCCGGGATGCAGGCGCTCGCGATGTACGGGGCTGCCGTCGGGTATCACCGGCGGGAGGCCAAGCCGTTCTGGCAGGAGCACTTCGCGCGCCTCGCGCTCCCCGTCGAGGAGTGGCCCGGTCGGCGCAACGCGTTCCTCGTCGAGCAGGCGGAGGTCGTGAGCGGGTGGGAGGTCGAGCCGGGGCGTCAGACCATGTCGCGGCGGCTCGAGCTCGTCGGGCGGCTGCCCGAGGGGACCGACCTGCGGGTCGGGGTCTCGCCCTACCTGCTGTACGACGCGCCGCTGCCCCCGGGCACGCAGACCTCGGCCGACGGCGTGCGCGGCTGGGCGAGCGGCGCCGGCATCCTCGGAGCCGGTCGCCGCACGACGCCCGCGGGGGAGCGGGACGTCCTCGAGGTCCGCGAGCGGCTGCGGCGCAAGGCCGACCCCTTCTCCCAGTTCCCGATCGCGCTCACGCCGTCTCCCGGTCCGCAGACCGGGCCGCTCGAGGCGGCCGTCACCGTGGCGGCGCGTCGCGCGCTCGAGACCTGGCGTGCGACCGGCGCGCAGCCGCTCGACGCGGCGTCGGACGTCCTGCTGCGCCGGCCTCCGCGGCTCGTCGGGTCAGGTGCGTTGCCGCGGCCCGTCGGCGACGACGTCGTCGGCGCCGTCACGGCCGCGGTCGAGCGGCTCGACCGCTCGTACGTCGCGGTGCAGGGCCCGCCGGGGACGGGCAAGACGTACGTCGGTTCGCACGTGATCGCCCGCCTCGTGGAGCGTGGGTGGCGCGTGGGGGTCGTCGCGCAGTCGCATGCCGTCGTCGAGAACATGCTGCGCGCCGTCGTCGAGAAGGCCGGCGTGCCGGCAGGGGTCGTCGCGAAGAAGCTCTCGGGTGACGGGCCGTCGCCCACCGCCGTGTGCGCGGAGCTCGACGGCGGCGCGCTCGCGACGTTCGCGGCCGCGCCGGGCACGCGCGTCGTCGGAGGCACCGCGTGGGACTTCTCCGCCGAGCGGCTGCCCGAGGGCACGCTCGACCTCCTCGTCGTCGACGAGGCGGGGCAGTTCTCGCTCGCCGCGACGGTCGCCGTCGCCCGCGCCGCGCGGAACCTCCTGCTGCTCGGCGACCCCCAGCAGCTGCCCCAGGTGAGCCAGGGTACGCACCCCGAGCCCGTCGACCGGTCTGCGCTCGGCTGGCTCGCCGACGGTCACCGCGTCCTGCCCGACGAGCTCGGGTACTTCCTGGCCGGCACGTGGCGCCTGCACCCGAGGCTCGCGGCGGCGGTCTCGACCCTCTCCTACGAGGAGCGGCTGGGCGCGCAGCCCGTCGCCGCGCGCCGCCTGCTCGACGGTGTGCCGCCCGGGGTCGAGCAGGTGCTCGTCGAGCACGCGGGCAACCGTGTCCAGTCCCGCGAGGAGGCCGCCGAGGTCGTCCGCCAGGTCGAGCGCATCGTCGGGCGGTCGTGGACCACGACGGTCGACGGGAACGAGGTGGTCCGACCGCTCGGGCAGGCGGACGTGCTCGTCGTCGCGGCCTACAACGCCCAGGTCTGGGCCGTCAGGTCGGCGCTCGCCGCCGCCGGGTACCCGGACGTCCAGGTCGGGACCGTCGACCGCTTCCAGGGCAGGGAAGCGGTGGTCGTCGTCGTGACCCTCGCCGCGTCGTCCGCGCGGGACGCCTCGCGCGGCCTGGGCTTCCTTCTTTCGCGGCACCGGATCAACGTCGCCGTGTCACGGGCGCAGTGGGCGGCGGTCGTCGTCCGGTCGCCCGCGCTCACGGACCACGTGCCGAGCTCGCCACGAGGGCTCGAGGAGCTCGGGGCGTTCCTGGGACTGGGCGCGACCTCGGTCGTCGGCGCGCCCGCGGCTGACGGCGCCACCTCGCTCGACGGTGCGCCCTCGGCTCACGTCGCGGCTTCGTTCGACGGCGACCGCGACACCGCCGCACCGGGCAACCAAGGCTGACGTTCCCCGGGCGTCCGTGCTGTCGCCCGCGCCGGGAGTCAGAACTCGCCGAAGCCGCCGCCGAAGTCGTCGAACCCGCCGCCGAAGTCCCCGAAGCCGCCGTCACCGCCCGAGTCCGCACCGGTGTCGGCCCCCGACGCCTCGACGGCGCCCGGGTCACCAGCCCCGGCATCACCGGCTCCGGCGTCACCGCCCTCGCCCGCGCCCGGGTCCTCGCCACCCGACGCCGCGGCGTCCTCTGCGACGGGCTGCGTCGGGTCACCGAACGCGGGCCCGAAGATCGCGTTCGCGACGGCCGACCCGATGACGACGCCCGCGACGGTCCCGAGCAGGCTCGAGCCGACCATCGACCCGAACCCCGGCGCTCCGCCGGTCCGGCCGGCGAACGAGCGCTCCAGCGTGCCCGGCTGGCGCATCTCCGCGCGGGTCGCCATGCGGGCGAGGTCCTGGGGCGTGTCGGTGAGGGCGCGCTCCGCGGGCGGCACGACCGCGCCGAGCTCGGCGAGGACCTGGCTCCGCTGCTGGGGCGTGAGGCGCGCGAACGCCTCGGCGTGCGCCTGCTCGACGGCGTCCGGCGGCGCGGTGCGGAGCATGTACCGGTACCGGTCGATTGCGACCTGGTCCGGGGTGCGCGGCGCAGCGGGCCCAGCCGGCGCGGCGTCCGACGTGCCGTACGCGGGTCCGCCCGGCGGATACTGCGTGGGGTACCGGTTCGGCTGCTGAGCGGGGGAGCCGTAGCCGCCCTGAGCGGAGGGGTCGCCCTGCGCGTCTCGTGGCTCGCGGCCGAGAAGTCGGTCGAGGAATCCCATGGTCGGCCTCCGGGGTCGTGGGTCGGCGGGCGTCCACCCACCACTCGGGGAACGAGTCTGGGCCGCGACGGGTTCCGCCGCTCGCCGAACCCCGGGCTGTCGCCCGTTCAGACCGGTCTGAGACGCCTAACCCGGGGTTCGGCGCTGAAGCTTGCCGAACCCGGGGTTGTCGGTCCTTCAGACCGGTTCGAGACGCGTAACCCGGGGTTCGGCACGACGGCCCGGCACCGGACGCACGAGTGCCCCCCGACCCGGAGGTCGAGGGGCACTCGTCAGATCAGATCACGCGACCTGACGGCCGCGGCGAGATCAGACCGCGCGGATGTTCTCCGCCTGCGGGCCCTTGGGGCCCTGCGTGACGTCGAACTCGACACGCTGGTTCTCCTCCAGCGTGCGGAAGCCCTGCGACTGGATCGCGGAGTAGTGCGCGAACACGTCGGCCGAGCCGTCCTCGGGGGCGATGAAGCCGTAGCCCTTCTCGCTGTTGAACCACTTCACGGTTCCGGTAGCCATGGTTACTCCTTCAAGAGTGTCAACCTTCACCCCCCACGGTCGCGGGGGCGTACATCACAGGTGTTCGTCGTCAACTCTTGGGGTAACAAGGTCCGCCGGGGCTCCACCCGAGGGTGTCACCTCAGCGCGAGGACAAGCGAGGCACTGCAATCTCGCGCACAACCGTACAGCCTTCGTCCGTTCCTGGCTATGGATCCGGACAGGTCTCGTGAGAGAGTCCCCGAGCCGCGCGTCGACTCATGTCCGAGGCAGCAGCCGGAGCTCGACGACCGGCACGACACGCCTCCAGTCGGCCTCTCCCCGGGACCTCGCGAGCGGCTCGGCCCACTCTTGCAGCACGGGTTTGAGCACCGACCAGGCCCGACCCGAGCGGGCCGCGTAGTCGTCGAGGAGGCGGGCGCCGTCGTCAGGCGGGAGGGTCCGCGCCAGGGCGTGCCCGGCCGGGCGCGCGCCGGTCCGCACGAGGACGCGCGGCTCGGCGACCACGTTGCGATACCACTGCGAGCGCGGGCCGAGACCGGCGGCGACGACGATCCGGTCGGGTGCCGGTCGTCCCGCCACCTCGAGCACCACGGAGCGCGCCTCGCCGCTCGTGCGACCGCGGTGCACGAGCAGGACGAGCCGCCCGCCGGTCAGGAAGCCGAGCCCGCTCCGGAAGAGGGCGATCGGGGCGCGGACGAACCACCGGGTGTGCAGCAGCGTCGACGCGAGGCCCATCGCTCCACCGTACGGGCGACCGCCGGCCGACGCAGCGAGGTGGATCGGTACAGAAGTACCAGCACCGGGCCGAAGCGAGACCCGTGCGTTACGAGTCGGTAACAACTGGAGCCGGTCCGCGAAACCCGACGCGCCTAGGTTCGCCGCACCCAGGTACGCGGAGAGCGCCCCCTCCCGCGGATTTGCCGGGCTGGAGGTCCCTGCCGCACCGCAGGGACCTCCGGACGGCACGTCCGTCGGTGGGTTTCGGCTGTCGGTGACCTGTGTCACTATTCAGCACGCTATTCAGTGTTGAACTCAGCGATCGACCGCGGAGGACTGCGGCTCAGGCCACCTCGGCGGGGATCTGGACCACGGAGGTTGGCATGCATCGCACAGCACGACGGGCGAGCGGGGGTGCGGCTCTTCTTCTCGCCGCGACCCTCGTCCTGACCGCCTGCGGACCCCAGTCCCAGGGCGGCGACGACGAGACGACCGGCACCTCGACGGAGACCAGCGACGCGGACTCCGGGGAGCTCAGCATCGTCCCCTCCGTGCAGGTCGACATCGACGGCGCGGAGGTCGAGGCCGAGGAAGGTGGCGACGCGGTCGACCCGGCCGGCGACGGCAGCGCCGAGTGCGCCGAGGGCACCTCGATCGCGATGGCCGGTGCTCTCACGGGACCGAACGCCGCGCTCGGCCTCAACATCCTCTACGGCGCGCAGGTGGCCGTCGACGCCTTCAACGAGGCGAACCCGGGCTGCCAGGTCGAGATCAAGCAGTTCGACACCGAGGGCGACCCGCAGAAGGCGACGCAGGTCGCTCCGCAGATCGTCGGCGACGAGAGCGTCATCGGCCTCCTCGGCCCGGCCTTCTCGGGCGAGACGGCGGCGACGGGCGACGTCTTCAACCAGGCGGGCCTGCTCTCGCTCACGGCGTCGGCCACGAACCCCGACCTCACGGCCAACAACTGGACGAACTTCTTCCGCGGCCTCGCGAACGACGCCGTCCAGGGCCCGTCGGTCGCGAAGTACCTCGTCAACACGATGGAGTTCGCGAGCGTCTGCGTCGTCTCGGACAACTCCGACTACGGCATCGGCCTCGCCGAGCAGATCACGACCGGGCTCGGCGACGCGGCGAACCCGGACTGCGCGACCGAGGTCAAGGCCGGTGACAAGGACTTCTCGGCGTCCGTCCAGATCATCGCGGGCGCCGACGCGGACGCGATCTTCTACGCGGGCTACTACGCGGAGGCGGCACCGTTCGTGCAGGGCCTGCGCGACGGCGGCGTCGACATCCCGTTCGTCTCGGCGGACGGCACGAACGACCCGCAGTTCGTCGAGCAGGCGGGCGCCGCGTCCGAGGGCGCGATCCTCTCGTGCCCGTGCGGTCCCGCCCCCGAGGAGTTCGCGGCCACGTACGAGGAGTCGGCCGGACAGGCGCCGGGCGTCTACTCGGTCGAGGGCTACGACCTCGCCACGATCATGCTGACGGGCATCGCCTCGGGTGTCGCCGACCGCGCCGCGATGATCGACTACGTCGCCGACTACTCCGGTGACGGCCTCGCCCGCACCTACGAGTGGGACGACAAGGGCGAGCTCGCGTCCGCCCTGATCTGGATCTACGAGGTCCAGTAGTCCGACGACGACGGGCGCCTCGCCCCGCACCCCGCCACCCGCGGGGCCCAGGGGGCGGGGCGCCCCGTCGTGGACCACGACCTCGTACGATCCGAGCCAGAACTCAGGGAGCGTCATGCCCGCTCTTGCCGACGCGCTGCTCGCCAGCGCGACCGCCGGTCCACTCGTCCACCAGTCGCTCATCGACTTCGACCTCGCCGCCCTCGGCCGCAACTTCTGGGGCCTCACCATCGAGGGCCTCACCTATGGCGCGATCTACGCGCTCGTCGCCGTCGGCTACACGCTCGTCTACGGCGTGCTGCGGCTCATCAACTTCGCCCACTCCGAGGTCTTCATGCTCGGGATGTTCGGGCAGTACGCGACCCTCCTGCTCCTCGGCTTCTACCCGAGCGGCGACGCGTACGACAAGGGCATCGCGCTCACCGTGCTCTATCTCGGGATAGCGATGCTCGGCGGCATGCTCGTCGCCGGCGGCACGGCCGTGGGCCTCGAACGGGTGGCCTACCGACCGCTGCGCAAGCGCGGTGCGCCCTCGCTCGTCTTCCTCATCACGGCGATCGGCATGTCGTTCATCCTCCAGGAGTTCGTGCACTTCGTGCTGCCGAAGCTCACGGGGGGAACGCTCGGCGGCGTCAACGCCGAGCAGCCGATCCGCCTCGTGCAGCCGGAGGTGCAGTTCACGATCGGCGGCGCGTCCGTCACGAACATCACGATCGTGATCATCCTGTCGGCGCTCGTGCTCGCTCTCGCGACGGACATGTTCATCAACCGGACGAAGTTCGGGCGCGGGATCCGCGCCGTCGCGCAGGACCCGGTCACCGCAACCCTCATGGGCGTCTCGCGCGAGCGCGTCATCATGCTGACGTTCCTCATCGGCGGCATCCTCGCCGGTGCCGCGGCGCTGCTGTACACGCTGCGCGTCCCGAACGGGATCATCTACTCCGGCGGGTTCATCCTCGGCATCAAGGCGTTCTGCGCCGCGGTCCTGGGCGGCATCGGCAACCTGCGCGGCGCGCTGCTCGGCGGTCTGATCCTCGGCGTCATGGAGAACTACGGCCAGGTCGTGTTCGGCACGGAGTGGCGCGACGTCGTGGCCTTCGTGCTGCTGATCGTCGTCCTGATGTTCCGCCCCACGGGCATCCTCGGCGAGTCGTTGGGGAGGGCCCGCGCATGAGCACGTCGACACCAGCACCCCAGCCGGCCGGCGGCGCGCCGGTGCAGCTGCCGCCCGCCGGGCGCACCGCGACGAAGGACCGGCCGCACGGCGGGGTCGGCGACCGCCTCCGGCTCTGGTGGGACGCGCTCGCGCGGCCGACCCAGTGGTTGGTCGGCGTCCCGTTCCTCCTCTTCATCGCCCTCGTGCCGATCCTCGAGATCCCCGTGCTCACGACCGTGGGCACCAACTTCGGCGGCGTCATGGCGCAGTTCGGCATGATCGCGCTCATCGCGATCGGCCTGAACGTCGTCGTGGGGCAGGCCGGCCTGCTCGACCTCGGGTACGTCGGCTTCTACGCGATCGGCGCGTACACGGTCGCCATCCTCACGAGCCCGGACAGCCCGTGGAACCAGACGGACGAGTGGCTCGCGACCGAGTGGGCATGGCTCGCCGCGCTCCCGATCGCCGTCGCGATCACGGCGATCTCCGGACTGATCCTCGGGTCGCCGACGCTCCGGCTGCGCGGCGACTACCTCGCGATCGTCACGCTCGGGTTCGGCGAGATCGTGCGTCTCCTCGCCGACAACCTCGACGAGCTGACAGGTGGCGGCCAGGGCCTGCGCGGCGTGGCCTACCCGCGGCTCGGCGTCACGGAGGACCTGCCCAACGGCGTCTTCTCCGCGGGCAACGCGAGCGGCACGCTCAACTCGGGCGTGTGGTGGTACTGGGTGAGCCTCGTCTTCATCGTCATCTCGCTGCTGTTCGTCGGGAACCTCGAGCGGTCGCGCGTCGGCCGCGCCTGGGTCGCGATCCGCGAGGACGAGGACGCCGCGGAGATCATGGGTGTCCCCACGTTCCGCTTCAAGCTGTGGGCGTTCATCATCGGCGCGTCGATCGGCGGCGTCGCGGGTGCGCTCTACGCGGGCCAGGTGCAGTTCGTCATCCCGACGAACTTCAACGTCATCAACTCCGTGCTCTTCCTGTGCGCCGTCGTGCTCGGCGGCCAGGGCAACAAGCTCGGCGTCATCCTCGGTGCGTTCATCATCGTGTACCTGCCGAACTTCTTCCTCGGCCGGACCGAGCTCTTCGGCATCCCGATCGACGGCAACGAGATCGCGAGCTACCGGTACCTGTTCTTCGGGCTCGCCCTGGTCGTGCTCATGATCTTCCGACCGCAGGGGCTCATCCCGGTCCGGCAGAAGCTCCTCGCCTACGGGCGTGAGCTCTACGTCGCGGCCCGGCGGCTCGCCCGCGCGGACGCCGGGAACGGGTCCGACGGCGCAGCACGCCCGGGTGCCCCGGTACCCGCGACCGCGTCGGGCACCGGTGGCACCGGTGGCACCGGTGGCAGGGTGAGCGGCACGGCGAGCGGCACCGGAACCACGAGCGGGGAGGAGACCCGATGAGCACCCATGACCCGGGCGGCATCGGGGCCGGCGGCGAGCACGGCGACGAGCACCTCGCCGCGTCCGGC
This sequence comes from Cellulosimicrobium sp. BMG9.23, assembly GCF_059159985.1. Classification (NCBI taxonomy): domain Bacteria; kingdom Bacillati; phylum Actinomycetota; class Actinomycetes; order Micrococcales; family Promicromonosporaceae; genus Cellulosimicrobium; species Cellulosimicrobium sp. BMG9.23. Next base: position 460,141 of record NZ_JBZGBZ010000003.1, read on the forward strand.
CGTGCCGACTCCACCCGTCCCGACACCTACATGCCGGGCGCGGTCCTGGAGGAGCCGGTCGTCGTCGGCGTCGAGGCCGTGCGCCCCGAGCTGGCGGACCCCGAGCTGGTCGACGCGATGGTCGCGCCGGACCGGGCCGTCCAGGCGAAGGTCGGCGAGCCGCTCCTGCAGATGGAGAACGTGACCGTCCAGTTCGGCGGTCTCGTCGCGCTCGACGACGTCACGTTCGACATCCGGCGCGGCGAGATCCTCGGCCTCATCGGCCCGAACGGCGCGGGCAAGACCACCGCGTTCAACGCGATGACCGGCGTGTACCGGCCCACCAAGGGGCAGGTCGTGTTCGACGGCGCGCCCCTCGGCGCGCTCAAGCGGTACCAGATCACTCAGCGCGGCATCGCCCGGACGTTCCAGAACATCCGGCTGTTCAACGAGATGACGGCGCTGGAGAACGTCGTGGTCGGCACGGACGCGCGGCACCGCACGTCCGTGCCGGGCGCGCTGTTCCGGCTCCCGCGGCACCGCCGCGAGGAGCGCGACGCGATCGACCGCGGCATGGCGCTGCTCGAGTTCGTCGGGGTGGGCGGCCGGGCGACGGAGAAGGCGCGCAACCTCTCCTACGGCGACCAGCGCCGTCTGGAGATCGCCCGCGCGCTCGCGACGGAACCCAAGCTGCTGTGCCTCGACGAGCCGGCGGCCGGCTTCAACCCGGCGGAGAAGGAGGCCCTCATGGACCTCATCCGCCACATCCGCGACGACGGGTACACGGTGCTGCTCATCGAGCACGACATGCGCCTCGTGCGCGGTGTCACGGACCGGATCGTCGTGCTCGAGTTCGGCCGGGTCATCGCGGACGGGACCCCGGACGAGGTGACGAACGACCCGAAGGTCATCGCCGCCTACCTGGGGGTCCCGGACGAGGAGCTGGTCGGGGACGCCGCCACCACGGACGAAGGGGGCAGCGGCGATGCCTCTGCTTGAGCTGCAGGACGTGACCGTCGCCTACGGGCGGATCGAGGCGGTCCGGGGGATCTCCATCACGGTGGAGGAGGGCGAGCTCGTCACGCTCATCGGCGCGAACGGCGCCGGGAAGACGACGACGATGCGCGCGATCTCGGGCATCCGTCCGCTCGCGCGCGGGCGGATCCTCTTCGACGGCAAGGACATCACGCGCATGAAGGCGCACCTGCGCGTGCTCGAGGGCATCGTGCAGGCGCCGGAGGGCCGGGGCATCTTCCCGGGCATGACGGTCATCGAGAACCTGGAGATGGGCGCGTACGCACGGACGTTCGCGTCCAAGGCGGAGCACGACGAGACCGTCGACCGGGTGTTCGAGCTGTTCCCGCGCCTCGCGGAGCGCAAGGACCAGGTGGGCGGAACCATGTCCGGCGGTGAGCAGCAGATGCTCGCCATCGGGCGCGCGCTCATGGCTCGCCCGCGCCTCCTGCTCCTCGACGAGCCGTCGATGGGCCTCGCGCCGATGATCATCCAGCAGATCTTCCGGATCGTCTCGGAGATCAACGCCCAGGGCACGACCGTGCTCCTCGTCGAGCAGAACGCGCAGCAGGCGCTCTCGCGGTCCGACCGCGCGTACGTCCTCGAGACGGGTGAGGTCGTGCGCACCGGTGGCGGCAAGGAGCTCCTCGCCGACTCGAGCATCAAGGAGGCGTACCTGGGCGTCGCGTGACGTCCCCGGGCCACCCCGAGCGCGCCTACGATCGTCTCGTGCCCCTGCGACGCCGCGCGGCCGCTGCCGACCGCCACACGTTCGAGCTCGTCGACGACGGGTTCGACGACGAGCCCGACCTCGACGGTCCGTCGCCCGTCACCGTCGGGTCGGCGGGCAGCGTCCACTGGGCGGGTGCCACCGGCCGCGGCGTCCCGGCGAACGACGGCGTCGACGCTGGCACGGTCCTCGACGGTCTCGGCGACGACAGCCCGGACGGTGACGGCCCGGGAGGCGACGGACCACGCGGACACGGACCGGACGGTGATGCCGCGCGGCCGGAGCCCAGATCACCCCGACGCCGCCGTGCGGTCGTGACCACTGCGGCGGCCGTCGTGCTCGTGCTCGGCGCGATGACGGCGGTCGACGCGGTCACGGAGCGCATGCAGACGGCGCGCCTCCGCGAGGCGCCCGGCGGCCTCGCGCCGATCGGCGACGCGCCGCGCGTCGCGTGGGAGCTCGACATCGAGCTCTTGGGCCAGCCGCTCGGTGTCATGCCGGGTGCGCTCACCGTGAACGACGGGAACGACGTCGTCGGGTACGACCTCGACACGGGCGACGAGGCCTGGCGGACGACGTTCGACGGACCGACGTCGTGCGGCACGCTCGCCCAGTGGTACTCCGCGCTCTCCGCGAACGTCGAGGAGTCGTCGACGTGCGTGCCGTCCGTCGACGTCTCGGTCTCCGTGGCGCGCCCGGCCCAGGACTGGGACCCGGTGCCGGTCGCGGTGCTCGCCGCCGACGGCACGATCACCGCCGACCGGGAGCTCGGTCCGCCCTCCGAGCCGGTCGACGGCGAGGGTTCCGGCGGCGAGGTCCGCTGGCTCCGCCCGTCCGCGGGCCCGGACGGCACGCTGCTCTGGGTCGGCCGGGTCGGTCCGGAGGCCGCGCAGCAGGGCGAGAAGGTGCCGGTCGACGAGTCCACCGGGTTCGTCGAGATCTCCGGCGACCCGCCCGACGTCGCGCTCGCGCTCCAGGACGTGACGAGCGGCGACCTCCGGTGGAGCACGGTCGTGCCCGCCAGGATGCGCGACGAGGGGTCGTACGAGTGCGCCCAGTGGGGTGCCTCGGAGGGCGGCGGCGACGAGATGGCGACCGTCGACCTCGACCAGGCCTGGGGCTTCGGCACCGACCGCGCGGTGCACGTGCAGGGCTGCGGCGTCACGGCGTCGTTCACCGCCGACGGCGTGCGCACCGACGACCCGGCCGTCGTCGGCGACGTCACCTTCGCGCACGGCGACGGCTACCTGCGCGACCCGTCCGGGGGCTCGGTGATGTACGGCGGCTCGGGCCTGTACGACGGGTCGGGAGATCCTCTGCGGTCGGCGCTGCTCGACGCCGACGGGTCGGTCGCCTGGGAGGCGCCGGGCCTGCTCGTCCCGCCGCTGGCGACCGACGGCCGGTCGGAGCTGCGGTTCGTGAAGACCGGTCTGACGATCGCCGCGTTCGACGCGTCGGGCGCCGAGCTGTGGGAGCCGGACACGGCGGGCATCCCCGAGCAGGTCCTCGTCGCGACGACCGACGCCGTCCTCGTGTCGGTGCGCGGCGCGCTCACGGTCCTCGACCCCGCGACGGGTCGCACCCGGTGGAGCGTCGAGCTGTCGGCGCTCGGCGGGTCGGGGTTCGCGTCCGGCTCGGTGATGCAGGCGTTCACCGACGGCCACACCGCGCTGCTCGTCATGAGCACTTCGGCGGGGGCAGCCTCGCTCGTCGCGGTCGACCTCGCCGACGGCCGGGTGCTGTGGACCGAGCGAGGCTTGCCCGACGCATGGTCGTATCTCAGCATCGACGGACGCCTCCTGTCCGTCGGAGAGCGGTCCGTCGCGCTGCTCCGCTGAGCGGGCATGGTCAGCGCCGCGCGGCGAGCGGGTCGGTCGCAGGGCCGGCGGTGACGTGCCAGACCGTCGTGCGGCGGGTCAGGTCCGTCGACCCGAAGCGCCCCGTCGGGGACCACGTGGCGACGACGGGGCCGGGGCGCACGCGGGCGTCGTCGTCGGCCCAGAGTGCCTCGAGCTCGAGCTCGGCCGTGGTGTCCCCGGCGTCGGCGCGCACGACGAGCCGCGCGACCTGGTCGGTGAGCGTGGCGTCCCGGGGGTCGACCGCGGAGCGGAAGAACCTCGTCGTGCCCCATGCGTCCCACAGGAGTAGCTCGGTCCGCATCCGGTGGGCGAGGTCACCGAGCACGTAGCGCTGGACGATCGTCGGACCACCGAGCTCCGGGAGATCGGGTCCGACGCCGTAGGTGGCGAGGTCCGTGCGGCCCTCCCGGTACGCGATCCACGCCTCCGCGGCGGTCTCGAAGGGCGCGCCCTCGCCCGTGGCGAGGTCGTGGACGTCGAACGCGGTCGAGCCGGTGGCCAGCTCGGGGTCGAACCGGACCCATCGCCCGGGCGACCCGGCGGGCGCGCCGGACGCCGCGCCGTCGGACACGGCGTCACCGAGCACTGCGCCGTCGGGCACCGCGTGACCGGGTACCGCGCCGTCGGGCACCCAGCGCTCCACGACGACGTGGTCGGTGCGGAATCCTTCGTGGAGGTACCCGGCGAACCCGAGGCGCGTGCGTGCGGGCACGCCGTGCTCGCGCAGGATCGCGACCGCGAGCAGCGAGTGGTCGCGGCAGCACCCGCCGACCTGCTGCGCAGGGTCGCGCGCGTCGGCGAGCGCACGGCCGGGAGCGCGCCCGGTCACGGTGTCGAGAATCGTCTCGACCCAGCGCCCGTCGATGTCGGCGAGCTGGTCGGGCGTCGGCGCGTTCGCCCCGGCCCGGTAGTGCACGACGGCGGCCGTCACCGCCGCGTGGAGGCTCGCCGGGTCCGTGGGGACGGCGGCGAGCTGGGTCGCGTGCGGGCCGGGGTCGGAGTACGGGCTGTGCGTGGCGTAGTCGGTGAGGTTCATGACGACACGGTGCGGCCTGCCCCTGGGGCAGGGTCAACGGGGACGACGACCTCGGCGACGACCGCGTCGTCGTCGACCGACCACGGCACCGGGTAGACCTCGCGCATCGGCCCGGCCGGGCCCCTGCGCTCCCGAGCCGCCGTGAGGACGGCGTCGCTGTAGGCGAGGATCTGCGGGAAGCGGCAGTCGACGGCCGGGACCGTGACCCAGAGCTCGGTGCGCTCGGGCTCGACGCGCAGCATGACGCGCTCCGACGGGTCGATCGTGCCGGCGTAGGGGACGCACGTCTCGATCCGGCCGGGCGCCGCCGGACCGGGCGGCTCGTGATAGACGACCCAGTGCTCCGCCCCCCATGTCGCGCCCTCCGCCTCGAGATGGGCACGGACGTCGAGCACGTCCGCGGTGAACCGCGGGACCAGGCCGCCCTGGTCCACGACCGCGGTGACCGTCGCGACCTTGCGCGCGGGGGAGCGGCGCGGGCGCACGGCGCCGGGTGGTCGCGCCGGTGCGGGCTCGGGCAGGGCGCCGAGCTGATGGGCGACGGCGTGGAGCGTGTCGCGGCGCGTCACGAGCTCGGCCTGGTGCGCGGCCCACCACGCGAGGAGGACGTCGCGCCCGCGGTCCGGGCCGGCGTCGAGCACGTCCCCGATCGTGGCGAGCGGCATGTCCAGACGACGCAGCAGCGCGATCGCGCGGCCCCGCGCGACCTGCGCGGGCGCGTACGCGCGGTACCCGGTGCGCGGGTCGACGCGCGCCGGGACGAGGAGCCCGTTCGCGTCGTAGAGGCGCAGCGCCTTCGGGGACAGGCCCGACGCGCGGGCCATCGCCCCGCTCGTCAGCTCGCCCGTCGCGGGACCTGGGTCCGTGTGCACGGCCCGAGCGTACGGCGCGCGTCGCTGCGCGAGATCGGTACCACGGCGCGAGATCGGCTCTTCCGAGGACCGATCTGGCGCTGAACGACCGAACTCGGGCCCGGTCAGGCCGACAGCAGTGTGCTGCGCACCAGCGCCAGCCGGTGCTCGGCCTCTCGGACCAGCTCGTCCGGGTCTGCCGCGCCGGCGACCGACCACACCGCGGCGGCGTCGACCGTCGGCCAGGCGGCCGCCGGGACGGGCCCCGACGGTCCGACGAGGCGCCCGAGCACGTCCTGCCGCAGCGCCTCGACCGACGCCGCCGCCTGGATGTCGTCCATCGCGGGCAGGGTGGCGAGGACGGCGAACCGGTCGCCGTCGACCCGGCCGGCCTCGCACCCTCCGGGCACCGCCGCGGCGAGCCGGGTGGCGACCTCGACCAGCACCGCGTCCCCGGCCTCCTGGCCGAACCGGGCGTTGATCGTGGTCATGCCCTGGACGTCGAGCAGCAGGAGCACGACGCGCGTCCCGCCGCGCGCGACGAGGCGGCAGCGCCGGGTGAGCGAGTGCCACGTGGCCCCGCGCGTGGACAGGCCCGTCAGCGCGTCGTGCGTCGACCGCTCGGCGAGCGTCCCGACGAGGGAGCGCATGAGGTCGGCCGTGCTCGCGCTGCGCCAGGTCGACCCGCCGACGAGGACGTCGTCGTACCGGTGCTCGCCGGGGCGCTCCATGGCGAGGGTCGCGACCTCGGAGATCGACGCGTCGGGGTGCACGGCGAGCGGCGCCCAGTCGGTGATGCTCTCGGTCGGTCGACGCTCCAGCACGGCGCGGCCGTACCCGAGGCGACCGGTGAGCGCCGCCGTGATCCCGGCACGGGTCACGATGCCGTAGCGCTCCCCGCCCGTGTCGTCCTGCACGACGACGCACGCGACGTCGGCGGGGCGGAAGATCACCTCGAGCTGCCCGACGGGCATCGACGAGCCGACGGTGAGCACGGGGCGCGCGAGCTCCGCGACGACCCCGACCCGGTGCGCGCGCGGGCGGACGGCGACGTTCTGGGCCAGCTCGGCGAGGGTGTCGTGCACACCCGAAGTGTCGCGGCGCCGCAACCCGGGGAGAAGGGGTCCGGGCGAGTGTTCCGGCACTGTTCAGCGCGGCGACACCGGCCGTTCGGCGGGGCGTCGCCGAGCCGCCGCCGAGCCGCCGCCGAGCCGCCGGCGGGACGCCGCCGGGGTGGGGCGTCGGTCCTCGGACGAGCGGTCCGCACTACCCTGGCCAGATGTCCGACGACGTGATCGCGCCCTCGTCCACCCCCTCCGCCCGACCTGACGTCCCGCCGGTCGCCGCACCCGTCGCGCCCCCGGCCGCCGCACCCGTCGCGCCCCGCCGCCCGACGTCGCGCACGCACCACGGCGAGACGACCACCGACGACTACGAGTGGCTGCGCGACAAGGAGTCGCCGGAGGTGGTCGCGCACCTCGAGGCCGAGAACGCGTGGACCGAGAGCCGGCTGGCCCACCTCGCGCCGCTGCGCGGGCGGATCTTCGAGGAGATCAAGGGACGCACTCTCGAGACGGACCTGTCCGTCCCGGTGCGGCAGGGCGACCACTGGTACTACGCGCGGACGGTCGAGGGGCACCAGTACCCCGTGCACGCGCGCGCCCTGATCGACGCCGGGGAGGGGATCGACGCCGACGGGTTCGGAGCTGCCTGGGTGCCGCCCGTCCTGGAGCCCGGGGTCCCGGTCCCGGGGGAGCAGGTGCTGCTCGACGACAACGTCGAGGCCGACGGGCACGACTTCTTCTCGCTCGGCTCGTTCGACGTGTCCGTCGACGGTCGCCTCCTCGCGTACGCGGTCGACGTCGTCGGCGACGAGCGCTACGAGCTGCGCATCCGGGACCTCACGACGGGGGAGGACCTGGCCGACGTCGTGCCGGGGACGTTCCCCGGCGCCGTCTTCTCCCCGGACGGCCGGTACGTGTTCTACCCGACCGTCGACGACGCGTGGCGACCGTGGCGCGTGTGGCGCCACGAGGTCGGGACACCGGCGAGCCAGGACGTCGTGGTCTTCGAGGAGCCGGACGAGCGGTACTGGGTGGGTGTGGGGGTGTCGCGCTCGCAGCGCTTCGTCCAGATCGAGCTGGGTTCGAAGATCACGTCCGAGACGTGGCTCGTCGACGCCGCCGACCCGGCGGGCGAGGCGCGCGTCGTCTGGCCGCGACGCGAGGGCGTCGAGTACACGGTCGAGCACGCCGTCGTGCCGAGCACGTGGTTGCCCGCCCTCGACCACGACCTGGAGGACGGGAAGGCGCTCGGAACGACCCTCAGGTCGGGTTCGGCGGAGGACGGGCGTCGTGACGTGCTGCTCGTCCTCCACAACGACGGCGCGGAGAACTTCGAGCTCGTCGCCACCGACGTGCCCGCGCCCGCCGGGCCGGACGGGGTGGCGACGCCGCTCGACCCGGCGGCCGCGGCCGTCGTCGTGCCGCACGACCCGGCGACACGGCTCGAGGGCGTCGACGCGTTCGCCGGGCACCTCGTGCTGTCCTACCGCCGCGACGCGCTCTCGCGGGTCGGCGTGATCGACCTCGCGGCGCCGCGCGAGCCGTGGCACGTGCACGAGGTGGAGCTCGACGAGCCGCTGTTCACCGCGGGTCTCGGGCCGAACCCCGAGTGGGACCAGCCGACGGTCCGCCTGTCCTCCACGAGCTTCGTCACCCCGGCGACGGTCTACGACCTGCGCGTCGCGACGGACGAGCTCACGGTCCTCAAGCGGCAGCCCGTGCTCGGCGGGTACGACCCTGCGGACTACGTGCAGCGCCGCGAGTGGGCCACCGCCGAGGACGGCACGCAGGTGCCGATCTCGCTGGTGTGGCGCCGCGACGCGCTCGGCCTGGACGCGACGGGGACCGGCGCGGAGCCGGCGCCGCTGCTGCTGTACGGCTACGGGTCGTACGAGATCAGCATCGACCCCGCGTTCTCGGTCTCGCGGCTGTCGCTGCTCGACCGGGGCGTCGTCTTCGCCGTCGCGCACGTGCGCGGCGGAGGCGAGCTGGGCCGGGCCTGGTACGACGACGGCAAGATGCTCGCGAAGACCCACACGTTCACCGACTTCGTCGCCGTGGCCCGTCACCTCGTCGAGACGGGCTGGACGAGCCCGCGGCGGATGGTCGCGCAGGGCGGCTCGGCGGGCGGGCTCCTCATGGGCGCCGTGACGAACCTCGCGCCTGAGCTGTTCGCCGGCGTCCTTGCCCAGGTGCCGTTCGTCGACGCGCTGACCTCGATCCTCGACCCGTCGCTCCCGCTGACGGTCGTCGAGTGGGACGAGTGGGGCGACCCGCTGCACGACCCGGAGGTGTACCGGTACATGCGCTCGTACTCGCCGTACGAGAACGTGCCCGACGACGCGTCGCACTTCCCGCGGATCCTCGCCGTCACGAGCCTCAACGACACGCGCGTGCTGTACGTCGAGCCCGCGAAGTGGGTCGCGCGGCTGCGCGCGGCCGGCGCCCCGGCGCTGCTGCGCATCGAGATGAACGCCGGCCACGGCGGGGTGTCCGGGCGGTACGACTCGTGGCGGGAGGTCGCGTACGAGGACGCGTGGGTGCTCGACGTGCTCGGGCGCGCGGGGGGTGACGGCTCGGCATGACCGAGGACGTCCGTCCGCTGGGCACCACCCGGCTGCTGCTGCGCCCGTTCGGCTACCTGACGATCGGCCTCGTCTGGACCGCGATCGCGCTCGTGCCGCTCGCGCTCTACCTGAGCCCGGCCGTGGTCGCGGTGTTCGCTCCGGTACAGCCGCTCGCCCAGATGCTCGAGCAGGATCCCGACCCCGTGATCGGCACGCTCGTCGTGTCCCCCGTCGCGATGGTGCTCGCAGGGCCCGTCTTCTGGTACCTCTCGTGCGCGACGTGGCCGCTCGCCGCGCTGTCCTTCGTGTATGCGGGACGGTCGCTGCGGCCGTCGTACCGGGCAGAGCTTCTGTCGTTCACGGGCTACGCCGCGGCGGGCACGACGCTCGGCCCACCCACGTCCGGGAGCGTCGCGCTGTCGCTGCAGCCCGTGCGGGTGTCACGGCTCACGACCACGCTCATGCGGTTCTACGCCTGCGGGTGGCAGCCGCTGTTCCGGGAGTTCGGTCCGGCGTTCCCGGCCGGTGTCGGCTGGGCGGTGCTGAGCGTCGCGATCCTGCCGCTCCTGCCCACCGCTTCGCGCGTCGTGCTCGCGGTCGTGGCGCTCGCGCTCTACGCGTGGTCGGTGGTGCTGCTGCGGCGCCGATGGGTCTGGCGGTTCCACCGCGAACGGGCGCGCGCGGGACGTCGCGAGCGCGTGGTCGCGCAGGTCGACGGCGCGTCGGGGGCGGTGTTCGTCGACGGCCCGCGCGTCGTGCGGTCGAGCCCGCAGTCTGCGGCGCACCGCGAGCGCGTCGAGGCGGAGCGTGCGGCGGCCCGGCAGGAGACCGAGCCGCTCACGGCACTGACGAGCGACGCGATCGGCGAGCGGCGCGAGCGCGCCCTGCGGGCTCGTGAGCAGAGGCTGCGCGAGCAGGGGCGCGCGGACCGGTAGCCCGACGAGCGGCGCCATGACCGGTGCGATGGCAGGGGAGGTGTCCCCAGGCCGCGGCGCACGACCGGCGGTCCTGCTCGGCACCTCTCGCGGGGCCGTTCGAACAGGGCTTCGAACGCTGGGTGAACTGTCGATGAACAGTGGTCGAAGAATCCACAGGATGGTCGAGAGCGCTCCCGGGGCGACCCCACCATGGAGTACGTGACCGAGACGCTCCTGCTGGTGCTCGTCGTCGTGACCGCACTCGCCTTCGACTTCACGAACGGCTTCCACGACACGGGCAACGCGATGGCCACCTCCATCGCCACACGCGCCCTCAAGCCCAAGACCGCCGTCGCGCTGTCGGCCGTCCTCAACCTCGTCGGCGCGTTCTTGTCGCTCGCCGTCGCCGCGACGATCGCCAAGGGCCTGGTCGACGCGAACGTCATCACGCTCGAGGTGGTGCTCGCCGGCCTGGTGGGCGGCATCACCTGGAACCTGTTGACCTGGCTCCTCGGCCTGCCGTCCAGCTCGTCGCACGCCCTCATCGGCGGCGTCGTCGGGTCGGTGCTCGCGGCCGTCGGGACGTCGGGCGTCATCTGGACCGGCGTCGCCGCGAAGGTGCTGATCCCCGCGCTGCTCGCGCCTCTCGTCGCGATCGGCGTCGCGAGCGTCGGCACGTGGCTCGTCGCCCGCCTCACGCGCGACGTGCCCGAGGACACGAGCAACCGCGCGTTCCGCTGGGGCCAGGTCGGCTCCGCGTCGCTCGTCTCGCTCGCGCACGGCACCAACGACGCGCAGAAGTCGATGGGCATCATCCTGCTCGCGCTCATCGCGGGCGGTGCGGTCCCGGCCGACTCGGGCGTCCCGTTCTGGGTCATCCTGTCCTGCGCGCTCTTCATGGCGCTCGGGACCTACCTCGGCGGGTGGCGCATCATCCGCACGCTCGGCAAGGGCCTCGTCGAGATCGACTCGCGCCAGGGCATGGCCGCGGAGACGTCGTCCGCCGCGGTCATCCTCATGTCCGGCTTCTTCGGCTTCTCGCTCTCGACGACGCACGTCGCGACCGGCTCGATCCTCGGGTCCGGCGTCGGCATGCCGGGCGCGAAGGTTCGCTGGGGCCTCGCGGGCCGCATGCTCGCCGCGTGGGGGCTCACGCTCCCCGCCGCGGGTGTCGTCGGCGCGGTGTGCTACTGGATCCAGGCGGGGATCGGCGGCGTGCTCGGCACCGCGGTCGTGTTCGGCATCCTCGTCGCGACGGCCGTCGCGATCTGGGTCGCGTCGCGCCGCAAGCCGGTCGACCACCACAACGTCAACGACGACTGGGAGGGCGCTGAGCCCGTCGCGGCCGAGCCCGTCGAGCCCGTGCTGGCCGACGTCGCCGCGACCCCGGCCGTCGTGGCCACCGACGCCCCGGTCCCGTCGTCCACCGACGCCCCGGTCCCGTCGTCCACCGACGCCCCGGTCCCGTCGCCCACCGAGCCGCAGGGCGCGCGCCAGCGCGCCGGCGTCTGAGAGGAACCCTCGTGTCCGAGTTCATCGAGATCGACTCGCTGCTCAAGGTCGTCGTCGCCGGCCTGGTCATCGGCGCGGGGCTGCCCGCCCTGTTCGCGCTCGGCGTGCGGCTCGCCGCCGGGCGGACCACCCCGGCCGCCGTGGACGCCGAGGGCGTGCACATGACGCCGTCGGGCGAGGTCGTGACGGTCCAGCACCCGTCGATCGTGCGCATCGTCGCGGCGGGGGTGTGCTTCCTCGTCGTCGTGCTCGCCATCGCCGGCGGGATCGTCTTCCTCGCCAACGGCGGGCACTGAAGGTCCCGGCCCGCGAGACGTGAGAATCCGCCCCTGATCCGAGCAGATCAGGGGCGGATTCTCACGTCTCGGGCGATGCCAGCCGCGCTTTGGCGGCGAGGACGCGCTCGACGGCCGCGTCGACCTGGGCCGCGAACGCCGGGTCGCCCGACGCACGCTCCACGAGCGCGTCGGCCATCTCTGCCACGACCGACGGGTCCGCCGACGCGAGGACCATGTCTCCGCCCGCCTCGATCGTCAGGACGGCGCGCTCGGCCGGCGACCAGGCCTGCACCTGCGCCGCCGCCGAGACGTCGTCCGTGATGACGACGCCGTCGAAGCCGAGGTCGCCGCGCAGCATCCCGTCGACCACGACGGGCGAGAACGCTGCCGGACGGTCGGGGTCGATCTGCGTGTAGACGGCGGTCGACGTCATGACGAACGCCGCGCCGGCGTCGATGCCCGACGCGAAGACCGCGACGGACGGGTCGTCGCGCGTCGTGACGTCGTCGGTCACGCCCGCGTCCGTGTCGGTGTTGGCGGTGACGCGCCCGAGGCCCGGGAAGTGCTTGATCGTCACGTCGACGCCCGCGGCCTCCATGCCGGCGCTGAACGCGTTCGCGTGCGACGTGACCGAGTCGGGGGTGAACCCGTAGGCCCGGTCGTAGTACCCGACCGGCGGGTTCTGCGCCGCGGACTCCTCGGGCACGAGATCCATGACGGGGGCGAGGTTGAGGTTGACCCCGGCGGCGGCGAGCTCCGACCCCCACGTCGTCGCCTGGTCCTGGAGCGCGGTCGGCCCGAGGCGCGCCTGGTCGAGCGCCGTCGGGATCTCCGAGAACCCGGCCCCGCGCAGCACCTGCACGTACCCGCCCTCCTGGTCCGTCGCCACGAACAGCGGCGTGCCCTGCGTGGTCTCCGCCGACACGAGCGCGGTGAAGCCGGCGACGAGGTCCGCCGCCGCAGCCGTCCCGCCCTGCGACCGGCCCGCGAGGAACACGTTCCCGACGTGACGCCGGGCGACGGCGTCGTAGCTCTCCTGCTGCGGCGAGCGCACGTCGACCCCGACCATGACGAGCTGGCCCACCTTCTGCTCGAGCGTCCAGCCGGCGAGCGGGTCCGGGGCGGGCGTCGTGGGGGTGGGCGGGGTGCCCGACGGCGCGGGCTCGCCCGTGCTCGTGACGCCGGGCGTCGGGGGCGACGCGCCGGTGCCCGGCCGCAGCACGTACCAGACCACGGCGGCGATCGCGGCCGCCGTCGCGACGACGGCCACGACGACCCAGACGGTTCGGGCCCTGCTCGACACCCCACCACCTCCGCCTGCCACGGTATCCGGACGCCGTCGCATCCGGACGCCGTCGCATCCGGACGCCGTCGCGCGCCGCGCATGCCGGGGTCCCGGACCGAGGTCACGATCGCGGCACGACCGGCGGTCGGTGCCTGGCCCGACGGGCAGCCCCTGCCGGATCGCGCCATGATGCGATCGGGGTCGTCCCCACGGGCGAGGAGACCAGCCGGGTCGTGGGGAGGAGCCCCGACCGACCGGACGATCCCTGGAGCTGGGCATGACCCGACGACCCACCGCCCGTACCGCAGTACCCGGCCGTGTCCACCGACTCGCGGCCGCCGTGCTCGCTGCGGTGCTGGCGCTCGTCGGGGCGGTCGTCGTCGTGACCGGTCCGCAGGCGCGGCCGGCGTCGGCGGCCATCGGGTTCTGCCCCGACGGCGACTTCCCCGACATCGGCCCGATCCCGCCCTTGTTCACCGACCGGAACGTCACCGTCTACGCCGGCGGGGACTACCACGCGACGGCCAGCGCCGCGGAGTCGGAAGGGCTGCTCGTCGTCGCCGGGGACGCGCTGATCGACCACCAGGGGAACTTCAGCGTCGGCACGGTCGGGGCGGGTTCGCAGATCACGCCCCCCGACGGCGCGGTCATGCTCGCGGTCGGCGGCGGTCTCGAGATCGCCGACGGCGCCAGCGTCACGGTGGGATCCACCCTGCCGAGCGGCGGCGCGGTGAACGTGGGCGAGACCGTGACGGGCGGCGGGACGCTGTCCACCGCGGGGACCACCCCCGGAGCCGACGCCCCGGTCACGGAGGACATGGGGGCCGCCGCGATCGAGGAGTGGGCCGACTTCGGGACGACGATGGCCGACGCGTCCGCCGAGATCGCCGGCTGGGCGGCGGTACCGGGCGTCGTCGCCGGGAACCGGGTCACGTTCACGGGTGCCGGGACGGCCGACCCGCAGGTGTTCACGATCGACGCGGCGGAGCTCTCCGACGTGGATGAGGTCGTCCTCGCGGGGATCCCCGACGGGGCGGCCATCGCGATCGACGTCGTCGGCGACGGTCCGGTCGACTTCACGCCGAACTACTGGGAGGGCAACGGCACGCCCTTCATCAACGGGCTCGCGACGCCGGGCTTCGGCGGCTGGGCCGCGCGCATCCTGTGGAACTTCGAGACGGTCACCGACCTCTCGCTCGGCACCGCCGACCAGTTCCTCGGCACGATCCTCGCGCCCGTCGCGGACGCGACGATCGCGACGAGCACCAACGGGCGTGTGCTCGTGGGAGGGGACCTCACGTTCGGCGACCCCGACGTCCAGGGCGGGCTCGAGATGCACAGCTACCCGTGGATCGGGCCCGGGCCGTTCGACTGCGTCCCGTCGTCGAGCTTCGGCGTGCAGAAGACGGTGACGGGCGAGGCGTCGGCGGACGTCCCGGCGGACACGACGTTCGACGTCGACTACGCGTACGAGGAGCCGGACGGCACGACGGGGTCCGGCACCCTGACCGTCCCGATCAGCGGCGCGCTCGTCTACGGGCCGGACCTGCCGGTGGGCACCGTCGTCACCGTGAGCGAGCCGGAGCTCCCCGACGTGCCCGGCGTCGAGTGGGGCACGCCGGTGATCCAGGTGGACGGCCAGCCGCTGGGCGACCCGGCACAGTTCACGATCGAGGAGGACCGGACCTTCACGGTCACGGTCGTGAACACCGCGAACGCCGGCGGCGAGGGCGCCGTCGGCGGGTTCACGGTCCAGAAGGTCGTGACCGGCGACGCGGCGGGCGCCGTCCCGGACGACGCGGTCTTCCTCGTCGACTGGGAGGCCACGATCCCCGACGGCGCGACGTACGACGGCGAGACGTCGGGCACGCTCGAGGTGCTCGCCGACGGGACGGTCGCGGACGGCCCGACCGACCTGCCGGTGGGTACGACGGTGATGTTCATCGAGCAGGCGCCGCCCGAGATCGACGGTGTCGTGTGGGGCACGCCGACGTTCGACCCGGCGTCACCGATCACGATCGTCGAGGGCGCGACCGGTGTCGAGGTGACGCTCACGAACGAGGCGAACGCCCCGGCGGAGATCGGCGGGTTCGCGGTGCAGAAGGCCGTCGACGGCGACGCGTCCGGCGCGGTGCCGCCCGGCACGACGTTCGTGGTCGCCTGGACCGCCGACCTCCCGGACGGGGCCGCCTACGACGGGCCTACCGAGGGGACGGTGACGATCCTTGCGGACGGGACGGTGGCGGACGGGCCGCAGGACCTGCCGGCCGGCACGGTGGTGACGTTCGTCGAGCAGCAGATGCCGTCCGTCCCCGGTGTCGACTGGGGCACGCCGACCGTCTCGCCCGCCACCGTGACGATCGGCGCGGGCGACGAGGTCGCGGGCGTCGTCGTGACGAACGAGGCGACCGCCCAGGTGGGCGGCTTCTCGCTCGCCAAGTCCGTCGAGGGCGGCGTGGCGGGCGTGGTCCCGCCCGGCACCGAGTTCCAGGTCGAGTGGACGGCGACCGTGCCTGACGGCTTCGCCTACGACGGGGACGTGACGGGGACGGTGCCGCTCCTCGCGGACGGGACGGTCGTCGACGGGCCGCAGGACCTGCCGGCGGGCACCGTCGTGACGTTCACGGAGGTCGACCTGCCCGACGTCGACGGCGTGGTGTGGGGTGCGCCGACCTTCTCCCCGGAGTCGGTGACGGTCGGCGCGGACGAGAGCACGCTGGTCACGCTGACGAACACGACCCAGGACGTCGCGGCGGGCGGGTTCTCCGTCGCGAAGGAGGTGGCCGGCGACCGCGCAGACCTCGTGCCCACCGACACGGTGTTCACCGTCGCGTACTCCTATGCGCTCGAGGGCGTCCTCGTCGGCGGGTACCTCGACGTCCCGGCGGACGGGACCGTCGTCGACGGGCCGCAGAACCTGCCCGTCGAGACGGTCGTCACGTACACCGAGGCCGACCTGCCGCCGATCCCCGGCGTCACGTGGGGCACGCCGGCGTTCAGCCCGCAGTCCGTGACGGTCGGCGAGGGCGAGAGCACGCTCGTCACGGCGACCAACACCGCGAACCAGGAGGTCGGCGGGTTCTCCGTGGTGAAGGCGGTCGACGGCGACGCGGCCGACGCCGTCCCCCCGAGCACCGTGCTCACCGTCGCCTACGCGTTCGAGATCGGCGACGAGACGGTCGTCGGCGAGCTGACGGTCCGGGCGGACGGCGAGGTCGTCGACGGCCCGCAGGGCCTGCCGGTCGGCACGGTCGTCCGCCTGAGCGAGATCGACCTCCCGGTCGTAGACGGCGTCGCGTGGGGGACGCCCACGTTCACCGTCGACGGCGAACCGGTCACCACGGTGACCGTCGGCGGCGGGGACCCCGTGGTCGTCACGGTCACCAACACCGCGACGGACGACACCGACCCGCTCGCCACCACCGGCGACGACAGCGTGCTCGCGACAGCCCTGGCGCTGCTGTTCGTCGGGACGGGGGCGGGCATCCTCGCCGTCCGATCCCACCGCCGCCGCGAGGCCTGACGCGCGGACGTCGTCGGGCCGGTCCCCGGGGAGGTGACCGGCCCGACGTCGTGCGGGACGACGTCTCAGTCGTGGCCTGCGAGCGTCGCGAGGGCCTTCGCCCACAGGGCGTGCGCGCGCTCGGCACGGTCGGCCGTCTCGATGTTCTCCTCGACCACGCGCACCTGGGTGCCCGCGTCGTCGGGCTCGAGCACGATGGTGATGTCGTGGTAGTTCTCCGGCGTGTCGGGGAGCTCCATGGTGGGGGAGAAGTGGGTGAACCGGAGCAGACGCGGGCGCTCGACCGCGACCACCTCTCCCCAGTCGGCGAACTCGCGGCCCATGTAGTGACCCTCGAACGTCACGGGGCTGCCGGGCCGGTAGTCCGTCTCGACGTTCATGCCGAGCATCCAGCGCGCGCCGGGGTGGACCATCTGGGACCACACCACCTCCGGCGGGCGCGCGACGTGGATCTCGGCGGTGGTGGAGTGGGGGGACATGCGAACCTCCTGGGACGTGCGTGGAGCGGGGCCGTGAGGGCAGGGCCTGGGAGCGACCGTAGACCGTCCGGGCGCACCCGGCAGCCCGGACGGACGTGGGGCGGATCACGGCCGGTCTGGGTAGGTTCGTCCGCGTGACCCGACTCGTGCTCCTCCACGGCCGCGACAACCAGGGCCTCGACGCGGAGGACCTCGAGCGCACGTGGCGCACGGTGCTGTCCGCGGGCCTCGCGGCCGCGGGCCGGCCGGGAGGCGTGTCCGACGCCGACGCCTCCTTCGTCTACTACGGCGACACCCTCGCGGCGCTCGTCCGGGGCGATGGCGCGCCGCCGCCCGTCACCGTGCACGCCGTGCCCGGGTCGCGGTGGGACCGGATCGACGTGGACGGGCGCGGGATCGCCGACCTGCCCGAGGACGAGCTGCGCTTCCTCGGGTCCGTCGCGGCCGAGGTGCTGCGCGCCGCGGGCGTGGACGACGCCCGGGTCGCAGCGGTCGCGCGCGGGGAGGGCGTGGTTCCCCGGCGCGGTGACCTGGGCTCTCTCGCCGCTCTGGGCGGTTGGGTCAACACGCTGCTGTCCGCGCTGGACCGGTACGTGCCGGGCCTGAGCAGCGGTGTCCTCGTGCTCCTCGTGCGCGACGTCTGGGCGTACCTGCACGACCCGGACGTCCGGCAGGTGATCGACGACGCCGTCGCGACCGCGATGCCGACCGACGAGCCGGCGGTGGTCGTCGGGCACTCGTTCGGGTCGGTCGTCGCCTTCTCGGTGCTGCGCGAGCATCCTGACGCGCGCCGCTGGGACGTGCCGCTGCTCCTCACGCTCGGGTCCCCGCTCGCGATCCGCGCGATCCGGGACGCCCTCGCCGCGCGCGCACCGCTGCGCGTGCCCGCCGGGGTGGGCCGGTGGGTGGCGGCACGGGACCGGCGCGACCCGCTCGCGCTGCACGGGCTCGGACCCGCCGCGTTCCCGCTCGCGCCGGGGTCGCCGCCGATCGAGGAGCTCGAGGTGGAGAACTCTGCTCCGGGCCGCCACGCCGCCGCGGTGCTCCTCGACGACGGCCGCCTCCCCGCGGGCTACCTCGCCCTCCCGGAGGTGGCCGGCACGGTCGCCGAGGCGCTCTCCGCGAGATAGAAGCTCCGGTCGCGAGATAGAGCTCCGCGGCTTCTACGTCGCGACCGGCGGTTCTATCTCGCGAGGGCGGCGCGGACGTCCGCGACGAAGGCGTCGACGTCGGCGGCGGTCGTGTCCCACGCGCACATCCAGCGCACCTCGACGCGGTCGGGCGTCTCGCCCGGCCCCCAGTCGTAGAACCGGTGCCGCTCGTGCAGCGCCGCGGCGACCGTGCGCGGCAGCGTCGCGAACACGGCGTTCGCCTCGGTGGGCTGCGTGAAGGCGATGTCCGACGCCGCGGGCCGGGTCCCGCCGTCGGGCACCGGTGCCGGGACGACGGGCCCGGTGACGTCCGCCGGGGCGACCGATCGCGCGACGTCCGTCGGGGAGAGGTCCGCGAGACCGGCGCGCAGCCGGGCGGCCATCGCGTTCGCGGCGCGCGCGTTGCGCACCCACAGCTCGTCGTCGGCGGCGATCTCGTCGACGTCCGCGACCGGGTCGCCGACGGGCTCGAAGAGGGCGAGGAGCTGTGCCGAGACGTACCGCATCTTCGAGGCGAGCTGCATCGTCGCCTTGCGCACGAACTCCACGCCGTCGACGGCCGAGGGGTCGAGCACGACCACGGCCTCGCCCAGCGCGAGCCCGTTCTTCGTGCCACCGAACGACAGCACGTCCACGCCGGCGTCGGTGGTGAGCGCGCGGAGCGGGACGTCGAGCGCCACGGCGGCGTTGGCGAGGCGCGAGCCGTCGAGGTGGACGCGCATCCCGCGCGCGTGCGCGGCGTCGCAGATCTCGCGGAGCTCCTGCGGCGTGTACACCGTGCCGAGCTCCGTGGCCTGCGTGACCGACACGACGAGCGGCTGGGCGCGGTGCGGGTCGCCCAGATCGGCGGCGAAGCGCTCCACGGCGTCGGGAGTCAGCTTCCCGGCCGCCGCCGGCACGGTGAGGACCTTGATCCCACCGACACGCTCGGGCGCGCCGTTCTCGTCCGTGTTGAGGTGGGCGTGCTCCGTCGCGACCACCGCACCCCACCGGGGCAGCATCGACATCAGGGCGATGACGTTGGCGCCCGTGCCGGTGAGGACCGGGTAGGCCGTCGCCTCTGCGCCGAACCGTGCCCGGACCACCTCCTGCAACCGCGCCGTCCACGGGTCCTCCCCGTAGGAGATCTCGTGGCCGGCGCTCGCGGCGGCGAGGGCGGCGAGGACGTCGGGGTGGGCGGGGGCGTAGTTGTCCGAGGCGAACGAGGTCACGGCCACAGCCTAGGCACGCGGCGCGCGAGCCGAGCGCTCCGGGCCTAGCGTCAGGGGAGACGCCGACGTCGGCGTCGCACTCGACGCTGGAGGTGCGCGATGACCACGATCCCCGACCCGGGCTCGGTGCCGGACGACCCGAACTTCACCGGGCTGCCGCGCGACGACCGGGACACGTTCGCGAACCAGGCCGAGCCCACCGACCCGGCAGGTCCCGCCGAGCCGACCGGTCCGGTCGATCCCACGGGCCCCGGTGGTCCTGGTGGTCCGGTCGAGCCCGGCGGTCCGGTCGAGCCGGTGCGGCCGGCCGAGCCCGTGGTGGAGCCCCCGAAGTCTCCGGGACCGCCGGCCGACCCCTCGGCGCCCCCGCACGAGCCCGGTCCGGGCGAGCCGGTGCCGGGCGAGCCGCGCCCGAGCGACCCGGTCCCGGACGAGCCGGGCTGGCCGTCGTCGCCCGGACCGCCCGTCGGCCCTGACGAGCCGACCCACGGCTGACCGACCGCGCGCCACCGGACGCGAGATAGAGCCCTGGTCGACGAGATAGAGCACCAGTCATCAGACCGGGGTTCTATCTCGGTGACCAGGGCTCTATCTCGGCAACCAGGGCTCTATCTCGGCAACCAGGGCTCTACCTCGGCACCAGGGTTCTCCTCGGGTCGGCGGGTGTCGCCCGGTCAGAGGAGGCGGCGCGCCTTCGGGTGCGTGACGCGCAGCCAGCGGTAGCCGTAGCCGTCGAGCCGGACCTCGGCCGTCCCGTCCGGAGCGGGATCGACGTCGTCGTGGTCGAGCAGGTCGACGAGCCGGGCGTCCTCGGGCAGCTCACCGAGGGCGAGCGGCACGACGGCCGGGTCCGGCGACAGGTTGTGGAGCGTGACCATGGATGCGTCCTGCCACGTCGTGCGCAGCGCGAGCACCGAGGGCTCCGGCTGGTCGAGCACGACGGCGTCGCCCCACCCGAGCTCCGGGCACTCGCGGTAGCGGTGGGCGAGCAGCCGCACGAAGGTGAGGAGCGAGTCGGGGTCGCGGCGCTGGTCGGCGACGTTGACGTGCTCGGGTGCGTACCCGTCGTCGGGCAGGGGCGCGGCGAGACGGCGAGCGGGCGCGCGCGAGAACCCGCCGTTGTCCTGCGACGTCCACTGCATGGGGGTGCGCACGGCCATACGGCCGGGCACGCGCAGGTTCTCGCCCATCCCGATCTCTTCGCCGTAGAACAGCACCGGTGTGCCGGGCAGGGAGAAGAGCAGCGAGTAGACCATGCGCAGCCGTCGCGGGTCCCCGCCGAGCATGGGGGGCAGCCGACGGCGCAGCCCTCGCCCGTAGAGCTGCATCTCCTCCTCGGGGCCGAACGCCGCGAAGACCTCCTGGCGCTCGTCCTCGCTCAGCTTGTCGAGGGTCAGCTCGTCGTGGTTGCGCACGAACGTCGCCCACTGGGTGTCGTGCGGGATGGGCGGGCGCGCGCGCAGCGACGCGGCGAGCGGCCCCGCGTCGTGCCGCGCGAACGACAGGTACATGGCCTGCATCGCGTTGAAGTCGAACTGCATCGTCAGCTCGGAGCTCGTCGTGCCGCCCGGGTCGCCGTCCGTCGGGTTCCCGTCGCCGAAGAAGAGCGCCTGGTCCGCGTAGGGCAGGTTGACCTCGCCCATGAGGATCGCGTCGCCCGAGCGGCGACCGAGGAACGCGCGCAGCACCCGGAGCATGTCGTGCGGGTCGTCGATCTCGTCGCCGGGGTTCGCGGCGGCGTCGGTCAGGGCGAACGGGACGGCGTCGACCCGGAAGCCCGAGATCCCGAGCTCGAGCCAGAAGCCGATCGTCTTGGCGATGGCGTCCCGGACCTTCGGGTTCGCCGTGTTGAGGTCCGGCTGGTGCCGGTAGAAGCGGTGCCGGTACCACTCGCCCGTCTTGTCCTCGAGCGACCAGATGCCTCCCTCCTGGTCGGGGAAGACGACCTGGTCCTTCGTGGACGGCGGCTCCTCGGACCGCCACACGTAGAAGTCGCGGAACGGGTCGTCGGTCGAGCGGCGTGCGCTGCGGAACCACGGGTGGCGGTCCGACGTGTGGTTGATGACGAGGTCGACGATGACGCGGATGCCGCGGTCCCTCGCGGTGCGGACCAGCTCGACGACGTCGCCCATGTCGCCCAGGCGCGGGTCGACGCCGAGGAAGTCGGTGATGTCGTAGCCGTCGTCGCGCTCCGCCGTCGGGTAGAACGGCATGAGCCACAGGCACGTTACGCCGAGGTCGGCGAGGTGGTCGATACGCTGCACGAGGCCGGGGAAGTCCCCGATGCCGTCGTCGTTCCAGTCCATGTACGTCTCGACGTCGAGGCAGTAGACGACGGCGTTCTTCCACCACAGGTCGCCGGTGTCGCGGATGTTCACGCTGCACCTCCGGTGGTCGTGGTCTTCGCGGCAGCGGCCGCCGCGGTGCTCTCGCGCAGACGGGGGAGGAGCGTCTCGCCCGCGGCGTCGAGGAACGCGTCCTGCTCCTTCCCGACGTGGTGCAGATACACCGCGTCGAACCCGCACGCGACCATCTCCGCGACGCGGTCGGCGAGCCGCTGGGCGTCGTGCTCGACGAGGACCGTCCCGCGCACCTCCTCGGGCCGCACGAGGTCCGCGACGCCGTCGAACTGCTCGGGCGTCTCGAGATGCCAGCTCACGCTCGGTGGGAGGAGGTTCGAGCGCCACTGGTCGTGCGCGACGGCGAACGCCGCCTCGTCGTCGTCGCCCCAGGCGACGTGGACCTGGAGGGCGAGGTCGCCCCGCCCGCCGGCGTCGCGGTACTCGCCGACGACGCGGCGCAGCGACTCCAGGGGCTGGTTCACCGTGACGAGCCCGTCCGCCCAGTCGGCGTGGCGGCGTGCGGTCCGCGGGGTGACGGCCGCTCCGATCAGCCGCGGGGCGACGTCGGGCAGCGACCACACGCGCGCCCGGTCCACCGTGACGTGGCCGTGGTGCGTGACCTCCTCGCCCGCGAGGAGCGCACGGATGATCTCGGCGCACTCGCGCAGCCGCTCGTCGCGCTCCGCCTTCGTGGGCCAGCGGTCGCCCGTGACGTGCTCGTTCATCGCCTCGCCGGAACCGAGCGCGGCCCAGAACCGGCCGGGGAACATGGAACCGAGGGTCGCGATCGCCTGGGCGAGGATCACCGGGTGGTAGCGCTGGCCTGGCGCGGTGACGACGCCGAACGGCAGGTCGGTCGTCGCGAGCGCGGCGCCGAGCCACGACCACGCGAAGCCGGACTCGCCCTGTCGCTCGCTCCACGGCGCGAGGTGGTCGGAGCACATCGCCGCGTCGAATCCCACGTCCTGCGCGCGCCGGGCGGCGGCGAGGAGGGGACCGGGCGGGATCTGCTCGTGGGAGGAGTGGAATCCGAGGGTGACCATGTCGCCCAGTGAACCGAGAGTCGCGCGACCCCGCGCGTCGAGGGGCGGGATCGGTGAAGGCGGCGTGGCGGTCCGGCACCCGCACGGGTCCGGTGCGGCGCGGGTCCCTACGCTGTGGCGGTGCGCCTGCTGACCTGGACGTTCGCCGCCTACCTCGCCGCCGTCGGGGTCGTCACGCTGTGGCCGTCGCCGCAGTCCACCGCGGCGCCCGGCTGGGCGACGGCGACCCTGGACGTGCTGCACGGGCTCGGCCTCCCGATGACCCTCCCCGTGCTCGAGGCGTCCGCGAACGTCGTGATGTTCCTGCCGTTCGGGGTGCTCGGGCTGCCGCTGCTGCGCGGCGCGGCCGTGCGCCGCGGGGGCCTCGCGCCGGGGGTGTGGCGCGCCGTCGGGCTCGTCACGCTCGCCGGAGCCGTGCTGTCCGCCGCGATCGAGCTGACGCAGAACCTGCTGCCCGGGCGTGTGCCGACGGTGCAGGACGTCGTGCTCAACACCGCGGGAGCGCTGCTCGGGGCGCTCGCGGTGGCGGCGTTGCTCGCCGTCCGCGGTCGACCCCGCGCCGGCCGGTAGGGCGAGGGCCCGCGGTCACGGGGGACGGCGACGCCCCAGCGCGGTCGACGGCGTGGGGCGGCGGGCCGCGGCGAGGGTGGTCGGCGTGTCCCCCGAGTACCGGACGACGTCGCGCGTGAGGTGGCTCTGGTCGGCGTACCCGTGGCGGGCGGCGATCTCGGCCAGTGGGAGCACGCCGAGGTCGGCGGCCGCGTGCTCGAACCGGACGATCCCTGCCGCCTGCTTGGGCGTCAGCCCGACGTTCTCCGCGAAGACGGCCGCGACGTGCCGGTGGCTCCAGCCCGTCTGCTCGACGAGGTCCGCGATGCGGACCTGCCCACCGCTCGTCCGGATCTGGTGCCACATCCACGCCACCCAGGGCGGGGCGCTCGCGCTCCGCGCCGCGCGCCGGGCGAGCGCGGCCTCGACGAGCGCGAACCGCTCGTCCCAGCCCGCCGCGGACGCGACGCGGTCGGCGAGACGATCGCCGAGGCCTGGTGCGACGTCGTCCACCGCGACGACCCGGCGGGCCACCTCCGTGCCGGGGACGCCGAGGATGCGACGGACGCCGAGCGGGGTGAGGTACACCTGCAGGCAGTCCATGGTCCCGGCGAAGCGGGTCGTCGCGTGGCCGCTCGACAGCCCGGCGACGAACGAGCGGTAGGAGCGGCCCGCTCCCGTCCCGTCGGAGAGGTCGACGATCTCGAGCGCGCCGTCGAACGAGAGCACGAGCGGGAGCAGCGTCCCGGCGGGCTGGCGGCGCTCGACGACGCCCGGTGCCCTCTCCGACATGCCCACCATGCCGGCGACCAGCCCGGCGAGGTTCGGCCCGGGGCGGTGCCGGACGAGCGAGACACGACGGCCGTCGTCCATGTCGGCAGTATGGCTCGCAGTGCGGCCGGTCGGTACCGCTGGGTCAGGTTTCTTCAAGCCGGCACCGGGTCGCGGGGGCCAGCATCGACGTCATGAGACGACTGGTGATCATCGAGTTCCTGACCGTCGACGGCGTGATGCAAGGCCTCGGCTCGCCCGAGGAGGACACGGACGGCGGCTTCACCCACGGCGGCTGGGGCGCGCCCTACGCCGGGGCGATCCACGAGGCCGTCGCCGCGGACGGGTTCGGCCGGACGACCGGCTACCTCTTCGGCCGGCGCACCTACGAGAAGATGGCGGCGTTCTGGCCCCACGCGCCCGCCGACGACCCGATGGCACGGCACCTGAACGCGACCCCGAAGCACGTCGCGACACGGACCCTCACCGACCTCGACTGGGAGGGCGCGCACGTCCTCGACGGCGACCTGGAGGTGGCCGTGCCGCGGCTGAAGTCGGCGGGCGACGGCGACCTCGCCGTCCTGGGCAGCGGCGACCTGGCCCACCAGCTCATGGTTCGAGGACTCGTCGACGAGCTCCAGCTCTTCGTCCACCCGCTGCTGCTCGGCACCGGCAAGCGGTTGTTCCGGGAGCTCCCCGCCCCACGGTCGCTCCGGCTCACGGGGTCCTCGACGACCAGCCTCGGCACCGTGGCGCTGTCGTACGACGTGCTCGGCCCGCCCACCGCTGCGCCGTCCTCGCAGTAGGTCGACGGCCGGGGTGCGTGCGACCCGGGACTTCGGCAGGCTGACCGAGTACCTGGGCACCGATGATGCGGGAGGAACACACCATGGCGTCTGCCGACACTCGCAGCGCCCCGCCACGACCGGGGCCGGCCCGTGATCGACAGGTCAGCGACTTCACGGCGCTGACGCAGCAGGTGCGTGATGCCGGGTTCATGGCGCGGTGCTACGGCTACTACTGGTCGAAGCTCATCGGGCTCACCGCTGCCGGTGTGGCGCTGGCGGTGGTGTTCGTCGTGGTCGGCGACACCTGGTGGCAGATCCTGACCGCCGTCGCGCTGGCCCTGCTGATGACGCAGATCGCGTTCCTCGGTCACGACGCCGCACACCGGCAGATCTTCGTGTCGGCCCGGTGGAACGAGTGGGTCTCCCTCGTCGTCGTCGACCTCTTCGCGGGCATGGGCCTCGGCTGGTGGCACCACAAGCACAGCAAGCACCACGCGGCACCCAACAGGATCGACGCCGACCCCGACATCGCGCCCGGTGTCGTCGCCTTCACCGGCCACGCGGCCGAGCAGCGCGCGACGCGGTCCGGGCGCTGGGTCACGCGACGCCAGGGCTACTACTTCTTCCCGCTGTTGCTGCTCGAAGGGCTGAACCTCCACGTCCAGGGCCTGCGACGCGTCCTCGGGCGCGGCCAGGTCAAGCGCCGCTGGATCGAGCTGACGTTCCTCACCGTCCGGCTCGGTGCACACGTCGTACTCGTGTTCCTCGTCCTGTCACCGGGTACGGCGCTGGTGTTCATCGGCGTGCAGCTCGCCGTCTTCGGCCTCTACATGGGCCTGGCCTTCGCACCCAACCACATCGGCATGCCCGTCGTGCCGCCCGACGTGAAGATCGACTTCCTGCGTCGTCAGGTCCTCATGAGCCGCAACATCAGCGGCCGACGATGGGTCGACACGTTCATGGGCGGACTCAACTTCCAGATCGAGCACCACCTCTTCCCCTCGATGGCCCGCCCTCACCTGCGCCGCACCGCGCCCCTCGTCCGCGCCTACTGCCACGAGCTCGGCGTGCGCTACACCGAGGCGCGGCTCGGCAGGTCGTACCGCGAGATCGTCCAGCACATCCACCGGGTCGGGCGCGGTGGCGTCGACGTGTGGGCGTGCCCCCTGGTCGCCCAGTACCGCGTCTGACGACCGCTACCGAGAGCTCAGGGGCCCGAAGCCCTGACGAGACCGTCGACGGCCCAGGGCGTCGACCACGTCCGCAGAGCCCTTAGCGGAGCTCGCCGTCGAGGTAGGTCCAGCGCCCGTCCTCGCGGACGAACCGGCTCGCCTCGTGCAGGCGACCGCGCGTCGTCGGGCCGCCGGTGCGCGAGCGGTGGTGGGCGACGAACTCGACGATGCCCGCGTCGTCGAACGGGCCGCCCGCCTCGGTGCGCAGGACGTCGAGGCGCCGCCACTCGACGTCGTCGTCGAGGTCGAGCGCCTCGGGCCGGGTCGACACGTGCCACGTCGCGAGGAGGTGGTCGGCATCGCCGACGGCGAACGCGCTGTAGCGCGAGCGCATGAGCGCCTCGGCGGTCGGGGCGTACGGGCCTGTCGTCCCGCCGTCCGGCCCGGTGCGGAGGCCTGCGTGGTACCGGCCGCAGCACGCGCCGTAGGTGTCGCCGGACAGGCAGGGGCAGCGGGCGCCGTCGGGCAGGGGACGGTTCCCGCGGGACGCGCTCACGACGCCGCCCCGGTGCGCGCCGCTCGGGGTGCGGCCGGTGCGCCGGGCCGGCCGGAGCGCTCGACCGCGTCGACGACCCGGTGGGCGACGTCCTCGAGCTGCGCGAGCCCGTCGGGGCCGAGCGGCTCGAACAGGACCTCGCGCAGCAGCTCGGTGTGGCCGCGGACGGCCCGCAGGAGCGCGCGGCGTCCGGGGTTGCTCAGGACGATCCAGGTCCCGCGTGCGTCATCGACGCGCTCGGTCCGCTCGAGCAGCCCGCGCTCGGCCATCCGCCGGGACAGGTGGGAGACGCGGCTGCGCTCCCAGTCGAGCTGCGCGGCGAGCTCGCCCGTGCGCAGGGCGCGGTCGTCGGCGGCGTGCAGCGCTGCGAGCACCTGGAACTCCGCCGGGGACAGGTCGCCGTCCGTGCGCATGGCTGCCTCGAGCACGCGGTCCAGCGTGCGGCGCATCGTGAGGTAGGCGTCCCACGCGTCCCGCTCGGCGTCGTCGAAGACCGGGTGTCCCGTCATGCGGACGATCCTACCGGCGCTGGGTGACACGTCACCGATATGGGTTATGGTGACGCATCACCAACTTCGGTGACACGTCACTCTGCTGGAGGAAACATGACCTCGACACCGCGTATCGCGATCCTCGTCGGGAGCACGCGCACCGGGCGCAAGAGCCCTGGCGTCGCGCACTGGGTGCTCGACCGCGCCACGCAGCGCTCCGACGCGACGTTCGAGGTGGTCGACCTCGCCGACCACCCGCTCCCGCACCTGGACGAGGCGCTCCCGCCGCGGATGCAGCAGTACGAGAACCCGCTCGCGTGGGAGTGGTCGCGCCTGATCGACGGCTTCGACGGCTACGTCGTGGTGACACCGGAGTACAACCACGCGCCGGCCGCCGTGCTGAAGAACGCGATGGACTGGCTGTACAACGAGTGGGCCGACAAGGCCGTGGGCTTCGTCGGCTACGGCGTGCAGGGCGGGTCTCGCGCCGTCGAGCAGCTGCGCCTCGTGGCCGGCGAGCTGCGGCTCGCCGACGTGCGCACCCAGGTCGGTCTGTCGCTCTACGACGACTTCGAGCAGTACACGCGGTTGGCGCCGCGTGCCCGGCACGAGGGCGACCTCGACGAGATGCTCGACGAGGTCGTCGCGTGGAGCGTCGCGCTCGCGCCTCTGCGGGAGCGCAGGGCCGCCGTCGCCGCCGCGTGACCAGCAGGTTCACGGGAGTCCGCGGGACGGTGCCCAGGCGCCTGCGCGACGGCGCCCGCCCACCGGAGGGTGAGCGGGCGCCGTCGGGCTGCTGGTCACCCGGGCCGTGATCCGGGTGGACCGGTCAGTCCTGCGGGTCCCACGGACCCCAGCGGTCGCCGGGCTCCTGGTTCCGCGTCCACCACTTCGCGGTGTACTCGGTGCCCTCGTGCGTCACGGTGTCGCCCCTGACGTACACGCGCGTCGGCTTCCACGCGCCGACGCCCGCGGAGTCGACGCCCGCGATCTCCTCCCACGGGCCCCACGGGTTGCCGGGCGTCTGGCCCTTGGTCCACCACTGGGCCCGCCAGACGGCGCCCGCGTACGTGACGGTCGCACCGCCCTGGTACGCGGTGCCCTTCGCCCAGGCCGCCGGCTCGTCGTACGGCGGCTGGGCCTGCGGGTTGAGCTCGTCCGTCAGGACGGACTTCGCCGCGTTGGTGATCGGGTCGTCGAGCAGCAGGACGTCGAGCCCCAGCTGGATGTCGTTCGAGATGATCGCGCCGTTGTACCAGTACGCCGACCACGAGCCGCCCAGGATCAGACGCTCGGTCGACAGCGGACCGCGGTCGAACCACGCGATCTCGACGGGGTTCGCCGAGTCCGTGAAGTCCCAGACCGAGATGCCGCCCTGGTACCAGGCCTGGACCATGATGTCGCGGCCCGGGACCGGGATGAGCGACCCGTTGTGCGCGACGCAGTTCTCCGTCGGGGCCTGCTCGCGGCTGATCTTGAAGTAGCTCTTGAACACGAGCTGGCCGTCGATGATGTCGTAGATCGCGTCGGCGCCCTTCTCGGGTCCGGTCGCCGCGTCGCACGTGGGTGCGCCGCCGCCGCCGAGCTCGTCGGTGAAGACGACCTTCGTGCCCTCGTTGTTGAACGTCGCCGAGTGCCAGAACGCGAAGTTCTCCGTGTCACGGACGACCTCGGTGACCACGGGGTTCGCGCGGTCGGAGATGTCCATCAGCACGCCGTCGCCCATGCAGGCGCCTGCCGCGATGTCCTTCGACGGGTACGTCGTGATGTCGTGGCAGCCCGAGGTCTCGCGCGAGTAGTTGCCGCTCGGGTTGCCGCCGTCCGGGAAGAGGACGGGCGTCGAGACGAGCGCGGCCGAGGCCGGGTCGTCGAGCGGGACCTGCACGACCGAGATGAGGTCGAGCGGCGGCTGGCAGTCGGGGAACGACGCGCTGGGGCTGTACGACGAGACGTAGACGAACAGCTCCTCCCCGTCCTTGGAGGGCGCGAGCGAGTGCGTGTGGGACCCGCACTGCGTCTCGACCGACGCGACGTACTGCGGCGACGTCGGCTCGGAGATGTCGAAGACCTTGATGCCCTCCCACGACTCCTTGACCGTGGCGCTCTGGGCGACGTTCTCGCACGAGTCGTTGCTGCGCGACGAGTCGGTGCTGAGCACGAGGAGGTCGCCGTGGACGGAGATGTCGTTCTGGGAGCCGGGGCACACCACCTGGGCGACCTGCTCCGGTGCGGTCGGGTCCGCGATGTCGTAGACCGTGAACCCGCCGTAGTTGCCGGCGAACGCGTACCGTCCTTGGAACGCGAGGTCGGAGCTGTACTGGCCCTCCGGGGCGAACGCGCCGTTCTTGGGGATGTTCGCGACGTGGGTCAGGTTGGGGCTGCCGGCGACCTCTCCCGGGGCCAGGACGTCTGCGGCCTGGGCGAGAGGGGCGAGGCGCTGCGCGGGCAGCGCGGCGGTGGACTGCTCGACGAGCTCCGCGACGGCCTCGGGCGAGCCGTCGGACGGCTCGGCGAGGGCGGGTGCGGCGACCGCGAGGGAGGAGACGGCGAGTCCTGCGGCGAGTGCTGAGGCGACGATGCCCCGGCGTCGTTGCCTGTGCGTCGGTTGATGCACGGGGGAAACACCTCCTTGGTAGGGTTCTGCGAATTCTGTCCGGCAAATGCCCGGGCGGCTACCCGATCCGGACAACTTCTGGCGAGGTTTTACACGGAGGGAACGAGCAGCGTGCAGAATTTTCCTGGCCGAAACGTGCGGCGGCGTAGCCGCGCGAAGGCTCTGACCTGCGCCGTCGTTTTCCCGCTGCTGCTCTCCACCTCGGCCTGCACC
The DNA here is from genome assembly GCF_059159985.1 of Cellulosimicrobium sp. BMG9.23. Lineage (NCBI taxonomy): Bacteria > Bacillati > Actinomycetota > Actinomycetes > Micrococcales > Promicromonosporaceae > Cellulosimicrobium > Cellulosimicrobium sp. BMG9.23. Next base: position 490,136 of record NZ_JBZGBZ010000003.1, read on the forward strand.
GGCGACGACGACGTGTCGGCGACGCCGTCGAGCGTCGTCGTGCAGCCCGACCGGCCCGGCGACGACGCGACCACGACGGCGCCCGAGGACTTCGACGGTCCCTCGTCGACGGGGGAGTGGAACCAGGCGGACGTCACCTTCGTGACGAGCATGATCGGGCACCACCTGCAGGCGCTCGACATGGCGGCACTCGCGCCCGAGCGGGCGCAGGCTCCCGACGTCGTCGCCTTCGCCGAGCGCGTCACCGCCGCGCAGGGGCCCGAGATCCACGCGCTCGCGGCGTGGCTCCAGGAGCGCGAGCTGCCCGTCCCCGTCGAGGCCGAGTCGCTCGACGGCACCGGGCCGCGGGTCCCCGACACCGGGCACGAGCACGACCACGACGCGATGGCGGGGATGCTCAGCGAGGAGCAGCTGGAGGCGCTCGAGGCCGCGACCGGGGCGGAGTTCGACCGGCTGTTCCTCGAGGGCATGATCCAGCACCACCAGGGCGCGCTCGACATGGTCGACGTCGTGCTCGTCGACGGGCAGGACACGTACGCGCTCGAGATCGCCGCCGACACCGCGGCGGGTCAGGGCGGCGAGATCGACCGGCTGCGCGGGCTGCTCGACGCGCTCTGAGCCCGGACGAGCATCAACCAGGTGGTCGTGGGGGGGGGGGGGGGGGGAGGGGGGGGAGGGG
>NZ_JBZGBZ010000004.1:0-475711 GCF_059159985.1 Cellulosimicrobium sp. BMG9.23
GCGCAGGGCGGTGAGACGGCCGTCCTCGCGGTCGTGGCCGACGTCTAGGCTGCCCCTATGCCAAATGCTGTCGCCCAGGAGATCGCCGACGCCCGCTCCCGGGCCTTCGCGGAGGCGTTGCGCACGCGCGTCGTCGTCGCCGACGGCGCGATGGGCACGATGATCCAGGCGCAGGACCCGAGCCTCGAGGACTACGAAGGTCTCGAGGGCTGCAACGAGATCCTCAACGTGTCGCGGCCGGACATCATCGGCTCCGTGCACGACGCGTACCTCGAGGTCGGCGTGGACGCGATCGAGACGAACACGTTCGGCGCGAACTGGTCCAACCTGTCGGACTACGACATCGACGACCGCATCCGCGAGCTCGCGGCCGCCGGCGCACGGATCGCGCGCGAACGCGCGGACGCCTTCGCCACCGAGGAGCAGCCACGCTGGGTGCTCGGCTCGATGGGGCCGGGGACGAAGCTGCCGAGCCTCGGGCACACGACGTACGCCCACCTGCGCGACACGTTCGCCGAGCAGGCCGCCGGTCTGCTGGAGGGTGGCGCGGATGCCATCCTGGTCGAGACGAGCCAGGACCTGCTGCAGACGAAGGCCGCGGTGAACGGGTCCCGGGCCGCGATGCGCGAGGTGGGGCGCTCGGTCCCGGTGATCGCCCAGGTGACGGTCGAGACCACGGGCACGATGCTCATGGGCTCGGAGATCGGCGCGGCGCTCACGACGCTGCAGGCGCTGAAGGTCGACGCGATCGGGCTCAACTGCGCGACCGGTCCCGCCGAGATGAGCGAGCACCTGCGGCACCTGTCGCGCCATGCGGAGATCCCTGTGACGTGCATGCCCAACGCGGGCCTGCCGGTGCTCGGGCCCGACGGCGCGTCGTACCCGCTCTCGCCCGAGGAGCTCGCCGCCGCGCACACGCAGTTCGTGCAGGAGTTCGGGCTCGGGCTCGTCGGCGGCTGCTGCGGGACGACGCCGGAGCACCTGCGTCGCGTCGTCGAGGCGGTGCGCGGACGCCCGGTGGCCGAGCGGCACCCGCAGCGTGAGAACGGCGTCGCGAGCCTGTACTCGCACACGGACCTGCACCAGGACGCGTCGGTCCTCGCGATCGGCGAGCGGACGAACGCGAACGGCTCCAAGGCGTTCCGCGAGGCGATGCTCGCGGAGAACTGGGAGGAGTGCGTCGAGATCGCGCGCGCCCAGACGCGCGACGGCGCCCACCTGCTCGACGTGTGCATCGACTACGTGGGCCGCGACGGCGTCGCGGACGTGCGCGAGGTCGTCTCGCGCCTCGCGAGCGCGTCGACCCTGCCTCTCGTCGTCGACTCGACCGAGCCGGAGGTCATCGCCGCGGGGCTGGAGCTCGTCGGTGGGCGTGCCGTCGTGAACTCGGTGAACTTCGAGGACGGCGACGGCCCGACGTCGCGGTTCGCCCGGGTCATGCCGCACGTCGTGGAGCACGGGGCGGCCGTGGTCGCCCTGACGATCGACGAGGAGGGGCAGGCGCGCACGACTGAGACGAAGGTCGCCATCGCGACGCGCCTCGTGGAGACGCTGACGCGGGACTGGGGCATGCGGGTCGACGACATCATCGTCGACGCCCTGACGTTCCCCATCGCGACGGGTCAGGAGGAGACGCGCCGCGACGCGATCGAGACGATCGAGGCGATCCGCGAGATCACGCGCCGCTTCCCCGGCATTCACACGACGCTCGGGGTGTCGAACGTGTCGTTCGGGCTCAACCCGGCCGCGCGCACCGTGCTCAACTCGGTGTTCCTCCACGAGGCCGTCGAGGCGGGCCTGGACTCCGCGATCGTGCACGCGGCGAAGATCCTGCCGCTCGCGCAGATCCCCGACGAGCAGCGCGAGGCCGCGCTCGACCTCGTGTGGGACCGGCGCCGGTACGACGACGAGGGCAACCTCGTGCACGACCCGCTGGCCGTGCTGCTCGACCTCTTCGAGGGCGTGGACTCGGCGGCGCTCAAGGACCAGCGCGCCGCCGAGATGGCCGCGCTGCCCGTGGGCGAGCGCCTCGAGCGGCGCATCGTCGACGGCGCGCGCAAGGGCCTCGAGGACGACCTCGACACCGCCCTCGCCGACGGCATGAAGGCGCTCGACATCGTCAACGACCACCTGCTCGAGGGCATGAAGGTCGTCGGCGACCTCTTCGGGCGCGGCGAGATGCAGCTCCCGTTCGTGCTGCAGTCGGCCGAGGTGATGAAGACGGCCGTCGCGCACCTCGAGCCGCACATGGAGCGCGTCGAGGGCGACACGGGGAGCAAGGGCACGATCGTGCTCGCGACCGTGCGCGGCGACGTGCACGACATCGGCAAGAACCTCGTCGACATCATCCTCACGAACAACGGCTACACGGTCGTCAACATCGGCATCAAGCAGCCGATCTCGGCGATGATCGAGGCCGCCGAGCAGCACGACGCCGACGTGATCGGGATGTCGGGGCTGCTCGTGAAGTCCACCGTGGTGATGAAGGAGAACCTCGCGGAGCTGACCTCCCGCGGGCTGGCCGGCCGTTGGCCGGTGCTGCTCGGCGGCGCGGCGCTCACGCGGACCTACGTCGAGGACGACCTCGCCGGCCAGTTCCCGGGAGTGGTGCGGTACGCGCGCGACGCGTTCGAGGGCCTGCGGCTCATGGAGCCGCTCGTGCGCGTCGCGCGGGGCGCGTCGCCCGACGCCGTCGGACTGCCCGCGCTGAAGAAGCGCCGGCACGCTGTGGTCACCGTGACCGAGACCGCGCCGGAGGACCTGCCCGCACGCTCCGACGTCGCGGCGGACAACCCCGTGCCCGATCCTCCGTTCTGGGGGACGCGGCTCGTGAAGGGCGTGCGGCTCGCCGACTACGCGGCGTTCCTCGACGAGCGCGCGACGTTCATGGGGCAGTGGGGTCTCAAGCCCGGTCGTGGCGACGACGGGGCGTCGTACGAGGAGCTGGTCGAGACCGAGGGCCGGCCGCGACTCAACGAGTGGCTCGACCGCATCCGCACCGAGGGCATGGTCGACCCGTCGGTCGTCTACGGGTACTTCCCCGTGTGGTCGGAGGGCGACGACATCGTGGTCGCGCACCACGGCGCCGGGCTCGCGGGGATCGGCGCGCCCGACGGCGGGTCTGGCGGCGAGCCCGGGACCGAGCGCCTGCGCTTCACGTTCCCGCGGCAGCGCCGCGACCGGCACCTGTGCCTCGCCGACTTCGTCAAGCCGCGGTCGTGGGTCGAGGAGACGGGCCGGTACGACGTGCTGCCCGTGCAGCTCGTGACGATGGGCGCGAGCGTCGACGAGCACACCGCGAAGCTGTTCGCCGGCAACCACTACCGCGAGTACATGGAGCTGCACGGGTTGTCGGTGCAGCTCACCGAGGCGCTCGCCGAGATGTGGCACGCGCGGGTGCGGTCGGAGCTGGGCTTCGCCGACGAGGACCCGAGCGCGGTCGAGGACATGTTCAAGCTCGAGTACCGCGGCGCGCGCTTCTCGCTCGGGTACCCCGCGTGCCCGGACATGGAGGACCGGACCAAGGTCGTCGAGCTGCTCCGTCCGGAGCGCGTCGGCGTCGAGCTGTCGGCGGAGCTCCAGCTCCACCCCGAGCAGTCGACAGATTGTTTCGTGTTCCATCACCCCGAGGCCAAGTACTTCAGCGTCTGAGGTTCGCCGGGCTGCTTCCTGTCGGGCAACACGGCTCTGGGTCGGTCGGCACCTGCGTGGTGGTCCGCCGATCACGTGCGCGGTTTCAGTCACGGCGTCGTCGGGTCGGGATCTGCGGTCGCAAGCTTCCCTCACCGCCTCCGCAGGAGCGGGTCAACGACGTATTCGATCGGTGAGATTGCTGCCTGTACTGCCGTCGGCTGGGTCAATTGGTCCCGCTTCATCCACTGCGAATCCCGGGACCGGTGCCATGTCGATGAGGCGAATGAAGACATCACGTGTCTGGATGCCCCAGTTGTTGTTGAGGATCCAAGTCCGTCCTGCCTCGTGGATCGGATCGTCCAAGTGCCAACGCTTCCTATTCGCGGGCGACCTCTGGAGCTGCTGAACGACGGCGTCCCAGAGCTCATCGGTGTCGGAGAATAGTCCATCGACGACGATCAGCTTTCCAGTGGCCCCAGGTACCGAATCGAGTGCGTCCTTGATCGCCGTGACTGGAACGCCACTTGCCACCAGGCCTTGAACGAGGCACAAGACCGCTGCCCGCTTCGGCAGCGGTCCCGACGTTTCGCCAGGCGTTACCACGATGAACTTTGTCCTGTCCTGGTTGGCAGTCCCCTGCGTCTGACGCACCACGGCTTGCTCCCTCTGGCGAACACGCACGATGTAGTCGGCGGCCTCGGGAAGTGGAACCACCTGCTGAACGTCGAGCAAGAGAGTGCTCTCGTGCCGGTAGGGAGTAAGACGTACACAGCGGATGTCGAAGTCGTGAAACTCGTTCAGCCACAGAACCGTGGTGGTGATCTCCGGACTGAAGTCCTCCGAGACCAGCACGATCCCGACCTCGCGCGAAAGCACCGGCTCCTCCTCCTCGTCCCAGTCCAGCCACGCAAGTAATTCGGAGCGTGCATCCGGTTCACTCTCGTCGGTGACACCTCGCTCCCTTCGATACCTGGCGAAGGCGCTGACGAGAAGTTGGAACGTCATGGTCGAGACCATGGCCGCATATCGGATCGCCTGGAGCTCCATGTGGCCGCCATCAACCGTGCGCTTGAGCTCGAGCACGACGAGGCGGCCCTCACGACTCAGGCACAGAAGATCGATCCTGCGGTGGGCGCCTTCGAAGTCCCCGAACTCTTCGGCCACGACAAGCAGGTTGCGGTCGACCAGTTCGATGTGGTCGCGGAGCGCGGCCTGCAGATGAGCGCGCTCGAGAAGCCCTTCCTGGGCGAAGCTCGTTCTCGGCAATATGACCAAAGAGTCTTTCGTGACGGGGATTTTGGTCGAGAGCTTAGTGATGTCGTATAGCGCCATACGCGGTCTCCTCAGGTCGATGCTCTCGTCGCAACTGGTCCTTGGCTTCGTTCGCGGCGCCCTCCCGAGCGGCACGGGGTGGACAAGCGGTCAAGCGCGCCGATAACGCCTCGGTTAACCGCTCACCTGAGCGTCGCCCGCTGACGCGGGGCGGGCTTCTTCATCATCCCGATGGTCGACTCCGTCAGCATCTCGGACACGGTCGGCACGACCGTCTTCCAAGCCGCCTCCTACCTGGATCGACACGCCGGATCCGAACACCGCGTACGCAAACGCGCGCCCGTATCGACCGTAGTCGGCACCGGCACAGGCACTCGTGAAGGTGCAGCGTCGTCGTGGGGCACAGACGGGCACCACGGACCGGCGTCAGACGGCCGTGCCGCCGTAGTGCGCGGCCAGGCGCCGCAGCCCTTCGTCGACGCTCACGGCAGGGCGCCAGCGCAGGTCGCGGCGCGTGGCCCGCTGGTCGAACCAGTGCGCGGTCGACAGCTGCTCGGCGAGGAAGCGCGTCATCGGCGGCTCGTCGGCGCCCGGGCGCACGCGCCAGACGGCCTCGACCAGGCTGCCCGCGGCCCGTGCGACCCCGGCCGGCACGCGCCACCGCGGTGGCTCGACGCCGCCCGCCCGGCAGATGCCCGCGAGCAGGTCGGCGACGGTGCGCGGCTCGCCGTTGGTCAGCACGTACGCACGACCGTGCACGTCGTGGACGCGGTCGAGCGCGGCGAGGATGCCGTCCGCGGCGTTGTCCACGTAGAGCGTGTCGATGAGCGCCGCGCCGTGCCCCAGCAGGGGCAGGCGCCCGCCCGCCGCCCGCTCGAGCACCCGCTCCACCAGCTGGGTGTCGCCCGGCCCCCACACGATGTGGGGGCGCACGGCGACGACGCTCGGCCCGGTCTCGCCCGACCCGTCCGGCCGCCGACGGCGGTCGCGGCCCAGGGCGAGCAGCTCGGCCGCCGCCTTGGTGCGCGCGTAGTCGCCGCGCGCGTGCCGCGGGTCGGCGGGCGTCGTGCCCGCCCCGACCAGGGACGAGCCCAGGTGCGCCACGGACGGCGAGGACACCTGCACGAACCGCTCTACCCCGGCGCGCTCGGCCGCGTCGAGGAGCGCCCGGGTGCCCTCGACGTTCACGGCGTGGAACTCCGCGGGCTCGCCCGCGAGCGACACCTTGGCCGCGAGGTGCACGACCGCGTCGACGTCCTCGACGGCGCGCGTGACGGCTGCCGGGTCGGTCACAGACCCCTGGACGTCCTGGACGCCCGGCACACTGGAGGAGCGCCGCTGGAGCGTGCGGACCTCCTCGCCGCGTGCCACGAGCACGCGGGCGACGGCGCCTCCGAGCAGCCCCGACGCCCCTGTCACGAGCACGGTCACGGCGACCCCACCCGCCCGCCGGCGAGGACGCCGTCCGCCCAGGCGGCGAGGCGCGCCCGATCGATCTTGGAGTTGTGCCGCACGTCCGTGGGCATGCGCGGCACCACGAGCACGGCCGCGAGCGGCACGGGCGACGCGGCGCGCACGGCGGCGGTCAGCGCCTCGGGCGCCAGCCCGGGGCGGCGGGCGTCGGGCACGGTCTCCACCACCGCCACCGCCTGCTGCACGCCCGCGGGCCCGACGCCGACGACGGCGGCCCGCCGCACCTGCGCCACCCGCTCGACGTGCTGCTCCGGCCCCACGGGGGCCAGCGGGCCGTCGGCGGTGCGGAGCACGTGCCCGAGCCGCCCCTCGATCCACAGCCGGCCCTGCGCGTCGAGGTGCCCGACGTCGCCGGTGCGGTGCCAGCGCCCGGGCGGGGTGTCGTGCTCGGCGGCCAGGTCGGTGAGCCACAGCCGGTCGTAGCGCTCCTTGAGGTGCCCGGCCCGCACGAGGACCTCGCCGAGCACGCCGGGCGCCGCCGACGGCGCGCCGGTCGCGGCGCCGTCGTCGTCGAGCGCGCTGACGAGCACCTCCGCCCCGGGCACGGGGAGGCCGACGCACACACCCGCGTCGGGGGCCGCGGCGGCGTCACGGATGCCGTCGAGCGTGACGTCCGTGACCAGCAGGCACTCCGTCATCCCGTAGGGGGTGTGCGCCGTGGCAGCGGGCATGAGCTCGGCGGCCGAGCAGAGCAGCTCGGCCGAGATCGGCGCGCCCGTGGAGAGGAACGTGCGCACGCGCACAAGGGCGGAGCGGTCGGCGGTGTCGAGCGCGTCGGCGGTCGCAACCACGTTGAGGATCGCGGCGGGCGAGAGGAACACGATGCGCGCGTCCGACGCGCGCACGGCGTCGGCGACGGCCCGGGCGGTGAGCGTGCGCGGCGAGGAGACGTCCATGCGCGGCGTCACCGACCGGGTGCCGAGCGCGGGCCCGAGCAGCGCGAACGGGGCGAAGCCCGTGACGAGCCCGGTGTCGGGGCCGACGTCGAAGTGCTCGGCGAGCGTGTCCCGCAGCGCGGAGAGGCGGGCGTGCGAGTACACGACGCCCTTGGCCGGGCCCGTGGACCCGGACGTGAACAGCACGGCGGCCTCGTCGTCGGGGCCGGGCTCGGACGGCAGCGCGCCGCCCTCCCCGGCGCGCGCGACGTCGACGAGCTCGTGCGCCACGCCCAGCGCCCGCCGGACCGCGGGCGCGAGCGGGTCCGCCGAGATCCGCACGCCGGGCCAGCCGAGCGCGCGCGCCGCGGCCAGGCCCTTGGTCTGCGCGACGACGAACCGCGGCCACGCCCCGCGCTGGGCGCGCGTGAGCCCGCGGACGCCCAGCCCGGCGTCGGCGACCACCACGACGGCCCCGATGCGCAGGCACGCGTACACCAGCGCGGTCAGCGTGGGCCCCGGTTCCACCAGCAGCGACACGCGGTCGCCCCGGCGCACGCCGATCGCGTGCAGCCCCGCGGCCACCCGCCGCACCTGCCGGTGCAGCGACCGCCAGCTCACGGCCCGGGCAGAACCGTCGGCATCGCTCGCCGCCATGTCGAGCACCGCGGGCGCGTCGTCCCCCGCCCGCGCGTCGAGCCCCGCCCACAGCGGCACGAACGGCGGGGCGGCACCCCCGTCAGCACCGGTGGTCTCGGCACCGGCCTTGGACGGCACCTCGCCCCCGAGCCACCCGAGAACAGCAGGCGTCCAGTCCGCGTCCTCGGCGACGAGATGGCCTGCGTCCGCGAACCGGTGCACGTGCGCGTGCGGCAGCCGGCGCACGAGGTCGTCGAGGTAGCGGTCGGTGAACACCGGGTCGTGCGGTCCCCACAGCAGCACGGCGGGTACGCGGAGCCGCGCGACGCCGGCGGCGATGCGGTCGAGCTCGGGCGCGCTGGGGTGCGTGGCGTCTACGGGGATGTCGCCGACGAAACCCTCGATCCCGTCGCGGTCGTGCGCGGCGCGGTAGGGCAGCCGGTAGGCGCCCGCGACGTCGGCAGGCAGGCGCGGGCGCGCCAGGGCGAGCGTCGTGTCGAGGAAGGCGGGCGTCGTGCGGGTGCCGAGCCGGTGCACGGGCCCGGCGAGCGCGAGGCGCAGCGGCGCTGGCAGCGCGGCGTCGTCGGGCTGGTGCACGGCCGTGTTGAGCAGCGCGACGCCGGCGAGGAGGTCGGGGTGGTCGACGGCCCAGCCGAGGGAGACGACTCCGCCCCAGTCGTGGCCGAGGGTGACGACGGGCCCGGCGAGGCCGAGGGCGTCCGTGAAGGCGCCCAGGTCGGCGACGCGGCGGGCGAGCGGGCGGTGCTCGCCGGTGCGGGCGGAGAACCCCATCTCGAGCTGGTCGACGGCGACGACGCGCCACGCTGCACCGCCGCCCCGGGCGGCGGCGACGGAGTCGGTCACGAGCCGCCGCCACAGGTAGGACCACGTGGGGTTGCCGTGCACGGCGAGCACGGTGCCGACGGGCGCGAGACCGCGCCGCTCGAGCTCGGGGCCCGTGTCGAGGTAGTGCCAGGTCGCGCCCCGGGCGTCGCGCAGCACGTGGCTGTACCGCGGGTCCAGGCCGGGCAGCCCGGGCGGGACGGTGCGAGCGGGGCGGAGGAGGCGGTCGGTCGTGGGCGTGGAGGCGGGCCCGGTCACCAGGCCAGCTCCAGCATCGCCGTGTTGATGCCGGAGCCCACGCCCATGAGCAGCACGCGGTCGCCGGTGCTGAGCGTGCTCTGCTCCTCGGCGAGCGTGATCGGCACGGACGCCGGCCCCACGTTGCCGAGCCGCTCGTAGGTGGTGGGCACGCGGGAGCGGTCCAGCCCCACCGCCTCGACGATCGCGTCGGTGTGCACGCGCGAGACCTGGTGCGTGATGTACCGGTCCATGGAGGACCAGTCCCAGTCGGCGACGGCGTCCTTCCAGGCGTCCACGACGAGCTCGAGGCCGCCCGCGAGCAGCGCCTTGGCATCGGTGAACATGCCGTCGGTGCTGCCCACGCACAGGTCGTGGAACCGGGTGGCTGCGCGCGTGACGCCGCCGAGCACGCGGTGGGCGTGCGGGTGCTCGTCCGCGCGGCCCAGCACGGCGGCGGCCGAGCCGGAGCCGAGCGTGAGCGAGGCGAACTCCTGCATGAAGCTGTCGCGGTCGCGGTCTTCGCGCAGGAGCCGCTCGATCGTGCGGTCGTGGATGACGTCGGCGTCCTCGCCGTCCACGACGACCGCGTAGCGGATCTGACCGGACTCGATCATGCCCGCGGCGAGGCTCATGCCGTTGATGAAGCCGAGGCACGCGTTGGCGACGTCGAAGTTGGTGGCGGACGACGGCAGGTCGAGCCCGTGGTGCAGCCGCACCGCGACCGACGGCTCGAGGTGCTTGCGCGTGACCGACGTGTTGATCAGGAGCCCGACGTCGCTCGGGTCCACCCCGGCGGCGCGGAGCGCCTCCTGCCCCGCGGCAACCGTCGCGTCGTCGACGTCCTCGTGGGCGGTCCAGGTGCGCCGCTCGCGCACGCCCGCCACGCGCTGCAGCAGCGTGGACGGGAGACGCAGCCGCCGCAGCGCGGGGGCGAGACGCTCCTGCACCTCGGCAGACGTCCGCACGCCGGCGGGAAGCCGGCTGGTGACGGACAGCAGCGCGACGTTGGTGAACCTGGCGGTGGCGTTACCTGACACACGAGCTCCAGACGGCCGGACGCACGAGCGCCCGGCTCAGCGACGAGACGACCGGGGGGCGCCTGACCGCCGGTGCGGCAGCGCGACCGCGCCGGACGGGGGCCGACGGCTGGTGCCGTCCACTCCCGCGTCCCCGAGCGTAGGACGCTCGGCGGATGCCCGCCGTTCCAACCGGGCGCTGTGGGATGCGCCACGTCGGCACGGCGGCTCGCGAGATCGTCCTCGTCGCAGAGGGGCATGGTGCGCTCCTCCGTGATCGATGACTTCCCCGGCGCCGCACGGTCTACCCCGGAGACCGAGACGGCGAGCGACCTGGAGACGACCATGGGACTCATCGAGATCGAGCTGTTCACGACCCTCGACCTCGTCGGGCAGGCGCCCGGCGGGCCGGAGGAGGACCCCGAGAACGGGTTCCCGTTCGGCGGCTGGCAGGCACCGCTGCTCGACGACGTCGCCGGTGCGCAGATCGACGCCGCGTACGAGGGCACCGACGCGCTTCTCCTGGGACGGCGCACGTACGACATCTTCGCGTCGTTCTGGCCGCACCAGGAGGACGGCCCCGACAGCGGCTTCGCGACCCTCTTCAACCGCATCCCCAAGTACGTCGCCTCCCGCGGTACGCCTGACCTGCCGTGGGCCGGCTCGACACTCCTCGGCCCGGACCTACCCGGCGCAGTCCGGGAGGTGCGCGACCGGCACGAGCACGTCAAGGTCGTCGGCAGCCTGGACCTCGTGCAGACGCTCCTGCGCGAGAAGCTGTTCGACCGCCTCGACCTGTGGGTGCACCCGATCGTCCTCGGCACGGGAAAAACCGTGTTCGACGGCGGAGCGGTCCCCACCAACCTCACACTCCTCGAGCCCCCCGCACCGAGCCCCACCGGCACCGTGCTGCTGCGCTACGGCCTCGCCGAGGGAACGCCGGGGACGGGCGACATGAGCGAGCCGGGCCGGGGTGTGTGAGCCGGCGACGTCCGAGGCCACTGCGTCGGGACTCGCCGGACGTGGCCGGAACGTCCTCGGCTACCGAGCCGGGGCCGGCTCGCCCCTGAGGATGGACGTCATCTTCTTGCCGCGTGCGACCTCGTCGACGAGCTTGTCCATCCAGCGGATCTTCTGCATGAGCGGGTCCTCGATGTCCTCGACGCGGTAGCCGCAGATCACGCCCGTGATGAGGGACGCGTTCGGGTTCATCGCGGGCGCCTGGTCGAAGAACGTCTCGAGGTCGACCTCGGCGGCGATCGCCTTCTCGAGTCCCGCCTCGTCGTAGCCCGTGAGCCAGGTGATCACCTGGTCCAGATCCTCCGTCGAGCGCCCCTTGCGCTCGACCTTGGTCACGTAGAGCGGGTAGATGCTGGCAAAGCTCATCCTGAAGAGCCGCGGGTGTGCCATCGGTGTTCCTCCGTGCTCGTGCGTGGGGGCTGACGTCAGAGCGCGCCGACATCTCGCCGCTCGCAGCCGCCCTCGCGACCAGTCTCGCATCCCGGAGGACTGCGCGACCCTCCCGAGGACTGCGCAGTCCTCCCTCGGGACAAGACGCCGTGCATCGGCGCCCTCCGGCCGCTCGCCACGGCGGCGTCCGGGACCTACGCTCGATGGATGGCGATCCAGAGGTTGGACAACGTCGCCGTCGTGGTCGACGACCTCGACGCGGCCGTCGCGTTCTTCACCGAGCTCGGGATGGAGCTCGAGGGCAGGACGCCGATCGAGGGGCGGTGGGCGGAGCGCGTCGTCGGGCTCGACGGGATGCGGTCCGAGATCGCGATGATGCGCGTGCCCGACGGCGCGGGACGGCTCGAGCTCACGACGTACCACTCCCCCGCGCTCGTCGACGTGGGTCTGCGCGACGCGCCCCCGAACACGCTCGGCCTGCACCGCGTGATGTTCGCCGTCGACGACATCGACGACACGGTGGAACGCCTCCGCGGCCACGGCGCGGCGCTTCTCGGCGAGATCGTCCGGTACGGGGACGCGTACCGGCTCTGCTACCTGCGCGGCCCGAGCGGCATCATCGTCGCGCTCGCCGAGCAGCTCGGGTGACGCGCTGCCTCACCGGACAGAGAGTGCCGCCTGGAACGCGTCGAGGAGCGTGTCGCTGAACAGCACGAACCGGACCTCCTGCACGCTGCCCCGATCGTCGGGGCGCCAACCGCGCACCGCGTCGACGGCGACGGTCGCGACGACGTCCGGGTTCCACCCGTAGACCCCGGCGCTCACCGCAGGGAACGCGACCGATCGCGCGCCGCGCTCCGCGGCGACGTCGAGCGACCGCGTGAAGCACGACGCGAGCAGCGCAGGGTCGGTCTGCCCGCGGTGCCGGTTCGGCCCGACGGTATGGACGACCCATCGCGCGGGCAGGTCGAACGCGTCGGTGGCGACGGCGTCGCCGACGTCCAGACCGTCGCGGTGCGTGGTCGCCCGCAGACGACGGCACGCCTCGAGCAGGCGCGGCCCCGCGGCGGCGTGGATCGCGCCGTCGACCCCTCCCCCGCCCAGCAGGCTCGAGTTCGCCGCGTTGACGACGACGTCCGTCGCCACGCGCGTGATGTCGCCGCGCTCCGCCGAGATCTGCATGCCGTCGACCCTACGTGGGCCAGACGACAGGAGCCTCGCCGGTAGGCAGGTCAGGCTGGCCGAGCCGCGACGGCGGCCAGGCCGCGCGACGTCTCCAACCGGTCGACGAGCAGCGTGCCCGCCGCGACGAGCGGGACGAGCACGAGGTTGCCGACGAGCATCGTGCGCAGGAATGGCAGACCGGCGACATAGCTCGCCACGAGGCCGTCGACCCCCGGTGCGTACCACGTGCCGCGGCCCTGGAGCCACACGCCGAAGTTCGTCCAGAGGAAGAACCACAACGACCCGGCCACGCCGAACGCCGCGCCTGCACCGACACGTCGCCACCCGGACGTGTTCCGCGCGAGCAGGGAGCCGAGCCCCACGACGAGCCATGCGCTCCACGTGAACAGCGCGATGGAGGTGTTGCCGAGCACGACGTCGGACACGACCGTCACGGCCAGCGGCACGACGAAGGCCCAGCGCGAGCGCAGGAGGATCGTCGCGGCGAACGTGGCCGCGGTGACCAGCTCGAGGTTGGCCGGCGCGCCGAGGTCGGCCCGCACGAGGCGCCACACGACGGCGAGCGCCGCGAGCGCGACGACGAGCGCCGGGCGCCACCAGCGCGTCAGGAGGTGCGTCACGAGGTGAACGTCTCGAGCTTCCACGTGATCTCGTCCCCGTCCTTCGTCTCGAGCATGCCTGCCCCTACGGCAGCCATCTCACCGTTGACGTACAGCGCCCAGAACTCGCTCTCCGGGTCGGCCGTGATGCCGTCGATGGCGGTGATGTACGCGTTCTCGCCCTCGCCGGTCACCTCTGCCGTCGGGTCCGCCTCGAGCAGCAGGTCGAGTGCCATGCTCCCCTCCTCGCCCTCGTACGAGAACTCCGGCGCCTCCTCGGAGGAGTCGTCGGCCGGGGCGCTCGACTCATCGGTCGCGCTGCTCTCGGTCGCGGTCGGCGTGGTGGTCTCGGCTGCGTCGCCCGAGTCGGCGGCCGACGAGCACCCCGCGAGGAGGCCCGCAGCGAGCAGGAGGGACGTGAGGGCGGTCAGCGAGCGCGCGGGCGTCTCGCGAAGGGTCCGGAGGGTCACCCGCACAGCCTACTCAGAGCCGACGTCGTCCCGTTCTCCCGCCCGACAGGCGGACGCGTGCGGTCCGTGCGCGGCGGACGCGGTCCGCGGCGCCGACGGCGTCAGACGTCGATGCGCGCCCGGTCGAGCTCCGCCGCGCCGGCGACGATGAAGTCCTTGCGCGGTGCGACGTCGCTGCCCATGAGCAGCTCGAACACGCGCTCCGCGGCCTCCGCGTGCTCGGCCGTGACGCGACGCAGCGTGCGGTGCCGCGGGTCCATCGTCGTCTCGGCGAGCTGGTCGGCGTCCATCTCCCCCAGGCCCTTGTAGCGCTGGATGTCGTCCTTGTAGCGGCGCCCGGCCTTGTCGAGCTTCTTGAGGGTCGCGGTGAGCTCCGCCTCGGAGTAGGTGTAGATGTACTCGTTCTTGCGACGGCCCGACCCGATGACCTCGATCCGGTGCAGCGGCGGGACCGCCGCGAACACGCGACCCGCCTCGACCATCGGCTTCATGTACCGGTAGAAGAGCGTGAGGAGCAGGGTACGGATGTGCGCGCCGTCGACGTCGGCGTCGGTCATGAGCACGATCCTGCCGTAGCGCGCTGCCTCGAGGTCGAACGACCGACCCGAGCCAGCGCCGATCACCTGGATGATCGCGGTGCACTCGGCGTTGCGGAGCATGTCGCTCACGGACGCCTTCTGGACGTTGAGGATCTTGCCGCGGATCGGCAGGAGCGCTTGGAAGTCCGAGCTACGGGCGAGTCGCGCCGTGCCGAGCGCGCTGTCGCCCTCGACGATGAACAGCTCGCTGCGCGCGACGTCGTCGCTGCGGCAGTCCACGAGCTTCGCGGGCAGCGACGAGGTCTCGAGCGCGTTCTTGCGCCGCGAGATCTCCTTCTGCTTGCGGGCGGTGATGCGCGCGCGCATCTCCGCGACGACCTTGTCGAGCAGCAGCGCGGCCTGGGTCTTCTCGTCGCGCTTGGTCGACGTCAGCAGGGCGTTCAGCTCCTTCTCGACGACGCGCGTGACGATCGCGCGCACCGGCGCGGTGCCGAGGACCTCCTTCGTCTGGCCCTCGAACTGCGGCTCGGCGAGGCGCACCGTGACGACCGCGGTGAGGCCTGCGAGGACGTCGTCCTTTTCGATGCGCTCCGACGCGTCCCGCGTCGAGACCTTGAGGCGGCGCGCGTTCGTCTCGACGGCCTTGCGCAGGACCTTGAGCAGACCGGCCTCGAACCCGCCGAGGTGGGAACCGCCCTTGGGTGTGGCGATGATGTTGACGAAGCTGCGCACCTCGGTCTCGTAGCCCGAGCCCCAGCGCAGCGCGACGTCGACCTCGCACTCGCGCGTGACCGCCTGCGGCGACATGTGGCCGCGGTCGTCGAGGACCGGGACGGTCTCGGTGAACGTGCCGCTGCCGGTGAGGTGCCACGTCGCGGTGACGGGCGTGTCGGGAGCGAGGAACTCGACGAAGTCCACCGAGCCGCCGTGGTGGACGAACGTCTCCTCGTGCGGACCGTTCTCCGCCGGCGTGCCGGGCAGGCCGCGCTCGTCGCGGACCGTCACCTCGAGGCCCGGCACGAGGAACGTCGTCTGGCGCACGCGCGTGACGAGCTCGTCGTAGGAGAACACGGCGCTCTTCGGGAAGACCTGACGGTCCGCCCAGTAGCGCACGCGCGTCCCGGTGACTCCCCGCTTGGTCTTGCCGACCACGGCGAGCTCGGACCTGTCCACGAACGGCTCGAACGGCGCGTCCGGCGTAGGTCCCGCCTTCGGGTCGGCGAAGGTCCCCGGCTCGCCCCGGTGGAACGTCATGCGGTGCGTCTTGCTGCCGCGGTCGACCTCGACGTCGAGGCGCGCCGACAGGGCGTTGACGACGGACGCGCCGACGCCGTGCAGACCGCCCGACGCGGTGTACGAGCCGCCGCCGAACTTGCCGCCCGCGTGGAGCTTGGTGAAGACGACCTCGACGCCCGAGAGCCCCGTCTTGGGCTCGATGTCGACGGGGATGCCGCGCCCGTCGTCCTCCACGGTGACCGACGTGTCGGCGTGCAGGACGATGCGGATCTGCGTGCAGTTGCCCGCGAGCGCCTCGTCGACGGAGTTGTCGATGATCTCCCACAGGCAGTGCATGAGGCCGCGGGAATCGGTCGAACCGATGTACATGCCCGGCCGCTTGCGCACGGCCTCGAGGCCCTCGAGCACGGACAGGTGCCGAGCGGTGTAGCTGGACTCAGCGGAGGTGGTCGTCACGGCGGACAGCGTAGTCGAGGCCACCCACGGCCCGTGGCTGCCATGCCGCCGGACCGCCGAGCCGCCGTCTTCCCGTCCGGCGAGGGCTACGCGGGTAGCGAACCCGTGCACCCTCGGCACGGTCGGGTGGGCAGAAGATGGTTACATGGTCGTGTGACTGCTACGACGACCACCACCGAACCCCTGACCGCAGCCGACCGCTGCGACCGCTGCGGGGCCCAGGCGTACGTCCGCGTGGTCCTGCCGAGCGGCGAGCTGCTGTTCTGCGGCCACCACGCACGGGCCCACGCGGACGCCTACTCGGGCGTCGCGACCCAGATCCAGGACGAGACGGACCGCCTGCACGCCGAGCACGGCGCAGGCGCGATGCGCTGAGCGCGACCCCTCGCGACGAGACCGACGAGGCCCGGGCCGATCATGGCCCGGGCCTCGTGCTGTCCGTCTCTCCGAGTGCGCGGCCCAGGCCTGGCACTCAGCCTGGCCCGTCACCGTCACCGAGCAGGTCGACCCACTCGAGGATCCTGTAGGTGACGAGCCCGTGGACCACGAAGGGATCCGCCGCGGCGTAGGCCTCGGCGGCCTCCCGCGACGTGAGGATGCTCATCGCACCGTTCGACTGCGGGTCCTCGAACGTCCCGAGCGCGAGGAGCTCGCCGCGCGCCACGACCTCGTCGATGTGGGCGGAGTGCGCCTCCATGTGCGGGGCCGACCGCACCAGGACCTCGGGTGCGGAGTTGTAGAACACGACCCATCGCGACGTGCTCATGTTCTTCCCCCGACGTCGACATGGGACACGAGCCGACCGAGGATGTGCTCCCACCCTCGCTCGAAAGCGCCCCCGGCGTAGCCGCCGAGCTCGGGCAGGGCGCACGCCGCTCGGAGCTGGTCGTCGTCGAGGGCCTCCCAGCCGCGGTGCTCGACCGAGACCCGCGTCAGGGACGGGGCGAGCGACGCGAACGCCAGCTCGACCTCCGTAGTCACCGGGGTCAGCAGCCACGTAATGGTGAAGCCACGCGGCGGGTCCCAGGCCACGAGCTCGCCCCACGACCTCGTGGTGCCGTCGTGCCAGGTCTCGACGACGCGGCCGCCGACGCCCTCCTCCACGGCGACCGACCGCACGGCGTCGCCGCCGGCGGAGAACGGCGTGACCGGCCACCACGTGCCGATCTCTCGCACGAACACCTCGAAGGTGTGCCCCTGGTCGGCGTGCACCACGACCGACCGGCGCACCGGCGGCCGTCGGAACTCCAGCACGCCGGCCCCTGGCTCAGGCCGTCGCTCGCTCATCCTCGCCCTCCCCCCTCACCGTGCGGCCCGCCTCCTGCTCGGCGAGCCGGGCGGCGACGTCGAGCGACGCCGCCCACGCGTCTTCCAGGAACTGCCGCAGTCCGGCCAGACCTTCCGACCGGGCCCTGTAGAGGTTGCGCGTCCCGACGCTGCGGTGCGTCACGAGACCCGCGTCCTCCAGCACCCGCAGGTGCTGGCTCACGGCGCTGCGCGTCACCTCGAAGCTGCTCGCGAGCTCGCCCACGGCCAGCTCGTCGGAGGCGACCAGGCGCAGGATCTCGCGCCGACGGGGCTCGGCGAGCGCCCGCAGCACGTCGTCCTCGCGCGACGCGGTCATGCCCACAGTCCTACCGCGTTCCCGCCGGGGTCCGCCAGGACGGCGATGGTGCCGTGGTCGACCGGGTGGAGAAAGCGCGCGCGGGCGGCGTCAGGACTGATGATCTCGAAGAACGCGAGCGACGTACCCATGGTGGTCCCTCCGTCGGACGTCTCGCCGGGTCGGCGAGAACGCCGCCACTTTCACGGTAAGTCGTCACTAACGGTTAGTCAAGACTGACGGTTGCTTGGCCACGCTCGCGGGCGGTCGACGTCCGGAACCGTCAGGCCCCTGGCTCAGCCCAGCGGGTCGGTCACGAGGCGGGAGCGCGCCTCGTACACCTGGAGCGGCTCGGCCGTGCTGTGGACAGCTACTCCCTGCTCCGCGCCAGAGAGCCGGACACGACGAACGCCCCGCCCGGCCGTCGGGCCGAACGGGGCCTGCGTCGTGCTGGACGGACGACCTGGCGTCAGTCCAGGTAGTCCCGGAGGACCTGCGAGCGCGACGGGTGACGCAGCTTCGACATGGTCTTGGACTCGATCTGACGGATGCGCTCGCGCGTCACGCCGTAGACCTTGCCGATCTCGTCGAGCGTCTTGGGCTGCCCGTCGGACAGGCCGAACCGCATCGACACGACACCGGCCTCGCGCTCGGAGAGCGTGTCGAGCACCTGGTGCAGCTGCTCCTGCAGGAGCGTGAAGCTCACGGCATCGGCCGGGACGATGGCCTCGGAGTCCTCGATGAGGTCGCCGAACTCGGAGTCGCCGTCCTCGCCGAGGGGCGTGTGCAGCGAGATGGGCTCGCGACCGTACTTCTGGACCTCGACGACCTTCTCGGGGGTCATGTCGAGCTCCTTGGCGAGCTCCTCGGGCGTGGGCTCACGACCCAGGTCCTGCAGCATCTGCCGCTGCACGCGGGCGAGCTTGTTGATGACCTCGACCATGTGCACCGGGATACGGATGGTGCGCGCCTGGTCCGCCATCGCCCGGGTGATCGCCTGACGGATCCACCACGTCGCGTACGTCGAGAACTTGTAGCCCTTGGTGTAGTCGAACTTCTCGACCGCACGGATCAGACCGAGGTTGCCCTCCTGGATCAGGTCCAGGAACAGCATCCCGCGACCCGTGTACCGCTTGGCGAGCGACACGACCAGGCGCAGGTTCGCCTCGAGCAGGTGGTTCTTCGCCCGCTTGCCGTCGTGCGCGATCCACTGCAGCTCACGCTTGAGCTTGCGCTCGACGTCGTCACCCTCGGCAGCGAGCTTCTCCTCCGCGAACAGGCCGGCCTCGATGCGCTTGGCGAGCTCGACCTCCTGCTCCGCGTTCAGCAGCGCGACCTTGCCGATCTGCTTGAGGTAGTCCTTCACCGGGTCCGCGGTCGCACCCGCGGTGACGACCTGCTGCACCGGGGCGTCGTCCTCGTCCGCGTCGGACACGACGAAGCCGCGCGCCTCCTCGGCACCCTCGGTGGAGCCCGACTTCGCGCCGGTGGTCGTCGCCGCGTCGCCGTCCCCGGCGTCGTCCGTCACGTCGATCTCGACGTCCTCGACGTCGTCCGCACCCTTCGCGGCGCCCGCCTTGGCCGCAGCCGACTTCGTGGCGGTGGACCGCGGCGAGCGCGTCGTCCTGGCGCCGGCGCTCTTCGTGGCGGCCGCCTTCGTCGCACGCGTCGGGGTGGCCGACGCGGCGTCCGGCTCGCCGGACGCCGACTCGGACGCGGCGGCAGCGCTCGTGGTGCGCGTCGACGGCGTCTTGGGGGCCGCCTTCGCGCGTGCCGTCGTCGTGCTGCGCGGGCTCGCCGCCGCCGCGACCGCGGTCGCGGTGGGGATCTCGACCTCGACGCCTGCACCGGCGAGCGCGCGGAACACCGCCTTCAGCCGCTTGGCGTCGTTGACTGCCGCCTGCTCGCACGCGGTGCGAAAGCTCTCGGCGTCGACGCGACCGTTGGCACTGCCACGGCGCAGGAGCTCCTGCAGTGCGGGGTGCTCGAACTCGCGCGGGAGTGCGGGGATCTGTGTGGAGGGCGCCACAAACCGACCTTTCGGCATCACTTGGGGGGCGGTAGGGCCACCAGAGCGGGGGACATGGACCGTGATCAGGGTGCTGACTCGGGAACTCTCACGGGCTCACACTGACTCTCACGGCGAGTCGTCGGGCTCGGGTGGACATCTCTATTGTACCGGCGATCCGCGCGCGGAGCGTCGCGACACGTGGCTGCACGCGCTCGTCGTCGGCGGCTTCTCGTGCTCAGTGCTGTGTCGCAGGGCGCTTCCGCGCCGGGGCCATGTGGGGTTCAACGACCGCGGCACGCCGAAGATTCCCGACCGCGACGGTCCTCTAGCGGCCTGCGGCACGCTCCGGCTTGACCGCGAGCACCGGGCACGGGGCGTCGAGGAGGATGCGCTGCGCGTTCGAGCCCAGGATGAGCTTGCCCACCGGGCTGCGTCGTCGCAGCCCGATGACGATCAGGTCGGCGGACGTCCGCTCCGCGACCGCCACGAGGTCCTCCGCGAGATCGGCCGTGCCGTTCTCGACGTGCAGCGTCGCGCCCGCGCCCTGGAGCCGCTCCTCGACCCGGCGCAGCTCGTCCCCGCGCACCGTGTCGGCCTCCGGGGACACCGCGGACTCACCGATCACGACGACGAGCCCGGTCCCGCGGCGGACCGCCTCCGTCGCGGCGGTGTCGAGCGCCTCCCGGCCCTCGGGTGTGCTCAGGTGGGCGACGACGACGGTCATGTGTCCTCCGCGGGGCGGCTCGTCGGAACGGGCGGTGGCGGCGCCACCGTGCCGACCGTACCCGAAGCGGGCCGTGCCCGGACGACCGGCGCCCTCACGCCCGAGCGCGGACCCAGCCCGGCGGGACACCTGCGTCGAGAGCGCTCGAGAGCAGGAGCGCGAGACGGTACGACCCGTCCTGGGCGAGCGCCTCGCGCAGGCGCTCGGACGCTCGGCCGCCGTCGCCGTGCCACCAGGCGATGAGGGCGAGCAGCGTCAGGGCCGGCGCCGCCCGCCGTCGGGCGGCATGAGCGACGACGGCCTCGAGCACGACGCGCGCCGGCTCGGTCTCCTCCGGGTCGGGGACGATCGCGACGGCCGGGTCGACGATCCTCCCGATCGCCTCTCCCGTCCCTGCGTCGACGTCGCCCCCGCCACGTGCCGTCCGCTCCGGCAGGTCGCCGACACCCGGGACGAACGACAGGAGCACGGCGTCCCGGACGGGCACGGCCTCGAGAGCCGCCTCGACGCGGCCGAGCAGGGCGGGCGGCAGGTCAGGGGACCTCCCGGCCGGTGCACCCGCGGCGAGCGCCACCGCACGCCGCCAGGCGACGAGGCCCTCCTGTCTCCAGCCGACCGCGTCCGACGTCGACTGCTCGGACGACCGCGCCGCCCGCGCGCGACGCGACGCCCGTGCGGCGCTCCGGCGCGCGTCCGGGGCCGCCGGCGCGATCCGGAACGCGTCCTCGCGGGAGTCCGCGACGCTCGCGCCGGCCAGCACCATGTGAGCGCCGACCTCGCTCGACTCGAGCTCGCTCGGAGGACGCCCTCCCGGTGGGCAGCAGACCGGGTCGTCGCAGTCGAGGCAACCCCAGCCCGTCGTCGTGACGACCCACACGTCGGTCGGTCCGAACGTGTCCTCGACCGTCTCTCGGCAGTGCTCGACGGCGGCCCGCTCCCGGGCGGCCTCCGGGCCGCCGGTACGTATCGGCGCGTCGGTGTACACGACCACGGCGGCCCGGGACGCGCCGTCGGCGGCCAGGTGGGCGAGCACCGTGCGCGCGACCTGCGGCCCGTGCTCGAGGTCCGCGACGTCGGCGATGTCGACGCGCGCGACGAGGCCGACGCGGCCGCGCGGGCCGCGCAGCCCCACGAGCACGACGCTCTCGTGCGGCCGGTAGCCGAGGCGGAAGGGGACGTAGGCGAGCAGCTCGCGCGGGCCGCGGGCCCGGATCAGGGTCGACATGCCTGCCATCCCAGCCGTGACCGGACCCGAGCGGGGTTCCGTTCGCGGGGCTGTGGACACGCCACGAGGTTGTGGTCGACCGTTCTCCCAGCTGCTGGCCCGTTCACGCCGCGATGACTACGGTGTGCGCGTGCCCCTTCGACCGCCTCGTGCCTCCGACGACCGCGCGGTCCCGACCCTCGTCCTCGCCGCTCTTCTCGTCGTCGTGCTCACCGCGTGCGGCCCGACGGGGAGCGACGGCGAGCCCGACGCCGGGGCCACCGGGCGCGGACAGCTCATGGAGGGCCCCGACGAGACGGACGGCTCCGGCGATGCACCGTCCGCGGCGCCGGGCACCCCGCTGCCCGAGTACGACGTCGCCTCGGCGGTCGGCGACCTCGTCCAAGGGTTTCCCGCCGAGCTCGTGCCCGTGGCGCCCGGCTCGCAGGTCCTCGCGAGCTCGGCGCGTCCGTCCGACGACGGCACGCTCACCGTGATCACCCTCAACCTGCGCTCGGAGGACACCGTCGACGCGCTCACCGCCTACTACGCGGAGGCGCTGGGGGCCGCCGGGTTCACGGTCTCGCCCTCGGGCGTGCCGAGCGCCCTCACGTCGCTCACCACGTTCGTGCGCGCCCCGGCCGCCGACGCACCCGCCGAGTCGGTGGCGGTGGGGATCTTCGACGACGAGGCCGAGCGTCTCGTGACGATCAGCGGTCAGGTCGTCGGCGGCTGACCGCCGTCGCATAGGCTGCCCCCGTGCCGAACGGGACCCCCAGCGCCTCTGCCCCTCACGCCGGTCCGTCCGAGGACGAGCAGGCCGCCCGGACGAGCCTCGTCGATCGCGAGGGCGTGCGTGCCGGCGTCGACGCGGCGCTGAGCAGCGCGTGCGCCGGGCTCGCCGACGAGCTCGCCACGACACATCCCGACGCCGCACCGCTCGTGCGGGCCACCGAGGAGCTCCTCGCGGGCGGCAAGCGGCTCCGCGCCGCGTTCTGCTACTGGTCGTGGCGCGCGCACGGGGGCGACCCCGAGGACCCTCGGCGCGACGTCGTGCTGCGCGCCGGCGCGGCGCTCGAGCTGTTCCAGGCCGCCGCGCTCTTCCACGACGACGTCATGGACGCGTCCGACACGCGCCGCGGCCGGCCGACGGCGCACCGTGCGTTCGCCGCGCTCCACCGGCGCTCGGGATGGCACGGGGACGCGGACCGGTACGGCGAGAGCACGGCGATCCTGCTCGGGGACCTGGCGCTCATCGGGAGCCACCGCGAGCTGGGCGACGCGCTGGCGACCGTCCCGGGCGACGTCGCCGCGCGCAGCCGCGGCGTGTTCGGGCGCATGCAGACCGAGGTGACGGTCGGCCAGTACCTGGACGTCCACGCGCAGGTCCTCCCCTGGGGCGAGGACCCGGCTGCGGACGAGGAGCGCGCCCGCGCCGTCGTCCGGTCGAAGTCGGCGCGCTACTCCGTCGAGCACCCGATCGCGCTCGGGGCCGCGCTCGCGGGCGCCGACGACGCGCGGGTCGCAGCGACCGGCGTGTTCGGGCTGCCCGTGGGTGAGGCGTTCCAGCTCCGCGACGACGTGCTCGGCGTCTTCGGCGACGCCCAGGTCACCGGCAAGCCCGCCGGGGACGACCTGCGCGAGGGCAAGCGGACAGTCCTGGTGGTCCGCGCCCTCGCCGCGGCGTCGCCCGCGCAGCGGGACCTGCTGCTCGGCCGCCTCGGGGACCCCGCGCTCGACGCCGACTCGGTCGCCCTGCTGCGGGACGTCCTCGTGGCCACCGGGGCCCTGGCTTCCGTCGAGACCCTCATCGCCGAGCTCACGGACCAGGCGTTCGCGGCGCTCGCCGCCGTCGACCTCCACGAACCGGGAGCCCAGATGCTCGCCGCGCTCTCGCGCGCCGCCGTCGAGCGCTCGGCCTGACGGCGGGGCCTACGGGCGAGGGCGGGCGATCAGGCGAGCGACTGCGCGATGCGCCGCACGTGCGACTTGCGTCCCGCGGCGAGCGCGTCGATCGGCGACTCCCCCAGCTCCTTGTCGGGGCGGAACAGCCAGCCGATGATCTCGTCGTCGCGGAACCCGGCGTCGGTCAGGACGACGATCGTCCCCTGCAGGCTCGCGAGCACGCCGAGCCGGCCGTCGCCGGTGGGCTGCTTCGCGTTCGCCGGCTCGATGAGGTGCCGCGGCACGAGGAACCGTGCGGGCACCTGGAACGTCGTGCGCTCGCCGCGCCGCATCCCGACGACACGTCGCTCCTGGACGATGCTGCGCGCTCTGCCGACGTCCGTCCCGAGGGCCTCGGCGAAGTCGGGCATGGAGAGCCACTCCCCCACGAGGGCGTCGAGCTCGGCAGTGGGGTCGGTGGAGGGTTCGGTGGAGGGTTCGGCGGTCGCGTCGTGATCGGTCACGAGGCAAGCCTAGGCGCCTGCACAGGACACCCACGACCCGACCGCCCCGGCTCACCGGAACGAGACCGCTCGCCGCCTAGACTGCGTCCGTGGCCACCGTGACGACCGATCCCCTCGTAGGCCGCCTGGTCGACGGGCGCTACGAGGTCGTGTCGCGCATCGCCCGCGGCGGCATGGCCACGGTGTACCTGGCGGTGGACCGCCGCCTCGACCGCGACGTCGCGCTCAAGGTCATGCACCCGCACCTCGCCGAGGGAGCGACGGGCGCCGACTTCGTCTCGCGCTTCCGCCGGGAGGCACGCGCCGCCGCCCGGCTCACGCACCCGGGTCTCGTCGGGGTCTACGACCAGGGGCTCGACGGCGACACGAGCTACCTGACGATGGAGTACGTCGCGGGGACGAACCTGCGTCGCGTGATGCTCACGGAGGGAACCCTCACCCTGGGCCGCGCGCTGGACGTGCTGGGCGAGGTCCTGGACGCGCTCGCCGCCGCGCACCGCGCCGGCCTCGTGCACCGCGACATCAAGCCCGAGAACGTCCTGCTCGACGCGGACGGCCGTCTCAAGGTGACGGACTTCGGCCTCGCGCGCGCCGTCAACGAGGTCACGTCCACGACGACGGGCACGATCCTCGGGACGGTCGCCTACCTCTCCCCCGAGCTCATCGCGACCGGCGCGTGCGACGCCCGGACCGACGTGTACGCCGTCGGGATCCTCGCCTACGAGATGGTCCTCGGCTCCGTCCCCTACGTCGGTTCCACGCCCATCCAGGTCGCGTTCCAGCACGTGAACAACGACGTCCCGCCGCCGTCGGACACCGCACCCTGGCTTCCGCCCGAGCTGGACGACCTCCTGTGCGCGCTCGCCGCGCGCGACCCGGCGGACCGCCCCGCCGACGCCGGCGCGGCGCTCGCCCTCGTCCGTTCCGTCCGGTCGGCCCTCGACCCCGCAGACCTGGAGCGGCGCGTGGACCCGCCCGCCGCGTCCGACGGCGGGGTGCAGCCGACGGCGGCCCCCGCGACCGGTGCGGTGCCCCGCTGGGCCCCTGGCGAGGGCGACGACGCCGGCCCCGCCCCCACCGCGTCGCTCGCCGCGCTCAGCCTCCACGACCGCGAGGCCGCGGGCCTCACCGAACCGCTCGCCGTCGGGCACCTCATGGTCCCGACGACGCAGCCCGGCCCGCCGCACCCGCCCCGGGACGGCGGCCGGAGACGCGGGCGCGCCGCCCGCGCGCTCGTCTGGACGCTCGTCGTGCTCCTCGTGCTCGCCCTCGGCGGCGGCGGCGCGGCCTGGTGGTTCACGTCCGGGCCCGGCGCGTACACGACCGTCCCCGACGGCCTGACCGGCGTCTCGCAAGCAGAGGCGAGCGCCGTCCTCGACGACGCGGGCCTCGACGTGACGGTCGACGAGCGCTACGACGACACCGCGCCCGCGGGCGCGATCGTGTCGACCGACCCGGCGTCGGGCGACGCGGTGCGCAAGGACGGCAGCGTCCAGCTCGTGGTGTCCCAGGGCGTGCGGATGCTCACCGTGCCGACCGGTCTGGTCGGGTCGACGCAGGTCGAGGCCACGGCGGCCGTCGAGGGCGCCGACCTGACCCTCGGCGAGCCGGTGTCGCAGCACCACGACGAGGTCCCGGCCGGTCAGGTCATGGCCGTCACCGACCCCGACGGTGCGGCGATCGAGGAGGGCTCGACGATCCGGCACGACGTCCCCGTCGTCCTCACCGTCTCGGGAGGACCGGCGCCGGTCGTCGTGCCACAGGTCACCGGGTCCGAGAAGGACACCGCGGTGCGCACCCTGGAGGACGCCGGGCTCGTCGTCGACGTCACCGAGGAGTACTCGGAGTCGGTGGCCGCCGGACTCGTCGTGCGGCAGTCACCGGAGCAGGGCACCGACGCCGTCCGCACCGACACCGTCTCGGTCGTCGTCTCGCTCGGCCCGCCGCTCGTCGAGGTGCCGAACACCAACACGCGCAACGTCGCCGACGCGGAGAAGCTCCTGAAGGACGCCGGCTTCGAGGTCGAGATCCGCTACCCGCAGGGCATCCACCCGCTCAACATCGTCTACGCCCAGGACCCGCCGGGAGGCGACGGCAGGACGGCCCCGAAGGGCTCGACGATCGTCCTCAACGTCTTCTGAAGCGGGCGGCAGGCCGTCAGCGCCGCAGCATCTCCGCGACCTGGAACGCCATCTCGAGCGACTGCTGGTGGTTGAGCCGCGGGTCGACGAGCGTCTCGTACCGGAGGGCCAGCCCCGCGTCGTCGATCTCCTCCGACCCGCCGAGCACCTCGGTGACGTCGTCGCCCGTGAGCTCGACGTGCAGGCCGCCCGGGACGGTCCCCGCGGCACGGTGGACCTCGAAGAACCCGCGCACCTCGTCGAGCACGTCGTCGAACCGACGCGTCTTGTACCCGCTCGCGGACGTGATGGTGTTGCCGTGCATCGGGTCTGTCACCCACGTGACGGGGACCTCCTCGCGCGCGACCGCCTCGACGAGCGGAGGCAACGACTCCCGGATCCGGCCCGCGCCCATGCGCGAGATGAAGGTCAGGCGGCCGGGGACCCGGCCCGGGTTGAGGCGCTCGGCGAGCGCGAGCGCGTCGTCGGGCGACGTCGTCGGGCCGAGCTTGACCCCGATGGGGTTGGCGACGCGCGAGAGGAACTCGACGTGCGCGCCGTCGAGCTGGCGCGTGCGCTCGCCGATCCACAGGAAGTGTGCGGACGTGTCGTACGCGTCGCCCGTGCGCGCGTCGAACCGGGTGAGCGCGCGCTCGTAGTCGAGCACGAGAGCCTCGTGGCTGACGAAGAACTCGACCGTGCGCAGCGCGTCGAAGTCGGCACCGCACGCGTCCATGAAGCGGATCGCGCGGTCGATCTCCGACGCGGTCTGCTCGTACCGCGCGTACGCGGGGTTGCGCATGAAGCCGCGGTTCCACTCGTGGACCTGGCGCAGGTCGGCGAACCCGCCGGTGGTGAAGGCCCGCACGACGTTCCACGTCGCGCTCGAGATCTGGTACGCCTCGACGAGACGCTCGGGGTCGGGGACGCGCGAGGCGGCGGTGAACGCGTGGCCGTTGATCATGTCGCCGCGGTAGGCGGGCAGCGTGACGCCGTCGCGCGTCTCGTCGTCGGAGCTGCGCGGCTTGGCGTACTGCCCGGCCATGCGCCCCATCTTCACGACGGGCGTGCTCGCGCCGTGCGTGAGGATGACGGCCATCTGGAGGATGGTCCGGATCTTGTTGCGGATGCGGTCGGCGTTCGCCTCGGCGAACGTCTCGGCGCAGTCGCCGCCCTGCAGGAGGAACGCCTCGCCCCGGCCCGCCGCGGCGAGCCGGGAGCGCAGGGTGTCCGCGGCGGCGGGCACCACGAGCGGCGCGGAGGCCGACAGGCGCTCGCGCACGTCGGCGAGAGCCGCCTCGTCCGGCCACGTCGGCTGCTGGAGCGCGACGAGAGAACGGAAGTGGTCGAGGTCGGTGCCGACCTCCGGCTCGCTCGTGGTGGTCATCGCCGTGCCGCCGGCGTCAGTGCGCGGCCGGGGCGGCCGCGACGAGCGGCTGCCCGATGCCGTCGAGGAGCTCGCCGAACCACGCCTGCGTGACGTCGAACGCCTTGCCGCCCGCGATGCGCGGGAACTCGATCGCGCGCAGGCGGTCGCCCTGCTCCTCGTCGTGGCCGATGACGCCGGACTCGCCGCGCAGCGCGCACTCGACCGCGAGGTCGGTCATCGACTTGATGAGACGCAGGTCCTCGGCGTTCGCGGCCGCGGCGCGCGAGAAGTAGCCGGACTTCTGGACCATGACCTTCTCGGCGCCCAGCTTCTCGGCGAACTGCTTCGCGAACCACTGGCCCGGGTTGACGGTGTCGAGCTTGACGTGGCCGAACGGGTCGCGCTCGACGGTCTCGCCCGCCGCCTCGAGCTGCGCGACGATCTCGTGCATGCCCGCGCCCTCGGAGAGGAAGATGTTGACGTTGCCCTGGGAGTCCATGATCGTGCGGAGCCTCGCCGCCTCTGCCTCCAGGTCGAGGGCGAGCTCGGGCAGGAACACCGCGTGCACGTCCCAGCGCTCGCGCGTCAGCCCGAGGGCCGGGGCCCACTCCTGGGCGTCGAGCCACTTGCGGTACTCGGCCGCCGACGCCGCGGTGAGCCACCCGCAGTGGCGGCCCATGACCTCGTGCACGATGAGCATGCGTGGGCCCGAGCGGTGCTCCCCGATGACGTTCGCGGCGAAGCCCGCGGCCTCCTCGGCGGCGGTCCACGCTCCGAGCGACTGACGGATCGGGATCACGTCGTTGTCGATGGTCTTGGGCAGGCCCACGACGGTGAGCTCGTACCCGTTGTCGTGCAGGTAGGCCGCGAGGTCGGCGGCGGTCGTGTTGGTGTCGTCGCCGCCGATGGTGTGGAGCACGTCCACGCCGTCCGTCTTGAGCTGCTCGGCCGCGACCTGCAGCGGGTCCTGGCCCTCCTGGACGAGACCGCGCTTGACGCAGTCCTTCGCGTTCGTCAGCTTGACCCGCGAGTTGCCGATCGGCGAGCCGCCGAAGCGGTGCAGGAGGCCGGCCTGCTTGCGGCCCTCGTCGTCCACGACGATCTTCGTGCCCGTGAGCAGGCCGTGGTAGCCGTACTGGTACGCGATGATCTCGATCTCCGGGTCCAGCTCGGTGTACCGCTCGATGAGCCCGCCGACGGCGGAGGACAGGCACGGGGCGAAGCCGCCCGCGGTGAGGAGGGCGACGCGACGAACCGACATGTGAACTCAGAACCTCTCGTGGGACGGGATCCGTGGGACGGGATCTGCTGGCGCCCGGCCCTGCCGCCCGTCGGGCGTGCGCGGGCGACGGCGGAGGTGGGCGCCCTGAGGGCCGGCGACGGACCGCGGTGCTCGCGGTCCGGTCTGCCCGGCTCAGTCTACTGACGCGGGACCGGGCTCCGACGGCGGTTCCGGCACCTGGACGTCGGGGACCGGACGCCCGCCGGGGGCGCCGCCGCCGTGCTCGACCTCCTGGTGACCGGCCGCGATCCGGGCCTTGGCGGTCGCGGCGTAGATGTCGACGTACTCCTGACCCGAGAGCCGCATGATGGCGTAC
Source organism: Cellulosimicrobium sp. BMG9.23 (assembly GCF_059159985.1). Classification (NCBI taxonomy): domain Bacteria; kingdom Bacillati; phylum Actinomycetota; class Actinomycetes; order Micrococcales; family Promicromonosporaceae; genus Cellulosimicrobium; species Cellulosimicrobium sp. BMG9.23. The sequence goes on from NZ_JBZGBZ010000004.1 coordinate 28,924, forward strand.
ATGATCTCGTCGGCCACGGAGCGCAGGATGAAGCGGTCGTTCTCCATGCCGCGGTAGCGCGAGAAGTCGAGCGGCTCGCCGACCACGATGCCGATGCGCATGGGCTTCGGGATGACCTTGCCGATGGGCTGGGCGATGTTCGTCCCGATCATCGCGACGGGTATCACGGGCGCACCGGACTCGAGCGCGAGGCGCGCGACACCGGTCTTGCCGCGGTACAGCCTGCCGTCCGGGCTGCGCGTGCCCTCCGGGTAGATGCCGAAGAGGTCGCCGTCGCGCAGGACGCGCAGGCCGGTGTTCAGCGCGGCCTCGCTCGCCTTGCCCCCGGCGCGGTCGACCGGGATGGTGCCGACGCCGCGCATGAAGCCCGCCGTCAGCCGGCCCTTGACCCCGGTCCCGGTGAAGTAGTCGGACTTCCCGAGGAACTGCACCTTGCGACCCAGGACCAGCGGGAGGATGAACGAGTCGATGACGGCGAGGTGGTTGCTCGCGAGGATCGCGCCGCCGGAGTCCGGCACGTTCTCCACGCCCCGCGTCCAGGGACGGTAGAGCACCCGCAGCAGCGGCCCGACCATCACCTGCTTCATGAACCAGTAGAACAACGTTCCTCCTCGCGGGGTCCCGGCGCGGGACGTGCATCCGACTCTAGAGTGATAGTCATGGCCGCACCGAATGCCCAGCCGGACGATACCGAGCCCGACGACGTCGAGCCCGGTCGAGACGAGAACGGCCCCGGGGACGTCGACCCCGACGAGAACCGCGACGAGAACCCCGACGAGAAGCTCGACGTCGACGCGCGCTGGGCGGGCATCGTCGCCGAGCTCGGCGACCTGACCGACCTCGACCCCGGCTCCGTGCGCCCCGCCCCGGGCGACGGCGGGGCACCCGGCCGCGGGACGGCGTCGGGCACCGGTGGGGCGGCGCGCGGGCGCGACGTGATCGGGTCCGTGCCGGTCGCCCCCTGGGTCCAGCCCCGGGGGCCGCGTGACTGGCCCGCGACGCCCGAGGTGGAGGCGCTCGAGGAGGCCGAGAGCCACTTCGTGCCCCCGGACCCGCCGCTCGTGCTCGGTCGCGACCCGCTGCTGACGATGGCGTGGTCGCTCGTCGTCGGCGTGCCCCTGGTCCTGCTCGTGCTGCTCGCGGTCGCGCGGCCGTTTCCGGTCGTCGTGGCGCAGGTCGGCGGGCTCGCGTTCCTCGCGGCCCTCGCCGTGCTCCTGTGGCGCATGCCGCACCGGCGCGACGACGACGACGCGGGGCCGGGCGCCGTCGTGTGACCTCGCCGCGGGCGGGGCGGTCGCCGGACCACCCCGCCTGCGGACGCGTCAGCGGCGCGCGAGATCGGCCGCGCCGACGATGCCGGCCTCGTTGCCGTGCTCGGCGAGCTCGATCTTCGCCTCGGGCCGGTGACCGCGCGCGGAGAGCTGGTCGGCGAACGCGCGGCGGACCGGCTGCAGGAGCAGGTCCCCCGCGGCGCCGACGCCGCCGCCGATGACGATGAGCTCCGGGTCGAGCAGCGCGGTCACGGACGCCGCGCCCTCGCCGATCCAGCGGCCCAGGTTCGCGAGGAGCTCGACGGCGAGGTCGTCGCCCTCCTGCGCGGCCTGCGTGATCTGGGGGCCCGTGAGCTTGTCGGCGTCGCCGCCGCACAGCTCGAGGAGGCGGCGCGCGCGGTCGGGCTGCGCGATGAGCGCGCCCTGGCCGTCGCGCACGAGCGCCGTGCCGGAGGCGTACTGCTCCCAGCAGCCCTCGTGCCCGCACCCGCAGTAGTGCCCACCGGGGACGACGCGCATGTGGCCCACCTCGGCGGCGACGCCCCACTTGCCGCGCACGAGCTGACGGTCGACGACGATCGCGCCGCCCAGCCCCGTGCCGACGGTCAGCATGAGCATGTCGCTCGCGTCGCGCGCCACCCCGAACTGGAACTCGGCCCAGCCGGCGGCGTTCGCGTCGTTCTCGACGACGATGCGCACGTCGTCGGCCCCGATCAGGTCGCGCACGTTGCGCGCCAGGGGGTACTCGCGCCAGGCGATGTTGGGCGCGAAGAGCACCGAGGTGCGGTCGGGGCTGACGAACCCGGCGGCGGCGAGCCCGACCGCACCGACCTCGTGGTCGGCGGACAGCTCGGCGTACACCTCGGCGATCGCGCGATCGATGCTCGCGACGTCGTCGGGCTCGGTGTCGCGACGCGTCTGGGCGAGGATCTCACCCGTCTCGTCGACGACGCCGGCCGCGATCTTCGTCCCGCCGATGTCCACACCGATGGCGTGCATGTCCCGTCCTTACCCGCTAGATGTCGCTGACCGAGCCGATGCCGGGCGCCCGCGGCCGGGCACGCGAGGGCGCGTCGGGCCGGAACTCCACGCACGCGCGAAACGTTGCGCAAGCAGCGCACAGCGACTGAAGCCTACCGACATCCGATGGTCCCCGGCACGCACCGCCACTGGGTAGGGTTCTCCCACCGTCGACTACTGCCACTGGAGCCAGCATGGACGAGATCAGCGCCCCACGGATCGTCGAAGTCGATCCGTCGAAGAACCTCAACGACCTTCTCGCGAGCCGCGTCGCGGCCGACCCGTCCGCACCCATGGTGGAGCGCCCGACGGGGCCGGGCGGGGCGTGGGAGGCGCTCAGCGCGCGGGAGTTCGACGCCGAGGTCGTCGCCGTCGCGAAGGGGTTCGTGGCGCGCGGCGTCCAGCCCGGCGACCACGTCGGCATCATGTCGCGGACGCGGTACGAGTGGACGCTCCTCGACTGGGCGTCGTGGGCCGCGGGCGCCGTCCCCGTGCCGTTGTACGAGACGTCGAGCGCGGAGCAGGTGCAGTGGATCCTGTCCGACGCCGACGTGCGGCTCCTCGTCGTGGAGACCGAGGCCCACGCCGCGACCGTCGAGGAGGTCCGGCAGAGCACCCCGTCGCTCACCGACGTCCTCGCGATCGACAGCGGGGCGATCGCGACCCTCGTCGCGGAGGGCGCCGGCGTCGACGACGCGGAGATCGTGCGACGGCGTGGCCTCGCCGACCTCGCCGACGTCGCCACCATCATCTACACGTCCGGGACGACGGGCCGCCCCAAGGGCGCGGAGCTGACGCACGAGAACTTCTACTCGCTCACGGTCAACGCGGTCGAGGCCGTGCCCGAGGTCTTCAAGCAGCCCGGCGCGCGCACCCTGCTGTTCATGCCGCTCGCGCACGTGTTCGCGCGCTTCATCGGCGTGCTGGTCGTGGCGGGCGGGACGGTGCTCGGCCACACCCCGGACACGAAGACGCTGCTCGCCGACCTCGGCACGTTCAAGCCGACCTACATCCTCTCGGTGCCGCGCGTCTTCGAGAAGGTCTACAACTCCTCGGAGCAGAAGGCGGCCGCGGGCGGCAAGCTGAAGATCTTCCACTGGGCCGCGGCCACGGCGATCGCGTACTCGCGCGCGCTCGACGACCCGAAGGGGCCGGGGATCGGGCTGAAGGTCCAGCACAAGGTCGCCGACGCCCTCGTGTTCAAGAAGCTGCGCCACGCGCTCGGCGGACAGGCGAAGTACGCCGTCTCCGGCGGCGCGCCGCTCGGGGAGCGGCTCGGGCACTTCTACCGCGGCATCGGGATCCGCATCCTCGAGGGCTACGGCCTCACGGAGACGACGGCGCCCACCGCGGTCAACCGTCCGTCGGCGACCCGGATCGGGACGGTCGGCACCCAGCTCCCCGGGTGCGCCGCGCGCATCGCCGAGGACGGCGAGATCCTGCTCAAGGGCCACCACGTGTTCCGCGGCTACCACGGCAACGAGCAGGCGACGCAGGAGTCGTTCGTCGACGGCTGGTTCCGCACCGGCGACCTCGGCTCGCTCGACGACGACGGCTTCCTGCGGATCACCGGCCGCAAGAAGGAGATCATCGTCACCGCGGGCGGCAAGAACGTGGCGCCCGCGATGCTCGAGGACCGGATCCGGGCCCACGCGCTCGTGTCGCAGTGCGTCGTGGTCGGCGACCAGAAGCCGTTCATCGGGGCGCTCGTCACGCTCGACCCGGAGGGCCTGCCCGGCTGGGCCGCCATGCACGGCAAGGGCGAGCTGACCGTCGAGGAGGCGGCGAAGGACGCGGACGTCCTGGCAGCGCTCGACGCCGCCGTGACGCGCGCGAACCAGGCCGTCTCCCGGGCGGAGTCCATCCGCAAGTTCACCGTCCTGACCACCGACTTCACGGTCGAGAACGGGTACCTCACGCCGTCGCTCAAGGTGAAGCGGTCCGAGGTGCTCAAGGCCTTCGCCGCGGACGTCGACGCGCTCTACGCCGACGGCGCGGCACCCGTGCGCTGACGGGGACCGACCTCTGACGACGGCCCTCCCGGCACGATCCGGGAGGGCCGTCGCCGCCTGCGGCGTCGTTGTCGGAGGGCCTCGCTAGCCTTCCCGCCATGTCGCCGAGCCCGTTGCTGTCGCCTCCCCGGACCGGGTCGGTGGTGTCAGCGGCGACGGCGACGGCCGGCGCGGCGGTCCAGGCGTCGTTCGAGGACCTGGGGACGCCGCTGAGCGACGTGACGTTCGTCGTCGTCGACCTCGAGACGACGGGCGGGTCGCCCGCCGCCGAGGGGATCACGGAGATCGGGGCCGTCAAGGTCCGCGGCGGCGAGGTGCTGGGCGAGTTCCAGACGCTCGTCGACCCGGGACGGCCGGTCCCGGCCTTCGTGGCGCGGCTGACGGGGATCACGTCGGCGATGGTGGCCACCGCGCCGCGGATCGAGGCGGTCCTGCCGAGCTTCCTCGAGTTCGCGCGCGACGCGGTCCTCGTGGCCCACAACGCGCCGTTCGACGTGTCGTTCCTCAAGGCGGCGTGCGCCGCGGCCGGGTACGAGTGGCCGGGCAACCAGGTGCTGGACACCGTGCCGCTCGCGCGACGCGTCGTCACGCGGGACGAGGCGCCGAACCACAAGCTCTCGACCCTCGCGGCGCTCTTCCGCGCGACCGTCACGCCCGAGCACCGCGCGCTCGCCGACGCGCGCGCGACGGTCGACGTGCTGCACGCCCTGCTCGGCCGTCTGGGTCCGCTCGGCGTGACGCACCTCGAGGACCTCGCCACCGCGACCGACCCCGTGCCGCAGGACGTCCGGCGCAAGCGCCACCTCGCGGACGGTCTGCCGGACGCGCCCGGCGTGTACCTCTTCCGCGGACCGGGCGACGAGGTGCTGTACGTCGGGACGTCGACCTCCATCCGCCGCCGCGTGCGCTCGTACTTCACCCGGTCCGAGAAGCGCGGGCGCATCACCGAGATGGTCCGCATCGCGCACGCCGTGACCCCGGTCGTGTGCGCGACGCCGCTCGAGGCCCAGGTGCGCGAGCTGCGCCTCATCGCCGAGCACTCGCCGCGGTACAACCGGCGCTCGCGCCACCCCGAGCGCATGGCGTGGGTGCGGCTGACCCACGAGGCCTACCCGAGACTGTCGGTCGTGCGCGACGTGCGGGCGCCCGCCGCGCACATCGGCCCCTTCTCGTCGGGCAAGCAGGCGCAGACCGCGGTCGACGCGCTCCACGACGCGTTCCGGATCCGCCAGTGCACGCGGCGACTGCCCGTCGTCGCGAGCACCGGCGCGAGCGCGTGCGTGCTCGCCGAGATGGGTCGCTGCTCGGCGCCCTGCACCGCGACGACGCCGGACGCGGGCTACGCCGCGGTCGTCGAGGCCGTCCGGGGGGCGCTCGAAGGGGACCCGTCGCGGGTCGTCGCCGAGCTCGGCCGGCGCATCGCGGCGCTCGCCCACGACGAGCGGTACGAGCAGGCGGGAGAGGTCACGCACCGGCTCCGGGCGTTCCTCGTCGGCGCGGGGAGGGCGCAACGGCTCGCCCCGCTGTCCGCGTGCGAGGAGCTCGTCGCCGCACGCGAGACGGACGCCGGGGGGTGGGAGGTCGTCGTCGTCCGGCACGCGCGCCTCGCCGCGACGGGCGTGAGCCCTCCGGGCGAGGACCCGTGGCCGCTCGTGCGGGCGCTCGTCGCGACGGCGGAGACCGTCGCGGCGCCCGTGCCGCCCGCCCCGGCGTGCCACCCGCACGAGGCCGAGATCGTGCTCTCGTGGCTCGAGCAGCCCGGGGTGCGCCTCGTCGACGTGGCAGGCACATGGGCCTCCCCGGTCCGTTCCGCAAGGTCCCACGCCGACCCGGCGGTCACGGCCCGCGAGGTGGCCCGGCACGGCGTGCCCGCAGACGCCGCAGGCCCGGCCGTAGAGTGGGCGCACGACGACGACCCGTCCCCGGAGGAACCATGCTCACCGCCATCGTCCTGATCGACACCGACCCCGCGCGCATCCCGGAGGTCGCCTCGGAGGTCGCCGACCTCAAGGGCGTCAGCGAGGTCTACTCGGTCACCGGCAAGGCGGACCTCGTCGCGATGGTCCGCGTGCACGAGCACGACCAGCTCGCGGACGTGATCGCCGACCGCATCAGCAAGGTCGCGGGCGTCGTCCGCACCGAGACCTTCATCGCGTTCCGCGCGTACTCGAACGTCGACCTCGAGCAGGCCTTCGCCCTGGGGCTCGACGACTGACGGTCAGTCCCGGGCGGCCGCCTCGGCCCAGCGCGCGAGCACCCCGCGGGCAGCGCCCGAGTCGACGCTCGCGGCGGCGAGGTCGTAGGCCGCCCGCAGCCTCTCCACGAGCGACCCCTCCGTCGTACCCGGGAGGGTCGCGTCCGCGACGAGCGCTGCCGCCGCGTTGAGGAGCACCGTCTCGCGCACGGGACCGGGCTCACCGTCCAGGAACCGGCGCGCGACCTTCGCGTTGTGCGCGGCGTCCCCGCCTCGCAGGTCGGCGACGGTGATCGGCGCGAGACCGAGGTCGCCGGCCGGGTCGAGCCGGTGCTCGACGACGACGCCGTCACGCACCTCCCAGACCGTCGCCGTCCCGGTCGCGGCGAGCTCGTCCAGGCCGTCGTCGCCCCGGAAGACGAGCGCCGACGTCCCGCGTGCCGCGAGCACGCCGGCGATGAGCGGCGCCATGCGCCGGTCGGCGACGCCGATCGCCGCGGCGGGCGGCTGCGCGGGGTTGGTCAACGGGCCGAGCACGTTGAACGCCGTGGGGATGCCCAGCTCCTTGCGGGCGACACCGGCGTGACGCATGGAGGGGTGGAAGACCATCGCGAAGCAGAACGTGATGCCGGCCTCGTCCGCGATCTGCGCGACGCGCTCCGGACCGTGGTCGAGCCGGATCCCGAGGGCCTCGAGCACGTCCGCCGCACCCGACGAGGACGTCGCGGCCCGGTTGCCGTGCTTGACCACGCGCGGTCCGGCGCCGGCCACGACGAGGGAGGCCATCGTCGACACGTTGACGGTGTGCGCCTGGTCCCCGCCCGTGCCGACGATGTCCACCGAGGGTCCCTCGACGGTGAACCTGCTGGCGTGCTCGAGCATCGCGTCGGCGAGCCCGGTCAGCTCGGCGACCGTCTCGCCCTTGGCCCGCAGCGCCACGAGGAAGCTCGCGAGGCGCACCGGGGACACCTCTCCGGACATCACCTGGTCCATCGCCCACGACGCGTCGTCGACCGCCAGGTCCCGTCCCGCGACCAGCTCGGCGAGCAGTCCGGGCCAGGACCGCGTCGCTCCCGTCGGACCCGGTGTCGTGCTGGCGGGATGGGAGGTGGCGGTCACGAGGTCCTGCCCTTCGGCTGGTCGGTCACGGGGTGCCGGCGGCACCCAGCAGGTCGGCGACGGCGCGCTGGAGCTCCACCGCGTCGAACGGGCGCGGCACCGCGTCATCGGCGAGCGACCACGATGCTAGCCAACCGTCCTGCGGCCTGCCGGTGAGGACCAGGACCGGTGGGCAGCGGTAGATCTCGTTCTTCAGCTGGCGGCACAGCCCCATCCCGCCGGCCTTGTCGGCCTCCCCGTCGAGGACGATCAGGTCCCACCCCCCGGCGTCGGCCGCGCCGACGACCGCGGTCGCGGTGGCGACCTCGTGCCACGCGATGTCGGGGCTCCCGGCCCGGAGCCGCCGCCCGACGGCGAGGCGCACCTGCTCGCGCACGCTCACGTCGTCGCTGTACAGCAGGATGCGCGGCGCACGCGCCTGGGGCGCCGCGGCGTCCCCGTGCGTGGTCGTCACGGTCGTCGTCATCGTCGTCACCGTCACCTTCGTCCTCGGCGGTCGGAGCAGGCGGGCGATGGAGCCCGGCTCACGCTGGCATCTTGGCACGTCCGGCGGGCTCGCAGCACCCCCGGAGGGTCCTCCCCGAGGAGTCCTCTGCCCGACGGGCCAATCGACCGGGCGCTGCGATTTCATGGCACTTGACGATGATCCGTCACCAAGTGCAGGTCCGCGTGGGAAGATCTGGAGACTTTGTGAGATTCACCGCCTCGGGGTGGCACGCCCGGTGCCGCGAACCACCCTGACGTCGGCCATAATGGCTGGTGTGTCGACCGCAACGGCTGCCCCCCACGCCCATCAGCACGTGAGCGTCAACCGACCGAACCCCGTCTCGGTCGGGACGATCGTGTGGCTGGCCAGCGAGCTCATGTTCTTCGCCGGCCTCTTCGCCATGTACTTCACCGTCCGCTCGGTGATGCCCGCCGAGGAGTGGTCCGCCCAGGCGGACAATCTGAACCTCACCTTCGCGGCGATCAACACGACCGTCCTGGTGCTGTCGTCGGTGACGTGCCAGATGGGCGTGTGGGCTGCGGAGCGGTTCCAGCCCGTGCGCACCGGCTCGATCTGGCAGGTCAACCGCTGGGGCATGAACGAGTGGATCACGCTGACGTTCCTCATGGGCGCCTTCTTCATCGGCGGCCAGGTGTTCGAGTACGCGGAGCTCGTGGAGCACGGTGTCTCGATCTCCTCCACGCCGTACGGCTCGGTCTTCTACCTCACCACGGGCTTCCACGGCCTGCACGTGGTCGGCGGACTCCTCGCCTTCCTCTTCCTTCTGGGCCGCTCGTTCTCGGCCAAGAACTTCGGGCACCACGAGGCCACGACGGGCATCGTGACGTCCTACTACTGGCACTTCGTCGACGTCGTGTGGATCGCGCTGTTCTTCGTGATCTACATCCTGCGCTGACGGGGTCGGGGCCGCCCCGGCCCTCTCCCTCAGCATCTCCCGCCCCCTGCTCCCCCACCTGCGAGACGAGGATCATTTCGTGAAGGCACTCGCTGCCCGCAGACACCACCGCTTCGCGCCGGTCGTGCTGCTGCTGCTGGCGCTGCTGGTCACCGGTGGCGTCTACGCCACCCTTGCACCGACCCCGGCGAACGCCGAGACCGCCAGCACCGAGGACATCGAGACCGGCCAGAAGCTGTTCCAGGCCAACTGCGCCACGTGCCACGGCCCGAACGCCGAGGGCACGGACTCCGCCCCGTCGCTCGTCGGCGTGGGCGCGGCGTCGGTCGACTTCCAGGTGTCCACCGGCCGCATGCCCATGCAGATGGACGGCCCGCAGGCGCTCGAGAAGCCCCGCCAGTTCGACGAGGAGCAGACGGCGCAGCTCGCCGCCTACGTCGCGTCGCTCGGTGCGGGTCCCGCGATCCCGACGGACGAGCAGGTCGACGCCGAGCTCGGCAACGTCGCCAACGGCGCCGCGATCTTCCGCACCAACTGCGCCATGTGCCACAACGCGGTCGGCGCCGGTGGCGCCCTGTCCGAGGGCAAGTTCGCGCCGCCGCTGTGGGACACCTCTGAGCGCAACATCTACCAGGCGATGCTCACCGGCCCGCAGTCCATGCCCGTGTTCAACGACGCGACCGTGACCCCCGAGGAGAAGCGGGACGTCATCGCGTTCCTCGTCGACCAGCGCGAGGGCTCGGCCGGCGGCCTCAGCCTCGGCTCCCTCGGCCCCGTCAGCGAGGGCCTGTGGGCGTGGATCGTCGGTATGGGCCTCCTCATCGGGGCCGCAGTGTGGATCGGAGCCAAGTCCTCGTGAGCGACTACCAGAACCCGCGCTCGCCCGAGTCCTCGCACCGCGAGGTCGGGCACCGCGAGGAGCACGGCACCCTCGAGAGGTTCCCGGACCCGGGGCTGCCGGAGCACAAGAGCCGTCAGGCCGACCGCGACCCGCGGGCCGCGAAGCGCGCCGAGCGCCAGACCGCGACCCTGTTCGGCATCTCCGTGATCGGCACCATCGCCTCGATGGTCGTCTACTTCGCGCTGCCGCCGGACGGCACCACGGCCGGGGTCCGTCTCTCGACCCTCTCGCTCGGCGTGGCGATCGCGTTCGCGCTGCTCGGCATCGGCCTCGGCGCCGTGCACTGGGCCAAGACCCTGATGTCCGACCACGAGAAGGTCGACGAGCGCCACGCGATCGCGAGCGACGACGAGACCCGTGCCGGCGCGATCGCGGAGCTCGAGGCCGGCGTGAAGGACTCGGGGATCGCCCGTCGCGGGGTCCTCAAGGGCGCCGTGATCTCCGCCCTCGCTCTCTTCCCGCTGACCATCGCCGTCCCGCTCGTGAGCAGCGTCGGCGGCGACTGGAACGTCTCCAAGTTCAAGCACACGATGTGGAAGCCCGGGACGCGGCTCGCGATCGACCCGTCCGGTCGCCCCATCAAGGCGGCGGACGTGACGATCGGTTCGGTCGTGCACATCATCCCCGAGGCCTCCCAGGAGGAGATGCAGTCCCACGAGTGGATCACGGAGAAGGCCAAGGCCGTCGTCCTCCTGGTCCGTCTCGACCCGCGCGACCTCCACGCCGACCAGTCGCCCGAGGGCGAGACCTGGTCGTACGACGGCATCGTCGCGTTCTCCAAGATCTGCACGCACGTCGGCTGCCCCGTAGCGCTCTACGAGCAGCAGACGCACCACCTGCTGTGCCCGTGCCACCAGTCGACGTTCGACGTGGCCGACGGCGCGAAGGTGGTCTTCGGCCCCGCGAAGAGGCCCCTGCCGCAGCTGCCGATCTCCGTTGATGACGAGGGCTACCTGGTCGCTCAGAGCGACTTCCACGAGCCCATCGGCCCGAGCTTCTGGGAGCGTCTGAAGTGACCACCAGCACCGGAGCCGCCTCCTCGAAGGCGGCCGCACCGAAGGCAGCCGCGCCGACCACCCCTGCGGGCAAGGCCGCCGACTACCTCGACCAGCGCACGAGCATCGGCTCGGCCGTCAAGGAGTTCGCGCGCAAGGTCTTCCCCGACCACTGGTCGTTCCTCCTGGGCGAGATCGCGCTGTACTCGTTCATCGTGCTCATCATCACGGGCATCTTCCTGACGATGTTCTTCGTGCCGAGCATGTCGCTCGTGACGTACCACGGTGAGCCCGCGTCCATGGACGGCGTGCTCATGTCCGACGCGTTCGCGTCGACGCTGCACATGTCGTTCGAGGTCCGCGGCGGTCTGCTCATGCGGCAGATCCACCACTGGGCAGCGCTCGTCTTCATGGCCGCGATCGTCACGCACATGATGCGCGTCTTCTTCACCGGGGCCTTCCGCAAGCCGCGCGAGGTCAACTGGATCGTCGGCATGCTCCTCATGATCATGGGGCTCGCCGCCGGGTTCTCCGGCTACTCGCTGCCTGACGACGTCCTGTCGGGGAACGGCCTGCGCATCACCGACGGCGTCGTCAAGGCGATCCCGCTCATCGGCTCGTACCTGTCGTACTTCATCTTCGGCGGCGAGTTCCCTGGCGAGCACATCATCCCGAGGCTGTTCACGGTGCACATCCTGCTCGTGCCCGGCCTGATCCTGGCGCTCGTCGCGCTGCACCTCTTCTTCATCGTGCTGCACAAGCACACGCAGTACCCGGGCGGTGGCCGCACCGACAAGAACGTGGTCGGCTTCCCGCTGTTCCCGGTGTACGTGGCCAAGGCCGGCGGCTTCTTCTTCGTGGTGTTCGGCGTCCTCGCCCTCATGGGCGGCACGATGGCGATCAACAACGTCTGGAACTACGGCCCGTTCGACCCGTCACCCGTCTCGGCGGGTGCCCAACCGGACTGGTACATGCTGTTCCTCGAGGGATCGCTGCGCCTGATGCCCGGCGGGGCGGAGTTCGTCACGTGGGGTGACTTCACGGTCCCCCTCAACGTCCTCATCCCTGCCGTGGTGGTCCCGGGCCTGCTGTTCACGTTCCTGTTCGTCTACCCGTTCCTCGAGGCGGCAGTGACGAAGGACAAGCGCGAGCACCACGTCCTCGACCGTCCGCGCAACGTCCCCGTCCGCACCGGGCTGGGCGTCGCGTTCCTCACGGCGTTCATCATCCTGGCTCTCGCCGGGTCGAACGACCTCATCGCGACGCACTTCCACATGTCGATCAACACGATCACCTGGGTGTTCCGCATCCTGTTCTTCGTCGGCCCGTGGTTCGCGTACTGGATCACGAAGCGCATCTGCCTGGGTCTGCAGCGCAAGGACCGCGAGCTCGTGCTCCACGGGCACGAGACCGGACGCATCGTCCGGTTCGCGCACGGCGAGTACATCGAGGTCCACCGCCCGCTGGACGAGCAGGAGCGCTGGCTGCGCGTCAACTACCCGGCGCACGCCCCGCTCGAGATCGAGCCGGCCACCGACTCGCGCGGTGTGCGACGCAAGGGCTACAAGAGCGACAAGCGCATGCAGCGCCTCTCGCGGTTCTTCTACGAGGACCGTGTCGAGCCGGTGACGCCCGCCGAGCTCGCGGCTGCCCACTCGCACGGGGAGCACGACGCGCTCGAGGGCGCCTCCCACGCCGAGCTCGAGTCGGGTGCCGCCGTCGGTGGCGGGCGCGACCTGGTCGAACCCGAAGGCGGTGCTGACGAGCGTCGACCCTGACGTTCCTGCACAGTAGGACGATGACCCGCGACACAGCTTCTCGGACTTCCGAGGACTGGTCGCGGGTCATCGGCGTCTCCGGGGGACGGTGACCGGTTCACCGCTCCCGTTCACCCGTCGACCAGCCGCCGTGCCGGCACCAGGCCTGCGGTGGCCCGAACCAGGAGGAATTCCGGATGCCTGTCTACACGCTGCCCGAGCTGTCCTACGACTACGGTGCGCTGGAGCCGCACATCTCCGGGCGCATCATGGAGCTGCACCACTCCAAGCACCATCAGGCCTACGTCACCGGCGCCAACACCGCCCTCGAGAAGCTCGCCGAGGCCCGCGAGACCGGCGACTTCTCCGCGATCAACCTCCACGAGAAGAACCTCGCGTTCAACCTCGGCGGCCACGTCAACCACTCCGCCTTCTGGACCAACCTCTCCCCCGAGGGCGGCGGCGAGCCCACCGGCGAGATCGGCGCCGCGATCGACGAGAACTTCGGCTCGTTCGACGCCTTCAAGAAGCAGTTCGCCGCCGTCGCCGCGGGCGTCCAGGGCTCCGGCTGGGCCATCCTCGCCTGGGACTCCATCGGCTCCAAGCTCATCACCGTCCAGCTCTACGACCAGCAGGGCAACATCGCCCTCGGCCTGACCCCCATCGTCCTGCTCGACGTCTGGGAGCACGCCTACTACCTCGACTACCAGAACGTGCGCGCCGACTACGTCACCGCCTGGTGGAACCTCGTCAACTGGTCCGACGCCGAGGCCCGCCTCCAGCGCGCCAAGACCCAGACCGCCGGACTCATCGTCGCCTGAGAACAGAGCCTGACACCGCCTGACACGACAGACACCCGGCCGAACCCGGGGTTACACGTCACCCAGCAGCTCCGGTGACCCGTAACCCCGGGTTCGGCACGTCACCGCGCTCACGTCACCGAGGTCATCTCGACGACGTCGGGCCCGGCCCTCCGCAAGGAGGGCCGGGCCCGACGTTCGTCATCCGCCTGCCGGCGGGTACGGGTGGGTCAGTGGGCGTGCTGCCCGCGCGAGAACTCGAAGACCCAGCCGACGAGGGCGATCGCGCCGAACGCGACGCCGACGTAGACGAGCCACCAGCCGACGGCGAGGCCGAGGAAGGTGATAGCACCGGCGGAGGCGATCGCGAGCGGCCACCAGCTCCACGGCGCGTATACACCCTGGTCGCCGGCGCCCTGCTCGACGAGTCCGTCCGGGTCGTCCTCGGGACGGGCGTCGATCCGCTTGGCGGTGAGGGCGAGGTACGCGCCGATCATGGCGACGAGTCCCGCCGTGAGGAGGATGGCCACGGATCCGACCGGCTCCCAGCCGCTCATGAACCCGTAGACGACGCCCGCCAGCACGAAGAACGGCGTCCCGTAGAGGAACAGCTTGTACTCGACCCTCACTTGCCCGTCTCCTCGTCCGTCGGGCCCGTGGTGCCGGGCTCGTCGATGATCGTCGTCGTCGTGGAGTGGCTCGCGGCCTCGTCGCTGCCGCTCAGGCGGTCGAGCGCCACGCTCTTCTCACCGCGCCGGTCGGCCTCGCCGTACACCTGCTCGAGGACGTTGGGGTTCGGCTCGGCGTGGTCCATCGCCGCGACCTCGGGGTGGTGCAGGTCGAACGCGGGCGACTCCGAACGGATCCGCGGGAGCGACGTGAAGTTGTGCCGCGGCGGCGGGCAGGACGTGGCCCACTCGAGCGAGCGGCCGTAGCCCCACGGGTCGTCCACGGTGACCTTCGGCGCGTTGCGCCACGTCGTGTAGACGTTCCAGAGGAAGGGCAGCGTCGACGCCGCGAGGAGGAACGCGCCCACGGTCGACACCTGGTTCTCCCAGGTGAACCCGTCCGACGGCGCGTAGTCCGCGTACCGGCGAGGCATGCCCTCGACACCCAGCCAGTGCTGGATGAGGAACGTCGTGTGGAAGCCCACGAACAGCAGCCAGAAGTGGATCTTGCCGAGGCGCTCGTTGAGCATGCGGCCCGTGAACTTGGGCCACCAGAAGTAGAAGCCCGCGAACATCGCGAACACGACGGTGCCGAAGACGACGTAGTGGAAGTGCGCCACGACGAAGTACGAGTCGGACAGGGAGAAGTCCAGCGCCGGGCTCGAGAGGATGATGCCCGTCAGGCCACCGAAGAGGAACGTGACGAGGAAGCCGATCGACCAGAGCATCGGCGTCTCGAACGTCAGCTTGCCGCGCCACATCGTGCCGATCCAGTTGAAGAACTTCACACCGGTCGGGACGGCGATGAGCATCGTCATGAAGGCGAAGAACGGCAGCAGGACCGCGCCGGTCACGTACATGTGGTGCGCCCACACCGTCACCGAGAGCGCCGCGATCGCGATCGTCGCGTAGACGAGACCCTTGTAGCCGAAGATCGGCTTCCGGCTGAACACCGGCAGGATCTCGGTGACGATGCCGAAGAACGGCAGCGCGATGATGTAGACCTCAGGGTGCCCGAAGAACCAGAACAGGTGCTGCCAGAGGATCGCACCCCCGTTCTCCGGGTTGAAGATCTGGGCTCCGAGCCGGCGGTCCGCGCCGAGCGCGAAGAGCGCGGAGGCCAGCGGCGGGAACGCCATGAGCACGAGCAGGCTCGTGACGAGCGTGTTCCACGTGAAGATCGGCATCCGGAACATGGTCATGCCCGGGGCGCGCATCGTGATGATCGTGGTGATGAAGTTGACCGCACCCAGGATGGTGCCGAACCCGGCGAGCGCGAGACCGAAGACCCAGAGGTCTCCCCCGAGCCCTGGACTGAACGTAGTGTTCGACAGCGGCGCGTAGGCGAACCATCCGAACGACGCAGCACCCTGCGGCGTGAAGAAGCCCGCCGAGGCGATGAGCCCGCCGAAGAGGTAGAGCCAGTACGCGAACATGTTCAGTCGCGGGAACGCGACGTCGGGCGCACCGATCTGCAGCGGCATGATGACGTTCGCGAAGCCCGCGAAGAGCGGGGTGGCGAACAGCAGCAGCATGATCGTGCCGTGCATCGTGAAGAGCTGGTTGTACTGCTCCTTGCTCTGCACGAGCTGGATCCCGGGCTCGAAGAGCTCCGCGCGGATCACGAGGGCCATGAGGCCGCCGATGCAGAAGAAGATGAACGACGAGATCAGGTACAGGTACCCGATCGTCTTGTGGTCGGTGGACGTGACCCACTTGATCACGGTCCGCCCGAGGGTCTGGCGCCGGGGCGCGAGACCCGGGATGACTTCGGCCTGCGCGACCATCAGTGCTCACCCTCCGTGGTAGCGGCGACGGGGTTCGGGTCCTGGAGGCGGCTGAAGCCCTCGACCGGGAGCTGCCCGTCCTGGCCCTTCTCCCGGAGCGCCTCCATCTGCGCGTCGAACTCCGCGCGGTCGACGACCTCGACGTTGAACAGCATGCCCGAGTGGTGCTCGCCGCAGAGCTCGGCGCACTTGCCGGCGTAGACGCCCTCGCGCTCGGGGGTCACGACGAACTCGTTCGTGCGGTGCGGGATCATGTCCTGCTTGTAGAGGAACGCGGGGATCCAGAACGAGTGGATGACGTCGCGCGAGTCGAGCACGAACCGGATGCTCTCACCGGCGGGCAGGTACAACGTCGGCAGCACCTCTCCCGTGCCGGGAGCGCCGTCGATCGCGGCCTCCTCGGTCAGCGTCTCCCCGACGTTGGCGAGGTGCTCGCCGGACTCGTAGACGTTCTCGTCGACGTAGTTGAAGTCCCAGCTCCACTGCTTGCCGATGACCTGGACGGTCATGTCGGACTCGACGTCCTTGTCCTGGATCGCGCTCATGTCGCGGTCCGTGTAGAAGAACAGGACGAGGACCATGAGGATCGGCACGGCCGTGTACATGATCTCGAGCGGCAGGTGGTAGCGCGTCTGGACCGGCAGGACGTGGTCGTCCTTGCGCTTGCGGTAGGCGGCGACGCACCACAGCATCAGGCCCCACGTGATGATGCCGACGATGAGCGCGGCGATCCACGAGCCGTTCCACAACGAGGTGATCCGTGCGGTCTGGTTGGTCACCTCCCCGTCGTCGTATCCGGGCAGGAAGCCACGCTGGACCGTGTCGCTGGCACAGCCGGACGCCATCGCCGCGACGGCGACGGCGAGTGCCGTCGCCCGCAGGATGGTGCGCCGTGTGCGGCTAGGGGGTTGCGAGTGCAAGGGGGGCCTTTCACGTCACGTCCTGCCCGAACCCGTCTCCACGAGCCCAGCACAGGACCTTCGTCCTCGACACACGAAGCCTAGCGCGGGATTCCGCCGCTCGTGCCCCGGAACGCCGCGCACCGGCAGGAGATCCCCGACACGTCCGGGCCGGTCAGGCCTGGTTCGGAACACGCCGGGCGACTCTGTCAGATCCTTCGTCCGCATCGCTGCGGCGAGGTTCGGCGGTACCGTGCTGGGGACTCGCGCACGAGACCCTGCCGGACCGCGCGAGCGCAACGATCCTGCCGGGTCGCCCGCCGTCGGCGGCCCGGTCCGGCCCGTGCGGCCCGCAGCCGCCCGCGCCCCACGCGATCCTGGAGACCTTGTGACGCACACCACCCGCGCAGCCCGCGTCCGCCTCGACAACGGCGGGCGCGCGCCCTGGCACCCGCTCGCGCGCGAGGCGTTCGAGCAGGCGCTGGACGACGGCTGGGCGGACCCGCGCCGCCTCCACGCGGAGGGTCGCCGTGCCGCGGCGCTGCTCGACGGCGCGCGCGAGGCCGTTGCCTCCGCGCTCGGGGCGCGGACCGAGGAGGTCGTCTTCACGCCGTCGCACACCGCGTCGCTCCACACGGCCGTCGCGGCGCTGGCCGCCGGACGACGACGGGTCGGCTCGCGCGTCGTCGTCGGCGCGGTCGAGCGCTCCGCGGTGCTGCACGCCGCGGAGCACGGCGGGTGCGAGCGGGTCGTGGTCCCCGTGGACGGCTCGGGCCGCGTGAGCGCCGGCGACATGTCCGACGCCGTGGCCCGGCCGGGCACGGCCCTCGCCGCCCTGCAGCACGCCAACGGCGAGGTCGGCACCCTCCAACCGCTCTCCGAGGTCCACGAGGCCGCGCGTGCGGCGGGTGTCCCCTTGCTCGTCGACGCGGGCGCGAGCCTGGGCCACGCCTCCGTCGGGGAGTCGTGGGACGCGCTGGCCGCGGACCCGGGCGACTGGGGCGCGGCCCCCGGCGTCGGGGTCCTCGTCCTGCGCTCGCGCGTGCGACGGCGCAGCCCGTTCCCGGAGGACCCGGATCCCTTCGCGCCCGGTGGCGTCAGCGTCCCGGCCGCGTTCTCCGCGGCCGTGGGTCTGCAGGCCGTCCTCGCAGACCGGGAGGCCGAGGACTCACGACGGCGCGAGCTCGTCGACCGGGTCCGCGCGCGCGTCGCCGCGATCCCCGACGTCGAGGTGGTGGGGGACGCGGTCGACCGGCTCCCCCACGTCGTGACGTTCTCGTTCCTCTACGTCGACGGGGAGGCGCTGCTCACCGAGCTCGACCGGGAGGGAATCGCGGTCGGTTCGGGATCGGCGTGCACGTCCAGTGCGCTCGAGCCGTCCCACGTCCTCGCCGCGATGGGGGTCCTCACGCACGGGAACGTCCGGGTCGCGATCGACCGCTCGACGACGGATGAGGACGTCGATCGCCTCCTCGCGGTGCTGCCGGACGCCGTCGCCCGCGTGCGCACCGCGCTGGGGGTCGAGGGCCTGTGAGCACCGGCGACGCGACCGACGAGGCGCCCGAGGGTTCCACAGGCGACCAGCCCGGGCCCGCCGTGGTGGACACCCGCGGGCTGCGCTGCCCGATCCCGGTGATCCGCCTCGCCGCGGCGGCGCGCGAGCACGGGACCGGCGACCTGCTCACCGTGTGGTCGACCGACCCGGCCGCGCGTCTCGACGTGCCGGCCTGGGCGCGCATGCGCGGTCACCGCGTCGTCGACGAGCACGAGGTCGTCGGGGATCACGAGGTCGTCGAGGAGCACGAGGATGCCGGGGAGGGCGAGCCGTCCGGAGCGCCGTCGACGTGGGCGATCACGGTCGAGCTCGGCCGCTGAGACGACGGGAGCCCGGCCCCCGTGGGGACCGGGCTCTCGAGGAGTCCGCCGGGACGGTGCGTCAGCTGAACGAGCCGCCGCACGCGCAGGCGCTGCCCGCGTTGGGGTTGTCGATCGTGAAGCCCTGCTTCTCGATGGTGTCGGCGAAGTCGATCGTCGCGCCCTCGAGGTAGGGGACGCTCATCTTGTCGACCACGACCTCGACGCCGTCGTAGTCGCGCAGGGCGTCGCCCTCGAGCAGACGCTCGTCGAAGTAGAGCTGGTAGATCAGGCCGGAACAGCCGCCGGGCTGAACCGCCACGCGCAGGCGCAGGTCGTCGCGGCCCTCCTGCTCGAGGAGGATGCGGACCTTGTCCGCGGCCACATCGGTCAGGTCGACGCCGTGGGTGGCAATCTCGGTGGTCTCGCTCATCTCGTCTCCGCGCTGTCGGGGGCACGTGTGCCCCGGTGGTGGCCGGCATTCCTGGATCTCCCGGGCGGTCCTCAACCCGAGGGTTCCCGTCAGGTCCTCAACACCACACGTGCCGGTCGTGTTCCCGAGTCTACGACGCGTGCGGGACGTACGGTCGAACACACCCGGCGGCACCCGGGACGACAGCGACGACAACCGACGAGAACCGACGACGGGAGCGGACATGGACCAGGCGGTGCACCTCCTGACGATCGCGACGCGAGACCTCGACGCCGCGCGTCGCTTCTACGGGGCGCTGGGCTGGACCGCCCAGCTCGACGTGCCCGGCGAGATCCTCTTCTACCGCTCGGCGGCCGGGCAGCTCCTCGGGTTCTTCGAGCGGTCGAAGTTCGTCGAGGACCGGGGCGTCGACGGTCAGGGCGCCTCGCCGACCGGAGTCACCCTCTCCCACAACGTCGGCTCGCGGGCCGAGGTCGCCGCACTCGTCGAGCGGATGCTCGACGCGGGCGGGGACCTTCGCAAGGCGCCGCAGGAGGGCCAGTTCGGCGGGGTCTTCCACGCGCACGTCGCCGACCCGAACGGCGTCGTGTGGGAGATCGCCCACAACCCGGCGTGGCAGGTGCTGCCCGACGGGAGCGTCGATCTCGGCTGACGCGGCCCTCGACCCGGCGCGCGCCTCCCCCCGCACGGTGTCAGGTGCGCGACCAGGTGCGCGCGACGCGCTCCACGAGGGCCCGCGGCGAGTCGCCTCCCCAGGCGTAGGCGCCGCTGAGACCCGCTGCCGCCTGCTCGCGCCGGCCGGCGACGACCGACCGCGCGACGACCACCACCGGCACGGCGTGCCGTGCGGCGCGCTGCGCGACCTCGCGGACCGCGCCCTCGCCCAGCTCGTGCGCACCGAGCTCGTCCGCGACGACCACCACGAGGTCGGCGGCGGCGAGGCGCTCGTCGAGGTCGACGGCGTCCGCGACCACGCGCAGCGCCGGGACGAGCCGTCCGCCGAGCGCCGCGACGGCGAACGCCGCGCCGCCGCCGCTGCCCGAGCCGGGGACGCCGGCGAGCCGACGCGGGCCCGACGCGGCGAGCAGGTCGCGCCCGAGCGGCCCGTGGCCGTCCCGGTCGAGCACCTCGACGGCCGCCGCCACGTCGTGCGCGACCGCGCCGAGCGCGCGCTCCAGGTCCTGGGCGACGGCGTCGTCGACCCCACGGGCCGCGAGCGCCGCGCTCGCCCCGTGCAGGCCGAGCAGCGGCGCGTCCGTGGCGACCGCCGCCACGAGGTGCACGCCGCGCAGCGCCCGGCGGGCCGAACGCAGGAGCTCGATCATCGGCGCGGCGAGCGCCGGCGCACCGTCCGTGCCCGACGACGCGTGCCCGGCCGTGCGGGGCGGACCACCGGGTCCGGTCGTCTCCGCCACCTCACCGGCCAGGGCGCGGAGCAGTCCGGCACCGCCGTCATGGCTACGCGCTCCCCCGGTCGCGAGCACGACGCGTCCCGGGTGTCCGTCGACGGTCTGGGCCGCGTCCGCGCAGAGCGCGACCAGGTGGCCGAGGGCGTCGGACGCCCGGGGCGTCGTCGACCCGTGAGCGCTGCTCGACGGGCCGTCGGGCGCGCGGTGGTCGGGTGCGCTGTCGTCGAAGTCTTCGGGTGCGCTGTTCCCGTCGGACCTGCCGTCGGGGATCGCGAGGTCGTCGACCGCCGGGACCTGGGACACGTCCGCGTAGACGGTGCCGGACCGCACGTCCCGGCGGACCGCGACCGGCACGTCCCGACCGCCCGGGCCAGGGACCACGCCGGCGAGCAGCTCGGGCGCGACGAGGGCGAGGGCATCGAGGAACGCCGGTCCTGAGCTCGCGAGCCCGACGTGGTCGACCTGCACCGCGGCCACAGGTCGTCCGGTGGCGCTCACCGTCTCCGCCCACCAGCGCGCGACGTCCCGAGGTGCCGGCGCCGCCCGCGCGGACTCGGGCCCGCCGGCCCCGCCCGGCCACGCGGGCGCCGGGTCACCCGCCCCGTCCGGCCACGCGCCGTCGGGCACCACGGGACCGGCCGAGCCGGTGACGAGGACGCGCATGCGGGGATTCTGCCAGCCCGCGGGCGCGCGACAAGGCCTCCCGTCCGTCCCGGCCGCACCGAGACATGTCGACGACACCCTGTGCGACGATGTTCCCGTGAGCACTGGTAGCACCTTGCTGGACTCCGGTCTGACCGGACCCGACGCGGTTTCTCGCGAGAACGGCTCCGGCTTCGCCGAGCCCGCCCCCTCCGCCCTCCTGCTGCTGGGGCAGGGTCGCGACCTCGCGTCCGAGCGCGGCGTCGAGTGCGTGGGCGACCTGCCCGCGCCGAGCGACCCGGACCTCGTCGAGCGCGCCCGGGCGGCGCGTGCGGCGCTGGGCGAGCGCGCGTTCGTCCTCGGCCACCACTACCAGCGCGACGAGGTGATCGACTTCGCCGACGTCACGGGCGACTCCTTCAAGCTCGCGCGCGAGGCGGCCGCACGTCCCGAGGCCGAGTTCATCCTCTTCTGCGGCGTGCACTTCATGGCGGAGAGCGCCGACATCCTCACGTCCGACGCGCAGCAGGTGGTCCTGCCCGATCTCGCGGCGGGCTGCTCGATGGCCGACATGGCGGCGATCGACCAGGTCGAGGACGCGTGGGACGCGCTCGAGGAGGCGGGGATCGCCGACTCGACGATCCCCGTGACCTACATGAACTCGTCTGCGGCGATCAAGGCGTTCACGGGTCGCCACGGCGGGACGGTGTGCACGTCGTCGAACGCGGAGGTCGCGCTGCGGTGGGCCTTCGATCAGGTCGGCGGCGTCGACGGCACGGGGAAGGTCCTGTTCCTGCCCGACCAGCACCTGGGCCGGAACACCGCGGTGCTCCAGCTCGCGATGTCGCTCGACGACTGCGTCGTGTTCGACCCGCGCAAGCCGAACGGCGGCCTGACCGACGCCGAGCTGCGCGACGCGCGCATGATCCTGTGGCGCGGCCACTGCTCGGTGCACGGCCGCTTCTCCGCGAAGAACGTGAGCGACATCCGGGCCGCGGTGCCCGACGTGAACGTGCTCGTCCACCCGGAGTGCAAGAACAAGGTGGTCACGGCCGCGGACTTCGTCGGGTCCACGGAGTACATCATCACGATGCTCGAGGCTGCGGAGCCCGGTTCGTCGTGGGCCATCGGGACCGAGCTCAACCTCGTGCGGCGCGTCGCTCGCGCGCACCCGGACAAGCAGGTGCACTACCTCGACTCGACGGTGTGCTTCTGCTCGACGATGAACCGGATCGACCTGCCGCACCTCGTGTGGGCGATGGAGTCGCTCGCCGCGGGCCGTGTGGTCAACCGGATCGTCGTGGACGCCGACGACGCGCACTGGGCGCGCGTCGCGCTCGACCAGATGCTGGCCCTGCCCGGGATCTAGCGGCCCGGCGCGACGAGGCCGTCGAGAGAACGGCGGCACGCGGAGGTGGGTGCATGAGCACCGGCAACGGGATGAACGTCGGGATCTTCGTCTTCGACGAGGCGGAGGAGCTCGACGTCGCGGGCCCGTTCGAGGTCCTCACCGCGTGGGCCGAGCACTCGGCGATCAAGCCGCACGTCTCGACGTTCTCGTGGGACGGCGGCGGCGTACGCCTCGCGAAGGGGCTGCGGCTCGTCCCCGACCGGTCCGCCGACGACGTCGGGCCGCTGCACCTGCTCGTCTACCCCGGTGGCTGGGGAACGCGCACCCTCCTCGCCGACCACGCGCACCTCGACTGGCTGCGCGCGATGCGCGCGCAGACGCCGATCATCGCCGGGGTGTGCACGGGGTCGCTCGTGCTGGCGGCGGCGGGGCTGCTCTCCGGGCGCCCCGCGACGACGCACTGGGCGCACTACGACGACCTCGCGGAGATCGACCCGAGCGTCGTGCTGGACACCGAGGCGCGGTTCGTCGACGACGGCGACGTCGTGACGTCGGCGGGCGTCTCGGCCGGCATCGACATGGCGCTGCACCTGGTGGCCCGCCTCGAGAGCCCGGACGTGGCGCGCGCGGTGCGGCGTTCGATCCAGTACGACCCGGCGCCGCCGGTGTAGGTGTACCGACCCGGGACGTCGGTCGAGCGGACCGGGCTCAGCCGACGGCCGGCGTCGTGGTGCGTCCCGAGCGGTACCGGCCGGAGCGGTGGGCCCAGACGTCGAAGGCGACGGTGCAGAAGGGCGGGACGGTCGCCGCGAGCGCGAGGAACGTGGTCCAGAGGGACCAGCGCACGCGCACCGCGACCGCGATCGCGAGCGCGACGTAGACGAGCACGAGCCCGCCGTGGATCGGCCCGAAGATCTCGACCCCTCGTTCGGTCGTCCCGGCGACCCACTTGAGGTACATCCCGACGAGCAGACCCGCCCAGGAGAACGCCTCGGCGATCGCGACGGCGCGGAACGCACGAACGACCCACGGGCGCCGCGCCGAGTCAGGGGCGGTGGGGCGAGGTGCGGTGCTCGTCGTCGTCACGCCGCGCATCCTCGCACACCCTCGTCGATACCTGATACCGGTCGTGCGGGATAGTAGCCTGCGAGCGTGACCCGTCAGCTCCAGCTCCTCGTCGCCAGCACGATGCCCCGCCGAGCCGTCCCCGGCCGGCACCCTCTCGACCCGTCGGTGACGCACCTTCGCGTCCACCCCGGTGACCTCGACTTCTACCTGCACGTGAACAACGGCGTGTACCTGCAGATGATGGACATCGCGCGCAGCAACTACATCGCCGACCTCGGCGGGTTCTCGCTCCTCAAGGACGAGGGGTGGTACCCGGTGGTCGCGGCGTCGACCATGAAGTACCGCCGTTCGCTGCAGCTGTGGGACCGGTTCGAGATCACGACGCGCGTGGTCGGCTGGGACGAGCGCGTGGTATATCTCGAACAGCTCTTCACGCGCCGAGGCGACCTGTGCGCGCGAGGACTCGTCGCGGGCCGTTTCCTCGCCCGCGGCTCCGGGGACCGGGTGCCGGCGCCGGACGTCGTCGGCCTGCTCGGCGGCGACCTGGTCTCCCCCGAGCTCCCCGACGACGTCGCGGCCTGGTCCCGCGCGCTCGACGTCGCCCACCGCACCGTCTGAGCCCACCGCGTCCGTCGGCTGAGCCCGAGTCGCCGCCGGTGGTTCGATGGGCGGATGGAGACCGACCCCTTTGACGCCACGATGGTGCCCGCGCTCCCCTGCCCCGACATCGACGCGATGCGCGACTTCTGGGTGGACCTCGGGCTCGTCGTCACCTACCGCCAGCTTCGGCCGAACCCCTACCTCGTGGTACGACGCGGAGAGTTCCAGATCCATTACTTCGGGCTCGAGGGCGTCGCGCCCGCCGACTCGTACAGCACGTGCATCGCGCTCGTCGACGACACCGCGCCCGTCTTCGACACCTTCGCCGCGGGGCTGCGCGCCCGGTACGGGCGGCTCCCGCTGACCGGCGTGCCCCGCGTCACGCGTCCGCGCCGACGGGCGAACGCGGGCGGCACCGCCGGGTTCAGCGTCGTCGACCCGGCGGGCAACTGGGTGCGGGTCATGCGGCGCCCGCCCGCCGGCTCGGACGGCTCTGACGACGGCGAGAGCCAGGAGGTCCGGGAGGACGGCACCGGCGACGAGTCGGCACGCCAGGCCTACGCCGAGCGGCCCGCGGGCCGGGTCGCGCGCGCCCTCGACGACGCCGTCGTGCAGGCCGACTCCCACGGCGACGCCGTGCAGGGACGCCGGATCCTCGCGGGCGCGCTGCGGCGCGCGGGAGACGACACCGCCCCGGCGGACCGCGTGCGCGCGCTCGCCTACCTCGCGGAGCTCGCCGTCCGCACGGACGACCCCGACGCGGCCCGCGAGCACCTCGACGCGCTCGCGACGCTCGTCCCGACGCTGGACGAGGCCGCGCGCCAGGCCGTCGGCACCGCGATCGACGACGGCGACGAGCTGCGCGCGGCCCTCGACGGCTGACGGCCGACAGGTCAGGCGCCCGCGCCGCCGAGCCGCGCGAGGAGCAGCGCCTCCGCGAGCACGACCTTCTCGAGCTCGCCCAGGTGCACGGACTCGTTCGCGCCGTGCGCGCGCGAGTCGGGGTCCTCGACGCCCGTGACGAGGATCGCGGCGTCGGGGAAGACGTCGAGCAGGTCGGCGATGAACGGGATCGAGCCACCGATGCCGATGTCGACCGGGTCCGTGCCCCACGACGTCGCGAACGCCCACCGCGCGGCCTGCATCGCCGCGGAGTCGGCGGGCGCGAGGAACGGCTTGCCCTGCTCGCCGTCGCGCACGGTGACGCGCGCGCCGAACGGCGCGTTCGCCTCGAGGTGCGTGCGCAGCGCCGCCATCGCGGCCGCCGGGTCCTGGCCCGGCGCGAGGCGCACGGACAGCTTCGCGGTGGCGCGCGGCGTGAGCGTGTTCGACGCGTGCGCGACGCTCGGCGCGTCGAGACCGATGACGGCGATCGCCGGCTTGGTCCACAACCGCCCCGCGATGCTGCCCTGCCCGGCGAGGACCGTGCCGTCGAGGAGCGACGAGTCCGCGCGGAAGTCGGTCTCCGTGTAGTCGACGGTGGGCTCGGCCCCGACGACGAGCCCCTCCACCGCGACGTCGCCCGCGTCGTCGTGCAGCGTGGCGATCAGGCGGGCGAGCAGCGTGACGGCGTCGAGCACCGGACCGCCGAACATGCCCGAGTGCACGGCGTGGTCGAGGACGGCGACCTCGACCTCGCAGTCGACGAGACCCCGCAGCGACGTGGTCAGGGCGGGGACGCCGATCTTCCAGTTCGCCGAGTCCGCGACGACGATGACGTCGGCCGCGAGCAGGTCGCGGTGCTGCCTGAGGAACGGCAGGAACGTCGGCGAGCCGACCTCCTCCTCACCCTCGACGAACACCGTGACGCCCACCGGGAGGTCCCCGAGCGACGCGAGGGCGCGCAGCGCGCCGAGGTGGGCGACGACGCCCGCCTTGTCGTCGGCCGCGCCGCGCCCGAAGAGACGGCCGTCCCGCTCGGTGGGGACGAACGGCTCGGTGTCCCACGCAGAGGCGTCACCCGGGGGCTGCACGTCGTGGTGGGCGTAGAGCAGGACCGTCGGCGCGCCGTCGGGCGCGGGGCGGCGCGCGACGACCGCGGGGGCGCCCTCGCTGCCGTCCTCGGTGGTCGCGCGCAGCACCTGGACCTCCGGGAGGCCGGCCTCGCGCAGGAGGGCGGCGACGGCGTCGGCGCTCGCCGCGACGTGCGACGGGTCGAACGCGGAGTTCGAGACGCTCGGGATGCGCACGAGCGCCTCGAGGTCCGCACGCAGGGCGGGGAACAGACCGGTGACCGTCTCGCGCAACGTGGTCACGAGGGTCGGGTCGGTCGTGTCGGGTGAGTTCGTCACGACGAGCACCGTACGTCAGCCTGGGGGGCGAGGAGCGGCCTCGCTCTCGACTACGCTGGACCCGTGTTCTCCCGCAGCAAGCCCGGCGCCACGTCGTCCGCCCCCGACCCCGTCGACGCGGCGGCCGAGATCGAGTCCGGCACGGCCACCGGCAAGGGCCGACCGACTCCCAGGCGCAAGGAGTCCGAGGCCGCGAACAAGCGCCCGCTCGTGCCGGACGACCGCCGGGCGGCGGCGAAGTCGGCGCGGGAGAAGCAGCGCGAGATGCGCGACCGCCAGTACCAGGCGATGCAGACCGGCGACGAGCGCTACCTGCCGCCGCGCGACAAGGGACCGGTCCGCCGCTACGTGCGCGACCACGTGGACGCGCGGTGGAACCTCGGCGAGTTCTTCCTCCCGATCGCCCTCGTGTTCATCGTCATGTCGCTGCTCACCGCCCAGAACCAGGGGCTCGCGTTCATCACGGTCATGGCGCTGTACGTCATCGTGCTGCTGACGATCGTCGACGCGTTCATCATGTGGCGCGGCCTGCGCAAGCGGCTCGTCAAGAAGTTCGGCGAGGTGCCGAAGGGCACGGTCATGTACGCCGTGATGCGCGCGTTCCAGCTGCGCCGGGCGCGCCTGCCGAAGCCCGTGCACAAGAAGCACGGCGTCTACCCGGAGTGACGGTCGGCACCGTCGGGCATCCGTCCGCCGGTTCCTCGGGCAACCGTCCGGCCGATAGGTTAGGGCCATGCCCAACTACCGCTACCTCGGCAACTCGGGGCTCAAGATCTCCGAGATCACCTACGGCAACTGGCTCACCCACGGCTCCCAGGTCGAGAACGACACGGCCACCGCGTGCGTGCACGCCGCGCTCGACGCCGGCATCACGTCGTTCGACACCGCGGACGTCTACGCGAACACGAAGGCCGAGCAGGTCCTCGGCGACGCCCTCAAGGGCCAGCGTCGCGAGTCCCTCGAGATCTTCACGAAGGTTTACTGGCCGACCGGCCCCGCCGGCCCCAACGACTCCGGCCTGTCCCGCAAGCACGTCATGGAGTCGATCAACGGCTCGCTGACGCGGCTCGGCACGGACTACGTCGACCTCTACCAGGCGCACCGGTTCGACACCGAGACGCCGCTCGAGGAGACGATGCAGGCGTTCGCCGACATCGTCCGCCAGGGCAAGGCCCTGTACATCGGCGTCTCGGAGTGGACCGCCGACCAGATCCGCGCGGGCCACGCGCTCGCGAAGGACCTCGGCTTCCAGCTCATCTCGTCGCAGCCGCAGTACTCGATGCTGTGGCGCGTCATCGAGGACGAGGTCGTGCCGACCTCACGCGAGCTCGGCGTGTCGCAGATCGTCTGGTCCCCGATGGCCCAGGGCGTGCTGTCCGGCAAGTACGTGCCGGGCCAGCCGCTGCCCGCGGGCTCGCGCGCCACGGACGACAAGGGCGGCGCCCGGATGATCCAGCGGTTCATGACCGACGACGTCCTGTCCCGCGTGCAGGACCTCAAGCCGGTCGCGGACGAGCTGGGCCTCTCCATGGCGCAGCTCTCCATCGCGTGGGTTCTGCAGAACGACAACGTCGCCGCGGCGCTCGTCGGCGCCTCGCGCCCCGAGCAGGTCGCGGAGAACGTCAAGGCCGCGGGCGTGACGATCCCCGCGGAGCTCCTCGCGCGCATCGACGAGGTCCTGGGGAACGTCGTCGAGCGCGACGCGCGCAAGACCGCTGAGGGCGCGCCGCAGAAGCGTCCCTCCTGACGCCTGCTGCCGCAGCACCGCACGACCGCCGTGCACGACGCGCGGGGCGCCCGGACCGGGCACCCCGCGCGTCGTCGTCCCACCGGCCCGGGCGTCGGGCATGCCTCCCTCCCCCGGACCGGGAGTCTCATCGCGCCGGCGCGGACGCCTCCGCACGCGGCACCGGCACCCTGCCCGCCGCCGCCAGGCCACGCGGCGCGAACCAGCGCGCCGTGAGCTGGACGATCGGCCCGACGCCGACGGCGTAGGCCAGCGTCGCCCAGCCGAGCGTCCCGCCCAGCGCCCAGCCGAGCGAGACCACGACGACCTCGATGAGCGTGCGCACGAGCCGCACGGACCGGCCCGTCCGGGCGACGAGGCCCGTCATGAGGCCGTCGCGCGGCCCGGGGCCGAGCCGCACGCCGAGATAGGCCGAGGTCGCCACGCCGTTGAGGACGATGCCGCCGATCGCGAGGGCGATGCCCGCCCCGGTCCCGGGCGACGGGACGACCCGCTCGACGAGCGCGATCGCCGGGTCGATGGTCACGCCGATGACGACGACGTTCGCGAGGGTCCCGATCCCCGGCCGCTGCCGCAGCGGGATCCACGCCAGGAGCGCGAGCGCGCTCAGCGCGACGACGACGACGCCGAACGGGAGCCCGGTCCGCTCCACGATCCCCTGGTGGAGCACGTCCCACGGCATCCCGCCCTGACCGGCGTGCAGGAGCATCGCCATGGACAGCGCGTAGCCGAGCAGGCCGAGGAAGAGCTGGGCTGTGCGACGGAACGGTGACATGGCCACCATCCTGTGGTCTCATTGGCCTCGTCTTCTATAGCCAATGTGGAGAGAGTGGCCTGATGAGCGTCCCGCGTGCGACCCGCCACGACGTACGACCGGCCGGCCTGCCTCGCCTCGCCACCACCGCGAGCGCCGGGCTCGACGTGCACCGCCACCTCTCCCCCGCGGCGGCCGTCCGGCTCCTCGGGCGCTGGCACGCGGGCGGCCCGGCCTACGTCGCGCTCGCGGACGCCCTGCGCGCCGCCGTGCTCGCCGGTACCCTCGCGCCGCACACGAGGCTGCCGTCGGAACGCGACCTTGCGACGGCGCTCGGCGTCTCCCGCACGACGACGGCCGCGGCCTTCCGTCGGCTGCGCGAGCTCGGCTTCGCGCGGTCGCGCACGGGCGCCGGCACGCTCGTCGTGCTCCCGCACGGGGGTCGGCGCCGTTCCGCGGCGCGACCCGCCGGCGGCGACGCGCCGACGACCACCGGGCTTCCCGGCGCGCGGGGCGCCGTCGACCTCGTCGACCTGTCGCAGGCGACGTCCGCCGCGCCGTCGGGGCTGCACGCCGCCTACGGGCGCGCGCTCGAGCGGTTGCCCGAGCACCTCGCCGGCGGCGGGTACGAGCCCTACGGCGTCGCGGCGCTGCGCGAGGCGCTCGCGGCGCGCTTCACCGCGCGCGGCACCCCGACGGACACCGACCAGATCCTCGTCACCACGGGCGCCCAGCACGCGATCACGACGCTCGCGGCGACGCTTCTCGGCACGGGCGACCGGGCCGTCGTCCAGTCGCCGACGTACTACCACGCGATGGAGGCGCTGCGCCGGGCCGGGGCACGTCTCGTCGCGCTCCCGGTGGGGCGCGGCGGACCGGGGTCGGCGCCGGGCTTCGACGTCGGTCTCTTCGAGTCCACGCTGCGGCAGGTGTCACCGCGGCTCGTCTACCTCGTGCCCGACTTCCACAACCCGACGGGCTACACCTTCACTCCGGAGGAGCGCGCGGGCGTCCGCGAGGCGGCGGCGCGACACCGCGTGACCGTCGTCGGCGACGAGACGCTCACCGACCTGTCCCTGGACACGGACCCCCACGACGAGGGAGACGTCGCGCCGCCGCTCGCCGGGGACGGCACGTCGCCGTACCTCGTCACCGTCGGCTCGGCGTCGAAGTCCTTCTGGGGCGGCCTGCGGGTCGGGTGGGTGCGCGCGCACCCCGACCTCGTCGCGCGCCTCGCCCGCACCCGCCAGTCGGCGGACATCGCGACGGCGGTGCTCGAGCAGCTCGCGGTCGTCGAGCTCCTCGCGGACCGGACGGACGTGCTCGCCGAGCGCCGCGTCATGCTGCGCGAGCAGCGCGACCACGTGTGCCGCCTGCTCGCCGACGCGCTGCCCGACTGGGACGTCCCGGTGCCGCCCGGCGGCCTGTCGCTGTGGGCGGGACTGGGCGCGCCGCTCGCGCACGCGTTCGCCGCGGCGTCGACCGCCGAGGGGGTGCTGGTCAACGCCGGGCCGACGTTCACGCCGGACGGCAGCTCGACCGACCGGGTGCGCCTGACGTTCTCCCGCCCGCCCGACGAGGTCGCCCGCGCCGTGCGGCGCCTCGCGGCCGCCTGGGACCGCGTGCGGGACTGAGCCGTCGTACGTCCACCGGTCGCGCCCGGCGGGCCGCATCCGGCGGTGGACGACGACGCGGGGCTCAGCCCGCCCGGAGCTCCACCGGCGCCGTGGCCTGGGCGCCGTCGTGCAGGAGCCGCGCGACGACCGCGCCGCCCGCCGCGAGAGAGCGCCACGTCTCACCGAGCCACTGCTCGGCGTCGAACTGCGTCGTGAAGACCGGGCTCACCGGCGACGCGAGCGGGCGCCCGTCGGCGTCGTCGAGCTCCCAGACCCACTGCGGCCGGATCATGGCGCCTCCTCCGTGTCCGTGCTGCTCGTCGAGCCGTCGGTCGTGGCCGTGCCCGTCTCCGTGCCCGTCCGCGTGCCCCGCACGTTCTCGCCCGGCTCCGGGTGGCGCACGAGCGAGCGGTTGATGCGCGCCGCCCAGAACGGACCCTGGTAGAGGAAGCCCGTATAGCCCTGGACCAGGTCGGCGCCCGCGTGCAGGTAGTCGCGCGCGTCGTGCGGGGTCGTGATCCCGCCCACGCCGATGATCGCGCGCCCGTCGCCGAGTCGCTCGCGCAGCCGTGCGACGACCGCTCGCCCGCGGGCGAGCACCGGCGGGCCGGACAGCCCGCCGGGGCCGCGGTCGTGGCCGATCGTCGTGTTCACGGCCACCACGCCGTCGAGGTCCAGCTCGTCGACGAGGTCCGCGACCGCGTCGACGTCCTCGTCGGCCAGGTCGGGCGCGATCTTCACGAGGAGCGGCACGCGACCGACACCCGCGGCGGCGGTCGAGGTGTCGGCGGCCTCGCGCACGGCCACGAGGATCGGGCGGAGCGACTCGATCTCCTGCAGGTCGCGCAGGCCGGGCGTGTTGGGCGACGACACGTTGACGACGAGGTAGTCCGCGAACGGTGCGAGCAGGCTCGCGCTCGTCGCGTAGTCGCCCGCCGCTTCCGCGGCGGGCGTGACCTTCGTCTTCCCGATGTTCGCCCCGACGATCACCGCACGGCCGGCGGGCGTGGCGCGCAGCTCCTCGAGCCGCCGGGCCGCCGCCGCCGCGCCCTCGTTGTTGAACCCCATCCGGTTGCGCACGCCGCGCACGTCGAGCTCACGCCACAGCCGCGGCTTCTCGTTGCCCGGCTGGGCGTGCGCCGTCACGGTCCCGACCTCGACGAACGCGAAGCCCAGCATCGTGAGGCCACGGATCGCGCGCGCGTTCTTGTCGAACCCGCCGGCGAGGCCGAACGGCGCCGGGAAGACGCGCCCGAGCACCTCGACGCTGCCGCGGCCCCCCGCCCTGCGGCCGAGGTAGGGCGCGAGCGCGCCCTGCACGACGTCGCGCAGCACGGGCACCCGCCCGGCGGCGGAGATGAGCGTGAACGCCACCTCGTGGGCCCGTTCGGGGTCCATGCGGGTGAAGACGGTGTCGAACAGCAGCGAGTACAGGACCGGGCGGCGGCTCATGCGACGTCCTCCGAGGTGTCGTGGGCGGACGGGCGGGTGGTCCCGCTCGTGGGGGTCGCGTCGTCGGGCAGCTCGTCGGGGACGGCGCGCGTGCGCCACAGCCACCACAGGCCGACGAACGGCAGGACGAGCGGCACGTAGCCGTAGCCCTGACCGAAGCCGGACCACACGGTCGCGCGCGGGAAGGCCGCGGCATCGACGAGCGAGAGCGTCCCGACGGCCAGCACGCCGACGAGCTCGACGCCCACCGCGCACCAGGCGACGCGGCGGGCCACCGGACCGCCGCGCGCCAGCGCGACGGTGGCCACGACGTACACGAGCGCGGCGAACGCCGACAGGCCGTACGCGAGGGGCGCCTCGTGCCAGTCGCGCAGGAGCTGGACGGCGGCTCGGGCCGTGGCGGCGACCGCGAAGATGCCGTAGACGACGACCAGGACGCGGCCGAACCCGCTGCCGGTCGAGCGGGGTGCGCTCATCGAGACCTCCGGGTCACGTGTTCCAGATCTGCCAGACCCGCCACTCGAGGAAGGCCACGGTGAGCGCCGCGACGGCGAGCACCACCGAGCTCCAGCGCGTGCGCTCGGCGAACGCCCACAGCGCGGCCACGGGCAGGACGAACAGCGCGGTCACGAGGTAGCCCCACAGGAGCACCGGGTCGGTCGGCGCGGTCCCCGTCGCGCCGAGGATGCCGA
This sequence comes from Cellulosimicrobium sp. BMG9.23, assembly GCF_059159985.1. NCBI lineage: Bacteria > Bacillati > Actinomycetota > Actinomycetes > Micrococcales > Promicromonosporaceae > Cellulosimicrobium > Cellulosimicrobium sp. BMG9.23. The sequence continues at coordinate 61,659 of NZ_JBZGBZ010000004.1, forward strand.
GGACGACGCACTGGACGAGGATCAGTCCCTCGACGACGGCGGCACCCCAGAGCTGGCGCAGCACGACGGCGCGGTCGCGCACGACGTAGACGGTCGCCCAGCCCGCGAGCGCCACGCACGCCGCGACGACGGCGAGCACGAGGGGAAGGACCACGCCGCCGAGCGTACCGGCGGTCGCACGCCCGGGCGGAATCGGGCCGGTTGCGGGGTTAGCATCGCCAGGTGGCTCAACTGACCGTCTCCAGCAAGAATCCCGCCGGTGCCAAGGTCGACGTGCTCGTCGTCGGCACCCACACGTCGTCGGACGGCGTCGCGATCGTCGGGGGCGACCTGCCCCGCGCGGTCGTCGCCGGTCTCGAGGACCTCGCCCCCGCGCTCGGCATCACCGGCGCCGCGGACGAGGTCCGCAAGGTGCCCGCCGGCGCCGACCTCGCGGCCGACGTGCTCGTGCTGGTCGGGCTGGGCGCCCGCCGTGCCGACGGCACGTTCGGCACCGAGGCGCTGCGCCGTGCCGCGGGCGCCGCGGTGCGAGCGCTCGCCGGCACGGGCTCCGTGGCCGTCGCGCTGCCCGTCGAGGACGACGCCGACGTCGCCGCCGTGGCCGAGGGCGCGCTCCTCGGCGCGTACGTCTTCTCGCGCTACCGCACGGGCGAGGCCGCGACGGCCCCGTCCGCGCAGCCGGTGGCGACGATCGAGGTGCTCGCGGGGAACGCCCGCAGCGCGGCCGTCAAGACCGCCGTCGAGCGCGCCCGCGTCGTGGCGGACGCCGTCAACGCGACGCGCGACCTCGTCAACGCGGCGCCGAACGACCTCTTCCCCGCCGCGTTCGCCGACGCGGCGAAGCAGGCCGTGAAGGACTCCGGGGCCAAGGGCCTCAAGGTCACCGTCCTCGACGACAAGGCGCTCGTCGCCGGCGGTTACGGCGGCCTCGTGGGCGTCGGCCAGGGCTCGACGCGCGGGCCGCGCCTCGTCAAGGTCGCCTACTCCCCCTCGCGCCCGGCCGCCAAGGTCGCGCTCGTGGGCAAGGGCATCACGTTCGACTCCGGCGGCATCTCCATCAAGCCCGCGAAGGGCATGGAGGCGATGAAGTCCGACATGGCGGGGGCCGCAGCGGTCCTGAGCACGGTCGTGGCCGCCGCCCGCCTGGGCCTGCCGGTCGCCGTCACCGGGTGGCTCTGCCTCGCGGAGAACATGCCGTCGGGCACCGCGCAGCGTCCGTCCGACGTCATCACGATCCGCGGCGGCAAGACCGTCGAGGTGCTGAACACCGACGCCGAGGGCCGCCTCGTCATGGCGGACGGCCTCGTCGCGGCCGTCGAGGAGAAGCCGGACGTCGTGCTCGACGTCGCGACGCTCACCGGTGCGCAGATGGTCGCGCTGGGCAACCGCGTGTCCGCCGTGATGGGTGCGGAGGCCGTGCGGTCCGAGGTCGTCGCGGCCGCGGACGGCGCGGGCGAGCAGTTCTGGCCGATGCCGCTGCCCGAGGAGCTCGGGGCGTCCCTGAAGTCGAAGGTCGCCGACCTCGCGAACATCGGGGACCGGTTCGGCGGCATGCTCGTCGCCGGGCTGTTCCTCCAGGAGTTCGTCGGGTCGACGCCGTGGGCGCACCTGGACATCGCGGGACCCGCGTTCAACGAGGGTTCGGCGCACGGGTACACGCCCGTGGGCGGGACCGGCGTCGCCGTGCGCACGCTGCTGTCGCTCGTCGAGGGCCGCACCGGGCGCTGAGCCCAGAGGACTCGCGCCGGCGTCAGCGCCGACGCTGGCGCGAGTTCCAGTCCCGCATGCGCTGCGGGTACCCCGTGAACCGCACGTTGTAGACGGGGATGCCGAGCGAGCCCGCGACGTCGAACGCGGTCCGTTCGTCCGGCACGCGCCGTCGCGTCCACTCCCCGGTCGTCGCGATGAGCAGGAGCGTCGCGCCCGTGTCGGGCGTCGGCGGCTCGACGTAGGCCTCGACGCCGACGCGCGTGCCGACGAATTCCTGGAGGTGCGCGAGGGTCGCTCTGCGGGCGTCCGACGAGGCAGCCGGGGACGAGGCCGCGGCCGAGCTCGTGGTCGGACGACGGGAGAACAGTCGTGAGAGCCGGGACACACCGGCAGGGTACAGCGCGGGGCTGGACGGTTCCCGGGCGAGCACCGGGCGACGTCGGTGTGCCGGTCCACCCGGGCCCCTGTCACGTTCCTGTCTCCATCGTCACAGCCGTCCGGGCCGTCCTCGATTGGGGAGGCGGTGCCCGAGGTGCCAAGATGGCTCCGGAGAACGTTCACGTACCGTGGGCCGGGACCCGCCGGTCCCGTCAGCCCGTCGTCGTGCCGTGGACGTCCGACACCGCTCTCCCCTCCCTGAAGGAGTCGCACGTGGCCGAACCCGCCACACCATCCGGCACCCCGTCGGACGTCGTCGTCCTGGGCGGAGGCAGCGCCGGTTACGCGACCGCGCTGCGGGCCGCGCAGCTCGGCCTCGACGTCGTGCTCGTCGAGTCGGGCAAGCTGGGCGGGACGTGCCTGCACAACGGGTGCATCCCCACGAAGGCCCTGCTGCACGCTGCCGAGCTCGCCGACGGCGCGCGCGAGGGCGAGCGGTTCGGCATCCGCAGCACGTTCGACGGCGTCGACATGGCCGGGGTCAACAGCTACAAGGACGGCGTCGTCGCGGGCCTCTACAAGGGCCTGCAGGGGCTCGTCGCGTCGCGCGGCATCACCTACGTCCAGGGCCACGGCCGCCTCGTGGGCCCGGACACCGTCGAGGTCGACGGCACCCGGTACACCGGCCGCCACGTCGTCCTCGCCACCGGGTCGTACTCCCGGACGCTGCCCGGCCTCGAGATCGGCGGCCGGGTCATCACCTCCGACCAGGCGCTCGGGCTCGACCGGGTCCCGTCGTCGGTGGTCGTGCTCGGCGGCGGCGTCATCGGCGTCGAGTTCGCGAGCGTGTGGCGGTCCTTCGGCGCAGACGTCCAGATCGTCGAGGCCCTGCCGCACCTGGTCCCGAACGAGGACGTGGCGTTGTCGAAGTCGCTCGAGCGCGCGTTCCGCAAGCGCGGCATCCAGTTCTCGCTCGGCGACCGGTTCGCCGGCGTCAAGGAGACCGACTCCGGCGTCACGGTCACGCTCGAGTCCGGCAAGACCTTCGACGCCGAGCTGCTGCTCGTCGCCGTCGGTCGTGGACCCCGCACGGCCGACCTCGGGTACGAGGAGCAGGGCGTCACGCTCGACCGCGGCTTCGTCGTGGTCGACGAGCGCCTGCACACCGGCGTGGGCAACATCTGGGCCGCGGGCGACATCGTCCCCGGCCTGCAGCTCGCGCACCGCGGCTTCGCCCAGGGGATCTTCCTCGCGGAGCAGATCGCCGGCCTGGAGCCGACGCCGATCGTCGAGTCGTCGATCCCCCGGGTCACTTACTGCGAGCCCGAGGTCGCGTCCGTCGGGCTCACCGAGGCCGACGCGCGCGAGACCTACGGGTCCGACGCCGTCGAGGCCCTCGAGTACAACCTCGCCGGCAACGGCAAGAGCAAGATCCTCGGGACGAGCGGCTTCGTGAAGCTCGTCCGCCGCAAGGACGGCCCCGTCGTCGGTGTGCACATGATCGGTGCGCGCGTCGGCGAGCTCGTGGGCGAGGGCCAGCTCATCGTGGGCTGGGAGGCGTACCCCGAGGACGTCGCCGCCCTGGTCCACGCCCATCCCACCCAGAACGAGGCACTCGGAGAGGCGCACCTGGCACTTGCCGGCAAGCCTCTGCACGCCCACAACTGACCCCCAACGATCGAAGGAGACCAGGCAGGTCATGTCTGAGAACGTGCAGATGCCGGCACTCGGCGAGTCCGTCACCGAGGGCACCGTCACCCGTTGGCTCAAGAACGTCGGCGACACCGTCGAGGTCGACGAGCCCTTGCTCGAGGTGTCCACCGACAAGGTCGACACCGAGATCCCCTCCCCCGTCGCAGGCGTCCTCGAACAGATCCTCGTCCAGGAGGACGAGACCGTCGAGGTCGGCGCGAACCTGGCCGTCATCGGCTCCGGCGAGGGCGGCGGCTCCGCCGCGCCCGCGCAGGCCGAGGAGCCCGCTGCCGAGGAGAAGCCGGCCGAGGAGCCGGCCCCGCAGGCAGAGGACCCGGCAGCCGCCGGGCAGGAGACCCCGGCGCAGGAGACCCCGGCGCAGGAGACCCCGGCGCAGGAGACCCCGGCGCAGGAGGCACCCGCCCAGGAGTCACCCGCGCAGTCCGAGGAGCCCGCTCCCGCAGGCGGGTCGGGCGGCGAGGAGATCAAGCTCCCGGCTCTCGGGGAGTCCGTCACCGAGGGCACCGTCACGCGCTGGCTCAAGGCCGTCGGCGACAGCGTCGAGGTCGACGAGCCGCTGCTCGAGGTCTCGACCGACAAGGTCGACACCGAGGTCCCGTCGCCCGTCGCGGGCACCGTCCAGCAGATCCTCGTCCAGGAGGACGAGACGGTCGAGGTCGGCGCGGTCCTCGCGATCGTCGGCTCGGGCGCCGCCCCGGCCGCGGCGCAGGAGGCTCCTCAGCAGGAGGCGTCCCCGCAGGAGGCTCCTCAGCAGGAGGCGCAGCCGCAGGAGACACCGAAGCACGAGGAGCAGTCGGCCCAGAACCCGGTCGAGGCGCAGACCCCGGCCAGCGAGGCGGACGTCCCGGCGCAGGCGGCCCAGGAGGAGGCGCCCGCGACGAGCGCTCCGGCGCAGCCATCCCAGCCGGCGCAGGAGGCTCCGTCCGCACCGGGCGCGACCCCGGCACCGGCTGTGAAGGCCGGCGGCACGTACCTCACGCCGCTCGTGCGCAAGCTCGCGGCCGACAAGGGCGTGGACCTGTCGACCCTGACGGGCACGGGTGTCGGTGGCCGTGTCCGCAAGGAGGACGTCCTCGAGGCGGCGCGCAAGGCCGAGGAGGCCAAGGCGTCCGCCGCGGCCCCTGCTGCCACGGCGTCGGCGCCCGCCGCGCCGAAGAAGCCGTCCGTCCCCGCCGTGTCGCCGCTGCGCGGCACGACGGAGAAGACGAGCCGGCTCCGCAAGCTCGTCGCGAGCCGCATGGTCGAGGCGCTCAGCACCCAGGCCCAGCTCACGACGGCCGTCGAGGTCGACGTCACGCGCGTCGCGGCGCTGCGCAACCGCGCGAAGGCGGACTTCAAGGCACGCGAGGGCGCGAACCTCACGTTCCTGCCGTTCTTCACGCTCGCCGCGGTCGAGGCGCTCAAGGCCTACCCGAAGATCAACGCGACCTTCGGCGAGGACGAGATCACGTACCACGCCCAGGAGAACGTCGGCATCGCGGTCGACACCGAGCGTGGCCTCGTGGTCCCGGTGATCAAGGACGCGGGCGACCTCAACCTCGCCGGCATCGCGCGCAAGATCGCCGACCTCGGTGCCCGCACCCGCGCCAACAAGGTCGGGCCCGACGAGCTCGCGGGCGGGACGTTCACCATCACGAACACCGGGTCGGGCGGCGCGGTCTTCGACACGCCGATCGTCCCGGTCGGTCAGGTCGCGATCCTCGGCACGGGCACGATCACGAAGCGCCCGGCCGTGGTGACGGACGCGGACGGGAACGACACGATCGGCATCCGCTCGACGTGCTTCGTCTTCCTGTCCTACGACCACCGCCTGGTCGACGGCGCCGACGCCGCGCGCTTCCTCACCTCGATCAAGAACCGGATCGAGGAGGGGGCGTTCGAGTCCGAGGTCGGTCTCTGACCGGCACGCTCGTGCGCTGACACCGCACCTCCTCCGAGGGCCTCCGACCGCACCGGTCGGGGGCCCTCGGTGCGTCCACGGCACCGGTGCACGCGACCCGCCGCGCCCCCGTACGGTGGACCCATGGACATCGTGGTGGCCGGCTCGCACGGACTCATCGGCGCCGAGCTGCTCGAACGGCTGCGCGAGGACGGGCACCACGTGCGCCGGCTCGTGCGACGACCGCCGCAGACGAGCGACGAGCGCCAGTGGGACCCCGACGCCGGGATCCTCGATCCCGCGGCGCTCGAGGGCGCGGACGCCGTCGTCAACCTCGCGGGCGCGGGTGTCGGGGACCACCGCTGGACGACGGAGTACAAGCGGACCCTGGTCACGTCCCGCACGCGGACGACCGGCCTCCTCGCACGGACGCTCGCCGGTCTCGACCACCCCGTCCCCGTCTGGGTCCAGGGATCGGCGATCGGGTACTACGGCGACCGCGGCGCGCAGGTCCTCACGGAGACGTCCGCGTCGGGCGACGGTTTCCTCGCGCGCCTCGTGCGGGAGTGGGAGGCGGCGACCGCACCCGCGCAGGACGCCGGGGTGCGGGTCGTGCACGCGCGCACGGGCATCGTCCTGTCGTCGGAGGGCGGCGCGCTGGGCCGTCTCCTGCCGCTCGTGCGGCTCGGGGTCGGCGGACGCCTCGGCTCCGGCCGGCAGTACTGGAGCTGGATCACCCTGCGCGACGAGGTCGCCGCCCTGCGCCACCTCCTCACCACGCCCGTGCACGGCCCGGTGAACCTGTGTGCGCCGGCGCCGGCGACCAACGCCGAGCTCACGGCCGCGCTCGCGCGTGCGCTGCACCGGCCCGCGATCGTCGCGGTGCCGTCGTTCGCGCTGAAGATCGCGCTCGGTGAGCTCGCGTCCGACATCCTGGGCTCGCAGCGGGCGCTGCCGACCGTGCTGGAGGCGAGCGGGTTCCGGTTCACCGACCCCGAGCTCGACGCCGCCGCACGGTCGGTCGCCGACGGCTGAGAGGCCGCGCGCGAGTCAGAGCAGCACCTCGGCGACCCGCCAGCCCGCGTCGGTCCAGCGCAGGACGAGGGCGACCGTCGTGCGCGGGGTCGCGGGGACCTGGATCTCGCCCTCAGCGGTGCGCTGGCGGTGGGCGCTCACGGCGTAGTCGACCTCGACGTGCGCCGCGTCCACGGGTGCGGACGACGGCTCGGACGGCGCGGCAGGCGACGGTGACGGCGAGCCGGACGAGCCCTGCCGCGCGTCGAAGACCTCCACCTGCGCGTCGAGCACGACGGTGCCCTCGAGCTCGGCGAGGAGCTCCTGCTCGCTCGTCGCCGCGGGCGAGCCGGGGACCACCACGGCCGCGAGGTCGCCGTCGCCACCCGTGAAGAGAGCCAGGTGTCGGACCGTGAGCTCGCGGGCGGCGCCCAGCGGGTCGTCCCGGTCCGTCGTGGGGTCCGTGGTGGGGTCCGCCGGAGAGCTCGTCACAGGATCCGTCGCGGCGCCGCGCCCTGCCGTCGCTGCGTCCTCCGGCGTCCCCGTGTCCGGAGGCGGCCCCGCGAGCTGGAGCAAGACGGCCACGAGCGCGACGCAGCCCGCGAGGATCCCGGCGGTCGTGAGCACCCCGCGCGCGACACCACCCCGCCCCGGAGCCCCGGTCGGCCGCGCACGCTCCGAGCGGAACGGCCGTGCACGGGTCGCGCCAGAGCGACCCGGGCGGGCGCGCGTGCCCTCCCGACGTGCGCGGGACGCCGCCCGGGTGGGCGCCGGACCTGCTTCCGCGGGTACGCCGGGGGCGACCGTCGCCGTCGTCCGACGCCCACCGAGCGCGGCGGCGACGAGCCGGGCCGGGTCAGGCATGGCCACGGGGCTGGGCTCGACCGCGTCGTAGCAGCGGGCCGCGAAGGTCCCGGCCGCCGGGCGGGCCGCCGGATCCTCGCGCAACGCCACGAGCAGCTCGCCGTGCAGGGCCGCCAGGTCCCGCACCTCGCCAGGGTCCGCCGGCGTCCCACCGGACGCGGGATGGCTCGACGCCGGTGGCGGGACGAGCCCGAGCACGAGCCGCGCCAGGTCGCGCACGTCGTCGGCCGTCGTGCCGTCGCCCGGGGTGAGCGGCGGCCGGACGACGGCCCGGCCGTCCGGGGACAGCACGACCGCGCGCGCGTCGAGCCCGCCGTGCACGCGCCCGGCACGGTGGAGCGCTGCGAGCGCCTGCGCGACAGGGATGGCCACGGTCACGGCCTCTCCCGCCGCGAACGGGCCGCGGGCCGCGGCGAGCTCGTCGAGGCGCAGACCCTCCACGTGCTGGCTCAGGACGGCGAGACCGCCGTCACCGGTCTCGACGACGGCGCGCACCGCGACGAGGTGCTCGTCGCCGGCGCCCAGCCCGTGCAGGTGCTCGACGAGCGCGGCGCGTGCCCCGGGGTCGCCGGGGACCGCGACGACGCTGATCGTGCACTCGTCCCCCGCCGCGTCCCGCGCGACGAGCCCGCCGGGGACGCCGGGGCGCGGCCGCACCTGCCACCCGGCCGCGGTGAGCGCCTCGACGGCACGCGGGGTGACGGCCGGAGGCTCGGTGGCGTGCGACGGCGGCGAGACGGGCATGGGCCCATCTCACCGTGCGGAGCGCTGCGGGGACGGGTTATCCACAGGACGGACGCCCGCGGGTCGGCGGGGGTCGTCCCTTCAGACGTCGACCCGACGCCCCTCGGCGTCGCTGCGCCGGGCGGCGTCGAGCACCTCCGCGGTGCGGACGGCGTCGCGCGGGTCGACGGGGACGGGACCGTCGTCGAGCAGCCACGCCGCCACGGCGCGGTAGAAGTCCGCGTGGCCGCCGGGGGCGCGCTCCACGGCGGAGCGCTCGCGACCGTGCGTGATCCAGCCCTCCGAGCCGGCGGGCGCGGCGTCGTCGAAGACCTCGAACGGCGACGCGTCGTCCTCGAAGGTCGTCACGACGTACGCCCCCGCCGACCCGAGGACCCGCGTGCGCGGACCGGGGGCGCCGACGACGGACCCGGCCCAGAGCCGGCTGACGACCGCGTGCCCCGCAGCGTCGGGTGCGTGGTGGAGCACGAGGAAGACGTCGTCCTCCGTCGGGGTCGTCAGGGACCGGAGCTCGGCCCACACCGACGTCACGGGGCCGAAGAGCTGCGTCGCGGAGTCGACCAGGTGCGGGCCGAGGTCGAGGAGGAGCCCACCACCGACGGGGTCGTTCTCCTTCCAGCGCTGCCGGGGCACGGGCCGCCACCGCTCCCAGCGACGCTCGAACGTGTGCACCACCCCGAGGTCGCCCCGGTCGAGCACGTGGCGCAGCGTGAGCTGCTCGGGGTCCCAGCGCCGGTTCTGGAACACGGTCAGCGGCGTGCCGGCGGCCTCGGTCGCCTCGACCAGCTCGCGCGCCGACGCCGTGTCCAGGGCGAGCGGCTTGTCGACGACCGTCGGGACGCCGGCCTGCGCGAGCGACGCGGCGTGCTCGGCGTGCAACGCCGTCGGGCTCGCCACGACGACGACGTCGTAGGTGTCGCGGTCGGCCACGAGAGCACCGAGGTCGTCGTGCAGGTGCACGCCGGGCCAGTCCTCGGCCGCGGCCGCGCGCCGCTCCGGCGAGCGCACGACCACCGCGGTGACGACCTGGCCGGCCTCGCGCACGAGCCGCGCGTGGATCCCCCGTCCCGCTCCCCCGTACCCGACGACCCCGACCCTGAGCGGACGTGCTGCGTTGACCATGCGCACCAATCTAGTCGGCGGGCCCTGCCCCACGACGGTTCGAGACCGGGTCGGACCATCCGTCCGGACCTGGCAGAATGTGCGCGTTGGTCCGGATTGGTGTAGTGCGTGCGGCTCCTGCGCACCCGGGTAGAGGATCGGATTCGGGAAGGTCGTCCCTTGAGCACCACGAACCGTCGGGTTCCCCGACGCACCGCCCTGCGCTACGCGCTCGTGGCGCTCGCCGTCCTCATCGTCCTCGCGAACGTGCTCGGCGAGCGGTCGGCCGCCGTGGACGCACCGGAGCCTGCGCCGAGCAGCGGCAGCGCGCTCGCCGTCCTCTCCGGGCTGGAGGTCAAGGGACCCGGGCCCGACACCGGCTACGAGCGGGCGGAGTTCGGCAGCGCCTGGGTCGACGTCGACGACAACGGCTGCGACACGCGCAACGACGTCCTCGCGCGCGACCTCACGGACCTCACGTTCTCCACGCGGGGCGAGCCGTGCGAGGTCCGCACGGGCACGTTCCTCGACCCGTACACCGGGGAGACGATCGACTTCCGCCGCGGCAACGCGACGAGCGCGGCCGTCCAGATCGACCACGTCGTGCCGCTGCTCGACGCGTGGCGCAAGGGCGCGCGCTCCTGGGACGCGCAGACGCGCACGCGGTTCGCGAACGACCCGCTCAACCTCCTGGCCGCGGACGGACCGTCCAACCAGGCGAAGGGCGCGCGCGACGCCTCCGCCTGGCTCCCGCCGAACCACGCGTTCCGCTGCCCGTACGTGGCGCGGCAGATCGCCGTGAAGGCGGAGTACGGGCTGTCCGTCACGCCGTCCGAGGCCGAGGCGATGGAGCGCGTCCTCGCGGACTGCCCGGCCGAGCCGGTCCCCGCGGGCTGAGCGCCGCCCTCACCTCGCGGCGCCCTCCGCGGGCGGCGCCGTCGCGGCCGGCTCCTCCGGCGCGGTCGAGCCCCCGTCGGTACGCCCGAGCGCGCTCGGCCACCACGACCGACGCCCGACGTCGTGCACGAGCGCCGGCACCAGCAGGCTGCGCACGATCAGCGTGTCCACGAGCACGCCGAACGCCACGATGAAGGCGAGCTGGGCGAGGAACAGCAGCGGGATGATCCCGAGCGCCGCGAACGTGGCCGCGAGGACCACGCCGGCCGAGGTGATGACGGACCCGGTGACCGCCAGCGCGCGCAGCACGCCGCGCCGGGTCCCGACCCGGAGGCTCTCCTCGCGCACGCGCGTCATGAGGAAGATCGAGTAGTCCACGCCGAGCGCCACGAGGAAGCAGAACGCGTAGAGCGGCACGGCGGGATCGGCCCCGGGGAAGTCGAGGACGTGGTTGAACACGAGGGCCGCGACACCGAGCGCGGCGCCGAACGACAGGACGTTCGCCGCCATGAGCAGCACGGGGGCGAGGACCGAGCGCAGGAGCAGGATGAGGATGAGCAGGATCACGACGAGCACGACGGGCACGATGGTCCGCAGGTCGCTCTGCCCCGCGAGCTGCGTGTCGAGCCGCTCCGCCGCCGCTCCGCCGACCAGGGCGTCGGGCGAGACGTCGTGCACCGTGTCCCGCAGCGCGGACACCGTCTCGACGGCCTCCTGGCTGTCCGACGGCGCGTCCGTCGTCACGTCGACCCGCACCTGCCCGTCGACCACGAGCGGGTCGCCCTGCGCCGGTGCGCCCGGCGCGGGCGCGGGCTGGTCGGTCACGGGGGTCGCCGAGGCGACGCCGTCGGTCGCCTCGGCGGCGTCCAGGACGGCCTGCAGGTCGTCCTCGGGCGCGACGACGATCGCCGGTTGCGCGGAGACGCCCTCGAAGTGCTCGGTGAGGACCTCCTCGCCGTCGACCGAGTCCACCTGCGTGAGGAACACCTCGGAGTCGCCGGTGCCGCTCGCGTCGAGCGTCGGCACGAACGCGGCGCACGCGGCGAGGACGAGCGCGGTCACGATCCAGACCGGCCGGTCGTGCCGCCCGACGAAGCTCGCGACGCGCGACCAGACCCCGTGGCCCTCGACGCTCACGACGTCCTCGGACGACGTCGCGGCGGTGGCGACGTCCGCGCCCGCACCGGGGGCGGCGTCGTCGGGCAGCGCGTGCTCTCCCGCGAACCGGGGCATGCGCGGCCAGAACAGGGCGCGCGAGCGCTGCCCGGCGACGAGGAGGAGCGCGGGCAGCAGGGTGAGCGCGGCCACGAAGGCCGCGGCGATGCCGATGGCCGCGACGGGCCCGAGGCTGCGGTTGGAGGCGAGGTCGGACAGCAGGAGGCACAGCAGACCGGCGATCACGGTGCCCGCGCTCGCGGCGATCGGCTCGACCGACGCGCGGACCGCCCGGCGCAGCGCCGTCACGGTCGAGCGCACGTGCCGCAGCTCCTCGCGGTACCGCGCGACGACGAGCAGCGAGTAGTCGACCGCGGCGCCGACGACGAGGATCGAGAGGATGCCCTGGGACTGCCCGTTGAGCGTGAGGACGTCGGCCGCGGCGAGGTGGTAGACGACGAGGCCCGCGAGCGTCAGCGCGAGGACCGCGGTGAGGATGACGAGGAACGGCAGCACGGGCGAGCGGTAGACGACCGCGAGGATGACCAGCACGGCGCCGAGGGCGACGAGGAGCAGGACCGTGTCGATGCCGCCGAACGCGGTGACGAGGTCCGCGACGAAGCCGGCCGGCCCGGTGACGTAGACGTCGAGGTCGGTCCCGCCGAGCCCGCCGTCCGCCGCGTCCGCCGCGGCGAGGTCGCGCAGCGCGCCGACGGCGAGCTCGCTCACGCTGTCCTCGTCCGCGCCGACGCTGTCGGACGCGACGGCCGCGTCGAGCGAGACCACGACGAGCGCCGCCTCCCCGTCCTCGGACGTGACGACGACGGGGTCCGCCGTGGACACGTCGCCGACGGTCCGCGGCTCGTCGCCGGAGGTGCCCTCGAGCTCCGCGTCCGGCACGGCCGCGGCGTACTCCTCGAGCGCGGCGAGGTCGTCGGGGGCGAGGGCCGACCCGTCCCCCGTCGTGGCGACGACCAGCGCCGGGAGCGACTCGGTGTCCACGAACTCGCTCGCGAGCTCCGCGGCCTGCGTGGACTCGGCGCTCGCCGGGAGGAACGCCGCGGCGTCGTTCGTCTGGACCGTGCTGAGCTTCCCCTGCGCCTGTCCGCCGAGCGAGCCGATCGCCAACCACACACCGATGACTGCGACAATGATCAGCCCGCGGAGGAACCCGCTCGTCCTGTTGCTCAGCATGCTGAGGAATGGTGCCATGGCGGAGGGAGGAATGCACGTGGAGAGACCGGCCGTGCGCCGTGCCGACGGGTCGGACGCCGACCCGACCTTCGCCGACCCCACGTCCGCAGCCCCCTCGTTCGCCGATGCTGACGCCGATCCCGCCTCTTCCGACCCGACCGGGTGGCCCACGGGACGGATCCTGTTCGCCGTCGCCCGCCGCATCGAGCGGTCGTGGAACGCGCACCTCGGGCAGTGGGACCTCAACCACGCCGGGTTCCCCGTGCTCATGCACCTGCTGCGCGGCCCTCGGTCGCAGCGCGAGCTCGCCACCGACTCCGGCGTGACGGAGCAGACGATGAGCCGCATCGTCGCGCGTCTCGAGCGCTCGGGCTACGTCACGCGGGCCGGTGATCCCGAGGACCGACGCCGTCGGGTCGTCGCGATCACGGACGCCGGTCGTGCCGCCGGTCTCACGGCCGCCCGTCGGCGCCCCGCCGAGGACCTCGCGACGCGCGGCCTCGACGACGACCAGGTCGCCGCGCTGCGCGAGCTGCTGCTGGCGATGCTGGAGACGTTGCCCACAGCGCCGCGCGCACCGCGCGACGAGGACTAGCCTGGCCCGATGGACGTGCTCACCCTGCCCGGCCGGACGGACTACCACGAGGCGTGGGAGCTCCAGCGTTCCGTGCACGACGCCGTGGCGTCCGGCGCGCGCGAGGACACCCTCCTCTTCGTGGAGCACCCGGACGTGTACACGGCCGGTCGCCGCACGAACCGCACCGATCGCCCGGACGACGGCACGCCCGTCGTCGACGTCGACCGGGGCGGGAAGATCACGTGGCACGGCCCCGGGCAGCAGGTCGTCTACCCGATCGTCCGGCTCGCCGAGCCGGTCGACGTCGTCGCGTACGTCCGCGCGCTCGAGGACGCGGTCATGGTGGTGTGCGCGGGCCTGGGCCTGGAGACCATCCGCGTCGAGGGGCGCAGCGGGGTGTGGCTCGCCGCCGACGCGACCCGGCGCGAGCGCAAGGTGTGCGCCATCGGCGTGCGGGTGGCGCGCGGCGTCACGATGCACGGCCTCGCGCTGAACTGCGACCCCGACCTCTCGCGCTTCGACCGGATCGTCCCGTGCGGGATCGAGGACGCCGACGTGACGTCGCTCACCGCCGAGCTCGGCCGCGCCGTGACGCTCGCCGAGGTCGCGCCGCTGCTCGTGGCCGCGCTGGAGGACGCGCTCGCGCCGCTGCGCGACCAGGGCGGAGCCGTGGCCTCGCCGTCGGGCACGGCTCTGACGGCCTAGCAGCGGGTAGCAGCCGATAACCTGGAGGGACCAGGGAAACCTCGCGCGCCGGAGTACGGGTGGGTCGGCGTGCGGCCCGACGCACCCTCGAGGACCTGGACCGCATGACCACCACCCCCGCGCGCAGCACGTCGCGCGCACCTGACTCCTCCCCTGGGCCCGCCGCCGGCGTGCCCCGCCCGGCGCCGGCACGCGCCGGGTACGCACGTCTCCCCCAGCTCGCGGGCCGCGCCTTCCTGCCCGTCGCGTTCCTCGCCCGGCTGCCGTTCTCGATGCTGACCATCGGGACCCTGCTCCTCGTCACCTCGGCGACGTCCTCCGTCGCCGTCGGCGGGCTCGCGTCCGCGGCGACCGCGATCGGCACGGCGGTCGGCGGCCCGACGCAGGGCGCCCTGGCCGACCGCGTCGGGCAGCGGGCCGTGCTGCTCGTCGCCGTCCCCGTCGCGACCCTCGCCGTCCTCGCGCTCGTCGCGGTGACGACCGGTCCGGAAGGGCCCGCCCCCCTCGCCGCCGTACTCGCCGTCGCCGCGGCGACCGGCGCGAGCGTGCCGCAGGTCGGGCCGCTGGCCCGCGTGCGGTGGCTGCGCCTCGCGGCCCGCGAGCCGCGCACTCTCGCCGCCGCGATGGGCTACGAGAGCACCGCCGACGAGGTGAGCTTCGTGCTCGGCCCCGCGCTCGTCGGGATCCTCGCCTCGGCCGGCTCCCCGCAGGTCGCGGTCCTCGTCGCGGCCGGTGGCATCGCCGTCTTCGGTACCGCGTTCGCGCTGCACCCGACGTCGCGCGCGGCCACCGTGCACGCCGGTGCGGCCCGCCTGCCCGACGGGGAGGCCACGGATCACGGCGTCCGCCCCCGTGCCACCGGCGGGATCCTGGCGCTCGTACGTCAGGAAGGGGTCGTCCTGGTCGGCATGCTCGCGATGGGCCTGCTGTTCGGCGGGACCCAGGCGGCGCTCACCGCGTTCACGCGCGACGCGGGCGTCCCGGGCAGCGCGGGACTCGTCTACGCGGTCCTGGGCGTCGGCTCGGCCGTCACCGCGCTCGCGGTCGTCGCGCTCCCCCGCCGCTGGAGCCAGCGCGGCCGCTGGGTCACGTTCGCGGGCGGGCTCCTGCTGGGCGCGGTGGCGCTCGCGCTCGCCGCGGCGGGCGGGTCGCTCCCGGCGGTGGTCGTCGCCGTCGCCGCGACCGGCCTGTTCGTCGGGCCGGTCATGGTGACGGTGTTCACGGTCGCGGGCGACCGCGCGCCGGCGGGGCGGACCGCGTCCGCGATGACGCTCGTGGCCAGCGCGAACGTCGTGGGCGTGGCGATCGGGGCGGCGGGCGGAGGGGCCGCCGCGGACACGATCTCGACGACGGCCGCGTTCGTCGTGCCCGTGCTCGCCGCGGTCCTGCTCGTCGTCACCGGAGTGTCGCTGACGTCACGTCCACAGGGTGGTCCCGACCGGGAGACGAGCCCGGACGAGCGCGTAGTCTGACCGGAGTCCGGCGTCGTACTCCGGGCGACCGCACCCGAACGGTGCGCCGCCCACCCGCCTGCGCGGCGACGTCGGCGTTCACTCGCCACGACGACCGGGAGACACCCGTGACGATCGCACCAGAAGGACGGCGCATGCTGCGGGTCGAGGCCCGCAACGCCGCGACGCCGATCGAGAAGAAGCCCGAGTGGATCAAGACCCGCGCGACCATGGGCCCGGAGTACTCCGAGCTCAAGGGGCTCGTGAAGCGCGAAGGGCTGCACACGGTCTGCGAGGAGGCGGGCTGTCCCAACATCTTCGAGTGCTGGGAGGACCGCGAGGCGACGTTCCTCATCGGCGGTGACCAGTGCACGCGGCGGTGCGACTTCTGCCAGATCGACACGGGCAAGCCCGCCGACTTCGACGCCGACGAGCCGCGCCGCGTCGCCGAGTCCGTCCAGGCGATGGGGCTGCGCTACTCGACCATCACGGGCGTCGCGCGCGACGACCTGCCCGACGGCGGTGCCTGGCTCTACGCCGAGACCGTGCGCCAGATCCACGCGCTCAACCCGGGCACCGGCGTCGAGCTGCTCATCCCCGACTTCAACGCGATCCCCGAGCTGCTCGACGAGGTCAACGGCTCCCGGCCCGAGGTCCTGGCCCACAACCTCGAGACCGTGCCGCGCATCTTCAAGCAGATCCGCCCGGGCTTCCGCTACGAGCGCTCGCTGTCCGTGCTGACGCGCGCCCGCGAGGCCGGCCTCGTGACGAAGTCCAACATCATCCTCGGCATGGGCGAGACGATCGAGGAGGCGAAGGACGCGCTGCAGGACCTCCACGACGCGGGCTGCGACCTCGTGACCATCACGCAGTACCTGCGGCCGTCGGTGCGCCACCACCCGGTCGACCGGTGGGTCAGGCCGGAGGAGTTCGCCGAGCTCTCCGACGCGGCCGAGGAGATCGGGTTCCTCGGCGTCATGTCGGGACCGCTCGTGCGGTCGTCGTACCGGGCCGGTCGTCTGTGGGGCCAGGCGATGACGCGCCGCGGCATGGAGATCCCCGCCGCGCTCGCGCACCTCGCCGAGCCGACGACGTCGCGCCAAGAGGCCGCGAGCCTCCTCGCCCGCGCCCAGCACTAGACTCCCGCGCACCGCACTAGACTGAGGGACCATGGCCCGCAAGAACTCCGACGCCACCGGCGCGCCCGCGGCCGGCGAGCAGGTCGGCAAGCAGAAGAAGCCCAAGAAGCAGCGCTGGTACCACCAGGTGTGGGCCGCGTACCAGATGACGCGCAAGCAGGACCCCGCGGTCACGTGGATCATGCTCGGCGTGTTCCTCGGGATCGTGGCGGTCGCCGTGGGCATCGGCCTGTGGTGGGGCCAGTGGGTCTACACGCTCATCGTCGGCATCCCGTTCGGGCTGCTCGGGGCGATGTTCGTGCTCACCCGGCGCGCCGAGCGCGCCGCCTACAGCCAGATCGAGGGCCAGCCGGGCGCAGCACGCGCCGCGCTCGGCACGATCCGCCGCGGCTGGACCTTCGACGAGGAGCCCGTCGCGATCGACCCCCGCACCCAGGACCTCGTGTTCCGCGGCGTCGGGCGCGCGGGCGTCGTGCTCGTCAGCGAGGGCCCGGCGCACCGCGCGAACAAGCTCCTCGAGAGCGAGCGCAAGCGCGTGACCCGCGTCCTGCCGAACGTCCCGGTGACGACGATCCAGGTCGGCAACGACGAAGGCCAGGTCGCGCTGCAGAAGCTCCCGCGCACCGTGCAGAAGCTCAAGCCGACCCTCACCAAGCCCGAGACGGCGCAGGTCTCCAAGCGCCTGCGCGCCCTCGGCGCCGCCAAGCTACCGATCCCCAAGGGCATCGACCCGACGCGCGCGCGCCCCGACCGCAAGGGCATGAAGGGCCGCTGACCGGTCCTGCACCGCTGCACGTCCCTGTACCGCTGCACGACGACGCCCGGCCGGCGAGGAGCACCTCCTCACCCGCCGGGCGTCGTCGTCCCGGCGCATCGCGCGAGGTAGTACCCCGGTCCTACGAGGTAGTACCTCGGGCCTTCAGGTGCGGACGAGCACGGTACCGGCGGCCCGGTCGTGCAGGCCGCGTCCGTCGGAGTCCCAGACGACCGCGGGGATGACGAGCAGCAGGAGCGCGGTGCGCAGCAGCGCGCGCCCGACGCCGACCATGCGCGTGGGGGCCGCGAGCCGGTGGACGCGCATGCCGAGGAGCCGGTGACCGACGGTGAAGCCGAGCGTGCTGACGAGCAGCACGTTCTCGATCGCGAACACGAGCGGCTGCGACCACACGGGCAGTGCGGAGATCCCCTCCAGGAGCCCAGGCGCACTCGGCCGGAAGAACAGGTACGCGACGAGCGTCGCGAGCGTCCAGTCGATCACGAGCGCGACAAGGCGCCGTCCGAGCGTCGCGAGCGAGCCGGGCCCCTCGGGCGGGAGCCCGAGACGGGCGCCGCGCCCGTCCTGCCGACCCCCGGGGGTGCCCTCGAGCCACGAACCCATTTCCTCGCGTGAAACCACGGGTCCAGCGTACGTGCCCGCGCATGGACACCCGCGACGCCCGCGGGGCGCACGGCGGTACTGTGCGTCACGGCGCCCGACCCGCGCGGGTCGGGCGCGCCCTCGCGTAGCACGACCGTCACACAGGGACGCGGGACGTAACACGCCCGAAACAAGGGGTACACGGCGAGGAAACCGCCGCGGCCTAGGTTCGTGGGCGCCACGTCAGCGGCTCGTGCCGCGCAGCCCGACGGCACCACCGATCAAGGAGCAACGGATGTTCAACAACGCGGAGGAGGCAATCGCCTTCACGCGGAACGAGGGCGTCGAGTTCGTCGACGTCCGGTTCTGCGACCTGCCCGGCATCATGCAGCACTTCAACATCCCCGTCTCGCAGTTCGACGAGGCGGCGTTCGAGGACGGCCTGATGTTCGACGGATCCTCGATCCGCGGCTTCCAGGCGATCCACGAGTCGGACATGAAGCTCGTGCCGGACGTCAAGACCGCGTTCGTGGACCCGTTCCGCAAGCGCAAGACGCTCGTCGTGAACTTCTCCATCGTCGACCCGTTCACGGGCGAGCCGTACTCCCGCGACCCCCGCAACATCGCGGCGAAGGCCGAGGCGTACCTGCGCTCCACCGGCATCGCGGACACGGCGTTCTTCGCCCCCGAGGCCGAGTTCTACGTCTTCGACGAGGCCCGCTTCGCGACGAACCAGCACTCGAGCTTCTACTACCTCGACTCGGTCGAGGCGGCGTGGAACACGGGCCGCGAGGAGGAGGGTGGCAACCTCGCGTACAAGACGCGCTACAAGGGCGGCTACTTCCCCGTCTCCCCGTCGGACCGCTTCGCGGACCTGCGCGACGACATGGTCGCGTCGCTGGAGTCGGTGGGCCTCGAGGTCGAGCGCGCGCACCACGAGGTGGGCACCGCCGGCCAGCAGGAGATCAACTACCGCTTCAACACGCTGCTCCACGCGGCCGACGACCTGATGAAGTTCAAGTACGTCATCCGCAACGTGGGCTTCGAGGCCGGCAAGTCGGTCACGTTCATGCCGAAGCCGATCTTCGGTGACAACGGCTCGGGCATGCACTCGCACCAGTCCCTCTGGAAGGACGGCAAGCCGCTGTTCTTCGACGAGAAGGGCTACGGCGGCCTGTCGGACATCGCGCGCTGGTACATCGGCGGTCTGCTCAAGCACGCGCCGTCGCTCCTCGCGTTCACGAACCCGTCGGTGAACTCCTACCACCGCCTGGTCCCGGGCTACGAGGCCCCGGTCAACCTGGTCTACTCGGCCCGCAACCGCTCCGCGTGCATCCGCATCCCGGTGACCGGCTCGTCCGCCGGCGCAAAGCGCGTCGAGTTCCGCGTCCCGGACCCGTCGGCCAACCCGTACCTCGCGTTCGCGGCCCAGCTGCTCGCCGGCATCGACGGCATCAAGAACCGCATCGAGCCGCCGGAGCCGATCGACAAGGACCTCTACGAGCTGCCCCCCGAGGAGCACGCGCAGATCGCGCAGGTCCCCGGCTCGCTCGGCGAGGCGCTGGACAACCTCGAGGCCGACCACGAGTTCCTCACGCAGGGCGACGTGTTCACGCCGGACCTCATCCAGACGTGGATCGACTACAAGCGCACCAACGAGATCGACCCGATCCGTCTGCGCCCGCACCCGCACGAGTTCGAGCTCTACTACGACATCTAGGACCTCCTGGTCCCTGACCTGGGCAAAGACTCAGGTCAAGCCCTCCTCGTCCGCAAAGAGTCCGCACGGGCCGCCGAAACCTCACCGGTGGCGGCCCGTGCGGACTCTTCTGTGTCCGGCCACAGGTGCACGGGGGATGACCTCCGTGTGGGGTGCCGAAAGACCGCCCGAACTCCTCGGGACAGCAGGATCGTCCGGCAGCCTGCACGCGGCGAGGATTGAGGTCGTTCGGCCCCACGCAACCACTGCTCCAGGAGATCACTCTGATGAGAAACGACCTGCACCGTCGACGCGCGCGGCGCGTGCTGCCGACGATGCTCCTGCTCGCCGTCACCGCCGGAGCTCTCGCGGCGTGCGGCGACGCGTCGGTCTCGGTGAGCCCTACCTCGTCGGCGCCGCCGACGCCGTCCGCACCCGCCTCAGATGCACCCGCCGATGCCGCGCTGCACATGGTCGACGCCGGCGCCGGCCGCCGCCTGGCGTTCCACCTCACGCCTGGCGACCTTCCTGCCCTCGTCCTGGACGCGGGCGGGGGCATGGACTCCTCGTACTGGGACGACCTGGTTCCCCAGCTGGCGGCGGCCACCGGCTCCACGATCATCACGTACGACCGCGCAGGGCTCGGCGACAGTGACGAGGTACCGGGCGCATGGGACGTGCAGAGCGCTGTCAGCGACCTGGAGACCGGTCTGCGCGCACTCGATGTCACGGAGGACGTCGTCCTGGTGGCCCACTCTCAAGCGGGTGAGGTCGCCACCTACTTCACGCGCGACAACCCGCAGCTGGTCTCCGGCGCGGTGCTCGTCGACGCGAATCTGCCTCAGCTCTACACCGACGACACGATCGCCCGCCTGATCTCCGTGAGCACGCCGCAGGTCGAGGCCGCGAAGGCGGACCCGTCCACCCAGCAGAACCGGCAACTGATCGCGACTGCCGAGAACTACGCGCCGATGCACCAGGCCTACCACCAGGTGTCCTGGCCGGACGACGTCCCGGCCACCGTCATCGTGTCGGAAAAGACACCGTTCGACGGTCTGCAGGAGGACGCGCAGCGCTGGCGAGACGCGGCAGTCGCGTTCGTGGCGGCCGGCCCGGACCGCACGCTCGTCACCGCGGAGGGCAGCTCTCACGACGTCGCGACCGATCGTCCCGACATCGTGCTCGACGAGATCGGGAAGATGGTCGCCGCAGGCGACTGATGTGGCCCGGGGTCGTGAGCCCGCCTCCGGGCTGATCGCTCGTGGATCGACGTAGCCGCCCGCCGATCGGGGACCGGACATCGGTTTGGGCGGACCGGCTGCGCAGGTACGGTGTGGCCCGCACCGTCCGTCGGGGCGGGACGAGGGAGAGGAACGGTCCGTGCACGTGCGGGTGAGGATGATCGTCGGAGCGGTGTTCGCCGCGGTCGGGCTGGGGCTCGTGGTTGCCGCGGTCGTGATCGGGTACTCGACGTACTCGTTCCAGCAGACGGCCGAGCGGACGACCGGCACGGTCGTCGACCTGGACGTGCGGTGGGGGTCGCACGGGAGCCGCTCGTCGAGCCGCGCGGAGTACCCCGTCGTCGAGTTCGAGGCCGACGGTCAGCGGTACACCGTCGTGAGCGCCGCGACAGGCACGTCGCACCCGGAGATCGGCGACGACGTCACGGTCCTGCACGACCCTGCGGACCCGTCCGACGCGCGACTGGACAGCGGCCCGCTCAATCATGCGCTTGAGGTGATCCTCGGTGGGGCGGGCGTGGTCTTCGCCGGGGTCGGGTCGTCACTCCTGGTTCGCGGCCTGCGCAGGCGAAGGCCTGCCGCTCCCCCGGCGACCCCACCGGCGTGGCCCAGCGACGCAGTCGTGTGAGCAAGGCCGTGCGTCAGGCGACCTGCGGCGTCTCTCCCGCCGGGACATGGGCCGAGGACAGGCCGGCGTCCGGCCGGAGCCCGGCGTAGTCCTCCGCCTCGACCTCGGCGCACAGGTCCTGGTAGACGTGCCCGCCGCCGAGATACACGGCCATCTCCTCACGCTTGCCGGGGACGTTGCCGCCGACGAACCACGCGCCCGCCTTGCGGCCCTCCGCGTACATCACCGTGGCGTGCCCGGCCCGCTCCGTCTCCGCACGCCACCAGTCCTCGGCCTTGCGCGTCGGCTCGAGCCGGTCCACGCCGTTCTCCCGCGCGAACGACAGCGCGCGCTGCAGCCACTGCGCCCCGAGCTGGACCGGGACCGGCAGGTTGGACAGCGGGGTCTGCGGGCCGACCGACATGAAGAAGTTCGGGAACCCGTGGACGGCGATCCCCAAGTAGGTCAGGAGGCCGTCGCGCTCCCACCGCTCGCGCAGCGTGACGCCCCCGCGCCCGACGACGTCGATGGCCGTCAGCGCGCCGGTCATGGCGTCGAACCCGGTCGCGAGCACGAGCACGTCGAGCTCGTGCTCGACACCGTCGACGACCACGCCGCGCGGCGTGACCTGGGTGATCGGTGACGCGAGCACGTCCACGAGCTCGACGTTCTCCCGGTTGAACGCGTCGTAGTAGCCGTGGCCGGTGGGCGGGCGCTTGCCCATGAAGGTGTAGGTCGTCGGGGAGAGCGTCTGCGCAATCCGGGGGTCGGCGACGATCTCCCGGATCTTGCCGCGGATGAACTCGGACGCGTACGCGCTGGCCGCTGGGCTCGTCATGAGGTCGGTGAAGCACTCCATCGCGAAGTGGAATCCCCCCGCCTGCCACTTCGACTCGAACACACGACGCCGCTCCTCGTCGTCCACCTCCAGCGCGGAGTGCGTGGGGAATTCCATCGGCACCCCGAACGGGTGCCGGGCCGCACGCTCGAAGACCGCGTCGTAGTTCTCGCGCAGCCACGCGAGCTCCGCAGGGGTGACAGGAGGGCTCGTCGACTCGACGACGTAGTTCGGCGTGCGCTGGAAGACGGTGACGTGGGCGGCCTGCGCGGCGAGCTCCGGCAGCATCTGGATCCCGGACGCCCCGACCCCGATCATCCCGACGCGCTTGCCGCTCAGGTCCACGCCCTCGTGCGGCCAGCGGGCCGAGTGGTGCGCCGCTCCGGCGAACGTCTCCAGCCCAGGGACGGCCGGGAGCACCGGCCGCGAGAGCAGACCGGTCGCCGACACGAGGTAGGTCGACCGCAGCCGGGAGCCGTCCGCGAGCGTCAGCGTCCAGAGGTTGGTGGCGTCCGAGTGCTCGGCCCTCTCGACCGTGGTGCTCAGCCGGATGTCCCGGCGCAGGTCGAGCCGGTCGGCGACGAACTCGAGGTAGGCGCGGATCTCCTCGCCCCGCGGGTACCGCTCGGTCCACTCCCACTCGTCCCGCACCTCGGTGGAGAACGAGAACGCGTAGGAGTCGTACTCGGAGTCGGTGCGCACGCCCGGGTAGCGGTTCGCCCACCACGTGCCGCCGACGCCGTCGGCCCGGTCGACCACGAGGGTGGACAGACCGATCTCGCGCAGGTGGTGCAGCATCGCGAGGCCGGAGTACCCGGCCCCGACGACGATCGCGTCGTAGGTCTCGTCGCCGGCACCCGTGGTGTCGCCCATGGACCGCACTCCCTCGTCTGGTCAGCACGTCACCGCGGGCCCGAGCGCCCACGGTGTCGCGGTACACCGTGCCACGGCGACGTCCGTGGCACCAGACCCTGGACGAAGGCCGCGCCCGACGAGCTGCGTCGAGCAGCACACCGCTCGTGCGGAGACCGGCGGTCGACGGGTCACGTCGGTCAGACGGCGGTCGCCTGCCCGGCCTCTGTCGGTGCCGGCTCGGGTGCCGGCTCGGGCGTGAGGTCCGGCGTGGGCTCGGGGTCAGGCGTCGGCTCCGGCGTGGGCTCGGGGTCCGGCGTGGGGTCGGGGTCCGGCGTGGGGTCGGGGTCCGGCGTGGGGTCGGGGGTCGGCGTCGGGTCAGGCGTGGGCGACGGCGTGGGGTCGGGAGTCGGGTCCGGCGTCGGGTCCGGCGTCGGGTCCGGCGTCGGGTCCGGCGTCGGCTCCGGGTCCGGCGTCGGCGTCGGGTCCGGCGTGGGCGTCGGGTCCGGCGTGGGATCCGGGTCCGGCGTGGGTTCCGGGTCCGGCGTGGGTCGCGGCGGCCGGGTCGGGGTCGACGGCGACGACGGCGCTCCCGGAACTGTCGGCCCGGACGTGCCGGGGGTGACCGTCGAGCCCGGTGCCCAGGGGTCGCGACCGAAGCCGCTGCCCGGTGCGAACGGGATGCCCGCCGCACCCTGGTCCGGCTGCGACGAGCCCGCCCAGAGGCCGTCGACGCTCACGGCGCGGTCGGGCACGGGACCCCCGCCGAAGAACTCGAAGTGCCAGGGCTCCGGCTTGGACCCGTCCGGTCGCGCCCAGGCGGGGTTGTCCCAGCCGTAGTCCGGGCCGTGCACGCGCAGCCAGGCGTACTCGGCCGAGGCACCACCGGAGATCGGTCGGCCGAGGTCGACGGCGATCCCCCACCCGTGGTTCGACGTGCCGGGTACGGCCGCGAGGTGCGGCTTCGCCGCCCGCACCGCGACCTGCGCCGCGTACGACCGGTAGGAGTCGGTGATCGGGATCGGCCTGCCGAACTCCTCCTCGTAGGCGACGCTGAGAGCCTCGAGCTGCGCTGCGGCGTCGCACCTCAGCAGGTGACCGGGCGCGAAGTCGAGCGGGCACAGCACCGAGGCGGGCACGTGCCCGTTGGCGTAGCCGGCGGTCGAGCGGCCGTACCGGTCGACGACGGCGCGCAGGGCATCGGCGAGCGTCCCCGTCCCGAGCGGCACGTCCGCGGCGGCGGGTCCGGCCGCGATGACGACGATGCCCGAGGACAGTGCCCCGCTCGACGGGTCGAGCAGGACGGAGAGCCGCATCGCCGCCTCGACGACGTCGTCGAACGTGACCTCGCCCTGGTGCTCCGTGCGGTCGTCGCCGTCGTCGGTGCCGTCGTCGGCGCCCAGGTCGGTGCCCACGTCGGCACCCGGCGGGGGTGCCGTGGTCGTCGCGGCACTCTTGGGCGCCTCCGAGGCGCCCGGGCCCGAGCCGGTCTCCGCGGGCGCGGACGCTTCGGACCCGACCGCAGGGGGGACGGGCGACGCCACGACGTGGGACACCGTCTCGGCCGACGGTTCGTCCCCGACCGGCAGGTCCTGGCTGGTGGCCTGCCGCGGTGCGAGCTCCGCGCGCTCGGCCGCGTCCTGCTGGGCGAGGTACACGCTGAGCAGGCCACCGAGCTCGGCGGCGACCTGTCGAACCTGCGGCGAGAGTGCGCTCCCCTGCGTCTGCGCCGCCCGCTCCGCCCGCTCGACGACGTCGAGTACCTGCGCGAGCGTCGTCGGGCGGTCGGCCGACGCGACGGCTCCGACCCTGCCGAGGGACACGCTCAGCGGGGCGGGCTCGACGGCCCCGCCCATGACCGGGACGCCGGACAGGGGCGCGCCGCCCAGGCCGGCGCTCACCAGACCGAGCACGACCAGCCCGGACGGCACGACGACGCCCAGGACGCGCCGGTCGGACCCGTACCGCCGGACCGGCGCGAGGACGGGCCGGAGGGCGGTGCGGAGGCCGGTCAGGGGCGGCTCCGGGCGATGGTTGCTGGTCACGATGTGCTCTCCTCGGTTCTCGGCGGAAACGTCCGCGGGGTGCTGCGTCGTGCGTGCCGTGGGTGTCGTGCGTGCCGTGGGTGACATGGGTGGCACGGGTGGTGGGCGCGGGCTCATGACGCCTCCGTGGCGTCGGCGTACCGCTGCGCGACGGCGGCGACGTCGGCGACGTAGACGTCGGAACGGTTGTAGGACAGGACGGCCGACCGCCAGCCGTCCGCGGCGGTCAGCGGGCCGGAGGCGCACAGGTAGCGCCCGGCCGCGAGCGCCGCGTCGTCGATCTGGTTCGGGTCGGCCACGCCGTCGCCGTCGCCGTCGGCGCCCCACCGCTCCCAGGTGGACGGGATGAACTGCATCGGGCCGACGGCGCGGTCCCAGGTCGCGTCATCGTCCCACCGGCCGCCGTCGGTGTCCGGGATCGCGGCCACGCCCTCCCGCCCGTCCAGCGGGATGCCGCGGATCGGCGGCTCGGGCGTGCCGGCGTCGGTCAGGGTGGCGCCGTCGTAGGTGCCGTGCCACGACTCGACGGACCCGATGCCGGCCAGCGTGTTCCACGCGAGCCCGCACCCCGGCTGTTCCGCGTCGAGCGTGAGGTCCGCCGACGCGTAGGCGAGCAGGGCGCGCGCGCCGATCCCCGTCGCCCGCGCGACCTGGTCCGCCCAGGTGGCGTCGACCCGGTCGGTCGGGACGGCGGGTCCGGGCTCACCGAGCGCGTCGAGCGACTCGACGGCCCCGGCGAGCTCGTCGTGGCCCGGCCGCTCGACGGCGGGGCGAGCGGCGACGACGTCGAGGCCTGGCGCGGGGACCTGGACGGCCAGGGCGTCCAGCGGGCCCTGCCGCAGCGCGAACCCCGCGACGCCGACCAGCCCTGCCACGACGGCGCCGGCGACGAGGTGGGCGGCGGGGACGCGCTTCATGGTCGCTCCTCGTCGCCCGGCTCGGTGCCGGACGTCGGCGACGGGCTCGGGTCCGGCACGGGCTCGTCCGGATCCGTCGGGGGCGTGGTCGGTGTCGGCTCGGGGGTCTGCGTGGGGGTGGCGACCGGGCTCGGCGCGGGCGTCGCGCCCGGCGGTGCGGTCGGGACGGGGGCGGCCACGACGAGGTGCACCGGTTCGGTCAGGGCCGACGACGTCCCGGCGGCCGGGCGGGTGCCCGTGACGCGCGCGGACGCATCCGCGTCGTCGGGTCGCACGACCCGGAAGCCGGCCTCCTCGAGCGACCGCTGCGCGTCGTCGAGGCCCAGGCCCGCGACGTCGGGCACGGTGTTGGTCCCGCTGGCCACGACCACGTGCACGACCCCGCCCGGAGCGATGCTCGCCCCGGCGGCCGGTTCCTGGCCCAACACCCGGTCGGCCGGCAGGGGCGACTCGGACGGCACCACCTCGCCCAGCGTCAGGCCCTGGGCCTGCAGCAGCGCGACGGCCTGCGACAGCGTGCCGCCCAGCTCGGGCACGACGACGTCGGCGGCGACGGTCTCCTGCTCCGTCGGCGCGGGCCCGGGCGTCGTCGCGCTCGGCGCGGGTGCGGGCGCGCTCGCGGTGACCTCGGGCGCCGGGGTGGTGCCGACGTCGAGCCCGCCGGTCGCCACCGCCCAGACGGCCAGGCCGGCCACCACCAGGGTGACGACGGCGGCCACGGCTCCCGGGGCCCGTGTGGCGCCCGGCGGGTCGACGACCCCACCGCCGCTCCCCCACGGGCCGGGGAGCGGCCCCGGCGCGCCGTCACCCGCCGCCGCGGCGAGCGCGACGACCTGCCCGGACTCGTCCGTCCCGGTCGTCCCCGTGCCCGTCCGGTCGGTCTCCACGACCGCGACCGACCGTGCCCACGGTCCCGCAGCGCCCGCCGCGCCCGCCGCCGCGAGGATCGCGGCGCGCATGTCCGCGGCGTCGCGGAACCGGCGGGCGGGCGTCTTCGTCATCGCCCGGGTCACGACCCGGTCCAGGGGCTGCGCGTCGGGCCGGACGGCGGACGGCACGGGCGGTGGCGCGCTCACGTGCGCCGCGAGCACCTGCCCCGCGGTCTCGCGTGGGAACGGCGCCTGCCCGGTCAGCAGGAAGTAGAGCAGGGCGCCCGCCTGGTACTGGTCCCCGGCGGCGCGCACGGGCCGCCCCTGGGCCTGCTCGGGCGACATGAACTGCGGGTTGCCCACGACCCCGGGCCCGGTGAGCGCCGTGGCCCCGACCCCGGCGGGCGGCAGACCGGACGCCGTCGCGCCGGGCATGACGACGGTGCGACCCGCAGGCCCGCCGGTCCCGGCGCCCGTCGCGACGACCCGGCCGACGGACGTTCCGACGGCGTCCGCCGTGGCCGCGTGGCCGGACTCCCCGGCCAGCCCGAAGTCGACCAGGCGCACGTGCGCGGCCTCGACCGGGCCGTCGTCGTCCGCGGCGCGTGCCAGGAGCACGTTGCCGGGCGCGACGTCGCGGTGCACCAGGCCCTGCGCGTGCGCCGCGGCGAGGGCGGCCAGGACGCCGTCGAGCACGGCTGCGGCCTCGCCGACCGGCAGCGGTCCGCGGGCCGCGACGAGGTCGGCGACGCTGCCGCCCGGCACGAGCTCCAGCGCGACCCACGCCTGCACCACGCCGCCCGAGTCGTGCGTGCCGACGGCGCGCACGGCGGCGACGTTGGGGTGGTGCAGCCGGCGGACCGCGCCCGCCTGGGCCCAGAACGCGGACCGCGCGGCGTCGTCGGCGCTCAGGTGCGGGTGCAGCACCTTGACCGCGACGCGCTGCGGCCCGGTGCCCAGCGCGCCGTCCGCGACGTCGTCGGGCCCGAGGTCCTGCGCCTCGTACACCGACCCCGTGCCGCCGACTCCCAGCAGGTCGCCGAGCACGAACCGGCCCCCGAGGAGCGCGCGGTGCTCCCCGGGTGCGGTCGGGTCGTCGTCCTGCCGCGCGTCCGCGCGCTCGTCGTCGTCCGTCATCGCTGGTCCTCGTCCTGTCCTCGGTCCTCGGCTCCTCGTACCGGTCCCGGCCTCAGCCGAAGCGGCCGTTGACGTAGTCGTAGGTGCGCTCGTCCTGCGGCTCGGAGAACATCGCCTCCGTGTCGCCGTACTCGACGATCGCGCCGGGCGTCCCCTGGCTCGCGAGGAAGAACGCGCACTGCTGGGACACGCGCTGCGCCTGCTGCATGTTGTGCGTGACGATGACGATCGTCACCTCCTTCTGCAGCTCGGACATCGTCTCCTCGATGACGCGCGTCGAGGTCGGGTCGAGCGCCGAGCAGGGCTCGTCCATGAGCAGCACCTTGGGCGTGACGGCGAGAGACCGCGCGATGCACAGGCGCTGCTGCTGCCCGCCGGACAGGCCGCCGCCGGGCTGGCGCAGGCGGTCCTTGACCTCGTTCCACAGGCCCGACGAGCGCAGCGACCGCTCGACGATCTCGTCCTTGGTGTCGCGCGAGACCTTGCGGCCGGTGAGCTTGAGCCCTGCCACGACGTTGTCGTAGATGGACATGGCGGGGAACGGGTTGGGCTTCTGGAACACCATCCCGATGTCCTTGCGGGCGTCCTGGAGCTTCTTGCTCCGGTCGTAGATGTCGTCGCCGTCGAGCAGCACCTGCCCGGCGAGCGCCGCCGACGGCACGAGCTCGTGCATGCGGTTGAGGATGCGCAGGAACGTGGACTTGCCGCAGCCGGACGGTCCGATGAGGGCGGTGACCTGCCCGGGCGGCATCGAGAGCGACACCTTCTCGAGCACCTTGTGGCTGCCGAACCACGCGGAGATCTCGCGGGCGTGCAGGGCCGACAGGGCCCGCGTCGGCGCGTCCGCGGGCTCGCCCACGTCCAGACCGAGGGGCGGGATCGGAGGCGCGGGCGTCGCGTCGATGGTCGCGCCCGACGGGGGCGCAGGCTGGGCGACGGTGGGCTCGGCGACGGCGGGCTCGGCGACGGCCGACGGCGCGTCGGGCGGCGCCGCGGCCGCCAGGACCGTGGTCCGGTCGGTCGGAATAGTCATCGGTCTCTCCTCGGTTCGGGGTCGTGGAACTCGGTCACAGCAGGTTGGGCAGGGCGTCCATGACGAGGTCCGCCGCGGTGACGCCGAGCGCCACCAGCAGGGGCACGCCGATCACCCAGGCGTGCCGACGTCCCCAGGTGCGCCACAGCCACACGACGGCGACGCCCGCGGCGGCGAACAGCACGACGACGAAGAACGCCGTGAACCAGGCGTCGGACTGGGCTCCCATCTCGCGCTCGGCGTCGGGCAGCGCGGGGGTGAACAGCACCTTCACGGGCGTCTCCTGGACCGCCGACGTCAGCTGGGCGTCCACGTGCAGCACGCCGGAGGGGAACAGGGGCAGCCCGTCGGCGGTCATGAGCTCGAGGCGCCCCTCGTCGGCGTCGAGATCGGCGGGCAGCGGGTCTCCGGCCCGGCGCTGGCCGAGCACGGTGTAGGTGTGCACGCCCTGGCCGGTGGTGACGACGATCTCGTCACCGGGCACGAGCTGGTCCAGGTCGCCGAACGGGCCGCCGTAGGCGAGCTGGCGCCCGAGCAGGATCGACGGGCCGCTCTGCCCCGGCATGACGGAGTCGCGCCGGTGGCCGAGCCCGCCGCGCAGCACGCCGGAGTCGGTGCCCTCGCGCACCACCTCGGTGAGCCCGATCGCGGGGATCTGCAGCAGCGCCACGGGCGTGCCGTCGGCGACGAGCTCCTCCTCGATGGTGAGCTGCCCGACCGGGGTCTCGCCCTTGGCCAGCGTGGTGCGCAGCTCGTCGTAGGCGAGGGTCTGGGTGCGGTGGTGCTGGAAGGAGGAGAACAGGGTGGCGTGCGCGACGAACCCGAGCAGCAGCAGCGACACGGTGAGGATCGCGGTGCCGATCCACCAGCGGCTGTCGCGCGGCGCGGGCGGGCGCGGCGCCGGGGCCGGCAGCGCGGGGCGGCGTCGGGCACGCCGGGGCCCGCGGCCCGACGGCGGCGGCGCGTAGACGTCCGACGGCCGCGGGGGCGCCGGCTCGGACGCGCGGGTGCCCGTCCGGGTCTCGGTGTCGGGTCCGGCGTCGACGACGGTGCTCATGCCGGCACCCCCGCCCCGAGGCGCAGGGTCCGCAGGGCCCACCAGCCGCCGTACGCGAGGCCGACCGCCCCGATGCCGCCGCCCGTCCACCACGCCCACCGGGGCACGTCCAGTCCCGCCCCTGCGGCGCCGTCTGCCGACGTCCCGATCAGGAGCTTCGCCTGCGCGACGACGGTGCCGCACCACCCGGCGAGCTGCAGCGTGTGCTGGCCGGGGGCGACGTCCTCGCCCACGGGCACCGCGGCGGTCACGGCGCCCTGGCCGTCAGCCGCCGCGGCCACGACGAGGACGGGGTCGGAGAAGAGCGCGACCTGCACCTTCTCGTCCGGCGCGAAGCCCGTGGCCGTGGCGGACACCGTGTCGCCCGGCAGGTACACCTCGGCGTCCACCGTGGCCTCGGCGGTCTCCTCAGCAGGTTCCGTCGGCGCCGCGGGCTCGGCCGGGTCGACGCACGCCGGCTCGGCGCCGCCGTCCGCGGCCGGCGCGGCGGGGTCGCCCGACGCCGGGGCCCGGCCCGTCGCGCCGGGTGCGGTCGGGGCGGGGATCCGGGTCGTGCCGGGCACGCTCCCGGTGCCCGGCACGGTGCCGGTGCCGCCGCCCGTGGGTGGTGGGGTGGTGGCCGGGGGCGGCGTCACGGGCGGTGCCGGGGGCGGAATCGGGGGCGGTGTCGTCGGGGGCGGCGTGGGCGACGGCGTCGGGATGCTCACGCTGATCCCCGTGCCGTCGTCGTCGGCCGCCCAGGCGGGGCCGGCCAGGCCGCACCAGGCAGCGACGGTCAGCCCGCCGACGGCGAGCAGCGCCGGCAGGCGGCGGGCGGGTCGCTGGTTCATCGGGCTCTCTCGTTCTCGGTCGTGTGGGGTGCGGTTCGGGTGGCGGGCCTGTCGGTCCGGGGAGCCAGGTGTCTCGGCGAAGTTGTCAAGTAGGAGCCGGCGAAGTTGTCAAGTAGGACCCGCTGACCAGGACCAGCGGTGCGTGGTGACGTGGCCGGGCGCGAGCCGGACACGACGTCCCCGACCTGCGGCAAGACGACGTGGCCGTGGTTCCGCTCGCGCTGCTGGGTCCCTCGAAGGGTCGGCTGCGAGGTCATCGGGCTCTCTCGTTCTCGGTGGGGTGGCTCGAGGTGGGGTCGGGGTCGTGCCCGACGGCGCGCGGTGCGGCCGTCGCGGCGAGCACCTCGGCGCGGGCCTCGGCGCGCACGTGGTCGGCGTAGTCGGCGAGCTCGGCCGCGAGGTGCTCGCGGGCGCGACGCCGGGTCACGACGACCGCCGCCGTCGCGCCGACCACGACGACGAGGATCGCGAGCGCCGCCCAGGGCACGGCCCACGTGGTGCTCGACGCGCGGGCCACCGCGGGTTGTGGCCCGGCGCCCGCGGCGTCGGTCCCGTCGGCGGCGACCTGCTCGGTGCCCTCCGCGGGCGCGGCCTGCCCGGACGGGGTGGCCGTGACCGTGACGTCGGCCCAGAGCAGCAGGAGCGGCGGGACGCCGGGCAGGGTGGCCTCGACGTGCGCGACGCCGCCGGGCACGAGGTCGGTGACGGGCTCGACGGGCACAGTGCCCAGGTCGATGCCGAACGGCCCGGTCAGCTGCACGCTCGGGGTGGCGTCGAGGCGCACGTTGCCGGTGTTCGTGAGGTCGAACCCGACGTGGGCGGTGCCGCCCCCGACGAGGTTCGCGCCACCGTCGTACCGGGTGGCCACGCCGGTGACGCCGACCGCGGGCTCGAGCGCGCCGTCGACGCGCAGGTAGACGCGCGTGCCGACGCGGTCCTCGCGGCGCACGGCCGCGCCACCGTCGCCGGTGGTCTCGGAGACGTACGACGCGACGATGCCCGCGGCGTGATCGCCGGGCGTCGCGTCGACGGGCACGGTGACGGTGAACGGCAGGTCGGCCCGCTCCCCCGGGCCCAGGGTGACCTCGACGCCGAGCCCGGCCGCGCACGCGGCGGCGGCCTCCGCGTCGGCCGCGCCGGGGCACGACGCCGGGCCGGAGTCCACGGAGGTCCAGGCGCCCAGGTCGGACGACGGCTCGTCGGCGCCGATGAGGGTGAACGCGCCGGTGTCGTAGTCGGTGGTCGCGTCGGCGGCGTACACGCGGAAGGTCGCGGCCCGGTCGGAGAAGTTCGACACCGCGACTCGGTCGCTGACGGTGGTGCCAGGAGCGACGGCGTAGTCGAACGCGGTGCGCCCGTCGGGGCCGTCCGGCGACGAGGGCTGCACGCTCCAGGTGACCTCGTCGCCGTCGGCGGCGAGAGCGGGCGCGGCCACCCCGGCGAGCCCAGCGGTGACTGCTGCGGCGAGCGCCCAGGTCGCGGCGGTCCTCCGGACGATCATGTGGTGCTCCTTCGAGAGAGGGTGCCGGGGTGCCGCGGCCCGCTCGTCGCGGACCGCGGCACCCGGAGAGTCAGCCGACGATCACGGCGTCAGCGCCGCACGCGGACGACGTCGGACGTCGAGCCGTCGTGCTGGGCGTCACCCGAGTACTCCGCGCGGAAGGAGTACGACCGCCACGGCTTGAGGCCGGTGACGTCGACGGTCGCGACGCCGTCGGTCACCGTGGCCGTCCCGACCGTGCGGCCCGTGGCGACGTCCGTGAACGTCACCGCGCCGGTCGCGGAGGACGGGCCGACGTCGGCCGTGAGAGTGGCGGCCTTCCAGCGGCCGTCGGCGGTCAGGGACGTCGTGGTGGCCTCCTTCACGAGCTCCCAGGAGCCCACGTTGGTCGCGTCGTCCCAGCTCAGGCGGACGTCCACCGAGAAGTACCTGGAGTCACCGACGCCGGCACCGGCGGGCGGGAACGTCGTGCCCGGAGCGTCGCCCGGGTCGCACGTGATCACGTAGGTCGCCACCCCACTGCGGCCGTCGAACCGGTCGGCGGGGAAGCCGTAGGCGGCCCAGCGGGAGGCGGAGCTGCCGGTCCGCACGATCGGCTCGCCGTCGAGGCCCGAGCCGGCGATCGGGGAGGTGGCCACCTTGACCAGCGCGGGGAGCCCGGCGTCGGACTGGCTGACCGCCGCGGGCCAGGTGCCGTCCGGCCACACGAACAGCACGCGGGACGATCCGCGGTACCCCTCGGGGCAGCCGACCTCGGTCGTCAGGGACTGCGGGCCACCGGCGGCTGTGATCTCCCCGGCGGTCTTGTCGAGGGTGATGCCGCCGAGGCGGGTGTCGGGGTCGAGCACGGGGTTGGCCGCCTGGGCGGCGGGGGCGGCCAGGACGGCCCCCAGCGCGATCGTCAGGGCGGCGGCGAGGCGCGCCGCGCGACGGGTCGTGGTCTGAGACATGGTTCCTGCCTTCGTCAGAGGGTTCATGGGAACGGATCGGCCCGGGTCAGATGAGCGTCAGGGTGAGGGTGGCGGTGTAGTCGCCGGGGGCGCTGTCGGCCGGGGCCTTGAGCGTGAGGGCGGCGTCCACGGTGGTGGTGGTGCCCGTGACCCCGGACGTGGCCTGCGCGAGCGGCTTCGGGGAGGACAGGCCGCCGCCCTGCCCGGCCGCGACCTCCGCGCCGGCGGTGCCGGCCGCGGTGCCCTGGAGCTGCGGCTTCCAGCCGAGGGCGCTCGCGGGGATCTTGGCCGACGCCTGCTCGGCGTGGGCGAAGTCGCTGACCTCGCCGTTGAGCGTCCACGCCAGCCGCTCGGCGCGGTTGTCGGTGACGGTCACCTGCCCGAGCGAGCCCGTGGACGTGTAGGTCGAGCCGTCGAGCGTGGGCACCCCGAGCGCGACGTCGCCGCCCGACACCGTGAGGTGCAGGCCGTTGGCGTCCGCCGGGATGGTCACCGTGACGGTCTTGTCCTCCTCCTGGGGCTCCGTCGGCTCGGCCACCGTGGTGACGACCGCGTCGTTGGAGTCCGACCCGTCGTGCTGGCCGTCACCCGCGTAGGTCGCTCGGAACCGGTACTCGGTGTCGGGCTCCAGCTCGTCCACCGTGAGGGCGGCGCTGCCACCCTCGAGCGGTGCGGTGCCGATCGCCTCGGGGCTGCCGTCGGTGACGTCGTGGAAGGTCACGTCGCCGGTGGCGGCGGCCGGGCCGACGGCGGCGGTCAGCGTGACCGAGCCGTCGTTGCCCGCCGTCGGGGTCAGGGTGGTGGTGGTGTCGACCTTCTCGACCGGGCCGCTCCCGTCCACGACCTCCCAGGTGCCCTGGTTCGCTGCGTCGTCCCAGTCGATGCGGAGGTCGACGGAGAAGTACTTCGAGTCGCCCACGCCGGAAAGGTTCGACGGCAGGGTTGCCGGTGCCGGGGCCTCGCCCGGGTCGCACGTGACCAGGTAGGTCGCCACGCCGCTGTGACCGTCGAAGTTGTTGCCGCTGTAGCCGGCACCGTTCCACTTGGACGCGAACCTCTGGAAGCCGTCCGTCTCGGACAGGTTGGCACGGTCGATCGGCTGCCCGTCGAGCCCGCTCCCGGCGACAGCGGCGACGTAGGCCATGGCGACGAACTGCGAGCCACTGGTGACCCAGGTGCCGTCCGGCCAGATGAAGTGCACCTTGGACGAACCGCGGAATCCCTCGGGGCAGCCCGTCTCCGTGGTGAGCCGCTGGGGGCCGCCGGCCCAGGAGATGGCGCCGCCGGTGACGTCGAGCGTGAGGTCACCCAGGCGGTTGTCCGGGTCCAGGCCCGGAGCCAGCGCCTGGGCGGGAGCGGCGGTCAGTCCGCCGAGGGCGACCGCCAGCGTGGCGGCCAGCGCGAGGCCCGCACGGCGGACCGATGTCAAGCGCATCGTCGAGTTCCCTTCGTGGGTCGACCCGGACGGTCCGGGGCGGTAAGAAGCGCGTGCGTGGCGGTAGCCGGTCGCTCCGACTGCCGCCGTGGAACCGGGGTGCGCCGCCTGGCGGGCGGCACACCCCGGCGTGGGCCTCAGCTCACCCGAGGCTCACGTCCCTGGCGGGACTCAGTTGCGGCGGTAGGACTCGGTGTCCCCGGCCTCGTAGAAGCCCAGGCCGATCTGGACGCCGTTCACGCCGGTGCCCCGGTTGATGAGGGAGCCAAAGCCGAAGTCCTCGATCGTGTACGTCCCGTCGCTCGACGTCGCGTGGTACGCGGCGCCGCCGGAGCCGCCGAACAGGTACTCGATGTCGGAGCCCGGGACGATCGCCGCGTGCGGCACGACCGTGAACACCGGCCGGGCCAGCGGGAACGCCGTGTTGAGCACGCCGTCCGCGAGCGGCTGGACGCCGTTCACGGTGGCGAGCTCGGCGCCGTCGCGGCGGTCGGCGACCGTCACGTCGTAGAGCGACTGCAGCTGCGTCGAGTTGCCCTGGGCGATGTGCTGCGCGATCGAGTAGGGCGCGATCGCGTTGTCGACGTCCGCGAGCACGGCGCCGTCGTGCTCCTGCACCGAGCCGCCCGAGTACGTGTCCGACACCGCCGAACCGATGGTGGCGCCGTTCAGGACCGTGGACAGCCAGAACGAGCGCGTGCCCGAGCCGGCCTGCGGGATGAACGGCACGATGTCGGCACCGCTGCCCTGGACGCCCACGGTGTAGTCGGTGCCGTCGATGGTGACGCTCTCACCGTTGTTCGACGTGTAGATCTCGATGAGCTCCGCCTGGGTCAGGTCCCGCGGCACGGTGGTGTTGTCCCCGTCCACGGCGTAGGTGACCGCGTCCACCGCGAGCGGGACGTACGCGTACGTGCCGTTCTGGTCGATGGACGACGGTGCGCTCGACGACCGGGAGACCTGGATGTCCGCCGGGCTCAGCTGCACGCCGTTCCACAGACCGTTGGTCCAGGCCGCGCGCAGCGCGGTGAACCCGTTGCCCGACCCGTTCGGCCGGTCGAAGAACGGCCCGTCCGGGCGGGTCTGGATCGGGGAGTAGCCGGTGGCGTCCCACGAGCCGAAGATCAGCTTCCCCTCGCGCAGGATGACGGCCGCGAGGCCGTTGTTGAGGTCCTGGGTGGTGTCGGAACCGACCGCGTCGACCGTCCGGTTCAGGTCGGGCTGGCCGGTGGCCGGGTCGATCGGGTCGGCGGAGGCGGTGGCCGCCCCGCCGAGGAGGAGCGCTGCGGTCGCTGCGCCGGCGAGGAACCCGCGGGCTCCTCGCTGGAGGTGCTTGGACATGGCATGCCTTCCTATTAGAGTTCCCCCTCACAGGTCGCGAGCGACCTTGCGTCCCGTCAGGGACACGGCCCCTCACCCCGGTTCGCTGCTCGGGTGGGGGGCCTCCGCGTGCGGGCGGGGGTGATGACCCGCACGGGAAGCCTGTGTGGAGTTGGTCTCGCCGGTGGCGGGCGGGTCGCTCAGCCGGTGAGGTCGCGGCGCCGCAGGAGGAATGGCGCGCCGACCATCCCGGCCAGTGCCGCGAGCAAGGTGCCGCCCAGGGCGACCGACGCGGCCAGCGACGCTGTGTCGTCCGCGGCCGATGCCTCGTCCTGCGTCGTCGTGGGTCCACCGGGGCCGTCGGCTCCGGGGTCCGACGACGGATCACCGGCCGCCGGGTCGCCGTCCACGGGGACCGACACGTTCGTTCCGGTGTCCCTCCCGGCACGTCCCGCGCCGGCGGGGTCGCCGGAGCCGTCGTTCCCGTCCGCGCCGGGACCGTCGGCGTCCGGGCCGGACCCGGGTGGTGCGAGCAGCCGATCGGCCAGGGCGAGCGCTGCCGTCTGCTGCTCGGCGGTCAGCGGCACGTAGCCCTCGGGGAGGCCGCCCCGCTCGCCCGTGACGACGTTGCCGTCGGTCGCGGCGTACGTCAGCAGGTGGGCGTACTCGGTGCGGGCCGGTCCGTCCAGGCGGCCCACGCGCAGGTCGACCGCCGCGTGGATCGTCGTGGCGAGCGGGTAGGCGCCGGCGGGCAGCGCGGTCAGGTCGATGACGCCGACCCCGCGCTCGTCCACCGGCCCGGAGGCGATCGCCGTGCTCAGCGACTGCTCGTCGTAGCCCACGAACTCCCGCGCGTCCGCGACGTCGTCGGCGGTCGTGGTCCGGTCCAGCGGGAGCGCGAGGCTCGCGGTGCTCAGGCCGTACAGCTCCGTCGACGTCGCCGTCACCGGGCCCATCATGAGCTGTGGCCGGTCGGGGGTGGGAGGCGTCTTCCGGTTCCAGCGGCCGGGCGCCGTGAGCCCGACCGCGACGTAGTTGGGGTCCCACTCGTCGGGCATCTTGGAGTCCGCCCTCGCGACACGTACCGCGTTGTCCTCGAGGTCCTGCGCGTACGGCGTGTAGGCGGTGGAGTCGATCTGCTCGCCCTTGTACTTCTCGGTGGCGGTCGCCAGGTCCGGGTCGAGCGTCTGGTCGGCCTTGGGGAAGGTGTCGAGCGGCACGCGCGACAGGTCCACCCCGTACCCGCCCCCGGCGGCCCCGGGGTGCCCTGCCGGGAGGTAGTACGGGTTGACCGTGTTGCCCCACGGGTCCGGCTCGCCACGGAGGAACGCGCGGGCGTCGGCGTCCGCCTGCACGTACTGCCACAGGAGCCGGATCGCGTCGTCGCCGCTCGGCCCGGACACGACCCACGTCATGCGGTCGTGGTTGCCGAAGTCGGTGGGGTTGCCGAGCGCGATCCACTCCTCGTCCTCGGTGACCCTGTGCTTCGCGAGCACGTCGAACGACTCGCCCACCCTCTCGCCGCCCGCGAACTGCACCCACGGGACGTGGTACTTGTAGGACTGGGTGAGGAGTTTGGCAATCAGGCGTGGGGTGAGGCGCAGGTCGGTGTGCGCCGTCCCGTCCATCTCCTGGGCCACGAAGCCGATCGTCAGGGCCGTGTTCGCGAGCGGCGCGTAGCCGAGGTCGGCCTCGGCGAGCAGCTCCGGGTTCGCGGTGCCGATCGAGTCGGGAGTCAGCGGGGCCGCCACCGCGGCGAAGTCGGTCGTGCCGGTCAGGAGCTGGGTGCGGGTGAGGGTGCCGCTGTTGGTGTTGAGGGAGAACGTCGCGCCGCCGTCGCCGGCGCACAGCGCGGTCTGCCACGAGCTCATCGCGTCGGCGATCAGCTCGCTGCCGACGACGCTCCGCTCCGCCGACCCGGCGGGGCAGCGCTGGAACGGGTTCTCGAAGTTGAGCGGGACCACCATCCGGTTGTCCCAGAAGGTGCACTCCGCCGACACGGGCGACCCGTGCTGCCCCTTCAGCTCCCGGCCGAAGGTGTTGATCGGTCCCATGGTGCGATTGCCGCAGATCGTGCCGTCGGCGAGCGACCCCGAGTGCGTGCCCCGGGGGACGACCACGAGCCAGCACCGCTCCCCCGCTGCCTCCGGGTCGCCGCAGCCCAGGTACGGTTGGGCGGCAGCGGACTGCACCAGCATGTTGTGCCGGGCGGTGCCGTCGGCCGCGATCGGGACGAAGGGCTGCTCGTTCGAGATGGAGGCGTCGAAGAAGATCCCGAGACCGCGGTTGCTGCGTGACGTGCTGCCGTCGCCGACAGGCACCTCGATGGTCTCGTTCTCCTGGCCCGTCACGGCCCGGAACTTGACCTGGTGGACCCATCCGCGGTCATAGGTGCTGCCGACCGGGTGCACGTCCTTACCGCCTCCGCCGACCTCCGAGGGCGAGTACCCACCGAACTGGCACGTCTTCTCGAAGTCCTCCCCCAGCGGATCACCCCAGCACTGCATGAGCTGGAGGTAGTTGTTCCGGTAGCCCGGGTCACCCGACGGCGCCGTCGGGGCCATCCCCGAGGCGGTGACCGTGACGACCTGGTCGATCAGTCCCTCGGTCTGCGACACCGTGACCTCGAGGTCCTTGAAGTCGTCCCAGTGCCCTGAGCCGTCGGCGTCGTCGACCATGTGGGCCCGGTCCGGCTGGTAGCGCTGGAGGTCCGCGGGGTTGCCGCCCGCCCACTGCACGGTGACCGCCGAGTCGGTCGGTCCGCCGCCGGCGGGGTCGTCGGCGGCACCTGCGGGGCCCGAGCCGAGCAGGGTCACGCCGACCAGCGCGGCCACCGTCGTGAGGGCGCCCCACCGCACCGCCCGGCGGCGGGTCCTGGCGCCGTTCGTCCTCGCGCGTTCGTTCACGATCACGTCTCCTGGTCCTCTGATGAGCTGATCAGGTCGTCAGCGGCGCCGGCTCGGCGAGCCGCGCTTCGGGTCGGTGGGCAGGCCGCCGCGGTTGCCGCGGCCGCCGAGCAGGGGCGGCAGCGTCGCGGCGGCGAGCAGTCCCGCCCCCGCGGCGGCGGTCCCGAGCAGCGGGAGCAGCGTGGTCCCGGCGGACGGGATCTCCTGCGGAGTGGACGCCGCGAGCAGCGAGCCCGACGTCGCGCCGCCGAGCTCGTCGAGCGCGGCCGCCGCCGCGGCGTCGTCCGGGCCCGCCGCATCGCCCGCGCCTGACTGCGCCCCGTCGGCGTCCGGATCGGTCTCCGTCGCGCCGGGGCCCCCGCCGTCGGCGCCGGTCGCCGCCTGCCCCGAGGCGCCCGCGTCCCCGCCGGTGTTCTTCGTCGGCGCCGTCGGGGTCTCCTTGGCGCCGCCCGTGCCCTCGGCGCACTGCACGGGCCCGACCTTGTCGCACTCCGGCGGGTAGGGGGCCTCGTTCGCGAGCCGGTTGGTGCCGTCCGGGCTGAACGTGGGGTTGTTGCAGTCGGTGATGCCCTTGATCACCGGGTTCCCGCCGGGGATCTTCTGGATCTGCGTCTGGCCCGCCTGCACCAGGTTGATCGGCAGCGGCGAGTAGCCGAGAGTCTCCGCCTGCTGCTGCCCCTCGCACAGGAAGTACGCGCCGAAGTCGGCGAGCGTCAGCCCCTTGTCCTCGGTGAAGCTCGCCTCCAGCTTGGTCGGCAGGATGATGTACGAGTAGCTGGACAGCGGGTAGGTGCGCGCGTCCGTCGAGCCGTACACCTGCGACAGGTCCTGCGTGAGGTAGTCCGGCGAGGTCGTGTCCTCGTTGATGCGGGCGCTCAGCAGCGCGACCGCCACGTTCGCCGCCGTCGGCTCCGTGTAGTACCCGCTGTCGTTGAGCATCTTCACCACCGGGTACCCGGAGCTCAGTGCGTACGAGTACTCCACGAACGTGATGGCGCCCACGGCCTGCGACTGCGCCACGTAACCCGCGACCCCGTTCGCCCCGGAGCGGGACTGGAACCCGCTGCCCGGCGCCGTCGGATAGTTGCTCGTGACGCCGCAGTGACCCTCGATCAGCGGCCGGTTCACGACGCCGCAGTACTCGTCCCAGAGCGCCGTGTGCTCCTGGCGCATCCAGATGGTGAACTGCGCGCTCGTGCCCGACCCGTCGGAGCGCACCACCGGCACGATCGGAGTCGCCGGCAGGGCGAGCTGCGGGTTGTCCGCCGCGATCGCCGCGTCGTTCCACACCTTGATCTTGTTGGTGAAGATCTTCGCCAGCGTGTCCCCCGACAGGCGCAGGTTGGTGACCTTGCGCCCGCCGATCTCGAGGTTGTACATGAACGCCGTGCCGCCCGCGACGATCGGCATGTACGCGAACCCTCGCTGGGGCCGCAGGTCGCCCTCGTTGGAGTTCTTGATCCCGTACGGGATCTCGCTGACGCCGAAGTCCGCGGTGCCGTTCGCGAAGTCGTTGCGCCCCTGCGTCGAGCCCGACTCGGAGTACGTGATCTTCCACTGGTAGTTGTTGAACACGTTGCGGAGCCACTGCTGCAGCGCGTTCGCCGACCACGTGGAGCCCGACCCGACGATCGGGGCGTGCACCGACCCGACCGCCTGGGCGGTCGAGACGGACCCCAGGACGCCGGTCAGGAGCATCGCGAGGCCGAGCAGGGCCGCGGTGAAGCGGGCATGGCCGAGGCGAGCGATCACCGGGCGCGCGGGCGCGCGGCGGGCGCGCTGGGGGGCGGTCATCGGGAGGTCTCCTCGTCGTCGCGTGCGGTGGGGCCCGACGGCGGACCGTCGCCGGGCCGGGGCGGGGTGACGGTGCGGTCCCACTCGGCGGCCGCGGCGGCGAGCTCACGGCTCGCGAAGCGGTCGGCGTCGCGGGCGCTGGCGGCGCGGGCGCGGCGCTGGCCCCGCGGTGACAGCACGCCCGCTCCCCTGCCCCCGATCAGGCGCGCGAGCAGGAAGAGCACGAACACCATCGCCATGAGCACCGCCGCCGCCCCGAAGCCGCGGGCGATCTGCGTGGGCTCCGGCGACTTGACCAGCGTGAACGTCGCGAACGGCAGCGACACCATGGGCCCGGTGAGCGGGTTGGGGTTGAAGAACGTGGTGTAGCCCGCGGTCAGGAGGATGGGGCTCGTCTCGCCGATGCCGCGCGCGGTGCCGAGCACGATCGCCGTCATGAGTCCCGAGCGGCTCGTCGGGAGGACCACGTGCCACACCGTGCGCCAGTGGCTCGCGCCCGTCGCCAACGACGCCTCCTTGAGGGTCTGCGGCACCAGGCGCAGCACCACGTCGGACGACCTGATGATGATCGGCAGGATCATGATCGTGATGGCCAGCGCCGCGGCCAGACCGGACTTCGGCAGGCCGAACATCAGCACGTACGTGGCGTAGATGAACAGGCCGCAGATGATCGACGGCAGCGCCGTCATCGCCTCCGTGACGGTGCGGACGATGTTGGTGAACGGGCTCGGGAACTCCGCGAGGCACACCGCGGTCAGCAGCCCCAGCGGGATCGAGATCGCCAGCGCGATCGTGATCATGATCAGCGTGCCGACCGCCGCGTGCGCCATGCCGCCCACCGTCAGCGGGTCCAGCGGGCCGGCGAGCGAGAGGTCCTGCGTCCAGAAGTTCCCGTGCAGGAACGCGTCCGAGCCCCGGGCCAGGGTGAAGACCACGACGACCGCGAGCGCCAGCAGCAGCACCACGGCCGCGGAGTGGATGACGACCGCGACGACCCGGTCGGCGATCGTCACGCGGTCGTCGTCGAAGCCGATGAGCACGACGAAGAACAGCAGGAACAGCAGGTAGGCGACCGCGACGAACCCGAGCGCCCCCTGCGCGGCCAGGACCTGCGAGAACAGCCACCCCGTGGCGGCGAGCGACGCGGCGGCGGCCCCGACGAGGCGCAGCACGTCCTCGCGGCGGATCGTGGCCAGGTTGCGGCGCGTCTCCGGGCGCGGCGTCGTGATGACGCCGTCGTGACCCGGGATGTGGGTGCGGGTGAAGCGGCCCGGGCGCGTGGCCCGGCGGGGGCCGCGGGCGGCGGCGCCGTCGTGCCCCGCGGCGGGGTCTGTGGTCGTGATCGTGGCTGTCATGGAGGAGCCCTTCAGCTCGCAGCGCCCGAGCGGGAACGCTGGATGACGAATCCGGCGACGAAGTTGACGAGCATGGTGATGAGGAACAGCACCAGGCCCGCGGCCATGAGGGCCGAGACCTCGAACGCGCTCGCCTCGCCGTAGCGCAGGGCGATCAGCGCCGAGATCGAGTTGGTGCCCGTGGACAGGACGTGCCAGTTGATGACGTAGATCGGGCTGATCACCATGTAGATGGCGATGGTCTCGCCGAGTGCCCGGCCCAGGCCGAGCATCGTGCCGCCGATCATGCCGCCGCGTCCGAACGGGTAGACGACCGAGCGGATCATGCCCCACTTGCTGGCCCCCAGGGCCAGTGCGCCCTCCCGCTCGCCGACGGGCGCCTGCTCGAAGACCTCGCGCATGATGCTCGCCGCGATGGGGGCGACCATCATCGCCACCACCAGGCCGGCGAGGAACGCCGACGCCGTGAACACGGACGGGGTCGCCAACGGGTTGTCCGGGTCGAAGGTCGGGTTGGCGAACAGCGGGATCCAGCCGAACCACGTGGAGATCCACTCGGCCACCGGCAGTATCCGTTCCTGGAGCCAGAAGAAGCCCCACAGCCCGTACACGACCGACGGGATCGCGGCCATGAGGTCGACGACGCCGACCAGCAGGCGCTTCAACCCCGCGGGCGCGTACTCGGAGATGTAGGTCGCGGTGCCCACCGCGAGCGGGATCGCCGTCCCGATCGCGATCAGGCCGATCGTCACCGTGCCGAACAGCACCGCGGCGATGCCGAACCGGCCGCTGTTGGGCTCCCAGTCCTGCTCCGTGATGAAGCTCCACCCGGCGACGTCGATCGCCTGGGCACCCCGGAGGAGCAGGAACAGGCCGACCAGGGTCATGATCGCCAGCACCAGCACGCCGCCCGCGTGCGTCCCGAACCGGAAGAACCGGTCCGAGGCGCTGCGTCGGCTCACCAGCGAGCGGGTCGGGTCCACGAGCGCGTCCCGCGGGGCGGGGGACGTCTCCAGGCCCAGCTCGCGCAGCTCGGTGCGCGTGCGCTCCAGCTCGGCGATGGCCGTGTCCCGCTGCTCCAGGGTCCGGGCCTCACCGGTAGGGGGGTCGTCGCGCGTGCCGGCGCCGTCCGGGCGCTCGTCCGTCGTCATCTCGAGAGAGCCTCCAGGCCACTCCCCCGGCCGAGTGCCGAGGGCGTCGACTGCATCCTGTGGGGCCTCCCTCGGGAGGGCAAGGAACGGGGTGCCGCACACCTCATGGACGCCAGGAGAGGGGCAGGTGAAGCCCAGGCGAACGGCAGGAACCGCCGCCGCGCGAAGTCCGCTGACCTGCGCAAACACCCCGCGATCGCACCCCGTCTCAGGCGCGCGGCGGTCCTTTCGGGGGCTCCGACCACCGTCGAGAACCACCCGATAGGAGGGGGTCGAAAAGGCCGAGGCCGCCCCTCGACTTGGGCCATGCACGCAGCGTTCCGCGAGTGCGCGCGCCCATGACGGAGACGGCCCGGAACGACGGGATCAGTCCCGGCTATCCCTCACGTGCGCCGGAGGATCGGCCGATCGGCAGGAGCCGAATCCGGATCTCGTCGTCGCTGAGC
This sequence comes from Cellulosimicrobium sp. BMG9.23, assembly GCF_059159985.1. Classification (NCBI taxonomy): domain Bacteria; kingdom Bacillati; phylum Actinomycetota; class Actinomycetes; order Micrococcales; family Promicromonosporaceae; genus Cellulosimicrobium; species Cellulosimicrobium sp. BMG9.23. The sequence goes on from NZ_JBZGBZ010000004.1 coordinate 105,520, forward strand.
ACCGCGACGGCCCCGACCTTCAAGTCGTCGGCGATGGCAGGCAAGTTCGCCACGAGCAGCGCCCCGATCTCCTCCGCTCGGCGCCCGTTGGTCCTTCGAAGAAGGACGAACGACGGGCCGGATCGTCCTGAGATGGCGAGAAGGGCACCGAAATCGGAGTCCGCCGAGACCAGGACACGGTGACTCGCTGCCGCCGTCTCCAGGACGACGGCGTCGGTTGCCGCCGCCAGACCAAGGTCCCGGACATGTTCGGTGTCGTGCCCCGCCGCTGCGAGCAGCGCGACGAGCCGGACCGAGAGATTGTTGTCGAGAAGGAGCCTCATGCGGCCGGGATCAGAGGAAGGTGACGCTCGCTGGCGAGCTCGGCGGCGAACCGCAGCGACGCCGCGACGTCCTCGGCGGTGAGATCCGGCAGGTCTGCGACGATCTCAGCGGGTGACATCCCGTCAGCGACCATCGCGATCACGGTAGCGACCGGGATCCGCAGCCCTCGGACCGTCGGCACGCCGCCCATGACGGCCGGATCGACGGTGATGCGCGAGTTCGTCATCTCACCACGATAGAGCCCAGGCATCGTCCCTGTCCCGGACACCGCGACGCACGAGGTCATCGTGCACGCCGAACCGACGTCCGGTGAACGTCCGGCGTCGCGCCGATGAAATCGAGGAGCACCCCCCGGAGGCGTCCGCACACGGTGGCATCATGAGCGCGACACCGGCCCGACCACAGGGAGCGAGACGGCGATGGGGGGCAGAGACGTGCCGTCCGCGGAGCTGCTCGGCGTCCGCCGCGTCGGCCGCGGGCTCGCGCTCGTGGCTCTCGTCGGCAACGCCGTCTGCTACCTCGGCACTCTGTGGCTGCTCCCCCGTACCGGCCTCTCCCACGACGCGCAGGTCGAGGACTGGCGGGCGGTCGCCGTCGTCGGCCTGATGAGCACGCAGGCCCTGTGGCTGCACTGGCTGCGGCGTCGGGCGCTGAGCACGTACGTCGCGTCCCTCACGCTGTGGCACGGGTCCCTGCTCGTGGGCGGTGGTGCGGCGCTGCTGCTGCAGCCGGGCGTGCTGCTCGCGGGGTTCGGGCTCGCGTCCGAGCGCCGCGGCCCCGGGCGCGTCGTGACCGTCGCCTACGGGGTCCTCACGACCGCCGTCGTCCTCGTCGGCGTCTCCGTCCTGTATCCGGTCGCGGGGGCTGCCCGCTGGGACGAGCCCGCGTCCCTGGCCGTGCGCGGGGTCCTGGCCCTCCTCGTCGTCGCCGTGCCCGCCGCCCTCGGTACCTGGTACGCGCACCTGCGCGACCGCGCCGAGCGCATCGCTGCCCTCGCCCACCAGATCGCGGCCGGCGAGACCTCCCGCACGGCCGACGCCGTCGCCGCCGAGCGACGCAACCTCGCCCAGGAGCTGCACGACACGTCGGCTGCCCACCTCGCGGCGATCATCACCCTCACGACGGCCGCGACCAGCAGCACGGGCACCGCGCCCACCCCGCAGCTCCTGGCACAGATCCACGACGAGAGCCGGCGCCTCTACCAGGGCTTCGAGAGCGTCGTGACCCGGCTGCGCCAGGAGGAGCGGACCCTCGCCGACCGGCACCCCGCCGGGCACAGCGCCGGCCAGCACAGCGTCACGGAGCTGGTCGAGCTCGTGGCGCAGCACGGCGAGGCCACGGGCGTCGTCCCCGTGCTGCACCACGACCCGGACCTCGCCGAGATCGACCGGCGCCTCGGTCCGATGCGCAGCCACATCGCCTACCGGGTGGTGCAGGAGGCGCTGAGCAACGCGCGCAAGCACGCCCCCCGCGCGGCCGTCACCGCCGTCGTCGAGGACGACGGCGCGAGCGTGCTGCTGCGCGTCGAGAACGACGCACCGCCCCTCGTCGCTCCCCCGGGGCGCGACGGCGGTAGTCCGGCCGGCGTCGCCCTCGGCCTGGGGTACGGGATCGACGGGATGCGCGAGCGGCTCGCCTCCGCGGGCGGCAGCCTGCGCACCGGCCCGCGCCACAGCGGCGGGTGGGCCGTGCAGGCGCTGCTGCCGCACCCCTCCTACCGCGAAGACTCCCCCCGCGAGGACACCTACCGCGACGACGAGCCCGAGGCCGACGTGCTCACCCTCGGCGCCCCCCACGACGAAGGAGCCCCCCGATGACGACCATCACGACCCTCATCGTCGACGACTCGGGCGCCGTCCGGCGGTCGCTGCGCACCCTGCTCGAGACCACCGAGGACATCCGGGTGATCGGCGAGGCCGACAACGGCGTCGACGCGGTGCGACTGGCCCGGCGTCTGCGGCCCGACGTCGTGCTCATGGACCTGCGGATGCCCGAGGGCGACGGCCTGGACGCGATCGAGGCGCTCGCCGGGATCGGCGTCGAGCACCCGGTCCCGGTTCTCGTGTTCACCACGTTCCACCTCGACGAGTACCTCTACGGCGCGTTCGAGCGCGGCGCCGTGGGGTTCCTGCTCAAGAAGAACCCGGGAGACATCCCCGCCGCGATCCGCTCGGCCGTCAACGCGGGAGCACTGCAGTCGCCCGCCGTGCGCCGGCGCCTCCAGGCGGAGTTCGCGCGCGGCAGCAACCGGGCGCGCGTCGGGGAGACGCACACGCCCGGGGCCGTCCACCGGCCGCCGAGCGCACCCGGCGAGCCCAGCCTCGCGGAGACGCTGACCGAGCGCGAGCTCGAGGTCATCGCCGCGCTCGCGGACGGGCTGAGCAACAAGATGATCGCCGCGCGGCTCAACCTCGGCGAGAACACGGTCAAGTGGCACATCGGCAACATGCTCGACAAGACGGGCACGCGCGACCGCACCCAGCTCGTGGTCTGGGCCTACGAGCGCGGGCTCAACCCGTCGCCCGGACCAGGCCGACAGGGACGTACGAGCCCCAGGAAGGCCTGACCGCGAGCATCGTCAGCGTCCGGCGGGCGTGGCGGACCGCCGCCGCCCGCTGCGACAGGGCCCACACCCGGGGTGCCACGAGGACCACCTCCGGCCCGAGCGCGATCCACCACGTCAGGTGCGTCCCGTCCAGGTCGCGCACGTAGACCGCGCGCAGCTCGGCGGCCCGGTCCACGACGCGCGCGGCGTCCCCATGAGCCTCGGTCGCGGTGGCGAAGCCGCGTGCACGCACCGCCGCGACCTCGTCGTCCGCCCGGAGCAGCTCCCAGTGGCGGACGCCGGGCGTCCGGTCCGCGGGCGGCCGCACGTCCCCCGTCGGGTCGACGGGTCGCATCGCGAGCATGTGCTCGCGCCGTCGCACGCGGTCGTCGTACCCCGTCTCGCCCGCGGCGAACAGGACCAGACGCGGCCCCCCTGCTTCCAGCATCGGCGCTCCCTCGTGACGTGTGGGCCTCGAACCGGGACCCGTCGTCCCGTCGTGCGGCACCACCGCCGTCATCCTAGGAACCGGTGCGGGCCCGGCGGCGCCCTTCGCACGAAGACCACCCGAACGGAGGGGGCGGCGGGCGCGGCGCTCAGTCCTCGCCGTAGAACACGCGCTCCATGACCGCCCGAGCGCGCCGCGCGGTGCGCAGGTAGTGCTCCTCGAGCTCGGCGCCGGTGTCGACGCCCGGCAGGTCGAGCACGCGCGCGAGGCCGTGGAGCGCCTGCCGGTCGTGCGGGAGCACGTCGGCAGTGGTCCCACCGGTGCGCCCGGACCACAGCACGAGCGCACTGCGCAGCCGCGACGCGAGGTGCCACGCCTCGCCCAGCACGGCCGCGTCGTCCGCCTCGACGAGACCGGCGGCGACCGCGGCGTCGAGCGCCTCGACGGTCGACGTCGTCCGCAGCCCTTCGACCTGGTGTGCGTGCTGGAGCTGCAGGAGCTGGACGGTCCACTCGACGTCGGACACTCCCCCGCGACCGAGCTTGAGGTGCCGTGACGCCTCGACCCCGCGCGGCAGCCGCTCCGACTCCACGCGCGCCTTGATGCGCCGCACCTCCCGCACGTGCGCCAGGTCCAGGCCTCCCGCGGGATACCGGACCGGGTCCGCCGTCCGGAGGAACGCCTCTCCGAGACCGGCGACGTCCCCGGCGACCGGCCGGGCGCGCAGCAGCGCCTGCGCCTCCCAGACGCTCGACCACCTTTCGTAGTACTCCGCGTACGACGCGAGCGAGCGCACGAGCGGTCCGTTGCGGCCCTCGGGCCGCAGGTCGGCGTCGACCGGCAGCGCGGGCTCCGGTCCGACGGCGGACAGCAGCTGGCGCAGCCGAGTCGCCACGGCGAGCGCATAGGCCTGGGCGTCGCGCTCCTCGACACCGGGCGCGGGGTCGAGCACGAACAGGACGTCCGCGTCCGAGCCGTAGCCCATCTCGCGCCCGCCAAGACGCCCCATCGCGACGACGAGCACGCGGGCCGGCGCGGACGCGGGGTCCTGGGCCGTGTACCCCAGCTCGCCGCGCGCGACGAACTCCGCGACCCGCAGCGCGCCGACGAGCACGACGTCCGCCGCGTCCGAGATGGCGCGTGCGGCGTGCACTGGGTCGACGACGCCGAGCAGCTCGGCCGCCCCCGCGCGCGCGAGCTCGCGCCGGCGCACGGCGCGCAGGCTCACCGTCGCCGGCTCGACCTGGTCGGCGCGCGTGAGGATCGCGTCGGTCTCCGCCGCGAGCCGCTCGGCGCCGCGCGGGGTGAGGTCGGCGTCGGCGGCGAGCCAGCGCACCGACTCGGGCGAGCGCCCGAGCGCGTCGGCCAGGTAGCGCGAGCTCGAGAGGAGGTGAGCGAGCCGTCGGGCCGCGGAGCCGGAGTCGCGCAGGAGCTTGAGGTACCAGTGCGTGGCGCCGAGCTGCTCGGAAAGCGTGCGGAACGCGAGGAGCCCGGCGTCGGGGTCGGCGCCCTCGGCGAACCAGCCGAGCATGACGGGCAGCAGCTGGCGCTGGATCGCCGCGCGCCGGCTCACGCCCTCGGTCAGCGCGAGGACGTGGCGCATCGCGCCCGCCGGGTCGCGGTACCCGATCGCGGCGAACCGGGCCTTCGCCGCCTCCGGGGCAAGGCTCACCTCGTCGGGCGAGAGCTGCGCCGTCGCGGGCAGCAGCGGGCGGTAGAACAGCTCCTCGTGCAGCGTCCGCACCTCGCGGCGCGTCGCGCGCCAGCGCTCGGTGAGCCCCTCGGCACCCTCGGCACGCAGGCCGAGCGAGCGCGCGAGGCGGCGCAGCTCGTCGTCGGACGCCGGGACGAGGTGGGTCCGCTTGAGGCGGAAGAGCTGGATGCGGTGCTCGAGCGAGCGCAGGAACCGGTAGCACACGCCCAGCCGCGCCGCGTGGTCGCGTCCGACGTACCCGGCCGCGGCGAGCTCGGTCAGCGCGGTGAGCGTCGACCGGCTGCGGATCGAGTCGTCGCCGCGCCCGTGCACGAGCTGCAGGAGCTGGACCGTGAACTCGACGTCGCGCAGGCCGCCCTTGCCGAGCTTGAGCTGGCGGTCCGCCTCGGCCGCGGGGACGTGGTCCTCCACGCGCCGACGCATCGCCTGCGAGTCCTCGACGAAGTTCTCCCGGCCCGCCGCGGACCACACGAACGGTGCGATCGCCTCCTCGTACGCGCGGCCCAGGTCCCGGTCCCCCGCGACGGTGCGCGCCTTGAGCAGCGCCTGGAACTCCCACGTCTTGGCCCAGCGCTCGTAGTACGCGACGTGGCTCGCGAGCGTGCGCACCAGCGGACCCTGCTTGCCCTCGGGGCGCAGCGCGGCGTCGACCTGCCACAGGGGCGGCTCGCCGGACGTGCCCCAGCAGACACGCGCGAGGCCCGTCGCGAGGCGCGCCCCGACGCTCGTCGCATACGCCTCGTCGTGGCCGTCGGTGGGATCGACGACGTAGATCACGTCGACGTCGGAGACGTAGTTGAGCTCCCGGGCGCCGCACTTGCCCATGCCGATCACCGCGAGGCGCACGCCCGCGCCGTGGTCGTCGAGCTCCGCGCGCGCGACCGCGAGCGCGCCGTCGAGCGCCGCGGCCGCCAGGTCGGCGAGCGCCGCGCCGACGGCGGGCAGGCGCGTGAGGGGTTCGGTCGCCGTGAGGTCGGTGGCGGCGATGCGCAGGAGCCGCTCGCGGTACGCGCGGCGCAGGGCGTCCACGCGCTCGGGTCCTGGCGCGTCCGCGACCGGCACCGCGGCGTCCGGGTCCGCGCCGACGGCGCGCAGCAGCTCCGCGCGCACCTCCTGCGCGTCGACGCCCGTACCCGGCGTCGGGTCGGCGACGACCTCGAGCAGCGAGGGCCGGCGCACGACGTCGTCCCCGAGCGCGACCGAGGCGCCGAGCACGGCGAGCAGGCGGTCCCGCGCCTCGCCGGGGTCGAGGCAGCGACGCGCGAGGTCCGCGAGCGGGCTCCGCCCCTCGGCCCCGGGGCGCAGCGCCCCGGCGAGCCGCACGACCTGCAGCAGGGCGAGGTCCGGGTCGGCGGCCTCGCCGAACGCCGCGAGCACGTCGTCACTCGGCCCGTCGCCGCCAACGGCGCCGACGCCGGTCGCGCCGCCCGGCTGCTCGTCCGCCGGGTCGTCACCCTCGTGCGGTCGCGCACCGCCGTCGAGCAGGAGGGCGAGGTCCGCGTCTGCGAGCAGGCTCGCCGAGCGCGTGATGTCGGCGAACCCGACGCGCGCGAGGCGACCGGTGAGCGTCGGCCGGCGCGACCCTCCGGACCGGCCCGGCGTCGTCGGGCTGCTCACAGGACCTGGAGGAACCGCTTCAGCTCGAACGGCGTGACCTGCGCGCGGTACGCGTCCCACTCCTGGCGCTTGTTGCGCAGCACGAAGTCGAACACGTGCTCGCCCAGCGTCTCGGCGACGAGCTCGGAGCTCTCCATGATCTGGATCGCGGCGTCGAGCGACTGCGGCAGCGGCTTGATGCCGAGCGCGCGTCGCTCGGCGTCGGTGAGCTCCCACACGTCGTCCTCGGTGGCCTCGGGAAGCTCGTAGCCCTCCTCGATGCCCTTGAGCCCGGCCGCAAGCATGACGGCGAACGCGAGGTACGGGTTCGTGGCCGAGTCGAGCGCGCGGTACTCCACACGGCTCGAGTTGCCCTTGCCCGGCTTGTACATGGGCACGCGCACGAGCGCGGAGCGGTTGTTGTGACCCCAGCACACGTAGCTCGGCGCCTCGGCGCCGCCCCACAGGCGCTTGTACGAGTTGACGTACTGGTTGGTGATCGCGGTGATCTCCGCGGCGTGCACGAGCAGGCCCGCGATGAACTGGCGCGCCGTCTTGGACAGCTCGAACTGGGCACCGGGCTCGTGGAACGCGTTGCGGTCGCCCTCGAAGAGCGACAGGTGGGTGTGCATGCCCGAGCCGGGCTGGTCGGCCATCGGCTTGGGCATGAACGACGCGAACACGCCTTGCTCGAGCGCGACCTCCTTGACGACCGTGCGGAAGGTCATGAGGTTGTCCGCCGTGGTCAGCGCGTCGGCGTAGCGCAGGTCGATCTCGTTCTGGCCCGGTCCGGCCTCGTGGTGGGAGAACTCCACCGAGATGCCCATGGACTCGAGCATCGTGATCGCGGCGCGGCGGAAGTCGTGCGTCGACCCCCGCGCGAGGTGGTCGAAGTACCCGCCCTGGTCGACCGGCACGAGCGGCGACTCGGCGTCGGCGGGCTGGTTGAACAGGTAGAACTCGACCTCGGGATGCGTGTAGAACGTGAACCCCTTGTCGCTCGCCTTCGCCAGCGCGCGCTTGAGGACGTTGCGGCTGTCCGCGAGGGAGGGCTCGCCGTCGGGCGTGAGGATGTCGCAGAACATGCGCGCGGTCCCGTGCCGCTCGCCGCGCCACGGGAGCACCTGGAACGTCGTCGGGTCCGGCTTGGCGATCATGTCGGCCTCGTACACGCGCGTGAGTCCCTCGATCGAGCTCCCGTCGAACCCGATGCCCTCGGCGAACGCGGACTCGAGCTCCGCCGGGGCGACCGCCACCGACTTGAGCATCCCGAGCACGTCGGTGAACCAGAGCCGGATGAAGCGGATGTCGCGCTCCTCGACCGTGCGGAGCACGAACTCCTGCTGCCTGTCCATGCGGTACATCCTGCCTGATCCCCGTGACGAACGGGTGACACGACCGCGTGGCGGACCTGTGGCGGGCTCCGCACCCCGTCCGTCCCTCGCGGACGAAGCGGGCGCCGCGCTCGTCTACGCTGGCCGCATGGCTGATCTGCGCGTCGCGCTGGCACAGGTCGACACGTGCGTGGGGGACCTCGACGGCAACGCCGCCCTGGTCCTCGAGCGCACCCGCGAGGCCGCGGCCGCCGGCGCCGCCCTCGTCGCGTTCCCCGAGATGACCCTCACCGGCTACCCGATCGAGGACCTCGCGCTGCGCGCGTCGTTCCGCCGCGCGGCCTGGGAGGCCGCCGCGGACATCGCGGCCCGGCTCGCGGCCGAGGGCCTCGGCGACGTCACCGTGGTGCTCGGCACCGTCGGGACGGCCGGCGACCCGCGCGGTGCCGGCGCCGCCGAGCGCGAGGCGTCCGGCTCCCCCGCCGACCTGCCGACGAACCGCGCCGTCGTGCTGCGCGACGGCGTCGTCCAGGCCGCCTACGACAAGCACCACCTGCCGAACTACGGCGTGTTCGACGAGTTCCGCATCTTCGCGCCGGGCACCACGACGACGGTCGTCGAGGTCGAGGGGCGCCGCGTCGGCATCGCGATCTGCGAGGACATCTGGCAGGACGGCGGCCCGGTCGCCGAGATGGCGGCGCTCGACAGCGCTGAGACTGCCGGGAATGGCCTCGACCTCCTGCTCGTGCTCAACGGCTCCCCGTTCGAGGAGGGCAAGGGCCACGTGCGCACCGACCTCGCCGCGCGCCGTGCGCGCGAGGTGACCGCACCGGTCGCGTACGTCAACCTCGTCGGCGGCCAGGACGACCTCGTGTTCGACGGCGGCTCGTTCGTCACGGACGCAGGCGGCGCCGTCGTGGCGCGCTCGCCGCAGTTCGTCGAGGACCTGCTCGTGTGGGACCTGCCGGACGACGGCAGCGCCCCGCGCGGCCCGAGCGTCCCCGAGCTGCACCCCGACGAGGAGGTGTACCGGGCCTGCGTCACGGGCCTCGCGGGGTACGTGCGCAAGAACGGCTTCCGGTCCGTGGTCCTCGGCGTCTCCGGCGGCATCGACTCGGCGCTCACCGCGACGATCGCGGCCGACGCGATCGGCGGGGCGAACGTCGTCGGGGTGTCCCTGCCCTCGCAGTACTCGTCGGAGCACAGCAAGGACGACGCCGCCGACCTCGCCAAGCGGCTGGGCGCGGACTACCGCGTCCAGCCCATCGCGCCCATGGTCGAGGCCTTCCAGGGCGAGCTCGAGCTCGAGGGCGTCGCCGAGGAGAACCTCCAGGCGCGCGTGCGCGGCGTCGTCCTCATGGCGATCTCGAACCGCGAGGGTCACCTCGTCATCGCGCCGGGCAACAAGTCCGAGCTCGCCACGGGCTACGCGACGATCTACGACGCGGGCAGCATCGGCGGGTTCGCGCCCCTCAAGGACGTCGACAAGTCCCGGGTGTGGCAGCTCGCGCGCTGGCGCAACAACCACGCCCTGGACCGCGGCGAGATCCCGCCGATCCCCGAGTCGTCGATCACCAAGCCGCCGTCGGCCGAGCTGCGCCCCGGCCAGACCGACCAGGACTCCCTGCCCCCGTACGACCTGCTCGACGAGGTGCTCGACGCGTACATCGAGCACGCCGAGGGTCGCGCCGAGCTGCTCGCGCGCGGGTTCGACCCGGAGGTCGTCGACAAGGTCGTCACGCTCGTCGACCGCGCCGAGTGGAAGCGCCGCCAGTACCCGCCCGGCCCCAAGGTGACGGCCCTCGCGTTCGGGCGCGACCGCCGTCTGCCCATCACCAACCGTTGGCGCGAGCCGCTCGACTGACGCCCGCGGCACCCCGCGCGCCGTCCGCCCGAACCCGTACCCAGGAAGGTCGTCCATGTCCGCTCACACCGCCCCCGAGCCCGCCGCGACCGGCGGCACGGGACCGCGCCGCGTCCGCGTGCACCACCTCGCCGAGGCGAAGGCCCGCGGGGAGAAGATCACGATGCTCACCGCGTACGACGCCGTGACCGCGCGGATCTTCGACGACGCGGGGATCGACGTGCTGCTCGTCGGCGACTCGATCGGCAACACGATGCACGGCCACGCGACGACCCTGCCCGTCACCGTCGACGACCTCGTTCCCCCTGCGCGAGCCGTCGCACGCGCCGCGCGCCGTGCGTTCACCGTCGTGGACCTGCCGTTCGGGTCGTACGAGGCGGGACCGGAGCAGGCGCTCGCGACGGGCGTGCGCTTCTTCAAGGAGGCGGGCGTGAGCGCGGTCAAGCTCGAGGGCGGGCGCCGCATCGCGGCCCAGATCCGCGGGCTCACGGACGCGGGGATGCCCGTCGTGGGCCACCTCGGCTACACGCCGCAGTCGGAGAACCTGCTCGGCGGGCCGCGCGTGCAGGGCCGCGGGGACGACGCCGCCGAGCGGCTCAGCGAGGACGCCCTCGCCGTGGCCGAGGCCGGCGCGGTGGCCGTCGTGCTCGAGATGGTGCCGGTCGAGGTCGCCGAGCGCATCACCGAGATCCTGCGCATCCCGACGATCGGCATCGGTGCGGGGTCGGCGTGCGACGGCCAGGTCCTCGTGTGGACGGACATGGCCGGCATGACCGACTGGTCGCCGCGGTTCGCCAAGCGCTACGCGGAGATCGGCGCGGCGCTCGGCCAGGCCGCCGCCGACTACGCCGCCGACGTGCGCGGCGGGACGTTCCCCGACGACGCCCACAGCTTCGCCCGCTGACGCACGCCCGCCCTGAGGGCGGACGGCCGACCGTCGCGAGCCGGGAGAGCCCCTACCCGTCGTCGGCCGAGCGGTCCGCCGCCCAGGCCTCGAGGCCCTCGGCGAGCGCGTCGGCGTAGCGTTGGCGGCCTTCCTCGGACTCCATGACCGCGGCGTCCTCGGGGTTGCGCATCTCGCCGAGCTCGAGCATGACCGCGGGGCGCTCGGCGTGGTTGAGGGTCGCGAGGTCGTCGCGGCGCTGGATCGGGCCGTCGTCGCCGGCGACCGACGACGACGGCGCGAACCCGCCCGCCCCGAGCGCCGCCACCAGCTCGTGCGCGAGCGCGACGCTCGGTCCGCCCTGCGCGTCGTGCACCGGCGGGTCCGACACGATCGCGAAGAACCCGTGCGCGCTGCGGTCCTCCGTGCCGTTGGCGTGGATCGAGACGAGGACGTCCGCGTCGTTCTCCTGCGGGGAGCGCCCGCGGACGTCGACGCACGGACCCACGCCCGCGTCGTCGGACCGGGTGAGCACCACGACCGCGCCGAGCTCGGTGAGCCGCGCCGCGAGGCGTCCGCTCACGTCCCACGTGAACGCGTGCTCGGGGTAGCCCGCGTCGGTCGACGCACCGACGGTGTTGCAGGCCTTGCTGCCACCGCGTCCGTCGTCGACGGGCGCGTTGACCGTCAGCGGGTGCGCGCCGTTCGCGCCGTTGTGCCCGGGATCGACGACGACGGTCAGCCCCGCGAGCGGGGGCGGCGGCCCGGTCTCGGTGACCGTCGGGTCCGGGGAGGCGGTCGTCGCCTCCGGGCTCGGGGACGAGGCGACGGCGTCGCCCGACGGCGCGACCGTCGTCGGGCCTCCCCCGGACCCGGCCCGCACCTGCAGCGCGAGGAGGAGCGTCAGCGCGCCGACGGCGAGCCCCGCGAGGAGGATCCCCAGGCGTCCGGACCAGACACGTCCGGGACCGGGCGCCGGGGCGTGGCTCACTCGCCGTGCTCGCGGCGGTCTTCCTCGTCCCAGGCCTCCGAGCGCTGCCGCGCCGTATCGAGCGCCTTCTGCGCCGCCTCGCGCGTCGGGTACGGGCCCATCCGGTGCGACCACGAGCTGCCGCGGCCCCGGTGGACCTCGCCGGTGCTCGTGTCGTAGTAGTACTCGTCCTCGGCCGTGGGGGTCTCGCCGTCGTCGGCGACAGGTTCGGTGCTCATCCTCCGATCCTCCCCCAGGTCCGGGGCGCGGCGCACCCTCCCGTGCCTTCGTAGACTGCGCTCATGCCCTCGACCACACCCACGTCCGGCACGGGTACCGCGCCCGCGGTGCCGGCGCCAGCACGGCGGGGACCGCTCGTGCCCGGGACCGTCGGACCGCGACGCTCCGTCCCTGCGTCGATCGGGCGGCCCGAGTACGTCGGCCGCCCCGCTCCGCAGCCCTTCACCGGGAGCGAGGTCAACGACCCGGAGACGATCGAGCGCATCCGGGTCGCGTCGCGCGTCGCGGCGCAGGCGCTCGCCGAGGTCGGGCGCCACGTCGTGCCCGGTGTCACGACGGACGAGCTCGACCGCGTGGGGCACGAGTTCCTCCTCGACCACGGCGCCTACCCGTCGACGCTCGGCTACCGCGGCTTCCCGAAGTCGCTGTGCACGTCGGTCAACGAGGTCGTGTGCCACGGCATCCCGGACTCGACCGAGCTCGTGGACGGCGATATCGTCAACGTCGACGTCACGGCGTTCCTGGGTGGTGTGCACGGCGACACGAACGCGACCTTCGCGGTCGGGACGCTCGACGAGGAGACCGAGCTGCTCGTCGAGCGCACCCGCGAGGCGCTCGCGCGAGGCATCAAGGTCGTCGCACCGGGCCGCGAGGTCAACGTGGTCGGCCGCGTCATCGAGCGGTACGCGGCCCGGTTCGGGTACGGGGTCGTGCGCGAGTACACGGGCCACGGCGTCGGACGCGCGTTCCACTCGGGTCTCGTGATCCCTCATTACGACGCCGCTCCCCTGCACGCCACGGTGATCGAGCCCGGGATGGTGTTCACGATCGAGCCGATGCTCACGCTCGGGACGTCCGAGTGGCGGATGTGGGAGGACGGGTGGACGGTAGTCACCGCAGACACCTCGCGCACGGCTCAGTTCGAGCACACGCTGCTGGTGACCGACGACGGAGCGGAGATCCTCACACTCCCATGAACGCGCACAAGACCTCCCACACCTCCGGTCCGACCGGGCTCGCCTTCGGCATCGACGTCGGCGGCAGCGGCATCAAGGGCGCACCCGTCGACCTCGCCACGGGCGAGTTCGCCCAGGATCGTCACCGCATCCCGACGCCGCAGCCCTCCACGCCGCAGGCGGTCGCCGTGGTCATCGCCCGGCTCGTCGACGAGTACGACCTCCCGGCCGACGTCCCGATCGGCGTGGCGTTCCCCGCGCCGCTGCAGCACGGCGTCGTCCGGTCCATCGCCAACCTCGACGCGTCCTGGACGGGCGTGGACCTGCCCGCACTCCTGCACCGCGAGACGGGGCGCCACGTGGTCGCCGTCAACGACGCCGACGCCGCCGGGATCGGCGAGGTGCGCTACGGCGCGGCGCGCGACGCCGACGGCGTGGTGCTCGTCGCCACGCTGGGCACCGGGATCGGCAGCGCGATCGTCGTCGAAGGTCACCTCCTGCCGAACACCGAGCTGGGCCACCTCGAGATCGACGGGCACGACGCCGAGACCAGGGCGTCGGACGCGGCCCGCGACCGCGAGGACCTGAGCTGGGAGCAGTGGGCCGAGCGGCTCCAGCGCTACTTCGGCGTGGTCGAGGACCTGTTCTCACCCGACCTCATCGTCGTGGGCGGCGGCGTGAGCAAGAAGCACGAGCACTTCCTGCCGCACCTGCACCTGCGCGCCCCCATCGTCCCGGCCCGGCTGCGCAACGCCGCCGGGATCGTGGGTGCCGCGTCGCTCGCTGCGGAGGACGCGCGTCGTACCGCAGAAGCCGTCTGAGGCCCGGCCTCAGGCCGTCGAGACCTCGTGCCGCTCGGTGCCGAAGATCTCGATGACGCCGAGCATCTCGAGGACGTCGGTCACGACGCTGGGTGGGTTCCGCAGGGTCACCGAGAGCCCTTCCTCGGACCCGATCGTGTAGAACTGCACGAGGAACGCGATCCCGGTCGAGTCCATGAACGTGACCCTGGACGTGTCGATGACCACCGGGACGTCCCGCTCGAGCGCGTTCGCGAGCGCGGCGCTCGCCTCGCTGCGCAGCGCGACGTCGATCTCCCCCCACATGGCGACCACGCTGGATCCGGGCTCCTCGAACAGGCGGATCCCGCCCGTCTCGACCGCCGCGTCCTTGGTCTCTGCCTGCTGCACCGTCATCGCCCCGCCTTCCCTGCTGCCTGCCCCGCCCGCCCCGACGGGTCGGCGCCACCTGCTTGACGCCACCGACCGTCCGCCCCGCTCGGCACGTCGTCGGGCCGGGGCGGGGAGTGCGGTCGATCGTGGCCAGGGTAGCCCAAAAATGCCACCGAATGGGAGCCCTCTGGCAAGAACTTTACCTGGAGGCCCGAAAAGGCCACCCTCAGGCCCGGTAGTTGAGGATTCATTCAACAGTTGGACGGGTGTCCAGACGACGACGGCCGCCCCCGGGGCTCAGCCCCGGGGACGGCCGGTCGATCAGCGGTCCGGTCAGCCCGTGTTCTGCAGGCCGGCGGCCACGCCGTTGACGGTGAGGAGCAGGAGGTGCTGCAGCTCGTCCTTCGTCGCACCCTCGGCGCCCGCCCGCAGGCCCCGCAGGGCGCGCACCTGCAGCAGCGACAGCGCGTCGACGTACGGGCTGCGGAGCTGGACCGCACGCCCGAGGACGCGACGTCCCGAGAGCGGCCACGCGTTGCCCGTCACCGCGAGGACGCGCTCGCGCGTCAGCCGGAGCTCGTCGAGCACGGCCCCCGCGAGGTCGTCGCGGTCCCCCAGCGCGAGATAGCGTTCCGCGATGCGCGCGTCGGTCTTCGCGAGCGACATCTCGACGTTGTCGAGGAGCGTCGCGAATAGGGGCCACTCGCGGTGCGCCTCGCGGAGCTGGTCGAGGTCCCCGAACTCGGCGAGCGCCGTGCCGAGGCCGTACCAGCCCGCGAGGTTGATGCGCGCCTGGGACCACGAGAACACCCACGGGATGGCCCGCAGGTCGTCGAGCGACGAGACCGACAGCCCGCGCCGCGCCGGCCGGGAGCCGATCGGCAGCAGGCCGACCTCTTCGAGCGGGGTGACCTGCGCGAACCACTGCGGGAAGCCGTCCGCGCGCACGAGCTCGTGGAAGCGGCGGCGCGACGACGCGTCGAGAGCCGCGGCCAGCTCCTGGTAGCGCTCGGTCGCCTCGGCGTTGCGCTGCTCGGTCGACGGCGCGGACGCGAGCAGGGTCGCGGCCGCGACCTGCTCGATGTGGCGCGACGCGATCGTCGGGTCGCCGTACCGGGCGAGGATGACCTCGCCCTGCTCGGTGAGCTTGAACCGGCCGTCCACGGAGCCCGGCGGCTGGGCGAGCACCGCGCGGTTCGCCGGACCGCCGCCGCGGCCGAGCGCGCCGCCGCGGCCGTGGAAGAGGGTCAGCGTGATGTCGTGACGCTCGGCCCACAGCGCGATGCGGCGCTGCGCGTCGTGGAGCGCGAGGGTCGCCGAGACGGGCCCGACGTCCTTGGAGGAGTCCGAGTAGCCGAGCATGACCTCGACGCGGCGGCCGTTCTCGGCGAGGCGCTTCTGCACCTGCGGAAGCGTCAGCATCGACTCGAGGATCTCGACGCTGGCCTGCAGGTCCGCGAAGGTCTCGAACAGCGGGATCGCGTCCACGACCGGCTTCTCGTCCGCCCCGGCGAACGCGTGCTCCGCGAGCTCGTACACCGCCGCGAGGTGCTCGGGCGCCTGCGTGAACGACACGATGTAGCGCCGCGCGGCGCGCACGCCGTAGCGCTGCTGGACCGAGCCGAGCGCGCGGAACGTGTCGAGGACCTCGCGCGTGCGGTCGGAAAGGTCGCCGTGCACGCCCTTCTCCGCGATCTCCGCGAGCGCCGCGGCGTGCACCTGCGAGTGCTGGCGCACCTCGAGCTCGGCGAGGTGGAACCCGAAGGTCTCGACCTGCCAGACGAGCTGCTGCAGGTCCCCGTACGCGGCTCGGGGCGCTCCCGCGGCGACGAGCGACTCCTGCACGACGCGCAGGTCGGACTCGAGCTGCTCGGGATCCGCGTAGGCGAGGTCGGCGTTGCGGGCCCGCGTCGCGGCGACCCGCTCCGCGACGACGAGGAGCACCGCGCGGTGCGGCTCGCGCGGGGACGCCGCGGCGGCGGCCGCCGTGACGGCCTCCGAGAGCTGGCGCTGGCGCTGCCACAGCGCGCGCAGCCCGTCCGACGGCGGCGTGCCGACCTCGTCGAGCGTCAGCTTGCGGCCGACGCGGCGCGTCTGCTCCTCGAGCGCGACGAGCGCGTGCTCGGAGGCGATCGCTGCGGCCTGCCGCGTGACCTCGGCCGTGACGTTCGGGTTGCCGTCGCGGTCCCCGCCGATCCACGTGCCGAGGCTCACGAAGGGACGCACGAGCGGCTCCTCGCGGCCCGCCTCGTCGCCGAGCAGCCAGTCGTCGAGGCGGCGGTAGACCGTCGGGAACGTGTCGAACATCGTCGCGTCGAACACGCCGAGCGCCGTCTTCACCTCGTCGAGGACCGACGGCTTGCGCTCGCGGATCGGCGCGGTGCGCCACATGGTGTCGATCTCGGCCAGCAGGCGACGCTCGTTCTCCGCGAGCGACGTCCCGCCGAGGGGCTGGGCGTCGCGCTCGTCGAGCAGGTCCGCGATGCGGCGCACCGCCCCCGAGACGGCCCGGCGGCGGGCCTCCGTGGGGTGCGCCGTGAGGACGGGACGGAACTCGAGGCGGCGCAGCCTGCGCAGCGCCTCCTCCCGGCCCACCTCGGCGACGAGCTGCTCGAACGCCTCGGGCAGCGAGTCGTCGTGCGTGACCGCGCGCGTCGCGAACTCGGCCTCGCGCTCGCGCAGGACGCGCACGCGGTGGTACTCCTCGGCAAGGTTCGCGAGGTGGAAGTAGCACGTGAAGGCGCGCGCGACCTGCTCTGCGCGCTCGATCGTCAGGCCCTCGACGAGCGCCTCGGCCTCGCCGAGCACCGCGCCCGTCGTGTCGTCGTAGGCCGCGATGGCGAGCTCGCGCAGGCGCTCGACGTCGTCGAGCAGGCCCTGCCCGCCCGTCTCGCGCAGCACGGTGCCGAGAAGCCCGCCGAGGAGGCGGACGTCGTCGCGCAGCGGGGCAGGGACGTCGTGGCGCGCGAGGCCGCGGTCCTTCTCGTCCGCGGCCCCGGGGACGGCGGTGCCGAGCCGGGCGGGGTCGCCGCTGCCGGGGGTCAGTTCCGGTGGGGAGAGGTCGTTCACGGGGACGAGGGTATTCCTTGACCGAGGCCCGACGTGCACGCGTCCGGTGGGTGATCCCCGATCAGGGGCGGTATGCGCCCTGCCAGACGGTGTCGAACGGCGTCGCCGCCGGGACGCGCGCCGCGATGCCCTGGGTGACGACCTCCTTCGCGACCTCGACGGCGGACCGGACGTCGGAGCCCTTCGCGAGCTCGGCCGTGATCGCCGCGGCGAACGTGCAGCCGGCACCCGAGACGCGCTCCTCGCCGACCTTGGGCCGTGTGAGCACGACCACGCCGTCGCCGTCCACGAGGACGTCCACGGCGTCCGGGCCGGGCAGCTCCACGCCGCCCTTCGCGACGACGACGTCCGGGCCGAGGTCGCGGATGCGCCGCGCGGCCTCGACGAGCTCGTCCACGGTCTCGATCGACTCGACGCCCGCGAGCGTGCGCGTCTCGAACAGGTTGGGGGTCACGACCGTCGCGAGCGGCAGCACCTGCTCGCGCAGCGCCGTGTCCGTGTCGAGCGCGGCGCCCGGCTCCTGGCCCTTGCAGATGAGCACCGGGTCGAGCACGACGTGCTCCCACGACCGCGAGCGCAGCGACGCGGCGACGACGTCGATCGTCGCGGGCGTGCCCAGCATGCCGATCTTCACGACCGACGGCGCGTGCGTCGCCACGGCGGCCTCGAACTGGTCGGCGATCACCTGCGCGTCCACCGGGACGAAGCGGTGGCCCCAGTCGTTCTTCGGGTCGAACGACACGATGCACGTGAGCGTCCCGACGCCGTACGCGCCGAGCTGCTGGAACGTCTTGAGGTCGGCCTGGATGCCGGCCCCGCCCGTCGCCTCGGAGCCGGCGATCACGTAGGCGATGGGCGGCTGCTGCTGCGGCTGCTCGGTCATGGGGGCTCCTCGGGCGTCGTGCGGCACGGGCGGTCGGGTCGCTCCGCGCCGTCGTGCGAGGGCGCGGAGGTGCGGAGGTGCGGACGAGCCGGTCTGCACACCGGGCTCTGGCGCACGGATACCGAGCCGATCGCGGCACTCATGGTACGCGTCGGGAGCGTGGGGATCCCGCGCTCCGAACCGTTGGAGGGCTCGCGGAGGCGTCGTCACCCGGCGGCGAGCCCGCGCGTCCATCCTTCGTGCGCCGAGCGCAGGGCCCGGTCGGCATCGTCGCCGGCGGCACGGTAGAGGCGCGCCAGGGCCGAGGTCACGACCGGCTCGACACGCTCGAACGGCAGCACGCCGGTCGTGAGGAGCATGCACGCACCGTGTCCCAGCATCCAGAGCTCCTCTGCGAGCTCGAGGGGGTCGACGTCCGCGTCGAACCGCCCACCGGCAGTGGCGCGCCGCACGGTGTCGACCAGGTGCTCGAGGGTCGCGTCCGCCGCCCGTGCGTCGGGCAGCGGCAGCGCCCCGTCGAACATCAGGGCGTACAGCTCGGGGCTCTGTCGTGCGGCCGCCGCGTACGCACCGCCTGCGGCAGCCACGTCGCTCACGGGGTCGTCGGTCGCCGGGAGCTTCTCCAGGCGCGCCGCGAGCCGGCTGAAGCCCTCCTGGCGGACGGCGCCGAGCAGGCCGGGCATCCCGTCGAAATGGGTGTACACAGCCATGGTGGACAACCCGGTGCCGGCGACGACTCCGCGCAGGCTGACGGCCTCACGGCGAGCGAGCATGGCGGCGGCGCGCTCGACGAGCAGGGTACGGACCTCGGGACGACCTGGGCGAACCACTTGCACATTCTATAGCGCTGCTATGGAATGTAGGTGCCAAGGACCGCGTCGTCGAGGAGACCGTCATGACCGTTCAGCTGATCAACCCGCCCGGACTGCCGCAGCCGGACGTCTACGCCCAGGTCTCGATCGCCCACGGGTCGCGGCTCGTGTTCGTCTCCGGGCAGGTGGCGCGCGACGCCGACGGCAACGCCGTGGGGGCGGGCGACCTCGCGGCGCAGGCAGAGCAGGCGTACGCCAACGTGCACACGGCGGTCGCCGCGGCCGGCGGGACGTTCGCCGACATCGCCAAGCTGACCGTGTACGTCGTCGACTGGGAGCCGGCCAAAATGGCGCAGCTGGGTGAGGGAGCCGTGCGGGCGGCAGAGCGCCTGGGATTCGACCTCGTCCGCCCCATCACCCTGCTCGGCGTCGCAGCCCTGGGCGAGCCCGACCTGTTGGTCGAGGTCGAGGCCGTCGCCGTCCTCCCCTGACACCGGAGAGCCGGTACGACCCTGCCCCTGAGGTGTGCGGCAGCTGCTCGGAGGCTTCGATGACGGGGCCGAGGCGCTCCACGCGGTCGCACATCGTGCACGGCGTGTCCGGGAGCTCGATACCCCGATCCGGCGTTCGTCCGGGACGGCGAGCAATCCTGGCGAGCACCGCGTCGTCGCTCGCCACGTCGTCGCGGCCGTCCGGAGCATCGCTCGCCCCATAAAACTGCAGTTCAGGCTGTTTTGAAGCGGACGAGTCGGTCTGTACGCCGGGTTCTGTTCCCGCGCGCGGTTGCCCCCGCGCGGGCGACGGTCATCCATCTACGACGCACGTTGCCGTACGCCTCCAGCGGTCTACCCGACTGTGCTTCTCAACAGAGAATCGGGCGGGCCGCCCTCAAACACAGTCTGTCTGACCTTGCTCCAGGTGGGGTTTACCGAGCCGGACCGGTCACCCGGCCCGCTGGTGGTCTCTTACACCACCGTTTCACCCTTACCGCGCGTGCCGAGGCCGGAGCCTCGACCAGCACGGCGGTCTGTTCTCTGTGGCACTGTCCCGCGGGTCACCCCGGGTGGGCGTTACCCACCACCTTGCCCTTCGGAGCCCGGACGTTCCTCGGCGGGGAGGCCTTGCGACCTGCCCCGACGCGACCGTCCGACCGACTCGTCCGCACCGGCAAGGATACCGCCCGCACGTCGGCGGCCGAACCCGGGACCGGAAGTCACAAGACCGCCTCCGTGACACGTGAACCCGGGTTCGGCGTCAGACGTCCACGCGGTACGTCAGCGCGAGCTCGTCGCCGCTCACACCCCGGATCCCCCAGCTCTCGCGAGGGGCCTCGAGGATCACGAGCTCGACGTCGTCCGCGCCGATCCCGAGGGCGGGCGCGACGTCGTCGTACAGTGCCGTGACCAGGGCGCGCTTCGCCTCGCGCGTGCGCCCCGTGAAGCACACGAGCTCGACGACGAGGTAGGCGTCGGAGCGAGGGGCGACGAGGTCGTCGTCGTCCAGGAGCAGGAAGCGGTGGAACCGCTTGTCCTCGGGAAGCTGCCACGCGCGCACGAGCGCGCCGTGCAGCGCGTCGGACACCTCCGTCCGCCGCTCGCCCCACACGCTGCGCCGTCCGTAGATCTTCACCTGGGCCACCGCGGCAGCGTAGCGCCCGGGCCCGACGGCGTGACGCACCCCACGCGGGCGGCATTCCCACCAGCCGGGGCGGGGCGCGGACGCGACCGTAGAGTGACCGTGTGCTCGTGCTCCTGCCTCCGTCCGAGGGCAAGACCCCCGCGCCCGACGGCGCCCCTCCGGTCGACCTCGCGACGCTCACCTCGCCAATCCTCACCGCCCGGCGCGAGCGTGTCCTCGACGCGCTCGTCGCCGCGAGCGCCCGCGACGACGCAGTCGAGCTGCTCGGCGTGAGCCTTGGCCTGGCAGACGAGGTGCGCCGCAACACCGGGCTGCGCACGGCGCCGGCGGGACCTGCCGCGCACGTCTACACGGGCGTCCTGTACGGCGCGGCCGACCTCGGCGGGGCGCTGGCCGACGGCGGCGAGATCGCCCGTCGGGCCGCCGACGATGTCCGCATCGTGTCCGGGCTGTGGGGCGCCCTGTCCCCCGCCGACCGCGTACCCGCGTACCGCCTCTCGATGGGCGTCGCGCTCCCGGGCCTCGGGCGGCTCGCGACGTTCTGGCGACCCGACCTCGGCGCGGCGCTCGACGACCGGGCGGCGGGTGACGTCGTCGTGGACTGCCGGTCCGCCACCTACGCCGCCGCGTGGCGGCCCCGCACGACCGGCTCGGACGCCGCGCAGTGGGTCGCCGTACGTGTGCTGCGCGAGGCGGACGGCCGGCGGACCGTCGTGTCGCACAACGCCAAGCACACGCGCGGCGTGCTCACGGCCCACCTCGTGCGCCGGGCCGGCGTCGTGTCGTCCGCGGACGACCTGGCGAAGGCCGCGGACGAGCTCGTCGGCACCGACCTGCTCGACGCGACCCTCCACGACGAGGGCCGCGGCCGGTTCACGCTCGAGCTCGTCGTGGCCTGAGTCAGAGGTCGCTCGGGACGC
The DNA here is from genome assembly GCF_059159985.1 of Cellulosimicrobium sp. BMG9.23. Taxonomy (NCBI): domain Bacteria; kingdom Bacillati; phylum Actinomycetota; class Actinomycetes; order Micrococcales; family Promicromonosporaceae; genus Cellulosimicrobium; species Cellulosimicrobium sp. BMG9.23. The sequence goes on from NZ_JBZGBZ010000004.1 coordinate 126,888, forward strand.
CCTGCGCGACGAGCTCGCTCGTCCCGTCGGCCCACAGCCGCAGGATGCTCACCGAGGCGGGCGGCACGCGGAACCGGGACCACTGGTCCGGAGGGGCCTGGACGGCGACGCCGATCGCGGCGCGCACCTGCACGGCGTGACCCACGACGACGACCGTGCGCCCCGTCGACGGCGCGTCCTCGAGCTGCGTGCCGACGAGCTCGCGGAGCCCTGCACGCACCCGGATCCCGACGTCGGCGACCGACTCGCCGCCGGGAGCCGCGACCGTGCCCGACGCGTACCAGTCGCGACGCAGGCCGGGCCAGCGGCCGTCGATCTCCTCGGCGGTGAGCCCCTCCCAGGCGCCGAAGTCGACCTCGGCGAAGCGCGCGTCGGTCGTCACGGGCAGTCCGAGGCGCCGGCCCACCGCGCGGGCCGTCTCCTGGGTGCGCACCATCGGGGACGCGACGAGCACGGAGGGCCGAGGCAGGTCGGTCCACGCCGATCTGCCGACGCGGAACACGAGGTCCGCGGCGTGCGCCGCCTGCGTGCGCCCGTGCGGCGTGAGCGACGAGCCGGGGACCGACGAGCCGCTGAACGCCCCCGCGACCGTGAACGGGGTCTGCCCGTGCCGGACGAGCACGACCGTCAGCGCCGGAGCGTCGTCGAAGCGGATCGTGGCCCCGGACGGCCGCGCGTGCGGACCGGTCGTCGCGCCGGCCTCCGTGCGCCCCTCCCCGGGAGCCTGCTCGAGCGGCGCGGTCTCGCGACCGTCCCCGGCGTCCGACCTGTTGTCGGCCGCTGTCGCGTCGCGCACGCCGTGGTCCCGGGCGATCGTGCCGCCGGTATCCATCGCCTCGTTCGCGAGCCGGTCCGCGTCCGCGTTCTGCGCGCGGGGGATCCACTCGTAGGTCACGTGGTCCGCCGGCAGGACGGTCGCGGCCTCCGCCGCCAGGCGGCGCATGTCGGCGTGCTTGATCTGCCACCGCCCGGACATCTGCTCGACGACGAGGCGCGAGTCCATCCGGACCGTCACCACCGCGTCCGGGTCGATCGCGGCTGCCGCCCGCAGCCCGGCGACGAGACCGGAGTACTCGGCGACGTTGTTCGTCGTCGTGCCGAGGAACGCGGCACGCTCCGCCAGGACGCGGCCGCTCGCGCCGTCGCGCACCAGGGCGCCGAAGCCCGCCGGCCCGGGGTTGCCGCGGGAGCCGCCGTCGGCCTCGACGACGAGATGACGTCGACCCGACGGGCCCTGCGGACCGTTCGGGGCGGCGACGGGGCGTGCGTCCGCGCTCACGCGCCCACGGCCTCCGGACGCACGACGATGTGGCCGTAGTCCTCGAGCCGGACGACCTGCTCCGGGGCCGCCGACGTCACGGCCTCGAGCTCGGCGGGGCTCAGGTCGACGTTGAGGCCCTCGAGCCGGCGCCCGCGCATCGCGACGACCCCGCGCCCGCCGTTCTGGTCGCGCACGCGCTCGTAGAGGGCGAGCAGCGCGGCGTCGATCCCGTCGGCCGCCGCGCGACGGCGCTCGGCGACCTGCGCTGCCTCGTCGTCCAGCTCGGCGAAGCGGGCGTCGCGGGCGGCGACGACCTCGGCGCGGGCGGCCTCGAGCTCGGCGTTCGCGGACTCCAGCCGGCCGAGCGCCTCCTCGTGCGCCTCGAGGCGCTCCATGACGTCGAGCTCGACCTCCTCGAGCACGCCCTGCCGGCGCGCGAGCGACTCGAGCTCGCCGACGAGAGCCTGCGCGTCCTTCGCCCCGACCTGCCCGGCGTCGAGGCGCGCCTGGTCGCGCGCGGCGCGCGTGCGCACCTGCTCGACGTCGGTCTCGGCCTTCTTCAGCTCGCGGCGCAGGTCGGACGCCGCCGTGCGGGACTCGACGAGCGACGTCGCGAGGTCCTGCACCTGCGCGTCGAGCTCGGCGATACGAGCCAGCTCGGGCAGGTTCTTGCGCTGGTGGGCGAGCTGCTGGAGGCGCGTGTCGAGCTCCTGGACGTCGAGGAGCCGGAGCTGGTCTGCGGGCGGGGCGGTGGCCACGTGGTGCTTCCTTTCGTGGGACCGGTCGGGTCGTGGGACGCGGTCGGGTCGGGCGGTCAAGTGCCGCGGTGCGCCGCGGTGGGTCTCGGGAGGTCGCGCGCGGGCGACGGCGTCACGGAGTCAGCCCGGCGCCGACGCCCCGGGCGCCGACGCGGACGGGAGTCGGGCCGTCCAGGGATCGGTGACGGTGGTGCTGATCCGTGTCTCGACCCGCTCGCCGCGCGCGGCGAGCGCCCGCGCGAGGTCCTCGGCAGCGTAGCGGAGCCACGGCCACTCGGACGCGAAGTGCGGGACGTCGACGAGGAACGGCGTCGCCGACGGCCCGCCCTCGAGCTGCGCCCGCTCGCGGAGCTCGGACACCGGGTGGTGGCGCAGGTCGGACGTGAGGTAGACGTCGGCACCGCTGGCGCGGACCGCGTCGAACAGCGAGTCGCCGGAGCCGCCGACGACCGCGACGGACTCGACCGTCGCGTCGAGGTCGCCCGCGACGCGCACCCCCTGCACCGTCGCGGGCAGCACCTCGGCGACACGCTCGGCGAACCCTCGCAGCGTCGTCGGAACGTTCAGCCGCCCGACCCTTCCCGTGCCGGTGGTGACCGTCCTGTGCCCGGGAGCGGCGGCGCCGTCGGGCACGGCACGACCCGTGGAGCCCTCGGATGCGTGCGGGACGAGGGGCACGCGGTGCAGCAGGCCGAGCGCGTCGGCGAGCGCGTCCGCGACGCCCCGCTCGGCGGCGTCCGCGTTCGTGTGCGCGACGTACAGTCCGCACCCGCCCCGGATGAGGCGGTGCACGAGCGAGCCCTTGAACGTCGTCGCGGCGACCGAGTGCACCGGGCGCAGGAACAGCGGGTGGTGCGTCACCAGAAGATCCGCACCCCAGGACAGCGCCTCGTCCGCGACCTCCTCGACCGGGTCGACGGCGAGGAGCACCTTGCGGACGGGCGCGGCCGGGTCGCCGGCGACGAGACCGACGGCGTCCCAGTCCTCCGCCGTGCCCGGCGGGTAGAGCTCGTCGAGCGTGCGCACGACCTGGCCGAGCGTCGGGGGTGCGAGCCCAGGATCAGGCCCCGCGGCGGCGTCGAACGTCATGGCGGCAGGCTATCCCGCCCCGCAGCACCGGACGCGGTCGTCACGTCGCCTGTGCGGTGGTGGCACGGCCGTCACTTCGCCGCCGCGTAGTGCTCGACGGCGGCGACCGACAGCGGGAAGTCGACCGGGAAGTCGCCGAACAGCAGCCGCCCCGCCTCGGCGGCGGCCTCCCGGACCTCGTGCTCCACCACCTCGACCAGCTCCGCGGGCGCGTGCACGACCACCTCGTCGTGCAGGAAGAACACGAGGTGCGCGCGACCCTGGAACGGCGCGCGGACGGCCCCCGGGGTCTCGCTCACCGGCAGGGCCCACAGCCGGCGCCGGATCGACGCGAGCCAGCACAGCGCCCACTCCGCGGCCGTGCCCTGGACGACGAAGTTCCGCGTGAAGCGGCCCCAGGCGCGCGTCTGCGACCGGGCTCGCGACTGGGCGACGGCACCGCCGCCCGCGCGTCCCCCCGCGCCGTCGGTCACGTCGTCGGCCGCGTACGCACCCGACTGCGCCTCCTGCCAGGCGGCGCCGGGCTCCGGGGAGCTGCGCCCGAGCCGCGTCGTGACGACCTCGCCCCGCTCCCCGGCGCGCGCCGCGCGCTCGACGAGGTCGATCGCGTCCGGGAACGCTGTCGCGAGCCGCGGCAGGACCAGGGCGCTGTCCCCCGTCGTCCCGCCGTACATCGCCCCGAGCATGCCGACCTTCGCGTGCTCGCGGCTCGCCACCGCACCGGACGCGACGATCCCCGCGTACAGGTCGACGCCACGGCCGGCGTCCGCCATGCGCTCGTCGTGCGCGAGGCCCGCGAGCACGCGCGGCTCGAGCTGGGCGGCGTCGGCGACGACGAGCCGCCAGCCCGGGTCCGCGACCACGGCCCGGCGCACCTGCCGCGGGAGCTGCAGGGCGCCCCCGCCGCTCGACGACCACCGCCCTGTCACGACGCCGCCGACCACGTACTCGGTGCGGAACCGGCCGTCGCGCACCCAGGTGTCGAGCCAGGCCCACCCGTTCGCCGTGAGCAGCCGCTGGAGCTTCTTGTACTCCAGCAGCGGCTCGATCACGGGATGCTCGATCTTCTCGAGCTCCCACTTGCGCAGCGAGCGGGCGCCGACGCCCGCGTACTGGAGCGCCTTGAGCAGGTCCGGGTGCGAGTCGGGGTTGAGCGTCGGCGGGGCGTCGAGCGCGGCCCGGATGCGTTCGACGAGCTGCTCCATGCGCGCCGGGCGATCGCCCGGCCGCGGGCGAGGCCCGAGCGCGTCCGCGAGGATCTCGTCGTGCACGTCCGAGCGCCACGGCAGCCCCGCGTGGTGCATCTCCGTCGCGACGAGCGCCCCGGCGGACTCGCCCGCGAGGAGCAGCCGCAGGCGGCCCGCGGCGTCCGTGCCCTGCGCCGCCGCGACCGTCGCGAGCTGGTCGGTCAGCTCGGGGAGCGGGTCCAGGCCCGACGGCGCCGCGAGCGCCCCGGGCGCGTCGGCACCGAGATCGAAGAGCGAGTCAGGACGGAGCGGGAGCGTCGGGTCGGGGCCCGCCGGCGCGGCGGTCAGGGCGTCCCACGGCCCCGGCTCCCGTGCGGCGAACGGGGTCCGGGTGGTCAGCGCGGACCGGCGCAGGATCGTGCGGGCGAGCCGCAGGTCGTGCGCACGCTCCACCCGGGCGCCCGCAGCGAGCAGCGCGGGGTACCAGCGGTTCGTGTCGTCCCACGTCCACCGGCCCGCAGGACCCGACCGCTCCACCTGCTCGACCTCGTCGGCGAGCTCCTCGCGCACGACGGCGCGCGTCGTCGGCTGGCCGCCGTCGGGCACGGAGGTGATCGCCACGCGGTCGGCCGGGGCGCGGGACAGGACGAGGTGCACGACGAGAGTCTGCCGGTCGCGACCCACACAGGGGCCGCGCTCCGTGCCGCGGGCCTCAGGAGCCCTTCAGGTGGGCCCCGCACCCGACGTCGTACGCCTCTCGCAGCCAGCCCACGAACTGCTCGTCCAGGTCGTCGGGTTCGCGCAGCACGAACTGGTGGACGAACAGGTTGCGCTGGTACGGGCTCACCGAGCGGATCCGCCGCTCGAGCGGCAGCTCGCGCAGGAGGTCGAGATAGCCCACGACCCCTGTCGTCGTGGGCCGGGCTCCGGCGAACCCTCGTCGGCTCCCCTTGAACGTGATGGACGACCGCGACACCGACAGCGTCACCGGACCGAGGCCGCGCACGGCGGTCTCGACGTCGCGGTAGAGCGCCGCCGTCGCGGGCGGTGCCGCGTGCACGTGCCGCTCGACCGTCCAGAGGGCGTCGTCTGCCTGGTCCTCGGGCTGCATGGTGGAAGCCTGCCAGTCGCCGCCCACACGTCGGCGATGATGGTCACCGTGACCGACGACGACCACCTCCTCGCCGACTACGCCCGCACCGACGCCGAGCGGGCCCTCGGCAGCTACGGCATCCACGTCGACCGGGAGGGGCACGCACCCGTCGAGCACCGGTTCCGCGCGGACGACCGCGTGAACGTCTACTCGTGCTCGAAGACGGTGACCGCGCTCGCCGTCGGGATCGCCCGTGCGGAAGGGCTGCTCGACCTGGACGACGTCGTCATCGACCACGTCCCCCACCACGGACGGCTCGGCGCGGGGGTCGAGAGCGTCACGATCCGCCACCTCCTGCACATGTCCTCCGGGAGCCCCGTGACATGGTTCGAGCTTCCCGCCGACGCACCGCGCGACATCGCGGCGGCGTTCCTGGGCACGGACCTCGTCGCGCCGCCCGGCGAGCGTTTCGAGTACTCCAACGGGTCGACGTACCTGCTCGGGCGCGCCGTCGCGGCGGCGAGCGGGCAGGACCTGCGCGACTACCTCGTGCCCCGCCTGTTCGACCCGCTTGGCGTGGTCAACCCGCAGTGGCTGCGCTGCCCGCTGGGGTACAGCGAGGCGGCCAAGGGCCTGCACCTCACGACGTCCGAGCTGGCCCGCGTCGGCCGGCTGCTGCTGCAGGACGGCGTCTGGGAGGGCTCCGAGCTGGTCCCCGCGGACTACGTCCGGGCCATGCACACGGACCTGGTGGACTCGTCGGCCTTCTCCACGGACCCCGAGTCGGCCGCCGGGTACGGCTATCAGGTGTGGCGCTGCACGCCCGACGGCGCGTGGCGCGCGGACGGCAGGTACGGCCAGTTCTCCGTGGTGCTGCCCGAGCAGCGCGCCGTCGTCACGGTGACGGCCCACAACGAGGCCGTCGCGAACGACATCCTGCGGGCGATCTGGGACGCGGTGCTGCCGCGGCTCTAGGTGTCTGCGGGCCCCTCGGCGTAGAGCGCCGCGATCTGCGCAGATGCCCTGCGCAGCTCAGCGCGAGCCTCCGGAGGCCGCACGACCTCGACGTCCGGTCCGAACTGGAGCAGGTGCCGGACGGCCTCCACCACCGGGTAGGCCACCATCACGTCGACCCACTCCGGCTCGCCCTCGGTGGGGGTGGGAGGCGCCACGAAGTACCCACCCGCGATCCGTGTCACCCGGTCGAGGCGCCCTCGGCGGACCCGCATGCCGACCACGAACCCGCCGTCGCGGTCCTCGACCGTGCGGCGCAGCTCGGCCCACACCTCGTCCAGCTCGACCCCTGGGCGCCGACGCACCTCGGCGGGGGCGAGCGAGACGGACGTCACGCGGTCGGCGCGGAAGAGCCGCGGCCGGCTCCGATGGTCGGCGACGAGGTACCAGGTGCCGGACTTGGCCACGAGCCCGTACGGGTCCACGGTGTAGGTGCGCTCGCGCGGGTCGTCGCCGTGCCGGTAGCGGATGCGCACGCGTCGATCGCGGACGACGGCGGCGTACAGGTCCTCCACGTCGGCGTCCGCGCTGGGAGCGGCGCGCCACCGCTCCGGGTCGACGAGGATCCGGCGGCTGGTCAGCTCGGCCGCGGGGCGATGGGAGGCCGGCAGGGCAGCCATGACCTTGCGGAGCGCGGCACGCCACGCGTCGTCGAGCCCGAGGGCGGAGTGAGCGCTCCTGGAGGCGAGCACGAACAGCGCGCGGGCCTCGTCGGCCGTCAGGCCGGTGACCTCGGTACGGAATCCCTCCACCAGGGCGATGCCACCGTGCTTTCCCCGCTCGGCGTACACCGGGACGCCCGCTGCCGACAGCGACTCCACGTCGCGGTAGATCGTGCGCTGCGACACCTCGAGGCGGTCGGAGAGCTCCTTCGCCGTGACCAGTCCGCGGTTCTGGAGCAGGAGCACGATCGAGAGCAGGCGGTCGAACTTCATCGTTCGACTCTAGGACGCAGATATGACGGCAGGTGTCATGTTTCGACCCGCATGGTGTCCCCGACCGACCGATCGATCGAGGGAGCAGGGTATGACCATCATGCAGGCCGACGGACCGGTGCTGGTGCCGGGTCAGGACGGGTACGACGAGGAGCGCGCGGGCTTCAACCTGGCGGTGCGCCACCGGCCGGACGTCATCGTGGGCGCCACCGGGTCCGACGACGTCGCGGCAGCGGTGCGGTTCGCGGCCGACCGCGGATGGCCGGTGGCCGTCCAGAGCACCGGCCACGGTGCTTCCGTGCCGCTCGACGGCGGGATGCTCATCTCCACCCGTCGGATGTCCCAGGTGCACGTGGACCCGGCGACGAAGACGGCCCGGGTGGGAGCCGGCGTCCGCTCCGACCAGGTGATCGAGGCTGCCGCCGTCCACGGGCTGGCACCCCTCAACGGCTCGGCGCCGCACGTCGGCATCGTCTCCTACACGCTCGGCGGCGGCCTGCCTCTGCTGGGGCGCAGCCACGGTTGGGCCGCCGACCGCGTGCGCGCCCTGGACGTCGTGACCGCCGACGCACGGCTGCGCCGCATCACCCCGGGTGACGAGCTCTTCGGAGCGCTGCTCGGCGGGCGGGACAACGTCGGTGTCGTCACCGCCATGGAGTTCGAGCTGGTGCCGGTGACCCATCTCTACGGCGGCGGGCTCTTCTACGACGCCGAACGGGCCCCAGGACTGCTGGAGCGCTACGTCGACTGGGCTTCCGACCTCCCCCGGACCATGAACACCTCACTCGCGCTGGTCCCGTTCCCCGACGACCCGCTCCTTCCGGAGCCCATGCGCGGACGCCGGGTGTATCACGTGCGCATCGCCTGCACGGAGAGCGCCGAGGTCGGCGAGAGCCTCGTGCGGCCGTTGCGGGCGATCGGCCCGCGGTTGCTGGAGACCCTCTCCGTCATGCCGTACAGCGAGAGCGCCTCCATCCACGACGACCCGCCGGTCCCGATGGCGTGGGCAGCGGACAACGCCATGCTGACCGCACTGGACGGCCGGGCCGTCGAGACGGTCCTCGGTCACGTGATGGCTGACTCCACCGTTCTCCCGATCGTCGAGCTGCGGCGCCTCGGTGGCGCGCTGGCCGACCCGGCTCCGCACGCGACCGCCGTCGGGCACCGGTCGGCCGCCTACATGCTCGCGGTCCTCGCGCCTCTCGACGGGACCGGCCCGGAGGAGGCGCACCGTGCGCTCGATCGGCTGTTCCGCGACCTGCTCCCCTGGACCGCGGGCCGGTTCCTCAACTTCATGGGTCACGGCGAGAACGCGGACCACGCCCGCACCAGCACGGCCTACGAGCCGGACGATCTCGCGCGGCTGGCCCGCCTGAAGGCCGTGCACGACCCGGCGAACGTCTTCCGCGCCAACGCGAACATCCTGCCCGCCCGACGATCCGCCGCCGCGCCCACGAAGGAGATCCCGTGAGGCTCACCGTCCTCGGCCCGACCGGCCGCATCGGCCAGCAGCCCGTCGCCCAGGCCCTCGCCGCCGGTCACGACGTCACAGCTGTCGTGCGCGCCACGTCGGCGCCGGTACCCGGTGCCCGCAACGTCACGGTCGACCTGGCCGACGACGACCCGATGTCGCTCGAGTCGGCGTCCTCGGGTCGCACTTCACCGACGTCGCGCTCATGGAGGAGGTGCTGCACGAGTGCGATCTGGACTGGACCGCGATGCGCGTCCCGAGGGTGGTCGACTCCCCTCGCACCGGGCACGTCCGGACCGCGTACGACCGCCCGCTGCACGCCGCGCTGCGCATCGGCCGCACCGACGCGGCAGAGCTGATGCTGCGGTTGGCTGCTCGGTCGGACCTCGCGAGAACCGTGGTCACCGCAGCGTCATGAGAGAAGGTCGGGGCAGGTCCGTGCGGTGGGACCTGCCCCTCGCCCGACCGCGGTCAGTACCGGACAGGAGGTGGTGGGCCCGGAGGGACTCGAACCCCCGACATCCACGGTGTAAGCGTGGCGCTCTGACCAGCTGAGCTACAGGCCCCGGAACGAGCGGTGCACAGCCTACCGGTTCGTCCGCTCCGTCAGGTCCCGCCGACGCCCGGACCGCGTCAGAGCTGCTCGAGCGCCCGCCGGTACCCGTCGAGGTCGCGACGCTGCCCGCGCGGGTTCACGACGGACCAGCGGACGATCCCGTCGGCGTCGACGAGGAACGACCCGCGCAGCGCGAGGCCGTTCTCTGCGTCGAGCACGCCGTAGGCGCGGGCGACGTCGCCGTGCGGCCAGAAGTCGGCGAGGAGGTCGAACTCGAACCCCTCCTGCTCCGCCCACGCCTTCTGGGCGAAGACGGAGTCGCACGAGATCCCGAGCAGCGTCACGCCGGACGTCTCGAACTCGTCGAGGTGGTCGCGCAGCTCGCACAGCTCGCCCGTGCAGATCCCGGAGAACGCGAACGGGTAGAACACGAGCAGCACCGGACCGCCGCGCAGATCGGCGAGGTGGACCGGCGTGCCGTGAGTGTCGGGCAGCGTGAAGTCCGGTGCCGGGTCGCCCGGCCCGGGTGGCGCGACGCTCACGGTGCCCGACGGCGTCGTCGGCTCAGCGACCACGACCCCGCGTCCCGAGGCGCGTCGCGGACCAGTCCTGGGCGATCGAGAACGTGCTCGTCGCGTGCAGGCCCGCGGTGGTGGCGGCCTCCTGGATGTCGTTGTGGCCGACGTGGCCGGGCCGGCCCGGCTTGAGCGTGAGGATCCAGATGAGGCCCCCGTCGTCGAGGACGGTCTGGACGTCCACGAGCATGTCCGTGAGGTCCCCGTCGCCCTCGCGCCACCACACGATCACGCCGTCGGTGACGTCGTCGTAGTCCTCGTCGACCAGCTCTCCGCCGACGAGCTCCTCGAGGTCGGCGCGCAGGTCGTCGTCGACGTCCTCCGACCACCCGTACTCCTGGACCACGTTCCCGGGCGCGAACCCCAGGCGGTCGATACCGCCGGATCCTGCGGTGTCCGTCACAGTCGTGCCGTTCCTTTCCTCGTCCGTCTCTGTCCTCACCGGCCTCGACCTACCCGCACCTGCGGGTCCGGACGGCCGGTGGCGGACCACCGTATGCCGTGTCTGTGCCGTGTCTGGCAAAGGTAGCCCACCGTACGGTGCCCTGCTTGGCAAGGCATACCCCGTGGACACGGCCTGTCGACGCGTCGTCCGCGAGCGTCCCGGTTCGCGCGCGTGTCATGGAAATCACTGCTCCTTGACCACTCGTTGGTGTGACTTCGGGCCCGGATGAGAACACAATGGGGAGACCACCCTGGTCTCGTGAAGAGGCGCGGTCGCCACCAGCGGCCGCGGCCGCGTGCCCGGTGTGGCTCCGAGACGGACGACCGGCGTGTACCGCGCGACCGGCGTCCGGCATCCGACGAGATATGAGGTTGCTGGTGGCTTCGTACGACGAGACCGGACCGCTGATCAATGGTCTGCTCAGCCAGGTACCGGACATCGACCCCGCCGAGACCGGCGAGTGGGTCGAGTCCCTCGACGGCCTGATCGACGACCGCGGGGGCCCGCGCGCCCGCTACGTCCTGCTGAACCTGCTCAAGAGGGCCCGGGAGCGCAACGTCGCCATCCCGTCCTCCTTCGCCACGCCCTACGTGAACACGATCGGCGTGCACGAGGAGCCCTACTTCCCCGGCGACGAGGCGCTCGAGCGCCGCTACCGGTCCTGGATCCGGTGGAACGCGGCCGTCATGGTGACGCGCGCGCAGCGCCCGGGCATCGGGGTCGGCGGGCACATCTCCTCCTACGCGTCCGTCGCGACGCTGTACGAGGTGGGCCTCAACCACTTCTTCCGCGGCAAGGACCACCCGGGCGGTGGCGACCAGATCTACTTCCAGGGTCACGCCTCCCCCGGCGTGTACGCGCGCGCGTTCCTCGAGGGTCGACTCTCCGCGGACCAGCTCGACGGGTTCCGCCAGGAGAAGTCGCACGCGGGCGGCGGCCTGCCGTCGTACCCGCACCCGCGGCTCATGCCAGACTTCTGGGAGTACCCGACGGTCTCCATGGGCCTCGGCCCGGCGAGCGCGATCTACCAGGCGTGGACCGACCGCTACCTGCACAACCGCGGGATCAAGGACACGAGCCAGCAGGACGTCTGGGCGTTCCTCGGCGACGGCGAGATGGACGAGCCCGAGTCGCGCGGCATGCTCCAGCTCGCGGCGCAGCAGCAGCTCGACAACCTGACGTTCGTCGTGAACTGCAACCTGCAGCGTCTCGACGGCCCGGTGCGCGGCAACGGCAAGATCATCCAGGAGCTCGAGGCGCAGTTCCGCGGCGCGGGCTGGAACGTCATCAAGGTCATCTGGGGCCGCGAGTGGGACGTCCTGCTCAACGCCGACAAGGACCGCGCCCTGGTCAACCTCATGAACGCCACGCCCGACGGCGACTACCAGACGTACCGGGCGGAAAACGGCGCGTTCATCCGCGAGCACTTCTTCGGGCGCGACCCGCGCACCAAGCAGCTCGTCGAGAACATGACGGACGACGACATCTGGAACCTCAAGCGCGGCGGGCACGACTACCGCAAGCTCTACGCGGCGTACGCGGCGGCGCGCGCCCACACGGGCCAGCCGACGGTCATCCTCGCGCACACGGTGAAGGGCTACGGCCTCGGGTCGACCTTCGCGGGCCGCAACTCGACGCACCAGATGAAGAAGGTCAACCTGGCCGACCTCAAGACGCTGCGCGACTCGCTGCGGATCCCCATCACCGACGAGGAGCTCGAGGCGAACCCCTACGAGCCCCCGTACTTCCACCCGGGCGCCGACGCGCCGGAGATCCAGTACCTCCTGGACCGCCGCCGCCAGCTCGGCGGTTTCGTGCCCGAGCGGCGCTCGTCGCCGAAGCCCCTCACGCTCCCGGGCGAGAAGACCTACGAGATCCTCAAGAAGGGCTCGGGCCAGCAGGAGATCGCCTCCACGATGGCCTTCGTCCGTCTGCTCAAGGACCTCATCAAGGACAAGGAGATCGGCAAGCGCATCGTGCCGATCATCCCGGACGAGGCGCGCACGTTCGGGCTGGACTCGATCTTCCCGTCGGCGAAGATCTTCAACACGCAGGGCCAGCACTACCTCGCCGTGGACCGTGAGCTCATGCTGAGCTACAAGGAGTCCGAGGCCGGGCAGATCATGCACACCGGCATCAACGAGGCCGGTTCGGCCGCCGCGTTCCAGGCCGTCGGCACGTCCTACGCCACGCAGGGCGAGATCATGGTGCCGGTCTACATCTTCTACTCGATGTTCGGCTTCCAGCGCACCGGCGACCAGTTCTGGGCCGCGGGCGACCAGCTCACGCGCGGCTTCATCGTCGGGGCCACCGCGGGCCGCACCACGCTCACCGGCGAGGGCCTGCAGCACGCCGACGGGCACTCGCCGCTCCTCGCGGGCACGAACGCGGCCATGGTCCAGTACGACCCGGTGTACGGCTACGAGATCCGGCACATCGTCCGCGACGGCATCGAGCGCATGTTCGGCGACGGCTCCGACGGCCGGGACCAGGACGTCATGTACTACCTCACGGTGTACAACGAGCCGATGCTCCATCCGGCCGAGCCGGAGGACGTCGACGTCGAGGGCATCCTGCGCGGCATCCACCGCATCTCGGTGTCCGAGTCGGAGGGTCCGAAGGCCCAGCTCCTCGCCTCCGGCGTCGGCGTGCCGTGGGCGCTCGAGGCGCAGCAGCTCCTCAAGGAGGACTGGGGCGTGTCGGCCGACGTCTGGAGCGTGACGAGCTGGAACGAGCTGCGCCGCGACGGCCTCGCCGCGGACCAGGCCGCGTTCCTCGACCCGGTGGCCGAGCCGCGCACGCCGTACGTCACAGCGAAGCTCGCGGGCGCCGAGGGTCCGTTCGTCGCGACGAGCGACTACGACCACCTCGTCCCCGACCAGATCCGCAAGTGGGTCCCGGGCGACTACGAGGTGCTCGGCGCGGACGGCTTCGGCTTCTCCGACACGCGCGCCGCGGCCCGCCGCCACTTCAAGATCGACGGCCCGTCCGTCGTCGTGCGCACGCTGCAGGCCCTCGCCCGGCAGGGCAAGGTGCCCGCCGACGCGTCGGCGAAGGCGATCGAGAAGTACCGCCTCATGGACGTCACCGCCGGGACGTCCGGCAACGTGGGCGGCGACTCCTGACGGTCCGCACGGCCTGACCGCTGCACGACGACGGCCGGTCACCTCCCCGCGGGAGGTGACCGGCCGTCGTCGTGCAGCAGCTCATGCAGCGCGGCGTGGCGCGGGTGCGGCGCGGACGCGGTCGCCTACGTGCCCGCGCGGTGCTGCTCGGCCTGCGCGACGGCGCGCTCGAGCTCGGTGCGCACGCGCGCGACCGCCTCCGGGTCGCCGTAGGACGTGAGCGACTCGAGGTGGTGCCGCGCCTCGACCGCGCGGTCCGCCTCGATCGCCGCGAGGACGAGCTGGCGCCCGACCTCGGGGTCGTGCTCGCGCGCACGCCAGTGCCCGACGCCGAGCCCGAGCGCCTCACCGGGCAGTCCGGCGTCGCGGAGCACCTCCATCGACTGGGCCAGGGCGCGCCCGGTGTGGTCGCGCTCGGCCGCGGTGGCGAAGCGGCGCAGCGCGGACTCCTGGTCGTCGTCGAGCGAGAGGCGGCCGAGCTCGATGAGGGGGAACCATCCCTTGGGGTGGCCCGCGAGCTCCTCGGCGAGCGCCCACACCGCGAGGTCGGCGGCGCGCTGCTTCTCGGACTCGTCGGCCGGTGCGGCGAGCGGGTCGTCCACCTGGGTCCCCTCGGCGGCACGCCGTCGCACGAGCTCGGCGAGCGCGCCGAACGCCCGCTCGTCGTTCGGGTCGTCGACCAGCATCGCGCGCAGGGCGTCCTCGTGGACGGTGTCGCCGCGCTTCTCTCCCGACCTCGGTCGGCGCGCGCCGACCGTCGACGCGGACGTCGGGCGACGCATGAGCTGGCGCAGGCGGGGCATCAGAGCCATGCCCACGACCCTAGCGGCTCCCCCGGACGCTCACCCGACCGCCGGGGTCACCGGCCCTCCCGCGGGTCCCCGCGCCGGACGGTTTGTGGACTGTCCACAACACCGGCCCGTATGCTCGGCGCGTGACGGCCACCTCCCCGACAGCCTCCGGGCGCTCCCGCGCGACCGGCGCCGCCGGCAACGCGGACAACCTGCAGGGGCTGCGCGACGGGAGCGGCCTGCTCATGGCGGCCGCGCTGCGGCGGCTCGACGAGGAGGTGCCCTGGTACCGCGAGCTGCCCGCCGAGGACCGCTCGTACGTCGGGCTCGTCGCCCAGTCGGGCATCACCGCCTTCGTCACCTGGTACGCCGACCCCCTGGCCCCGCCGCACGGCGTGAGCGAGATCTTCGCGGCGGCGCCGCCTGAGCTCACGCGCTCCATCTCGTTGCAGAACACGCTCCAGCTCGTGCGGATCGTCGTCGAGGTGGTCGAGGCGCACTCGGACCAGCTTGCCGCCCCGGGCGGGGAGCGCGACCTGCGCGAGGCGGTCCTGCGCTACTCGCGCGAGGTCGCGTTCTCGGCGGCCGAGGTCTACGCGCGGGCCGCCGAGGTGCGCGGGGCGTGGGACGCGCGGCTCGAGGCACTCGTCGTCGACGCGCTCGTGCGCGGCGACGGCGACGACTCGCTGCGCTCGCGCGTGTCCGCGCTGGGCTGGGGAGGCCGCGGGTCGACGCTGGTCATCGCGGGGACGACGACCGCGACGCTCGACGAGGTGCGCACTGCCGAGCTCCGGCGGGCGACGCGCCGCGCGGCGGGCGACGCGCTCGTCGGCATCCACGGCGACCGGCTGGTGCTCGTCCTCGGCGGCGACGGCGACCTGCAGGCCGCCGCCGCCTCCCTGCTCCCGCGCTTCGGTCCCGGACCGGTCGTCATCGGGCCCACGGTCGCCGGTCTCGAGGAGGCCGGGCGGTCCGCGCAGGCCGCCCTCGCGGGCCTGCGCGCCGCGCCCGCGTGGCCCCAGGCACCGCGCCCGGTCCTCGCCGACGACCTGCTGCCCGAGCGCGTCCTGACGGGCGACACGACCGCCCGGCGCACGCTCGTCACGCAGGCGTACCGGCCGCTCGCCGAGGCCACGGGCTCCGTGCTCGAGACGCTCTCGGCGTACCTCGGGACGGGTCGCTCGCTCGAGGCCGCCGCGCGCACGCTGTACGTGCACCCCAACACCGTGCGGTACCGCCTGCGCAAGGTCTCGGAGATCACCGGCTGGGACCCGCTCGACGCCCGCGAGTCGTTCGTGCTCCAGGTCGCGCTCGCGCTGGGTCAGCTTGCCGCGGTCCCGCGCTGAGGCCCTCGCGCCGTCCTTGGAGGTTCCGCACAAACGCCTCCCTCAAGGTTGGTGCGGGTCGTGACGTGGTCCGCCGACACCGCGTTGGCACAGTGGACAGGTGCTCGCCGTCTTGTGCCCTGGACAGGGCTCCCAGTCCCCCGGAATGCTCGCGCCCTGGCTCGAGCTGTCCGGCGTCGCCGACCGCCTCGCCACCTTCGGCGAGGCCGCCCAGACCGACCTCGTCGCCCACGGCACGACGTCGGACGCGGAGGCGATCCGGGACACCGCCGTCGCGCAGCCGCTGATCGTCGCGTCGTCGCTCGTCGCGCTCCGCGAGATCCTCGACGGCCGTGACGCCGCCGACGTCGTCGACGTCACGGCCGGCCACTCCGTCGGCGAGCTCGCCGCGGCCGCCGTCGCGGGAGTGCTCGACGACGCGGGTGCCGTCGGGCTCGTCTCGCACCGCGCACGGTTCATGGCCGAGGCGGCGGCGGCGAACCCCAGCGGGATGAGCGCCGTCGTCGGCGGGGACCCGGACGAGGTCCTCACCGCCATCGAGGCGGCGGGACTGTGGCCGGCGAACGTCAACGGGGGCGGCCAGGTGGTCGCCGCCGGCGCCCTCGAGCACCTGCTCACGCTCGCCGAGAAGCCGCCGGCCAAGGCGCGCGTCATCCCCCTCCAGGTCGCCGGGGCGTTCCACACGCCCTTCATGCAGTCGGCACGGGAGGCCTTCGAGCCCGTGGCCGCGTCGTGGGACGTGAACGACCCGCGCCTGCCGTTCCTGTCGAACGCGGACGGCGAGCCCTACGGCCGCATCGACCTCGAGGGCAGCGCCCACGGCAAGGCGCGCGACGTCGTGCGCCGCCTCACCGCGCAGATCGCCGCGCCCGTCCGGTGGGACCTGTGCCAGGAGACGCTCGCGGAGCTCGGCGTCACCGCGATCCTCGAGCTCGCTCCCGGCGGCGTCCTCACGGGCCTCGCGCGGCGCACCCTGCCCGGTGTCGAGACCGTCGCGGTGAAGTCGCCCGCCGACGTCGACAAGGCGCGCGACCTCGTCGCACGGCACTCCGTCGCCGCGGGGGCCGGGGCGTGACCAGCCCGACGCTGCGGCAGGCCACCGGGCCCGCCCACTCGCGCATCCTCGCGATCGGTGCCGCTCGGGGTGAGGACGTCGTGACGAACGACGACCTCGCCGGGCCGATCGACTCGTCCGACGAGTGGATCCGCCAGCGCACGGGCATCGTCACGCGTCGCCGGGCGGGGGCCGACGTCGACGTCGTCGACCTCGCGGAGGCCGCCGCGCGGCGCGCTCTCGACGCCGCCGGGCTGACCGGTGCGGAGGTCGACGCGGTGATCGTCGCGACCATCACCTGGTTCCGCCAGACGCCGTCCGCCGCCGCCGTGCTCGCCGACCGGCTCGGCGCGTCCCCCGCCGCGGCCTTCGACGTGTCCGCGGCCTGTGCCGGGTACGCCTACGGCATAGCGCAGGCGGACGCCCTGGTCCGCTCCGGGGTCGCCCGCCACGTCCTCGTGGTGGGCGCCGAGAAGCTCAGCGACTTCGTCGACCCGACGGACCGCACCATCTCGTTCCTGCTGGGCGACGGGGCGGGTGCCGCGGTCGTCGGCCCGTCCGACGTGCCGGGCATCGGCCCGACGGTGTGGGGTTCGGACGGCAGCCGGGCGACCGCGATCCGGCAGACGCACGCCTGGACCGATCTGCGCGCGGAGCCCGAGGCCGGGTTCGCGACGATGCGCCAGGACGGGCAGACCGTCTTCAAGTGGGCGAGCTTCCAGATGGCGCCGGTCGCCGCGAAGGCGATGGCCGAGGCCGGGGTCGGACCGCACGACATCCGGGCCTTCATCCCGCACCAGGCGAACCTGCGGATCACCGACCAGCTCGTCAAGCAGCTCGGCCTGCCCGAGACCGTCGCCGTCGCGCGCGACATCGTCGAGACCGGCAACACGTCGGCCGCGTCGATCCCGCTCGCGACCGAGCGGCTCCTCGCCGACGGGCAGGTCCGCTCCGGCGACCTCGCCCTGCAGATCGGCTTCGGGGCCGGGCTCGTCTACGCGGCGCAGGTGGTCGTCCTTCCGTAGGGAAGAATCACCCTGGGCGGTTCGTCGTCGACCGACGGGCCACACCGCAACCAAGTACCGCACCACCGTTCGGGCCCGCCCGAGCACCGCCACCGGGACCGGTCCGCCGGACCCACGACAAGGAGAAACCATGGCTTACACCGAGCAGGAAGTCCTCGCCGGCCTCGCGGAGATCGTCGCCGAGGAGACGGGTCTGCCGACCGACGCCGTCGCGCTCGAGAAGTCCTTCACCGACGACCTCGACATCGACTCCCTCTCGATGATGACGATCGTCACGCACGCCGAGGACAAGTTCGGGGTCCGCATCCCCGATGAGGAGGTCAAGAACCTCACCACGGTCGGCGACGCCGTCTCGTACATCACGGGCGCCCAGGCCGCCTGAGCACCCGGCCTGCCCGGCAGGCCGTGCGGACGGGCCGGCACCACCCCGCCGGCCCGTCCGCCCACCCGACGACCGAACACCTTCGAGGAGCTCCCATGTCTGCCGTCCGTGAAGTCGTCGTCACCGGCCTCGGCGCCACCACGCCGCTCGGCGGCGACGTGCCCACGACCTGGGCGGCCGCGCTCGCCGGCGAGTCCGGGGCGCGCACGCTCGACAACGACTGGTCCGAGCGCTACGAGATCCCCGTGACCTTCGCCGCGACGATCAAGGTCAAGCCCGAGGAGGTCCTCGCGCGGCCCGAGATGAAGCGCATGGACCCCTCGACGCAGTACGCGATCATCGCGGCGCGCGAGGCCTGGGCCGACGCGGGCAGTCCCGACGTCGACGGCGACCGGCTCGGCACCGTGGTGTCGTCCGGGATCGGCGGCATCTGGACGACGCTCGACGGCTGGGACACGTTGCGCGAGCGCGGCACCCGCCGCATGCTGCCCATGACCGTCCCGATGCTCATGCCCAACTCCCCCACGGCGTACGTCTCGCTCGAGCTCGGCGCCCGGGCCGGCGCGCACGCGCTCGTCTCGGCGTGCGCGTCCGGCGCCGAGGCCATCGGCTACGGCGTCGACATGATCCGCGCGGGTCGCGCGGACGTCGTCGTCGCGGGCGGGACCGAGGCGACGATCCACCCCATGCCGATCGCCGCCTTCGCGGCCTCGCGCACGCTCTCGCTGCGCAACGACGACCCGCAGGGCGCCTCACGCCCCTACGACGTCGACCGCGACGGGTTCGTCATCGGTGAGGGCGCGGGCGTCGTCGTGCTGGAGAGCGCCGAGCACGCCGCGGCGCGCGGTGCGCGCGTCTACGCGCGGCTCGCGGGCGTCGGGCTCTCCTCGGACGCCTACCACATCACCTCCCCCGACCCCGAGGGCCGCGGCCAGGTCGCCGCGATGCGTCGCGCGCTCGAGGAGGCCGGGGTCACCGGTCGCGACGTCGTGCACGTCAACGCGCACGCGACCTCGACCAAGGTCGGCGACCTCACCGAGACCCGCTCGATCCGCACGCTGCTCGGCGGGGACGCGGACCACGTCCAGCTCTCCGCGACGAAGTCGATGACGGGGCACCTCCTCGGCGGCGCCGGCGCGCTCGAGTCGATCTTCACGATCAAGGCCGTCGCGGAGCGCCTCGCGCCCCCGACGATCAACGTCGCGAACCCTGACCCCGAGCTGCAGGTGCCGCTCGTCCGCGACACGCCGTCGGAGCTGCCCGCGGGCGACGTCGTGGCGCTCAACAACTCGTTCGGCTTCGGCGGCCACAACGTCGCCCTCGCGGTGACGAGCGTCTGACGGCGCCCCCTCACGAGCCCGTACGCACGCGAGGCCGCCTCCCGGCTGGGAGGCGGCCTCGCGTCGTCGTGCCGGTGCTCCGCCCTGCGGACGACCGGTCAGCCAGTGGGTCAGCCCACCCGGTGCAGCCAGCGAACGGGAGCACCCGCCCCCGCGTAGCGGAACGGCTCGAGCTCGTCGTCCCAGGCCTTCCCGAGCGCGAGGTGCAGCGCCTCGCGCATGGCCCACGGGTCGTTGGCCTGGTCGAGCGCGGCGCGCACGCGGTCCTCGGGGACCACGATGTTGCCGTGCACGTCGGTCGCGGCGTAGAAGATCCCCAGGTCGGGCGTGTGGGACCAGCGCCCGCCGTCCACGCCGTGGCTGGGCTCCTCCGTCACCTCGTACCGCAGGTGGGACCAGCCGCGCAGCGCGGAGGCGAGCTTCGCGCCCGTGCCCTGCGCTCCCTGCCACGAGTACTCGCCCCGGTACAGCCCGCGGGCCGCCGGCTGCTCGATCCAGTCCAGGGAGACGCGCACGCCGAGGACGTTCCCGGCGGCCCACTCCATGTGCGGGCACAGAGCACGGGGTGCTGAGTGCACGTAGAGAACACCGCGGGTGATGGCACCGGCCATGTCTGCCTCCCTAGGTCGAGGTTGCGTCTTCCCCAACGTCCTCATCCAGGGTGGTTCCACAGCGCGTCACACGGTCGTCGCGGCGTGTCTCGTGCCTATCTTGCACGACGGCGCACGGTTGCGCGAGAGTTTCGCGGGGCGCGCCTGCACGTGCCCGACGACGCGTGGAGCGTGGTCGCGTCCTCAGAGCTGCGCGCGCAGCTCCCGCATCGCCTTCTTGCGGACCGAGCGGTCGAGGCGGTCGAGGTAGAGCATGCCGTCGAGGTGGTCGCACTCGTGCTGCAGGCAGCGGGCCATGAGCTCGGTTCCCTCCACGACGACCTCGTTGCCGTCGAGGTCCGTGCCGACGACGCGGGCGTACCAGGCGCGCCGGGTCGGGAACCACAGCTCCGGGACGGAGAGGCACCCCTCGTCGCCGTCCTGGAAGTCGTCGGAGAGCTCGACGATCCGAGGGTTGAGGACGTAGCCGATCTCGTCGTCGATGTTCCACGAGAACGCGCGGAGGTTGACGCCGATCTGGTTCGCGGCGAGACCCGCGCGACCGTCGTGATCCACGGTCTCGACGAGGTCCGCGACCAGGGACCGGACACGGTCGTCGATCGTGGTGATCTCGTCGCACGGCGTGCGGAGCACGGGATCGGGGATGGTGCGGATCTCTCTCATCGCCATGCCCGCATTCTTCCACGACGGCACCGCCGCCCGACGTCCCGGACGGGCCGCACCCACGGGTCTCGGCCCGTCCGGGACGCACGTCACATGCGCGCGTAGCGGGCCCGGGCGAACGAGTACAGCCCGTAGGCGGCGAACCCGAGCCCGATGGCCACCAGGAGCACCGCGCCGAACGGCTGCGCCACGATCGTGGCGAACGCGGCGTCGAGCCCGCCGGCCTGCTCCGGGTCGTTCTGCACGGCGGCCACGACGAAGAGCGCGCCGAGGACGCCGAGAGCGATGCCCTTCGCGACGTAGCCGACCCGGCCGAGCTGGACGACCGCGCGCCCGACATGGCCGCTCGTACCGCCGCGCAGGTCCTCGAGGAACTTCTTCTTCCATCCCTTGACGACGTGGTAGACGCCGGTCACGACGATCCCCACGCCGACGGCGCCGACCAGCAGCGCGCCGCCCGGGCTCTGCATGAGGCGCGCCGTGAAGCTCTCCTCCTGGCCCGAGCCGCTCGACGCGCCCGAGACGACCTGCACGGCCAGCACGCCGAGCGCGACGTAGACGATCGCCTTGCCCGCGGCCTTCAGACGGTCCGACGTCTCGAGCGCACCGCTGAGGGCGACCGTCACCTGCCACAGGCCGAGCGCGGCGAACGCGACCACCGCGAACCAGAGGAGCGCCGTGCCGCCGGGCGTCTCGGCGACGGCGGCGAGCGCACCCGTCTGGCTCGCCTCCTCGCTCGACGCCCCGCCCGTCGCGACCTGGACGGCCAGCACCCCGATGACGAGGTGGAGCACCCCGCTCATCGCGTACCCCGCGCGGGCCAACACCTCCAGCGTCTTGCTCCCCTGGGCGCTGCGAGCGGCCGACTTCCCTGCTGAGCTCATGCTCGGTGCCACGGATTCTCCTTCACGTCAGGACGCCGCCCCTTGCGCCGCCGGGTGATCCGGCCCCGACACTCTGGCAGCCTCAGCCCTTTCGCGCATTTCGGACGTCGGACCCCGGCCGCCGCACATCACGGTTTGGTAACGTGCGGCGGATGTCCACGACGCCCCCTCGTCTCGTCGCGCTCGACGGGCTCCGATTCGCCGCCGCGGCGGCCGTCCTGGCGTACCACTTCGTCGCCGTCAACCACCACGCCTGGGGCGGCCGCACGAGCGAGGTGATGCCCGGCGTCCAGCAGGTCGCGGCGTTCGGCTCGTTCGGGGTGCAGCTCTTCTTCGTCATCAGCGGGTTCGTCATCCTCATGACCGCCTGGGGACGCGACGTGCGCGGCTTCGTCGCGTCCCGCGCGGGTCGCCTCTTCCCCGCGTACTGGGCCGCGGTCCTGGTGACGCTCGTGCTGCTCGTGCTGGTCGAGCCGGGGCGGCGCGACGTCGACCTTCCGCAAGCCGTCGTGAACCTCACGATGGTCCAGCGGGCGTTCGGCATCGAGGACGTCGAGGCCGTCTACTGGACCCTCTGGTCCGAGCTGCGGTTCTACGTGCTGGTCGGGGCGCTCCTGGCGGTCGGTCTGACCCGCGGCCGGCTGATCGCGTTCGTGACGCTGTGGCCCGTCGCCGGGGCGATCGCGACGCAGTCGGGGTCGGAGCTCGCGGCGACCGTCCTCGTCGCGGCAGACGCCCCGCTGTTCGCCGGCGGCATGGTGCTGTTCCTGCTGACGCGCGAACCGCGTTCACCGGTCCTGTGGCTCGCGCTGGGGCTCGACGTCGCGCTCGCGGCCGCGCACTCGGGACGCATCCAGGCGGTGCGGATCGAGAACAGCACCGACCTCACCCTCGGCCCGGCGACGTACTGGACCGCGATCGTCCTGTGCTTCGTCGTGGTCGCCGCCGCGACCATGACGCCGCTGACGCGTCTCTCGTGGAGATGGCCGACGACGCTCGGCGCCCTGACCTACCCGCTCTACCTCGTCCACTCGTCGTGGGGCCGGTGGGTCATCGAGACGGCGCACCCCACGCTGCCCGGCTGGGCCACCCTCGCGCTCGCCACGGCGACGTGCCTGCTGCTCGCGCTGGCGATCCACCGGCTCGTCGAACGACCGGTCGGGCCGCGGCTGCGACACGCGCTCGACCGGGACCTGCGCCGGGAGAGCCGGCCGCTCGAGGCACGCCCGGGGATGCGCTCGCTGACCGCTCAGGACGAGGCGGGGGGCGTCCCGGTCTCCAGGTAGTCGCGCAGGACGACCGCCTGGTTGTGCTCCTCGTCCTTCGCGCCGTACAGGAGCGTGACGACCAGATGGGACGCGATCACCTCCCGGAGGTCGGAGACCGCGGGGTTGGTGTCGAGCTCGGAGCGATAGCGCCGCGCGAACTCGTCGAAGCGAGGCTCCTCGTGGTGGAACCAGCGGCGCAGCCCGTCCGACGGCGCGACGTCCTTGAGCCACAGCTCGGCCCGTGCGCGCTCCTTGCTCACCCCGCGGGGCCACAGCCGGTCGACGAGCACGCGGAACCCGTCGTCGTCGGACGGCTCGTCGTAGACGCGCCGCACGCGGATGGCCATGACTCCATGGGACCGTCGGAGCGACCGGAGCGCACCCGGTGAGCGCTAAGATCGCCGCGCGCCCCGTTAGCTCAGCTGGTCAGAGCAGGAGACTCATAATCTCTCGGTCGCGGGTTCAAGTCCTGCACGGGGCACCACACTAGATCGTTGCGGGTTCCGCCCCGCACGTGCCTCTCGCCCCGCCGTCGCCACCGCGTCGGCGGGGCGTCGTGCTAACGAACGGTTAACAGGAGCCTCGAACGCGCGATCGGACCCATGCTGTGGGAGGGCGCCGGTACGGTCCTCGCATGCCCGTCGCGCACCCGGCGCGACAACGCGACAAGGGGAGGCCGCGATGTCGGCTGTCGACAATGACCGGGACTACCGCTGCCCGGCGTGCCATGAGCCAGGGACCGCCCGGATAAGACGGATCAGCGCGCACCAGGGCATCGCGTACAACGTGCTCGGCACGACCTGCCCGAACGGTTGCACGCCAGCGAAGGACGTCGTCCGCCTCGCCGTCGGGATCTGCCCACACTGCGGCCGCGAGCTCCGTTCACGGCCCTCGATCGAACCATCGGTCGCCGGCGGCGAACGCGACCTCGTGTGCCCGTCTCACGGCGTGGTCGGTCCGGACGCCTGGTGAACGGAGCCAGGCACACGTGCGTGCGCGCGTGGCAATCTGGCGCAAACGACGACGGCCCGGACCCTATCGCGAGGTCCGGGCCGTCGTGCTGCGTGGACGATGGGGTGCGCCAGACGTACCCCATCGCGGACCGCCTCGGCCGCACCCAGCAGGCGACGGTCGGCGTCAGCGTCGCTCGAGCGTGGAGTTGTACCGCTCGGCAGCGATCGCGTCGAAGGCCGCGACCATCCGGTAGACGCCGACCGCGAGGCACACGAGCGTGGCGATCGCGAGAGCCATCCCGACCACGAGGAACCCGTCGCCGTCGTTGCTCGCATAGATGCCCGCGCTGTTCTCCTGCATCCCGATCCCGATCAGGAACGTGGCGAGGACCGCGCCGAGGAACCCGAGCGCGATGAAGAACGCGGCCGGCTTCGGACGCTCGACGACGAGCGGCTTCGGCGGTCCGACCGGGCGCGGCGCGGGCCGGTGCGGGTACACGGCCCCGTCCTCGGCGTCGGGCGTGGTCGGCTGTTCGGTCGTCATCGTGCGCTCCTCGAGGTAGGTGGATGCTGCCCCGGATCATCCCGCACCGCGCCCACGCCGTGCCGGGTGAAGTCGTGTTGGTGGGGAGGCATAGATTCTGCGTCGAGCGGCTTGCACTCTGGCACGGCTGCGAAAGTTAAGGGGTTGGGCCGTGCCGCGACTGACGCGGGAAGAGCGCGAGACGTGGCTTGCACCGCGATGCCCGAGGTGCCATTCGAACGTGGTTGTCCTGTGGTTCGACGACACTGGCGCGTTCGAGGAGACGAGTTCGTTCGTCCCGACGCCGGACCGCTGCAGCAACCGACGATGCCCTTTGGCGGAGCGTCCCGCCGTCCAGGACTGGGGGCCGGGCTGGGCATAGCGAGGGCCGCGTGATGAACGCCGTCGGCGTGCCGCGCGAGGAGTGACGTCTGTCACGGGGAGCACCCTGACCTGAGGACGATGTCAGGACGCGAGGCCGATCACGCCAGCGATGATGGCCCACAGGGCCGAACACACGATGCCGGTCACGAGTGCGAACAAGACGGCGCTCACGCTCCACTGGGTCACACGGCCCGCGCGACTGCCCGCAGGAAAACCGGCGAGCTCGCGAACCCGTGAAGGCCACCGGATGATCGCCGCAAGGCGGCCAGCTAGAGACCGTTCTTCCCGCTCGCGTGGGCCGGCTTCGTTGCGCAAGAGCGCGGTAGCCGCGCGCGCCGCACCGAGGACGTCTTCTGAGCCGAGCAGGGCCTTCGGCTGTGTGCAGTTCTGCCACGCGGCCACCGGGTTGAGAGGCCGAGCCACGCCGTTAACCTGGATGAACGAGTTCGTGACGGCGGCACCGATCTGAGCGGTTCCGGCGAGAGTCGCGAGCCTGCGACTCACGGAGTCGTAGTCGTTCTGGCGTCCCTTGAGTGGGACGCGCCAGCGACCCACCGGCCCGCCAGGAGCGAACACGGCTGTGCACTCCTGGAGCTCCTCCATGGCAGCGATGAAGGCGTCGAGTTCGTCAGCCATCTTCCGCAGTTCCGCGGCGCTGTAGCGTCGATCGATCACGCGGTGACCGTATCTGACGACGCCCACACATGCGGTGCCCCTCGCGTGCAGCACGCGCGAGAGACACAGCACAAATGGCACGAATCAAGCTCGGCGAGGGGCGGGAGAGTTCGTACGCGGCCTGGCGTGCGACGGCGGCGGGCACGAACACGCCGCCGGGCGCGGTGAACGCGTCGGGGTCGGGGCGTCCGGCCAGGGTCACGCGGTGCGCTCCCCGCGGGTGGTGTGGGCGCCGCGGCGTACGGTGCGCGAAACCAGGGCGGGTCGAACGGTGAGGGAGCGCGACGTGGTGGAGAAGCTGGCGGACGTGTGGGCGGAGCGGGACTTCCCGGTGCTGGTCGAGGTGGCGCGGCGCGTGGACGGCGGCGACACCATCCCCGACATCAGCGCCGTGGCGGCGTTGCTCGGGATGGAACGCGACCAGGTGCGGCTCGCGGCGGCTGCGCTGAAGCGGCGCGGCCTCGTGGACACCATCAACTCAGCGGCCGGCCCGATGCGATTCAAGAGCCTCGCGGGTGAGGCGTACTTCCTGACCGGCCTGCACCCGTCGAGCGACGACGCTGTGTCTGCGTTCGTCGAGGCACTGCGCCAGGCTGCGGACCGAGTCGAGGACCCGGACGAGAGGTCGCGGCTGCGCCGGCTTGCCGACAGCGCGCTCAGCATCTCGACGGACGTGCTCGGCGCAGTGATCGGCTCGGTGGTGACGAAGGCGTCCGGCCTCGGCTGAGCACGGCGTGCGCGTAGCAGACCGGTAGCAGCGACGCCCTGACCTGCGGCGACGCATCCCGGAAGAGATCGATCATCTCTCGGTCGCGGGTTCAAGTCCTGCACGGGGCACCAGGCCGGACCGTCGGCACAGCGACGATCGCGAGCCGTGCGGCCCGCGAGCCCGCACATCGCGGACCGCCAGTGAGCCCGGCGCCGGGCGGGACGTGGTCCCGCCCGGCGAGCCCGGACTGCCGCGTCAGCTCGCGCCGAGGAGCTCGGTGATCTGGGCGTAGAACGCGGCCGCGTCCCCGGAGAGCGAGGCCTTCACCATGGCCGTCCAGTCGTCGACGACCACCTCGATCGACCCCTCTGCCAGGCTGTCGAGGGACCTCCGGGGGACATCGCGCGGGTCGATCTTCGGCCCGTCGTAACCGGCCGAGATGTCCGTGTCGGCCGCGCCGAGCAGCACGCCCTGCACGAGGGTTCCCTGGTCGGCGAGCTCGAGGCGCACCCCGTTCGTCATGTTCCAGACCGCGGCCTTGGTGGCCGCAAACGTGCCGGTACCCGGGCTGGCGAACCACGACAACGCGGAGAGCATGTTGACGATCGCGCCGCCACCGCCCGCGGCGAGGACCGGGCTGAACTGGCGGATCACCTCGAGGGGGCCCCAGAAGTTGGTCTCCATCTCGCGCCGGATGTCGGCGACGTCGCCGGTGACGAGGTCGGCGCCGGTCGAGATGCCGGCGTTGTTCACGAGCAGGGTCACGTCCGGCGCCGCTGCGGCTGCGGTCACGATCGATGCGCGGTCCAGAAGGTCGAGACGCAGGGGCACGACCTTGCTGTCGTCGAAGTCGAGGGTCTCGGGTCGACGTGCGGTCGCGTACACGCGCCCGGCACCACGGTCCAGCAGCTCCAGGACGAACTGGCGGCCGATCCCGCGGTTCGCTCCGGTGACGAGTGCGACCTGGTCGGTGACATGCATGATCGTGGTGCTCCTTGGCATCGATTCGGGCGGCTCCGCGGACGGCTCCACCGGGACGACCGCTAAGCAAGGACCTCACGTTGACGTCAAGGGCAAGTCCGTGGCGGAAACGGTCAGAAGAGGCGATGCGGATCGGTGATCTCGCGCAGCGGGCAGGGGTCAGTCCCAGGGCGCTGCACTACTACGAGGAACAAGGACTGCTCGGCGCCGAGCGCACCGCGAGCGGGCAACGTACCTATCCGGCGTCTGCGGTCGAGCGCGTCCGGCTGACCAGCAGTTCTTCGCCGCCGGACTCTCCAGCCGGACCGTTCTGCAGCTCCTCCCGTGCGTCGACAGCGGACACGGCTCTCCCGAGGTGCTCGCGATGCTCCACACCGAGCGTGACCGCATCACGGCAGCCATCAGCGAGCTCGGTGCCGCACGCGACGCCCTCGATCGCATTATCGAGACAGCGCGGCACCCGACCCCGGAGCACTGTCCCGCACTCCGCGACCCTGCGTGGTCCCCCGTCGATCCGCACGCGGCCGGCACGGCGCCGGTCGCCACTGTGCCGACCGCTCAGCGGCTACCGTAAGTCCGTGCCCTGGTTCCGCCGCCACTTGCTCCCCGACCCGGTCCGTCGCGCCCTCGACATCCCCGCCGGCGACCGCGTGCTCGCTTCGGCGGAGCTCGTGGACGGCGCGTGGGTCGTCGCGACGCGCAGCACGCTCGTGACGAGCGACCCGTCCGGCGCCGTGACGCTGAGACGTCCGTGGTCGGACGTGGACCGGGCGTCGTACGCGCCCGAGTCGTCGACCATCTCCGTCACGTGGGTCGACGGCTCCGACCCCGTCGACCTGCGCCTCGCCGACCCGCGACGCACCGCTCTCGTCCAGACGCTGCGCGAACGGGTCCAGTCCTCCGTCGTCCTGTCCGAGACCGTGACGTTCGCCGCAGGACGCACCGCGCGCGTGGCCGTGCGACGCCATCCCGATGGCGGCCTGTTCTCTCAGGTCGTCACGGAACCGGGGGTCGATCTCGACGACCCGGAGGTCGCCGCACGGGTCGACGCGGCCGAGTCCCGCGTCCGGTCGGCGTCCGGACTACCCCTCTGAGCCTGCTAGAGTTTTCCCCGTTCACCACGGTGAAATCCGTGGCCGATCCCGCGTAGCTCAGCTGGCAGAGCATCCGACTGTTAATCGGACGGTCGTAGGTTCAAGTCCTACCGCGGGAGCCTTCGGAAGGGGCGTCGACACAGGTCGGCGCCCCTTTCCTCGTCCTGACACGCGCCTCGCTCCGTCCAGATGCACGTGCGGACCGTCAGGCGATCTCGCCGTCCCGCAGCGTCCGCCGCTCGGCCTCGACGGCAACGAGGCGGGCCCACGCCGCCTGGTAGGCCGCGACGTCGGCCGACGGGTCGAGACGCTGGAGCCGGCTCTTCGCGTCGGCGATCCGGCGGGTGAGCCCGAGGTCCACGAGCCCTCGCACGACCCCGGCGACGTAGCCCCCGACGACGCTCTCGCGGTCCTCCGGGAGTGGAGCGACGGCAAGCTCGGTGACGAGGCCCTGGACCGGCTCGGCGGCCTGCTCGACGACGGCCTCCACCCAACGACCCGCGCCGAGGACAGCGCCCTCGCGCGCTCCCCCGGCGGCCCGGACCGCGGCGTGCACGGCGCGCCAGGCGGGCACCGAGAAGGCGTCCTCGTCGAGCGTGTCGAACACCGGTGGGACGTGCTGCGGGTACTGGAGGACTGCGACGAGCGCGAGCCGCTCGCGGCGCGCGACGGGGTCGCGCGGGTCGGGTGCGGGCATCGCCGGCACGGCGGGTGCGACGTCGGACGTGGCCGCCCGGGCGTCGTCGGTGCGCGCGCCACGGACGGGTCCGGGCGTCGGGCGCCGGCTCGCCGACGAGACCTCGCGCCGGACGCGGTCAGCGTCCATCCCGATCCACCCGGCGAGGAGGCGCGCGTACTCGGGGCGCAGCGCGGCGTCGCGGATGCCCGCGACGATCGGTGCCGCGGCGCGCAGCGCGCCGACGCGCCCCTCGGCCGTGTCGAGGTCGAAGCCGGCGAGCGTGGTGCGGATGACGAACTCGAACAGCGGCTGCCGCCCGTCGACGAGCGCGCGCACCGCATCAGGGCCGCGCGCCATGCGCAGCTCGCACGGGTCCATGCCGCTGCTCTCGACGGACACGAACGTCTGCGCGTAGAAGCGCTGGTCTTCGCCGAACGCGCGGACCGCCGCCTTCTGCCCCGCGGCGTCGCCGTCGAACGTGAAGATCACCTCGCCGCCGACGGACGTGCCCGACGCGAGCTGCATGCCACCACCCGCCGTCGTGTCCCCCAGGAGGCGGCGGACGATGCGCGCGTGGTCGGTGCCGAAGGCCGTGCCGCACGTCGCGA
This sequence comes from Cellulosimicrobium sp. BMG9.23, assembly GCF_059159985.1. Classification (NCBI taxonomy): domain Bacteria; kingdom Bacillati; phylum Actinomycetota; class Actinomycetes; order Micrococcales; family Promicromonosporaceae; genus Cellulosimicrobium; species Cellulosimicrobium sp. BMG9.23. Next base: position 156,367 of record NZ_JBZGBZ010000004.1, read on the forward strand.
CGGCGGTCGTCACGCCGGACAGGTGCGCGGCCATGACGTCGGTGTACCCCTCGACCACGACGACGCGCTTCTGCTTCGCGATCTCCCGCTTCGCCAGGTCGATGCCGTACAGCACGTTCGACTTCTTGTAGAGCGACGTCTCGGGGGTGTTGAGGTACTTGGGTCCCTGGTCCTCGTCGTACAGGCGGCGCGCGCCGAAGCCGACGATCTCGCCCGTGACGTCGCGGATCGGCCACACGAGCCGCCCGCGGAAGCGGTCGTAGATCCCGCGCTGCCCCTGGCTCATGAGGCCCGACGCGACGAGCTCCGCCTGCGTGAACCCGCGCCCCTGGAGATGCCTCTGCAGGCTGTCCCAACCGGTCGGGGCGTACCCGACCCCGAAGTGCTCGGCGTCGGACCGGTCGAAGCTGCGCTCGGCGAGGAACGCGCGCGCGGCGCCTGCGCCCGGGCCGACGAGCTGCTCCGTGTAGTACTGCGCCGCGACACGGTGGGCCTCGAGCAGGCGCTGGCGCTTGCCCGGCTCCTCGCGCGCCCGCGGCGCTCCCCCGCCGTGCCCGCTCTCCTCGTACCGGAGCTGGATCCCCACGCGGTCGGCGAGGTACTCCACGGCCTCGGTGAACGTCAGGCCGTCGATCCTCTGCACGAACGAGATGACGTCGCCGCCCTCGCCGCACCCGAAGCAGTGCCAGCGCCCGACCCCGGGCCGCACGTGGAACGACGGGGAGCGCTCGTCGTGGAACGGGCACAGTCCCTTGAGTGATCCGACGCCGGCGGACTTGAGCGTGACGTGCGCGGAGACGATCTCGTCGATCCGTGCGCGGTCGCGGACGGCGTCCACGTCCTCGCGTCGGATCAGGCCTGCCACGACCCGAGTCTATGCGTCCGGGCGGACCGCGGAGGCCGCTCCGGCACCGACGCCAGCTCCCGCGCCGACCGCCTCCGCGAGCGCCGTCCGCGACGCCGCGCACCGGCGGGCGTACGCCGCCGGGGTGGTCCCGGTCGCGCGGACGAAGTCGGTCCCGAGGTGGGCCTGGTCGTAGTACCCGACGGCGGTCGCGAGGGTCGCGAGGTCGTGTGCGGGGTCGCTCGCGAGCAGGTCGGCGGCGAGGTGCACGCGGTGCCGCTGCAGCACCCACTTGGGGCTCACGCCGACGTACCGGGCGAACAGACGCTGCAGCGTGCGCGGCGTGGTCCCGACGACGTCCGCGAGCTCGTGCACGCCGGCTCCCGGCCCGAGGCGGCCGGACACGAGCGCCGTCATCACCGCCTGGACCCGTTCGAGGTCGCGGGCGGTCCGGGCGGAGCGGACCGTGCGCGCGCGGGCGCGCACGAGCGGCTCGACCTCGGCGACGGCGTCCTCGAGACGGCCCGCGGTCGCCAGGGTGACGGCCGCGCGCGAGGCCGCGTCCGCCGTCGGGCCCAGGAACGACGCGGCCGGGACGAGCGCGCCCGGTCGCACGGCGTCCGGGGACCCGAGGAGGACGCGGAAGGCGCCCGGACGCAGCTTCGTGCCCACGACGGCGCCGCACCCGACGAGGGTGCGCTCGAACAGACCGGGCGGGATCCCGTGCGCGGCGTAGCCGGACGCCTCCGCGACGACGTTGGCGACGGGGTGCGGGACGATCACCTGCGTGAACGACTGCCCCGGCGGCAGGTCCCAGCGCACGACCCAGTGCCGTTCGACGAGGTCCGCGAGGTCTGGCGCCGGGTCGAGCCGCACGAGCTCGAAGCCGCGCCGCGCGGCGGCCGGGTCGACGATCCCGCGCAGGGAGGTCGTCGGGGGACGCGCCCCGACGGGAGGCTCGCGTTCGAACACCTGTCGCATTCCTCCAAGACTGGCACGACCGACCGACACGAGGATGGTGCTCCCGGGACGAGCTCGGGACAAGCACCGGACAACACGGACGCGCCCCGCACGGGGCGCCCTGCGAAGGAGGACACCATGGAGATGTCGGCACTGCACCCGAACGTCACGGTGAGCGGCGCACGGGAGGCCATCGCGTTCTACGAGGCGGCGCTCGGCGCCGAGGTGGTCGACGTGGTCACGGCGGGCGACGCGGTGATCCACTCGGACCTGCGGCTCACGTCGGCGGCGGGCGTCTCGACGTTCACCGTCGCGGAGGCGTTCCCGCCCGACTCGGTGGCGCCCGAGCCCGGCGCGCCGACGCACGCGTCGTTCTCCGTACCGGTCGCGGACACCGACGCGGCGTACGCCCGTGCCGTCGCGGCGGGGGCGTCGAGCCTCGCGGAGCCGGCGGACTGGTTCGAGGGGTTCCGGCAGGCAGCGGTGCGCGACCCGTTCGGCCACCGCTGGTACTTCGTCACCGTCGCGGACTCGGTGACCGCCGCGGACGTGCAGCGCGCGAGCGATGCGTGGCTCACCGAGCGCAGCGACGCCTGAGGTCGTCTCGCGACGCCGTCAGTCGCGGGGACGCACGAGCCGCGCGTGCAGCTGCATCGCCGACACGTCGGTGAGGGACGCGACCTGGTCGACGACGACGCGCAGGCGCGCGGCGTCGTCGGCCGCCTCCTGCCAGTCCGCGGCGAACGACGGCTCGAGCGCGAGCGGCGCCCGGTCGGCGAGCACCTCGACGAGGTCCGCGATCACCTCGCGCTGCCGCTGGTAGAGCGGCTCCTGCTCGCGGGGAGCCATGACGTACGCGACGGCGATGCCCTTGAGCACGAGGATCTCGGCGACGGTCTCGTCGGGCACGACGAGCCGCGCCGCGTAGCGCGTGAGGGGTCCGTCGCCGTAGACGGCGCGCGTGGCCTCCTGCGCGGCACCGGTGAACCGCCCGATGAGCTGGCTCGTCGCGTCCTTGAGCGCGGCGAGCGCGCGGCGCGAGCCGTCGAACCCGGTGACGAGGTGGCCGGTCTTCTGCAGGCGACCGATCGCCGCCTCGAGCTCGGCGGCGTCCTGCGCGGTGCCGTACCAGGCGTGCACGGCGCGCACGACCCGGTCGCGCTCGTCGGCGTCCTCGAGCACCGCGAGCTCGATGCGACCCCCGACGACCGCGTCCTCGACGTCGTGCACGGAGTAGGAGACGTCGTCGGCCAGGTCCATGACCTGCGCCTCCAGGCACTTCACCTGGCGGGGCGCGCCGGCACGCAGCCAGTCGAACACGGGGCGGTCGTCCTCGTAGACGCCGAACTTGTGGGTCGCGCGCCCGTCGGCGCGGGGCGGGCCCTCGCCGGCTCCCCACGGGTACTTGACGCTCGCGTCGAGGCTCGCGCGCGTGAGGTTGAGGCCGACGGGCCGGCCGTCGTCGGTGACGACCTTCGGCTCGAGGCGCGTGAGGAGGCGCAGCGTCTGGGCGTTGCCCTCGAACCCGCCGATGTCCACCGCGAGGTCAGCGAGCGCCCGCTCGCCGTTGTGCCCGAACGGCGGGTGGCCGAGGTCGTGCGCGAGGCACGCGGTGTCCACGATGTCCGGGTCGCAGCCGAGCGCCTTGCCGATCTCCCGCCCCACCTGCGCGACCTCGAGCGTGTGGGTGAGCCGGGTGCGGACGAAGTCGTCGCTGCCCGGTCCGAGCACCTGCGTCTTGGCGCCGAGGCGCCGTAGCGCCGAGGAGTGGACGATGCGCGCGCGGTCCCGCTCGAACGGGGTGCGGGCCCGGGACTTGGGCTGCTCGACGGACCAGCGCTCGGTGTCGGCGTCCGTGTACGACGCCGTCCCCTCCTCGCCGGAGGCCGGGCGCGGGAAGGTCCCGACGACCGTGGGGTCGAACGCGCCCTGCTCGAAGGTCTGCACCGGCACAGCGTATCGACCGCGGTCTCACGCGACCGGACGCAGCCCCGTCGTGGCACGCACCCCGGACAGCAGGAGGTCGCGAACCACCGGCAGGCTCGTCGCACCGTCGTCGGCGAGAAAGTGCCCCGCGCCGGGCACCGTGACCACCTCGGCCTGGAGTCGCCTCGCCAGCGCGTCCGACGCGGCAGGCGGGACGATGGCGTCGTCGTCGGAGCGGACGACGGCCCGTACCACGGTGCGCGCCCGGACGGCCTCCATGTCGACGTCGGCCGCGAGGTACTCGTCGAGCGCGGGCAGTGCGGCGAGCGCACCCGTGAAGCCCGAGACGAGGACGAGGCCGCCGAGAGCCCACGGGTGGGCGAGCGCGGCGAGCGCACGCAGCGTCGTGATGCTCCCGAGCGAGTGGGCGACGACCCACGTCCGCGCGTGGGGGACGCCGAGCACCCGTGCCACCTCCGACTCCCAGGTTGCCGCGACGGGCGCGTCCGGCTCCGGCAGCCGCACGACGTCGGTCGGGAGATCTCGGCGGCCGAGCTCGTCGGCGAGCCAACGGAACCAGTGGTCGTCCGGCGTGGCGCCGAAGCCGGGCACGACGATGACGCGGCCACGGGCGGCGGCGGAATGAACCGGCTCGGCCGGTGTTGTCCAGGACATGCCGTGACCGTAGAGGGTCACGTCGGTGTCAGGGTCAAGACGACGAGACGTGGGAGAGACAGGTGCTGATCGGAGAGCTGTCGCAGCGGACGGGAGTCAGCCGTCGCGCGTTGCGCTACTACGAAGAGCAGGCCCTGCTCGTCCCACGGCGCACCACGAACGGCTACCGGCACTACGCCTCGGACGCGCAGGTCGTCGTCGAGCAGATCCAGGGACTGTTCGCGGCAGGGCTCGACTCGATCGCCGTCCGCCGGTACCTGCCGTGCGCGCAGGGCAAGGGACCTCGGCTCGAGATGTGCCCCGAGCTGCGCGCTCACCTTCTCGAGCGGGCTGCGCAGTTCGAGGCGCAGGAGGCGGTGCTCGCACGGCGGCGCGCGACGCTCTCCGCGTACCTCGCGGGCGGCTGATCCCGGGATTCTGCCGGGCTCCCGTCACGCAGTGTCCGCGCGGCCGCGGTAGACGGCGGTGCGCAGCTCGCCCGCCCACGCGTCCGCCTGCGGCATACCGAGGTCGTACGCGACGGCGATCTCCGCCTCGACGTCGTAGGGCACGCGGACGATCTGGAGGGCGAAGGGGCCGGGCTCGCCAGACCCGACCTCCCCCTCGAGGAGCACGTAGGACGGCGTCGGCTCGTCGAGCGGGTTGCCGGCGCTCCCGGCGTTGAAGAGGGTGCGGCCGGCGACGGTCAGCACGAACGCGTCGTGGACGTCGCCGTAGCCGACGACGCTCGGCTCGGGTCCGGGGCCCGTGAGCCCGGTCGCGGCGAACATCCCGGCGAACTCCTCGGGCGTGTGCCGGAGGAACACCTTGCGGTGCACGGAGGCCGCGGTCGCGTGGAAGAGCCGGACTCTCCGGCCCGACACGACGAGGTCGTGGCTCAGCGGCAGGGCCGCGAGCCAGTCGCGCTGGTCCGGGCGCAGCTCGTCGCGCCACCACACGTGCTCGGGGAGCCCGTCGTCCGGCGACGCGGGCAGGAAGTCCTCCCAGTTGCCGCGCACGTTCACGTCGCACGCCTCACGGCACCGGTCGACGACGGCCTGGCCACGCGGCCCCTTGCCGACCATGTCGCCGAGGTTGAGCACCCGGCTCACGCCGCGCGAGGCGGCGTCGGCGAGCACCGCCTCGAGCGCGGACAGGTTGCCGTGGACGTCCGACAGGATCGCGAGTCGCTCGACGGGCACGTCCGCGATCCTGCCACGGAGCCCGTGCCGACGAGAAGTGACCTACGGCCCCGGATCTCGGCAGAACAGGGGCGGAAGCTCACGTCTCGGCGGGGTGTGGTCGACGCGCGGGCGGTAGCCTCGGCCGTATGGGTGCAGCGCACGCGCTCGAGCTCCGGGTCGTCACCGTCGACGACGTGGTCGAGGTGGTGCCCTACGTCGACGACCGCTCGGTCGTGGCGCTCGTCCGGGACGTGGAGTCGTCCGCCGGCTACTCCCCAGCCGGCGCGTACGGAGGGCTCGTGCCCGGGCTCTTCCGGTACGGGCCGGCGGCGCAGCACTGGTACGGACGAGGTCGCACGCCCGCGCCGGGGCACGCGTGGATCCTGGCGTGCGACTGCCACGAGGCAGGGTGCTGGCCGCTCGAGGTGACCATCGCCGTCGACGAGCACACCGTCACGTGGTCGGGCTTCTCCCAGCCGCACCAGCCGCGCTGGGACTACGGCCGGCTCGGGCCGTTCGCGTTCGACCGGGCGCAGTACGACGACGCCGTGGACCGGGTCGCGCACCTCTTCGCGTGAGACCGTCGCACCCACGGCGCCTCAGTGCAGCCGCCAGACCCCCACGGCCGGGCCGTCGCTCGCGAGGCGCCACGCGCCGTCGTGCACGGACAGGTCGAGACCACCGTGCAGGTGCTCGGCCTCCCGCGCCGCCCCGACGACCGCGGGGTGCAGGCGCACCCCCGGCCAGACGTCGCGCGCGACGGCGACGAGCACGCGCTCGTCGGGCGTCTCGCGCAGGTAGACGAGCGCGTCGTCGTCCACGTGGACCCATCGCAGCCCGCCCGAGCGCAGCGCGGACGACGCCCGGCGCACCGCGATGAGCGAGCGGTAGTGGTCGAACGTCGCGGTGTCCCAGCGCTCCGGCTCGTCCCACGGCATGGTCGCGCGCGCGTGCTCGCCGTTGAGGCCCGTGAGCCCGACCTCGTCCCCGGCGAACACCACGGGCGTGCCCGGGTACGTGAGCAGGAGAGTCGCCGCGACCTCGACGAGCTCGCGCGAGCCGACGATCGAGCGCAGGCGCGGCGTGTCGTGCGAGCCGAGCATGTTCCACTGCGACGCCGTCACGCGCCACGGGTGCACGGCGTCGAACTCCCGCATGGTCTCGACGACGGAGCGGCCGCCGCGGCGCGGCGTGCGCACGGGCAGCCCGAGGTACGGCACCGACGACCCGGCCGGCGACAGCCATGTCCACACCGGCCGCGTGAACGCGGAGTAGTTCATGTTGGCGTGCCAGCCGTCGCCGGCGAGGTCTCCCGTGGCGTCGTGGAAGTGCTCGGCGACGAGCGCGGCGTCGGGGTTGATCGCGGCCATCGTGGCCCGCAGCCTCCGCGCGATGTCGAGCGTGCGGTCCTCGGCACCGTACCGGCCCGTCATGTTGGCGACGTCGATGCGCCACCCGTCGATCCCGAACGGCTCGCGCAGATAGCGCCCGACGACGGAGCCCGGTCCGTCGATCATCCGTGCCGCGAGCTCGACCGAGCCGTACGAGAGCTTCGGCAGGGACGCGACCTCGAGCCAGCCGACGTACCCGGGGTCGCCCTCGGTCCAGTAGTAGAAATCCCGCTCCGGCGCCGCGGGGTCCGCGAGGGCGCGCGAGAACCACTCGTGACCGACGCCCGTGTGGTTCGTCGTGAGGTCGCCCATGACCCGCAGGCCGCGCGCGTGCGCGGCCCGGATCAGCGACGCGTACGCCTCGTCGCCCCCGAGCAGCGGGTCGACGTGGTCGAACGTGCTTGCGTCGTAGCGGTGGTTCGACCGTCCCGGGAACACGGGCGTCGTGTAGAGCGTGGAGACGCCCAGGGTGACGAGGTGGTCGAGCCGTTCCTCGATCCCGGCGAGGTCACCGCCGTAGTACTGCGTCCCGACGTCGGGCCCCCCGCCGTGCGGTTCGTCGCCCCACGCGGCGGGCACCGCCCAGCCGGGCAGGTCCCGGCGCCCCGCGGCGTCGGACCGCGCGAACCGGTCCGGGAAGACCTGGTACACGACGCCGTCGACCATCCACGACGGCGCCGGGTCGTGGACCGTGAGGCGGAAGTCCGCGGCGTCGGGCACGTCGCGCTCCCACGTCCCGCGCCCGTTGAGCCAGCGGTAGCCGCTGCTCCCGTCGGCGCCGGGGGCGTCGAGGAAGAACCGGTACCCCGTCTCCGGGTTGTGGACCAGCACGTCGGCGGCGTACCAGTCCTCGTGCTCGTCGGAGCGGTCGAGACGCGCCGGCGACAGCCGCGGCTCGCCGTCGCGGACCGTGCGCAGCCACACGTCCCGGACGCCCGCGCCGCGCGGGACGCGCACCCGGACCGGGACCGTGTCGCCGAGGCCCGGCGTGCCCTCGGGGACGTACATCGCGGAGCCGTCGTGGTGGGCCGACGGCGTCGTGGTCGGGACGGTCGCCGGGACGGCCCCGGACGCGGTCGGCTCCACGGCGCTCAGCCCTTCACGGAGCCGGCGGTCAGGCCGCCGACGATGTACTTCTGCAGGTAGAGGAACAGTGCGAGGACCGGCAGCGCCGAGATGACGGCGCCCGCGGTGAACAGCCCCCAGTTCGCCTCGCGGAGCGACGACACCCAGCCGTAGAGCCCGACGGCGAGCGTCCAGTTGCTCTCCGACGACAGGACGATGCGCGCGATGATGAACTCGCCGAACGTGCTGATGAAGGACAGCAGCGCGACCACCGCGAGGATCGGCGCGACGAGGCGCAGGATGATCGTCCAGTAGATCTGCGTGTGCGTGGCGCCGTCGATCTTCGCCGCCTCGTCGAGCTCGCGCGGGACGGTGTTGAAGAACCCGTACATGAGGAACGTGTTCACGCCCAGCGCGCCGCCGAGGTACACCGCGATGAGCGCGATCTTGCTGTTGAGGCCGAGCGCGGGGACCACGTCGCCGAGGCTGAGCAGCAGCAGGAAGATCGCCACGAAGGCCAGCATCTGCGGGAACATCTGGATGATGAGCAGCGACGTGAGGCCGATGCGCCGCCCGGCGAACCGGAAGCGCGAGAACGCGTACGCGGCCGCGGCTCCCATGAGCACCGTGCCCACCGACGTCACGACGGCGATGACGAGCGTGTTCGTCATCCACGTCCAGAACATCGTGGTGCCGAGCTGGGCGTAGTTCGCGCCGCTGACGTCGGAGAACAGGGAGTTCGACCCGGTCAGCGTGCCGTTCTCCGAGAGCGACGCGGAGAGCACGTAGACGAGGGGGAACGCCGCGTAGACGACCGCGACGACGCCGACGAGGTGGCGCCAACCGAGCTCGGAGAACCAGCGACCGGGCTTCATGCGGCGCTCCGGGGCCGGCTGGGTGGTGCCGTCGACGACGGGCGCGGCGTGGGTGGTCGCCATGTCAGCTGAGCTCCTCGAACTTGCGCGTGGTCCGGAACGCGAGGGCGGAGATGGTCCCGACGATCAGGAAGATGACGATCGACAGGGCGCTCGCGAGGCCGAAGTCCTTCGCGGCGGAGCCGTCGACGCCCGAAATGGAGTACACCATCGAGATGAGGATGTCCGTGTGCCCGAGCGGGACGGACGCGTCGGCGAACCGTGGACCGCCGCCCGTGAGCATGTAGATGAGCGTGAAGTTGTTGAAGTTGAAGGCGAACGACGAGATGAGCAGCGGCGCCGTCGCGATGAGGAGCAGCGGCAGCGTGATCGCCTTCCAGGTGCGCCAGCGCCCCGCGCCGTCGATCTTGGCGGCCTCCATGACGTCCGCCGGCAGCGACTGGAGCGCGCCCGTGCAGATGAGGAACATGTAGGGGAAGCCGAGCCAGAGGTTCACACCGAGCACCGCGAGCTTCGCGAGCCACGGGTCGGTGAGCCAGGGGATCTCCGCCCCGCCGAGCAGCACCGTGTTGATGTACCCGAAGCGTGTGTTGAGCAGGCCGGACCACAGGAGCGCGGCGAGGAAGCCCGGGATCGCGTACGGCAGGATCATGAGCGTCCGGTAGAGCTTGCGCCCCCGCATGCGCGTGTCGTTGAACGTGATCGCGAGGAACAGTCCGAGCAGGAACGTCGTCGCGACGGAGCCGACCGCGAACACGAAGGTCCACACGAGGATCTTGAGGAACGGTTCCGCGTACCGGCTGTCGGTGAAGGCCGTCGCGAAGTTGTCCAGGCCCACGGGCACGCGCCACCCGACGGCGAGCGTCGTGCCGTCCGCGGCCTCGAACTGCCCGTCGTCGTTCGGGGTGTAGACGGTCCCCGTCGTGGTGTCCGTCATCGTGTCCGCGGCCTCGTCCCACTCGAGCGACGAGGTGTAGACGTAGCCGGTGCGGGCGTCGGTCGTGCGGATCGACCCGTCCTCGGGGTCGTCCGAGACCGGGACGCGCAGCTCGGTGACCTCGCCCTGACGCTGCAGGACCTGGTCGCGCGGCAGGACCGTCCAGCCGGGGACCTCGGTGACGCGGTCCGCGTCGACGGTCGCGCCCTCGGCCGTCGCGAGCGGCTGGTCGGCGGAGCCGACCTCGACCTCGCCGTCCTCGCCCAGGACCGCGAAGCCGAGCGCGTCGCCGTCGGCGACGACGGTGAGCGGGACGGAGGGCGAACCCTCGACGCGCCGCTCGTTCTGCACGAGGAGCGCGGAGACCGCCTGGTCCTTGGTCCCGTTGTGCCCGGTGCCGTAGTTGGTGAACGCGACGTAGCCCGTGTAGGCGACGACGAAGATCTGGAAGACGAGGAGGAACGCCAGCCCCGGGAGGATGTACTTCAGCGGCAGCGCGCGCCGGGAGAAGTAGACCCAGTTGGCGGCGACGAGCAGCGCGAGGCTCGCGGCGAGGACGCCGTACGAGCCGGCCTGCCACGCGGACCACACGACGTAGACGCCCAGGGCGTCGACGACGGCCATGAGCGCGAGCTTGACGAAGAAGCCCGGACCGAAGTCCCGCGCGTGGGAGTCGTCCCGCGACCGCAGCGCCCGAGGGCGACGTGGCGTCCCCGAGTCGGCCGGGGGGATGCCGACCGGGTCGTCGGTCGTGGTCTGAGGGGCGGACATCGTGGTGCCTCCGAGGTGGTCCGACGCGGCGCCGCCGCCGCGTCACAGGTCGTGAGCCGTCCGTCCGTGGACGGGCGGTGACCGGCGGGCCGTCGTCGGGCGGGAGAGGTCTCCGCGCCCGACGACGGCCGGCGCCGGTCGGGGTCCGGTCAGGAACCGATCGCGCCCTCGATGTCGGCGATCATCTTGTCCCAGGTCGCGACGGGGTCGGCGCCGCTGACGATCGCGGCCTCGGTCACGCCCCAGAAGCTCCACACGGAGGCCATCTCGGGGATGGACGGCATCGGCACGGCCTCGGCGCCGACGTCACGGAAGCCCGCGACGATCGGGTCGGAGGACGAGGCGGAGTCGGCCGCGGCGGTGAGCGCCGGCGGACGGTTGCCCGCCTGGTACAGCGCGAGCTGCGCCTCCTCGGTCGAGAGGAAGTTCACGAGGAAGTCGTTCGCGACGATCGCGTTCTCGCTCTCGGCGCTGAGGTAGAAGCCCTGCACGCCCACGAACGGCTGCGCGGGCTGGTCGCCCGCCGTCGGGATCGGGTCGATCGACAGGTCCATGCCCTCGAAGGACTCGATCATCCACGGCCCGCCGACGATGAACGGCGACTCACCGTTCTTGAACGCCTCGACGGCGATGTCGTAGGTCGTGTCCTGGCTCAGCACGCCTGCGGCGCCCTGCTCGCCCAGCCACGTGGCGTAGGCCTGGCCCTCGGGGCCGCCCATCGCGAGCTCGGACGAGTAGCTGCCGTCCTCGTTCTGCGTGAAGACCGGGGCGCCGAACGACGTCTGGAACGGGTAGTGCGTGTAGGGGTCGCCCTTGTCGTTGTCCGACTGGACGAGGATCGGGAACTTCGTCCCCGCCGCCTGGCCCGCCGCGACGGCGTCGTCCCACGTGGCCGGCGCCTCGGCCGCGAGCTGGGTGTTGCGGATGAGGGCGATGTTCTCGATCGCGTAGGGCAGGCCGTAGACCTGGCCGTCCTGCGTGAAGGCCTGCAGCGAGACCGTCTCGAACTCCGACGCCTTGTCACCGAGCTCGAGCGGAGCGACGACACCGTTGGTCGTCATCTCGCCGAGCCAGTCGTGCGCACCCACCGTGATGTCCGGGCCCTCGCCCGTCGGCACCTGCGCGAGGAAGTCCGCGCGGATGTCCTCGAAGTTTTTGAGGACGACCTCGACGCTCGTCCCGGTCTCCTCCTCGAAGGAGGTCGCGGCGGCGGTCACGGCGTCCTGGCGGGTCTCGTCGACCCAGACGGTGAGCGAGCCGGTGGAGGACGCGGTCTCCTCGGGGTCCGTGGTGGTCTCGTCGCCGCTCTCGCCGGACGAGCAGGCCGCGAGGGCGAGCGTCGTGGTCAGCGCGGCGGCAAGAAGGATGCTCCGTCGCATCAGGGGCACTCCAAGCGTGTGTGGTGGTGGCCCGCCCGGCTGGCGCCGGTGCCGGACCCTGATGCGACTGACCGTAGATCGGCGGGTGGCGCCTGTGCAAGTTGTTGCGGTAACTTTCATGCAACGCTTTTCAGGGCGCCCGACGGCGCCTGCCCGCCTCCTCCGGCAGGCGATCCTCGCGCGCCTCGGACCACGAGCACGCGACTCACCGGCCGGACGACCAGGACGAGGAGGTCCGGTGTCCCCTACGCTTCCCCACGTGCGCACCCGTCTCAGCGATCTCGCCGCCCAGGCCGGCGTCTCCACGGCGACGGTCTCGCGCGTTCTCAACGGGAAGGCCGGTGTCGCGAGCGAGACGCGCCAGGCCGTGCTCGCCGCGCTCGACGTGCTGGGCTACGAGCGCCCCTCGACCCTGCGCACCCGGTCGGCCGGCCTCGTCGGCCTCGTCGTCCCCGAGCTGACCAACCCCGTCTTCCCGGCGTTCGCCCAGACGATCGAGTCCCTGCTCGCGGAGCACGGCTACACGCCGCTGCTGTGCGCCCAGTCGCCGGGCGGCACGACGGAGGACGACTACGTCGACATGCTCATGGACCACGCGGTCGACGGCATCGTCTTCGTGTCCGGCCTGCACGCCGACACCCAGGCGAGCCACGAGCGGTACGAGCGCCTGCGCAGCCGCGGGATCCCGATCGTGCTGGTCAACGGGTACGCGGAGGGCATCGACGCGCCGTTCGTCTCACCCGACGACGTCTCGAGCGTCGAGCTGTCGGTGCGCCACCTGGTCTCGCTCGGGCACCGCAGCATCGGGCTCGCCATCGGGCCCGACCGCTTCGTCCCCGCGCAGCGCAAGCTCGCCGCCTTCACGGACGCGCTGGTCCGGCACGAGCTCGTCGCCGACGCCGCCGAGGCCCCCGAGCACGTCGTCGTGACGCTCTACTCCGTGGAAGGCGGGCAGGCCGCCGCGGGCGAGCTCCTCGACGCGGGACACACCGCGATCGTGTGCGGCTCGGACCTCATGGCGCTCGGCGCGATCCGCGCCGCGCGGTCACGGGGCCTGCACGTGCCCGACGACGTCTCGGTCGTCGGGTACGACGACTCCCCGCTCATCGCGTTCACCGACCCGCCGCTCACGACCGTGCGCCAGCCCGTCACGGCCATGGCTCACGCGGCGATCAGCGCGCTGCTCACGGAGATCGCCGGCGAGCGGGCGCCCCGTTCGGAGCTGCTGTTCCAGCCCGAGCTCATCGTGCGCGACTCCACGGGCGCGGCCCCGTCGCGCCCGGCGCCCGGCACCGCGCCTCCTGCGGGGGCCCCGACCGTCTGACCGGCCTCGCGCCGTCGCACCTCGACCCGCCCGGACCGCAAGCGCTTACACTCGATGGCGGGTCGACGCGACCACGCCTCCGACGTCCCTCGACGCACCACGACCCCGACGCACGACCACTCACGTGAGGATCCACAGCTCGATGACTCGTATCGATTCGACGACGCCGACCACCACCGCCACCGTGCAGCCGCTCGCCGCGGGCGCGCTCGTGCACGCGGGCGCCGGCGAGGCACCCGAGTGGTGGCGTGACGCCGTGATCTACCAGGTCTACCCCCGCTCGTTCGCGGACGGCGACGGCGACGGCATCGGCGACCTGCCGGGCGTCACGTCGAAGCTCGACCACCTCGCCGAGCTGGGCGTCGACGCGGTGTGGCTCAGCCCGTTCTACCGCTCGCCCCAGAAGGACGCGGGGTACGACGTGGCGGACTACCGCGACGTCGACCCGCTTTTCGGCTCGCTCGCCGACTTCGACGAGCTCCTCGCGCAGGCCCACGTGCGCGGCATCCGCGTGATCGTCGACCTCGTGCCCAACCACACGTCCGACCAGCACGCCTGGTTCCAGGCCGCGCTCGCCGCCCCCGAGGGGTCCGCGGAGCGCGCCCGGTACGTGTTCCGCGAGGGCGAGGGCGAGCACGGCGAGCTGCCCCCGAACAACTGGCAGTCGATCTTCGGCGGACCGGCGTGGACCCGCGTCACCGCCGGCGCCGGGGCACGTCCCCTGACCGGAGCGGCCGACGAGGTGCCGGGCCAGTGGTACCTGCACCTCTTCGACTCCTCCCAGCCGGACCTCGACTGGGAGAACCCCGAGGTGCGCTCGGAGTTCGAGGACGTGCTGCGCTTCTGGCTCGACAAGGGCGTGGACGGCTTCCGCATCGACGTCGCGCACGGCATGGTCAAGGCCCCGGGTCTGCCCGACTGGGACGGCACCGTCTCGATGGTCGAGGGCACCGAGGGCGGCGGCGCGTCCGACGAGGCCGTCGACCCGGGCGCGCCCGAGGACGGCTCGACCGGCGCCGGCAACTCCGGGCCGATGTTCGACCAGGACGGCGTGCACGAGATCTACCGCGCCTGGCACCAGGTCCTCGCCGGGTACGACGGCGACCGCGCGCTCGTCGCCGAGGCCTGGGTCGAGCCGCTGTCCCGGCTCGCGCGGTACGTGCGTCCGGACGAGATGCACCAGGCGTTCAACTTCTCGTTCCTCACGACCCCGTGGTCCGCCGCGCCGCTGCGCACGGTCATCGCCGCGTCGCTGCACGCGAACGACGAGGTCGGCGCCCCCACGACGTGGGTCCTGTCGAACCACGACGTCGTGCGCCACGCGTCGCGCCTCGGTCTCGCCGAGCCGGGACTGCGGCCCAACGGGATCTTCGCCCACGAGCCGCAGCCGGACGAGGAGCTCGGCCTGCGCCGCGCCCGCGCCGCCTCGCTGCTCATGCTGGGCCTGCCCGGGTCGTCGTACCTCTACCAGGGCGAGGAGCTCGGTCTGCCGGAGCACACCGCGCTCCCGGACGACGTGCGCGAGGACCCCGCGTTCTTCCGCACGCAGGGTGCCGAGGCCGGCCGCGACGGCTGCCGCGTCCCGCTGCCGTGGCACGCCGACGCGCCCGGCCACGGGTTCGGCCCGACCGGCAAGACGTGGCTCCCCCAGCCCGAGTCCTACGCGCGCTACGCCGCCGACGTCCAGCGCGGCGTCGCGGGCTCGACGTACGAGACGTACCGTGCCGCGCTCGCGACGCGCCGCGCCGAGCGCCTCGGCACGGGCACGCTGGCGTGGGTCGAGGAGTACGCCGGCTCCGACGACGTCATCGCGCTGCGCAACCGCGACGTCGTCGTGCTGGCCAACCTCGGGAGCGACCCCGTGGTGCTGCCGCACGGCGTCAAGGTGCTCGTCGCGTCCGGTCCGGTCAGCACCGACCGGTCGGCCGACCCGCAGGTGCGCGTGCCGTCCGACACGACGGTCTGGCTGCGCGCGCTCTGACCTGACCCACGACCGGCCGGGTCCCGCCAGCGCGGGCCCGGCCGGTCGCCCGGCATCAGCCCGACGCGCCGTACAGGTCGCGCATCTCCCGCACGCTCGGCGTGCCGTTGAAGCCGAGCTCGTTCGTGTCGACGACGCCCGCCCCGCCACCGAGTCGGTAGACGGTCGCCGGCATCCACGCGGGCTCGATCTCCTGCTCCGCAGCGAAGGCCCGCAGCACCGCCTCGGTGACCTCCAGGCCCTCCGACGGGTCCGACGTCTCGAGCTGGACCTCGCCCTCCTGCAGCGACCCCTCGAGCTGGGACTCGCACGAGAACTGCGCCGACTCGACCCCGTCGACCCCTTCGGCCGTCCTGGTCAGCAGGTCCGCGCAGGACGAGTCGTCGCCCGAGCACCCGGCGAGCGCGAGGGCGAGCGCACCGACGAGGAACGGCACCGATCGCCGCGTGATCTGTCGCATCAGTCTCTCCTCCCGACGGTGACGTCAACCGCCGACGCAGACCCGCCGTCCTGCACGAAGAACCTCTGGGTCGAGGGGAGGTTCTGGTACTGGAGCAGGGAAGGGTCCGTGCTGGTGCGGATGGAGTCGGTGTAGTTCTGGTGGTCGTGGTTCGTGAGCGCCTCGGAGACACCGTACGGGACCGGCCCGAGATGTCCCCACCACGGCGTGGACTCGCGCGGGTTGTCGAGGGCGACGCTCGTGAAGTTCGGCTGGACGGGGTCGTTGAGACCCGATCCCAGCCGACCGAGCTGCTCGTCGCCCAGGTCGAGACGAGGCACGGCGTCCCCGGAGTGCTGGATCTCGAGAAGCTGCGTCCCGGGGGCGACGTCCACGCTGTCCACCGGCGAGCCGAAGGTCAGGACGTTCGAGACGTCGTACCGCGACGTGATCGACGGGTCGGACGCGAGCGCCGCGGCCGTCATCCCGCCCTGCGAGTGGCCGACGAGCATCACCGGAGCGCCTGCGGGTATGCCCGCGTTCTCCATGGCGAGCGCCACCGACTGCGTCATCGTCGACTCCCCGCCGCCGGCCGTCACCAGGTTCCCGGTGAGGTCCATCGGGTTCTCGTTCGTACCCGGCGCCCATCGCTCGGTGCCCGGGATCGAGACGATGTACGACGTCTCCTGGCCCGGGTTGTCCACCGCCGTGATCCGTACGGTCCCGTCGGTGCCGTAAGCGTCGGTCACGCTCGCCGTGAGGTCGCTCAGCTCGTGCGGCTCGCGCATCGCGTGCCCGCTCTCGGCGGCCGGCCGCGGTCGACCGGCATACGGCTCACCGTCGTCGAAGACGTCGAACTCGGTCGACCCGAGGGACTGGGTCGTCAGCAGCGCCCCGATCGTGGTGCCCCCGAGCAGCAGTCCGGACGCGATGACCTCGGTCGTGCGAGGCATGCGACCGTCCAGGATCGACCCTCCGGTCGCGTCCCAGAGCTGGCCGAGCCCGTCCCCGACGTTGAGCCAGTCGTCCGAGATCGCGTCCCACCGGTTCCCGACCTCGTCGAGAACGTCCGCGCCACGATCGCCCAGCCAGTCGACCGCGTCTCCGCCCGCGTCCCAGAGATCCTCTCCTCGGTCGCGCAGCCAGTCGAGGGGCCCGCCGCCACCGCCGTCGCCGTCGCCGTCGCCTCCGCCGTCGCCGTCCCCGCCACCGCCGTCCCCGCGGCCGCCGCCGTCCGGTCCGCGCCCGCCGCCGGACCCGCCGTCCGTTGACGCCGTGTCCTGCTGGTCCGCGTCGAGGCGAACGGCCCGCGCAGCCTCACGGAGGGTCGCGCACACGCGCGAGAGCGACGGCGCGAGCTCGGAGCTCCACCGACCGCGGAACTCGTCCATGTCGGGCCCGAAGCCGAACGACAGCGCCATCCGGGCCCCGACCTGGTCCCGGGCCGACTCGAGGTCGTCGGCCGCGCGCTCGAGGTCCGTGCCGAGCCGTCGCACCGCGGCGACGTCCATCCCCCACATCCCGGCGGTCACTGCTCGCCCCCCTCGCCGACCACGGCCCGGAGCGCTCCGGCGGTGACGTCGATCGCGCCCGCGAGGGCCCAGCGCAGCTCGGCCGCGACGGCACCCGGCGCGCGCTCGACGAGACGTACGCCGTCGTCGCGGAGCTGCACGTCCAGCAACCGGTCGCCCGCCACCGACCACCATCGCGACCACACGACGCTCGGCCCGGCCACCGTGGGCCAGGCCTCGACGACGACGGCGAGGCTCGCCTGCTCGTCCTCCACGACCGCACGCGCGGCGGCCGGGAGGGCGCCGACGTCGGTGCCCGTGCGCAGGCTCTCCACCTGAGCCCGGTCGAGCGGCGTCGTCGGGAGCGACGACGAGCGTCCCGACGGCCGTGCACCGGCGGTCAGCTGGTGGAGCGGCGGGAGGAAGCGCGTGATCGCGGGCCACAGGTCGTCGACGCGTACCAGGACGACGTCCACGTGCCGCGAGACCGCCGTGACCTCAGGCTCGTGCGGCCCCGGGTCGCGCCGGACGGCGTCGTGGACGAGCAGGACGCGGTCGTCGACGATCGTCAGGCCGGTCGTCGCGCCGACCGTTCCCGTGCTCGCCCGGAGCGTCGCCCGGACCGGCGACAGAAGGTGCTGCCCGATCGCGGCCGCCCACGCGGCCTCGACGTCCCCGTGCACGTCGCTGATCCCCAGCTCACGCAGCTCCGCCTCGACGTCGTCCGCGGACTCGGTGGGGGCGGCCGGCACGCGCACGCCGTCGGCCTCGATCCCCTCGGCGGCGAGCCGTTCCCGCACCCGTGCCACGGCCACAGCCCAGGCCTCTCGTGTCACGCTCAGCGCACGCATCGTCCCCCCGGTCCCGTCTTTGGTGGGGCAACCGTGCCGTCACCGTTCGGGAGGCTAGCACCGCACGACGCGGTGCGGACATGGGGACCGCTCCCCGACGACCGTCCGCACCACCTCGCGCTGCCCTGGCACCGGTGGTGTCAGACGCCGAGGCCCGACTCGAACGCGGCACGCAGCACGGCCTCCGCCCGGCTCCGGTCGAGCACGTCGGCGGAGCAGGCGACCGCTCCCGGGGCGACGGGCCGCCACCACGGCCCGTCGACGTCGAGCACGAGGACGGCACCGCGCAGCACTCCGGGCGCGACGCCGTGCTCGGCTGCGACCGCAGCGACGACGTCGCGGGCGGCGCCGGCGTACGACGGCACCGCCTGCCGCGAGCGGACGCTGCGCTCGCGCCGTTCGAGCTGGTCACGTGCCTCGCGGTACAGGCGTGCCGCGGCGCGCTGCAGCGCCGGGACGTCCCCGAGGCCGTCGTACTCCGGCGGTGCACCGAGTGCCTGGCGTTCGTCGTGCCGAGCTCCGACCCAGGCGCGGAACGCGTCGGGAGCCGAGGGCGCCTCGGCGAGACGGCCGGCCGCCTCGGACCGGAGGAGGTCGCGCCACCACGTGAGCCATCGCCGCGCCACGGCGGGGCGGTCTGCCGCGGGGACGAGGTCGGAACGGTCCGGCGGCGGATCCAGGAGCCGCGGCGGCACGTCGTCGGCCGCGTCGTCGACGGACCGGCCGAGGGTCAGGTCGAGCGACAACGCGTCCCGGAACCACAGGGCCTCGTCGAGCGGGCCACCGTCGGAGACCGACAGGCGCCAGGAGTCGTCCCCCGCGGTGCGCACGGCGCGGTCAGCCGCCGGAGACGCTCAGCTCCGCCTCGCGCAGCCGTTCGGCGAACTCGCCGTCGAGCTCGCGCGAGTCGAGCCAGCCGTAGGGCAGGTGCGGCTGCTTGGGCGACCCCGCGCGCCCGCGCGGTCCCTCCACCGCCTCCCCGGGGTACGGGGAGTCGAGGTCGAGCGCGTCGAGCAGTCCGCGCAGCTCGTCGAGGGTGGAGATCATGGCGAGAGAGCGACGCGCGTCGCCGCCCACGGGATAGCCCTTGAGGTACCAGGCCATGTGCTTGCGCAGGTCGCGCATGCCCTTGCCCTCGTCGCCGTCGAAGAAGTCGATCATGGCCTCGCCGTGCCGGTAGATCGTGTCGGCGACCTCGCGCAGGCCGGGCCGCACCCGCTCCGGCCGCCCGGCGAAGGCCGCGGCGAGGTCCGCGAACAGCCACGGCCGGCCCTGGCAGCCGCGCCCGACGACGACGCCGTCGCACCCGGTCTCGTCCACCATCCGCAGCGCGTCCTCGGCGGACCAGATGTCGCCGTTGCCCAGCACGGGCACGTGCTTGACCGTCTCCTTGAGCCGCGCGATCGCCGACCAGTCGGCCGTGCCCGAGTAGTGCTGGGCCGCGGTGCGCGCGTGCAGCGCGATCGACGCGACGCCCGCGTCCTGCGCGATGAGCGCCGCCTCGAGGTACGTCAGGTGGTCGTCGTCGATGCCCTTGCGCATCTTCACCGTCACTGGCACCCCGTACGGCCGGGCGGCCGCGACGGCCTCGCGCACGATCGCGGTGAACAGGTCGCGCTTCCACGGGAGCGCCGCTCCCCCGCCCTTGCGCGTCACCTTGGGCACGGGGCAGCCGAAGTTGAGGTCGACGTGGTCCGCGCGGTCCTCGGCGGCGATGATCCGCACGGCCTCGCGCACCGTCGCCGGGTCGACGCCGTACACCTGCGCAGAGCGGGGTCGCTCGTCCTCGCCGAACGTCACGATCCGCAGCGCCTCGGGGTTGCGCTCCACGAGCGCACGGCTGGTCACCATCTCCGCGACGTACAGGCCGGGGTGCTCGCCCGTGCTCGCCCCGGCCTCGCGGCACAGCGTGCGGAACGCGGTGTTGGTGACGCCCGCCATGGGCGCCAGCTCGACCGGGGTGTCGATCGTGTGCGGGCCGAGCTGCAGGGGCGGCAGGACGGGGGCGGGGAGGTTCGCCGTCGGGTCGACGGCGGTCGAGGGGTCCAGGGTCGCGGCACTCACGCGCTCCATTGTCCCATCCGTGCGGGACCGCGTGCTCCCGCAGCCCTCCGGACAGCCGTCCGACATCTGCTCGGCGCTCCGTCGCCGCGCGAGGAAGAGGGAGGTGTGGGAGGGTTCCCGGGTCGGCATTTCGGCCGACAACAGGACGAAAGGAACTCCATGCCTCTCTGGCTGATCCTCGTCATCGTCGGCGCCGTGCTGCTCATCCTGGGCGTGGCGATCGAGGCCGCGCAGGTGCTGCTCTGGATCGGTGTCGCGATCCTCGTCGTGAGCCTGGTGCTCGCGGTGCTCAACAGGGGCAAGGGCGCGGCGAAGAAGATCTAGCTCGACGGCAGGGGGCGGGTGCGCCGCCAAGGCGCACGACGACGGGGCGGGACCTTCACGGTCCCGCCCCGTCGTCGTCTGTCGTCGTCTGTCGTCGTCTGTCGTCGGCTGTCGCCGTGTCAGGCGCCGAGCAGGTGCCCGCCCAGGTACTCGGTCACCTTGTCGAGCGCGACGCGCTCCTGCGCCATCGAGTCGCGGTGGCGGATGGTCACGGCCTGGTCGTCGAGCGTGTCGAAGTCGACCGTGATGCAGAACGGCGTGCCGATCTCGTCCTGGCGGCGGTAGCGACGGCCGATCGCGCCGGCGTCGTCGAAGTCGACGTTCCAGTACTTCCGCAGCTCCGTGGCGAGGTCCTTCGCCTTGGGCGAGAGTTGCTCGTTGCGGCTCAGCGGCAGCACGGCGGCCTTGACCGGCGCCAGCCGGTGGTCCAGGCGCAGCACGGTGCGCTTGTCGACGCCACCCTTCGCGTTGGGTGCCTCGTCCTCCGTGTACGCCTCGACGAGGAACGCCATGAGCGAGCGGGTCAGGCCCGCGGCCGGCTCGATGACGTACGGGACCCAGCGCTCGTTCTTCGTCTGGTCGAAGTACGACAGGTCCTTCCCGGAGTGCTCGGCGTGGGTCTTGAGGTCGAAGTCGGTGCGGTTCGCGATGCCCTCGAGCTCGCCCCACTCGGAGCCCTGGAAGCCGAACCGGTACTCGATGTCGACCGTGCGCGTCGAGTAGTGCGACAGCTTCTCCTGCGGGTGCTCGAACAGGCGCAGGTTGTCGCGCGAGATGCCGAGGTCCACGTACCACTCGGTGCGCGCGTCGATCCAGTACTGGTGCCACTCGGCGTCCGTCCCGGGCTCGACGAAGAACTCCATCTCCATCTGCTCGAACTCGCGCGTGCGGAAGATGAAGTTGCCCGGCGTGATCTCGTTGCGGAACGACTTGCCGATCTGGCCGATGCCGAAAGGCGGCTTCTTGCGGCTCGCGCCCATGACGTTGGCGAAGTTCACGAAGATGCCCTGGGCGGTCTCGGGGCGCAGGTAGTGCAGCCCGGACTCGTCCTCGACGGGGCCGAGGTGCGTCTTGAGCATCATGTTGAAGTCGCGCGGCTCGGTCCACTGCCCGCGCGTGCCGCAGTTCGGGCAGGCGATCTCGGCGAGGCCGCCCTCGGGCGCGCGGCCCTTCTTCTCCTCGAACTCCTCGATCATCTGGTCCTCGCGGAACCGCTTGTGGCACGAGAGGCACTCGGTGAGCGGGTCGGTGAAGACGCCGACGTGGCCCGAGGCGACCCACACCTGGCGCGGCAGGATGACGGACGAGTCGAGGCCCACGACGTCGTCACGGCTCGTGACGGTCGAGCGCCACCACTGCTTCTTGATGTTCTCCTTGAGCTCGGTGCCGAGCGGCCCGTAGTCCCACGCGGAGCGCGTGCCTCCGTAGATCTCGCCCGACGGGAAGACGAACCCGCGCCGCTTGGCGAGGGACACGACGGCGTCGAGACGGGCGGTCGGTGAGGGCGCAGCGGCCACGGTCATCACTCCTGGAGATCGGCCCCGCACGTGGCTCGTGGAGGCTGGACGGGTGGGCGGACGCCCTCGCGGGCGCCGACCGACCAGCGTACCCCGGGCGTGAGCCGCCTCACCGTGAACGGTTTTGACATCCATTTTCACTAAGGAGGACACTGGAGGCATGCGCCCCTCCCCCCGCCTGCGCCGCCGCGCGCTCGCCGCCACCGCAGCCCTCGTCGCCACGGCGCTCGTCGCCGCCTGCTCGTCGGGCACGGGCGGGGCCGACGGCGCGTCGGAGGACGGGCGGGTCCAGGTCCTCGCGTCGTTCTACCCGCTCCAGTACGTCGCCGAGCAGGTGGGCGGGGACCTCGTGTCGGTCGACAACCTCACGCCCCCCGCCGCCGAGCCGCACGACCTCGAGCTCGCCCCCGCGCAGGTGCGCCTGATCGGCGACGCGGACCTCGTGGTCTACCAGTCGGGATTCCAGCCCGCGGTCGACGAGGGCGTCGCGCAGCGCGACCCCGAGCACGTCGTCGACGCCACCGAGGCGGCCGGTCTCGAGGAGCACCCGGGGTCCGGCACGGCAGCGGGCCACGAGGACGGTCATGAGGACGGTCACGAGGGAGAGAGCGCCGAGGAGCACGCCGAGCACACGGACGCCGACTCGGGCGAGGCCGCCGACGACGGGCACGACCACGGCACGCTGGACCCGCACTTCTGGCTCGACCCGACGCGCCTCGCGGCCGTCGGCGACCAGGTCGCGGCCGAGCTGTCGGCGATCGACCCGGAGCATGCCGAGGAGTACGAGGCGGGCGCCGCAGCCCTGACGGCCGACCTCGACGCGCTCGACGCCGAGTACGCCGACGCCCTCGCCCCGTGCGCCGGCGCGACGCTCGTCACGTCCCACGAGGCGTTCGGGTACCTCGCGGAGCGCTACGACCTCGTGCAGGTCGGCATCTCGGGCCTCGACCCCGAGGCCGAGCCGTCCCCCGCGCGGCTGCGCGAGGTGGGCGAGGTCGTGCGCGACAACGACGTGACGACGCTCTTCTTCGAGACCCTGACCAGCCCGAAGGTGACCCAGACGCTCGCCGACGACCTCGGCGTCGCCACCGCGGTCCTCGACCCGCTCGAGGGTCTGGCCGACGACACGACGGACTACCGTGGGGTCATGGAGTCCAACCTCGAGGCGCTCACGTCCGGGCTGGTCTGCTCGTGACGTCCACCGCCCCGCTCGTCGCCGCGCACGGCGTGCACGTGAGCCTCGGCGGCAGCGAGATCCTCCGGGGCATCGACCTCGTCGTGCCGTCGGGCGACGTCGTCGCGCTCCTCGGCGCGAACGGCTCGGGGAAGTCCACGCTCGTGCGCGCGCTCGTCGGCATCGTCCCCGTCTCCGCGGGCTCCGTCGACCTGTTCGGCGCGCCGCTCGGTCCGCGCGTCCCGTGGCGACGGCTCGGGTACGTCCCCCAGCGCGTCGCCGCGCCGTCGGGGATGCCGTCGACGGCCGCCGAGGTCGTCGCCTCGGGCCTGCTCGGCGGCGGGCGCCTGCGCCTGCCGCGCGACTGGCGTGCACGTGCCGTCGGGGCGCTCGACCAGGTGGGGCTCGCCGACCGCGCCGCGGACTCGACGGCCGAGCTCTCGGGCGGTCAGCAGCAGCGCGTCCTCATCGCCCGCGCGCTCGTCCGCCGACCCGACCTGCTGGTCCTCGACGAGCCCGTCGCGGGCGTCGACAAGTCGAGCCAGGAGTCGTTCGCCGCGACCATGACGCGGCTCGTCGGCGACGGCCTGACCGTGCTCGTCGTCCTGCACGAGCTCGGCGCCCTGGCGCCGCTCATCCGCCGCGCGGTCGTCCTGCGGCACGGGCGCGTGGTGCACGACGGCGCCCCGCCCCGCCCGTCCTCCACGCACGCCGGCACGACGCACCAGCACCAGCACCCCCACGAGCCCGCGCCCGACGGCGCCCCCACCGGTCCGACGACCGGGCTCGGCGACACCCTGTACCCCGACCCCGCCGCGGGTCACGCACCGAGGACGGCGTCATGACCGGGTCGATCACCTCCGAGCTCGCCGCGATGCTCACCGACCCGCTCATGCAGCGCGCCCTCGTCGCGGCCTTCCTCGTGGGCGTGAGCGCGCCCGTCGTCGGGACCTACCTCGTGCAGCGCAAGCTCTCGCTCCTCGGTGACGGCATCGGTCACGTCGCGCTCACGGGCGTGGCGCTCGGCTGGCTCGTCGGGTCCGCGATGGGCCTCGTCCCGAACGACGCCCTCGCGATCCCCGGGGCCGTCGTCGCCGCGGTGATCGGTTCCGTCGCCATCGAGCTCGTGCGCGAGCGCGGCCGCACGAGCGGGGACCTCGCGCTCGCCCTGCTCTTCTACGGCGGCATCGCGGGCGGCGTGCTGCTCATCGGGCTCGCGGGCGGCTCCGCGGGGAGCCTCATGCAGTACCTGTTCGGCTCGATCTCCACCGTGACGTCGTCCGACCTCGTCCTCACCGTCGTCCTGAGCGCCGTGATCCTGCTCGTCGGCCTCGGGCTGCGCGCCGCGCTGTTCTCCGTGAGCCACGACGAGGAGTTCGCGCGTGCCTCCGGCCTGCCGGTGCGTGCGCTCAACATCGCGGTCGCCGTCGTCGCCGCGCTCACGGTGACGGTGTCGATGCGCGTCGTCGGGCTGCTGCTCGTCAGCGCGCTGATGATCGTCCCCGTCGCGGTCGCCCAGCTCGTCACGCGGTCCTTCCGCCGCACGATGCTCGTCGCAAGCGTCGTCGGCGTCGTCGTGTGCGTCGTCGGGCTGTCGATCACGTACTGGAAGCTCCTGTCGCCGGGTGCGACGATCGTCGTCCTGGCGATCGCGACCTACCTCGTCGTGGCCCTCCTGCGCCCCCTGTGGGTGCGCCGTCGGCCGCGCGTCGCCCGCGACCCGCACCCTGACATCCCGGACGACGTCGACCTCCCCGAGGCCCGGCCCGTCCCCGCCGGCGCTCGCGGCCCAGCCGGCGCCGACCGCCCCACCACAGGAGGTGACACGTGCAGCGCATGACGCGCCAGCGCGCCGCGGTATCCGACGCCCTCGAGGACGTCGAGGACTTCCGCTCCGCCCAGCAGCTCCACGAGATCCTGCGCTCGCGCGGCGACTCCGTGGGCCTCGCGACCGTCTACCGCACGCTGCAGAGCCTCGCCGACGGCGGTGAGGTCGACGTCCTGCGCACCGAGGAGGGCGAGAACCTCTACCGTCGGTGCGAACGCCGCGAGCACCACCACCACCTCGTGTGCCGCACGTGCGGGCGGACCGTGGAGATCGACGGGCCCACCGTCGAGGCCTGGGCGACGCAGGTCGGCGCGACGCACGGGTTCGTCGACATCCAGCACACGATCGAGCTCTTCGGGACGTGCGAGAGCTGCTCGGCCCGCGGGTCCGAGCAGGGCTGAACCGTGCCCGACGCGCTGGACGGCGCACCGTTCGCAGCGCTGTTCGCCTTCTTCTTCGCCGTCGTCCTCGTGCGGACGCAGGCGACGTACTGGGTCGCGCGGCTCGTCACGGTCTGGACGCTCGACCGCACGCGGCCCGTGCGGCCCTGGGTCGCACGGGTCCACGCCTGGCTGTCGGGAAGCTCCACCGCGCGCGGTGTCGAGCTCCTGCGCCGCTGGGGTCTCGTCGCCGTCCCGGCGTCGTTCCTCGCGACGGGGACCAAGACGGTCGTCAACGCGGCCGCGGGCGTCGTCCGCATGCCGTTCGGCCGCTACCTGCCCGCCATGCTGGTCGGGTGCGCCCTGCACGCGACGATCTACGCGACCGTCGGCTGGGCCGCGTGGTCGGCCGCCCTCGCGGTCGCCGCGGGGTCGCCCTGGGGCGCCGTCGCGCTGCTCCTCCTCGTGGCCGGCGCGGTGGCCGTGGTCGTCGTCGCGGTCCGACGGCGCGCAGCGCGGTCGGTCGCCCACGTGTCGCCCGCCGCGGTCGAGGACGGGACGAGCCCGCAGCACTGAGCCGGAGAGGCGGCCGGTCCCGATGAGTCCCGGGCGGACCGGCGGTCTTCCCCCCATGACGACCTTCCTCCTCCTGCCCGGCGCCGGCGGTCACCCGGGGTACTGGCAGCGGCTCGTCCCCGAGCTCGCCGCGCGCGGGCACCACGCCGTACCGGTCGACCTCCCCCAGCACGACGAGGGCTACGGCTGGGAAGCACTCACGGACGTGGCGCTCGCGACGCTCCGCGCCTCATCCCCGCCCGACGACGCGCCGGTCGACGACGCGCTCGTCGTCGTCGCGCAGTCGATGGGTGCCTACGTCGGAGGGCTCGTCGCGGACCGGGTCCCCGTCGGCCTCCTCGTCCTGCTCAACCCGATGATCCCCGGCCCCGGAGAGACGGCCGGCGACTGGTGGGCGGCGACCGGGCACGAGGCCGCACGCGCCGCCGCAGGTCTCGGACCGTTCGACGGGGTCGAGGACTTCTTCCACGACGTCCCTGCCGACGTCACCGGCCGGGTCCTGGCCGGCGAGGACCGCGCACCGTCGACGCGATCGTTCGCGGAGCCGTGGCCGGCGACCGCCTGGCCTGCCGTGCCGACCGTCGTCCTGCAGGGTCGCGACGACCGCCTCTTCCCGCTCGCGTTCCAGCGCGCCGTGGCCCGGGACCGGCTCGGGCTCGGCGTCGAGGAGATGCCCGGAGGTCACCTCGTCGCGCTGAGCCGCCCCGCGCAGCTCGCGGACCGGCTCGAGGCGCTCACCGCGGCGGCGGCTCCCGCCTGAGGCGGCCTACCGTCAGGAACCCGTACCGACCGCGTCGACCGCGCCCCCGTACCGGCGGTCGCGCCGCGCGAACTCCTCGACCGCTCGCCACAAGTGGCGCCTGTCGACGTCCGGCCACGGCTCGGGGAGGAACACGAGCTCCGCGTAGGCGGCCTGCCACAGCATGAAGTTCGACGTGCGCTGCTCGCCGGAGCTGCGCAGGAACAGGTCCACGTCGGGCAGGTCGGGCTCGTCGAGGTACTTCTGGACGGTGCGCTCCGTGACCTTCGACGGGTCGAGACGCCCGGCCGCCGCCTCGCGGGCGATCGCTGCCGCGGCGTCCGCGATCTCGGCACGCCCGCCGTAGTTGACGCACATCGTGAGCGTGCACACGTCGTTGCCCCGGGTCTGCTCCTCGGCGACCTCGAGCTCCCTGATCACCGAGCCCCACAGCCGCGGTCGACGCCCCGCCCACCGCACGCGCACGCCCCACGAGTCCATCTCGTCACGACGACGACGGATGACGTCGCGGTTGAAGCCCATGAGGAAGCGCACCTCGTCGGGCGAGCGCTTCCAGTTCTCGGTGGAGAACGCGTACGCCGAGACGTGCTTCACGCCGATCTCGACGGCGCCCGCGACGACGTCGAGCAGCGCCGCCTCCCCCGCCTCGTGGCCCGCGGTGCGGGGCAGGCCGCGCGCGTTCGCCCACCGGCCGTTGCCGTCCATGACGACGGCGACGTGGTTCGGCACGAACTGCTGCGGGATCGCCGGGGGGCGTGCGCCCGAGGGGTGGGCGAACGGCGGGACGACGGGACGCGTGCGGCGCGCCATCAGGCGTCCCGCTCGACCATGCGCAGGGATCGCAACGTTCTCTCCAGGTGGTATTGGCCGTAGGCGGCGACGAGGCCGCTCGCCTCCTTGCGGTGCCGCGCCGTGGAGGCGTCGGCGGTCTCCCACTCCCCGGCCAGCAGCGCGGCGAGGAGGGCGAAGGTCTCGGGGGCGGGCGACGTCGAGCCCGGCGGGCGGCACCGCCCGCACACCGCCCCGCCCTGCGCGACGGCGAACGCGTGGTGCGGCCCCGGCTCGCCGCACCGCGCGCAGTCCGTGAACGACGGCGCCCAGCCGGCGACCGCGAGCGCCCGCAGAAGGTAGGAGTCGAGCACGAGGTTCGGGTCGTGCGCGCGCTCCGAGAGCGCGCGCAGCGCCCCGGCGAGGAGCCAGTACTGCTGCACCGCCGGCTCGCGCTCGTCGGCGACGAGCCGCTCGGCGGTCTCGAGCATGACCGTCCCGGCGGTGTACAGCGCGTAGTCCTCGCAGATGCGCCGCGCGTACGGTCCCACGGTCTCCGCCTGGGTCACGGTGTCGAGCGAGCGCCCGGCGTGGAGCTGGAGGTCGACGACCATGAACGGCTCGAGGCGTGCACCGAACCGCGACGACGTGCGCCGCACCCCCTTGCCGACCGCGCGCACCTTCCCGTGCTCGCGCGTCAGCAGGGTGATGATGCGGTCCGCCTCACCCAGCTTCTGGGTGCGCAGGACGATCGCGTCGTCTCGGTAGAGGACCACGCGCCCATTCTCCCGCATGCCACCGACGTCGCGGTCGTCGCACCCGCCGGGCACCAGACGAGCATGGACAGCACCGACGACGAGGGCCGCACGAGAGGGACCGTGCCGGAACAGGGTCGTGGGCGGTCTCCCCCTGCGCGACCGCCCACGACCCGACGGCTCAGAGGCGAGCCGTCTCCACGCGCACGTCCATCGCGGCGAGGTCCGCGTACGCCCTCGCCGCCGCGGCGGCGACCGAGGTGACGCGCGGCAGGCCGAGCTCGTCGACGATCCGCTCGAGCCGGTGCTCGAGGGTCCCCCCGACGACGATGCACGGGATGCCGAGCGAGCCCAGCGTCGTGCGCAGCATGGTGTCGGACCGTTCACGGAACCGCTCCGACACCGGTCGGTGCCCGTCTATGACGAGCGGGAACTCGACCGGCAGGTGGACGAAGAGGTCGTACGACCGCAGCGCGTGCCGTCGCACGACACCCCCGAACGCCGCCATCGCGGACGCGAGGAACTCGCGCTCCGCGGTCCGGGCGTCGTCCTGGCCGTGGTCGCTCGGGACGATGCCCGTCTCCGCGCGGACCGCCCCGTACACCCACTCGTGCAGGGACGACCCGTCCGAGAGGAACGCGTCCCCGGCGTGGCTCTCGTGCACCGCCCGCTCGGTGTACCGAACGATCCCGAGCTCGACCAGCTCGACCGCGGTGCAGTCCTCCAGCCGACGCCCCGGAAAGACCTCCGGAAGGATCTCGCGCATCGAGCGCGCGTGCGTGCGCGGCAGACCGGTGAGGTGGCTCAGGGCGAGCGACGTCGTGGTCTTCCCCGCGGAGTAGGTCCCCGAGACCGCGATGCGCATCAGGCGGCCGCGCCCGGAGCGACGGGGGGACGCACGACGGTCCGGTCGTCGTCCGTCGGCAGCTCGTGGGCGAGCGCGTAGCGCGCCGAGAAGGCGTGGTAGGTGGCCGACATCTCGACCGCGCGCCACGTGGCGCCGTGCAGAGGCACCAGACGCGCGGTCCGGAGGTCGGCGTGCGTGCGGAACGGCTCGCGCGGCACGTCGGGGACGGGTGTCTCGAGCCGGACGCGGCGCATCCACATCGTGTGCGAGCGGGCACGGTCGACCGCGTCGAGCGCGTAGAGGAGCACCTCGGAGACCTGGGCGAGACCGACGATCGCGTCGATGAACGTCACGCCCGGCCGGTACGACCCGCCGAGGTCGCACCAGTGCGGCGCGGCGCGGTCCGCCGACGGGACGACGACGGCACGGACGCCGCGTGCGTCGTCCACCTCGACGTCGACGATCTCCTGCGACGACGCGGTGTACCCGCCCGCGTGGAACCTCTCGGGCGCGGGGCCGAGGAGGTCGTCGAGGACCACCGGGCCGTCCACGGGACGGCCGCGTGCGCCGGGCGGGTGCGCCACGACCAGGACGGTCGTGAGCGTGCCCACCCTCGCCTCGACGGTCGAGACCGCCTCCCGAGAACCGCTCGAGGTGGCGACGACCCGAGCGCTCAGCGGGATGGCCTCCAGGTCCTCCTGCGGCTGCGTGCCCGACCGCAGGTCCACCGAGCGCACCCACGCGCGCGTGCGTTCCTCGTCGCGGAGCCCGAGCGACAGGGCGAGCAGGACCTCGGCGAGCTGGGCGGCGAGGACGAACGCGTCGATCGACGACACGTGCGGGACGAGTGCGCGCCCGGCCTTGCTGGACCAGGACCGCGGGTAGCTGAGAGCGGCGGACCCGCGCACCTCGGACGCTCCCGTCGGACCGCTCCCGTGCACGAGGTCGCGGACCTCGTGACGCACCGCGCGGTACCCCGACCCGAAGAAGCGCGCCGAGGCCGGACCCAGCAGGTCGTCGATCGACGCAGCGGTGCTCATGCGGCTCCTCCGGGCGGGCGTCGTGCCGGTCGGCACGTCAGGTCTCGCAGTCTAGCGCTGCCACTGCACGATCTGACCACCTTTCACCCGTACTCCCGCGCAGGTGGGGGACTACGATGCCGTCATGGTCCGTTCCCACGACCGCGACGACCGCACGCGGGATGTACGCATCCTGCTCGATGCGGTAGCGGAACAGTCGGAGCGGGCGATCAGGGGGATGTACGAGCCGTACGGGCTCACGTGCACGCAGGCGTGCGCCGTCCGCGACCTGGTCGACCCGCTCACGCCCAGCCAGCTCGCCGTGCTCCTCGAGTGCGAGCCGTCCAACGTGACGTTCGTCGTCTCCAGGCTCGTGTCGCTCGGCTATGCCGAACGCCGACCGCACCCGACCGACCGCCGTTCCAAGCTCGTCGCGCTCACCCCGCGAGGACAGGAGGTACGCCGGGCGATGCTCGACCGGCTGAGCGCCGAGTCGCCCCTGGAACGCCTCGACGACGAGGACCTCGCGCAGCTCCAGGTGCTGCTGGAACGCGTGACGGCGCACGACCGGGCCGCGGCACCCACGGTGGTGTGAGCACCGCGACCCGGTGGTCGTGGATCGTCCGGACGCTCAGCCTGCGGTGCGCTCCGCGCGGTTGACCGCCGACACGATCGCCTTGAGCGAGGCCGTCGTGATCGAGGGGTCGATGCCGACGCCCCACAGGACGTCGTCGCCCACCTGGCACTCGACGTAGGCCGCCGCCGTCGCGTCGCCGCCCTCGGACAGCGCGTGCTCCGCGTAGTCCAGGACCCGGACGTCGACCCCCACCTGGGCGACCGCGTCGACGAACGCGGCCACCGGCCCGTTGCCGGTGCCCTCGAGCGTGAGCTCCTCGCCACGGTCGACGACGTCGACGCTCAGCGTGTCCGGACCGTGCTCGCTCGAGGACGCACGCGTCGCGCGCAGCTTGAGGCGTCCCCACGGCTCCAGGCCGGAGCCCGGCTCGACAGGCAGGTACTCGTCGGAGAAGATCCGCCAGATGTCCTCGCCCGTGACCTCGGAGCCGTGCTCGTCGGTGTGGGTCTGGACCGACTTCGAGAACTCGATCTGCAGCCGGCGGGGCAGGTCCAGGTGGCGCTCGGTCTTCAGCAGGTACGCGATGCCGCCCTTGCCCGACTGCGAGTTGACCCGGATCACGGCCTCGTACGAGCGCCCGACGTCCTTCGGGTCGATCGGCAGGTACGGCACCGCCCAGACCAGGTCGTCGACGGTCGTGCCCTCCGCCTCGGCGTGGACCGCCATGGCGTCGAAGCCCTTCTTGATCGCGTCCTGGTGGGAGCCGGAGAACGCCGTGAAGACGAGGTCGCCCGCGTAGGGGTGACGCTCCGGGACGCCGAGCTGGTTGCAGTGCTCGACCGTGCGGCGCACGTGGTCGATGTCGGAGAAGTCGATCTGCGGGTCGATGCCCTGGCTGAACAGGTTCATCCCGAGCGTGACCAGGCAGACGTTCCCGGTGCGCTCGCCGTTGCCGAACAGGCAGCCCTCGATGCGGTCAGCACCGGCCTGGTACCCCAGCTCGGCGGCAGCCACCGCCGTGCCGCGGTCGTTGTGCGGGTGCAGCGACAGGACGACGTTCTCGCGGTGGTTCAGGTGCCGGTTCATCCACTCGATCGAGTCCGCGTAGACGTTCGGCGTCGCCATCTCGACCGTCGCGGGCAGGTTGATGATGACCTTGCGCTCGGGCGTGGGCTCGAAGACCTCGAGCACCTCGTTGCAGATGCGGGCGGCGAACTCGAGTTCGGTGCCCGTGTAGGACTCGGGCGAGTACTCGTAGTACACCGTGGTCCCGGGGACCGTCTCCTCGAACTTCCGGCACAGCTTCGCGCCGTCCACGGCGATGCCCACGATGCCGTCGGGGTCCGAGCGGAACACCACCTCGCGCTGCAGGACCGACGTGGAGTTGTACAGGTGCACGATCGCCTGCTTGGCGCCCTGGATCGCCTCGTACGTCCGCGCGATGAGGTGCTCGCGGGACTGCGTCAGCACCTGGATGACGACGTCGTCCGGGATGCGGTCCTCCTCGATGAGCATCCGCACGAAGTCGAAGTCGGTCTGCGAGGCGGAGGGGAAACCGACCTCGATCTCCTTGTAGCCCATCTCGACGAGCAGCTCGAACATGCGCAGCTTGCGCTCGGGGTTCATCGGCTCGATGAGGGCCTGGTTGCCGTCCCGCAGGTCGACGGCGCACCAGCGCGGCGCCTGCGTGATGCGCCGGTCGGGCCAGGTCCGGTCCGGGACCGTGACGTCGAACTGGCGGTGGAACGGCAGGTACTTGTGGATCGGCATGCCCGACGGCTGCTGCGGGTTCGCCTGCGCGGCGGCTGCGACGGCTGCGGCGGCGGCGGCGGCGGTGGTGGTGGTGGTGGTGGTGCTGCTGGTGCTGGTCGAGGCGTTCATCATGGGTCCTTCAGGTCGTCCTGATCGGTGTCAGCCGGCACACCAACCACCGCGACGAGGGACCGGCTAGAGGGCCTCGCCGCGGCAACGAAGGAGGAGCCGCCGCATCAGGTGCACGCGTTCACTGTACCCCGACCGCGTGCGGGTGGCCGGGACGTCCACGCCCCGGGCACCCGCACGCTCGGCGAGAGCTCCGCTCTCCGCGACGGTCAGCCCCGCCGGGAGCGGAGCGCGGCGTCCACCGCGGGGTCGCCGAGGTTCCCGAGCCACTCGAGCAGGGCGGGGTACGTCGACGGGTTGGCCGCGACCTGCGGACGCAGGTGGGGGGCGTCCTGCACGATCTGGGCGAGCACCTCGAGCGGGGTCGACGGGTCGAGCGCCTGCTGGGGCGTGAAGCCCGGCTGGGGCGCGTACGCCTGCTGGCCCTGCTGACCCTGCTGGCCGTAACCCTGCTGGCCCTGCTGGGCGTAGCCCTGCGGCGTCTGCTGACCGTACCCCTGCTGCTGCGCGTAGCCCTGCTGCGCCTGCTGGCCGTAGCCCTGCTGCGCCGTCTGCCCGGGAGCGGCGTTGTGCTGCTGCGGGTCGCCGCCCTGCTGAGGCGTCGCGTAGCCCTGCTGCGCGGTCTGGCCCGGGACGTCGCGCGAGCCGTCGGTGACCGCCGGCATCACCGCGGTCGTCTGGGAGTCCACGGGCGTGAGACCCGGGCGGGCGGCGTACCCGCTGCGCTCGGGCTGCACGGTCTGGACCGGCAGGACCTCGGTCCCGCCGGCAGCTGCCGACCACGTGGCCGGCCCCTGGTGCTCCGCGGTCGCCGGAGGCCCGGCGACGGGCGCGGGGGCAGGCTTCGCCGGGCGCGGCGCCTTGGGCGCGGCAGGCTGCCAGACGTAGGCGGCGGTCGCGGCGGCACCGGCAGCCGCCGGGTCGGGCCGGTGCTCGGCGAAGTAGTCCCGGACCTCCTGCGGGACCGTCAGCGCGTACACGACGAGGAGCGGGAGCCCGAAGGCGAGGAGCAGGTGCTCGACGCTGCCGCCGTAGGCCACGCGGCTCGCGGTCACGACGAGCAGCACGATGCCGAGCAGCGCCACGACGCCCGTGGCCCCGAGTGCGAGCGGGCGCCCCGTCGCCGCGTCGCGGGCGAGCGAGCGGCGCGCGACGAGGGCGACGCCCGCGACGAGCAGGCCGATGACGACGGCGAGGACCACGGGGACGCCCCGCATGCCGTCCGCCAGCCCGAGGACACCGTGCAGGGCGAGGAAGGCACCGACGACGACCACGAGGTCCAGGCCGCGGGCCGCGACCCCCAGCCACGCCTCGACGGGCGGGACCGCGGCCATGGCACGCCGCACCGCGGGTGAGGACGCCACCGCCGCGAGCGCGGGCACGAGCACGAGGCCGAAGCGGCCGAGGTGCGTCCCCTCCATCGTGAGGATGCCGTTGTCGCCGGAACCGAGGACGAACGCCGCGGCCACGATGATGCCCAGGCCGACGAGCGTGAGCCGCGCGGCCTCGGAGCGACGCCAGGTGCCGAGCGCGGGGAGGCCCGCGAGGGCGACGACGAAGGCCGCGATGGCCAGCAGGTCGATCACCTCGACCGGACCGACCTCGGACGCGCTGAGCACCGTGAGGATCACGGTCAGGAGCGCGCCGACGGCGAGGACGGCCGACAGCACGAGATGGACCCGCAGCCACTGCCCCGTCACGGCGCGGTCGAGGTCCTCCGGGCCGAGCTCGCTCTGGCGTGGCTGTGCCGCGAGCAGTGCACCGGCGAGCCCGAGGGCGACCGCCGATCCGATGCCGCCCCATCCGTCCGACAGGTCGCCACCGCCCACGACGTCGACGACGAGGTAGACGACGACGAGCAGCGCGTAGGGCGCGTTGGCGAGCAGGCGCACCTGACGCGTCGTGTGGACCGTCCAGGTCGCGGGCAGCACCCCGGTCCGGGCGAGGTACGGCAGAGCGAGCGACAGCAGGGACAGGATCGTCAGCAGGACGACCTCGACCTTGTCGGACGCGCGGTGGGCGACGTCCCAGGGCAGCGCCAGCGAGACGAGGAGCAGGAAGGCTGCCACGCCGTCGCGCACGAAGTCGCTCACCGGGATGCCGGCGAAGGGCGAGAGCCCGGCCGGCTCCGACGCCTCGGCGGCCTGCTCGCCGGCACCCGCGCCCCGCGGACGCGGCTCGGAGGTCGCCGCCTCGTCGCCGGACGTCCCCGGCGTCTCCCCGGTCACGGGCCCCGGATCGTCGGTCTGCGGCTCGCCGACCGCTGGGCTCTCGTTGGTCATCGTGGCTCCCTACGCTGTCGCGCGGTGCAGGACGCACCCCGCCGGGGCCCGGAAAGGCCCCGACCGTTTCTACCGTTTCCTCACGCCGCGCTCAACCTGCCACGCGGCGCCGCTCAGGACACCGCCGTCAGACGGTCGGTGCCGAGCAGGAACAGCCGCCCCTCGGACGTGAACGCGTGGTAGGTGCGTTCCGGGATCGGCCACCGCCACTCGACGGTACCGTCCGCGAGCGCGATCGAGACGAGGTGCTGGCGTCGTCCGCCCTCCCCCTCGGCCACGAGCAGCGAGCGGCCGTCGGTGAGCGCGGGCCACGTCGCCCCGTCCGTGAGGGGCGTCTCCCAGCGCAGCGCGCCCGACGCGACGTCGATCCCGTGCAGGGTCGTGTCCGTCCGCAGCACGACCAGGCCCTCGATGCGCACGACGGGACGGGAGCCGGCGCTCGCGAGCGTCCAGAGCGGGGCGCCGGTGACGGCGTCGACGCCGGCGACACCGCGGAACGTGTTCATCAGGAGGACCCCGGGGAACGACCCGTCGCTCAGGGGTGCCTCGACGGCCCTCCCCCGGACCTCGACCCGCGGGTCGCCCGCCGCCGTGAACACGGTCGTCGTCCCGCTCCCGTACTCGTTGCCGACGTACCGCCCGTCGGGCAGGCGCACGACGGACCACACGTCGCCCTCCTTCAGCACCGTCCCGTCCTCGGTGAGGGTCGCGACGACGCCCGGGGCCACGAGGGTCACGACCCCGCGGTTCACGTCCAGCAGGATCCCGCTCCCCGACGAGCGCACCACGAGACCGAGGCTGCCCGACCGTTCGCGCTCGACGCGCCGCTCCCACCGCACGGCGCCCGTGGCGGCCTCCTCGCGCACGAGGACGACGTCGCCGTCGGCCCACCGTGCGCGCACGACGTCGGCGTCGCCCACCGGCGCGACCGCCTGCCCCGCCACCTCGACGTCGCGCTCCCCGAGGGTCCGGCCCGACGCGGCCTGCACGACGGTGAGCCGGGCTCCCGGGCCGCCTCGCGGCGTCAGGCACACGACGACCTCGGTCGGGGACCGGTCTGCCCGGGGGACGCACGTCGCGAGCTCGCCCACCGCGTCGGAGCGCCACACGGGAGTGCCGTCGTCGACCGCGTACGCGGTCAGCCCGTCGCCGTGCGTCACGACGACGCCCGGCCCGGCGATCACCGCCCCGCCCGGGTCGACCGGCACCGACCAGCTCACCTCCAGGGGCGCCTCGATCGGCCGCAGACCGCCCTCGAGCGCCGCGACCTCGACGCGCTGGGCCGCCTCGAGGGCGCGCGTCGCGAGGAACGACCCGCCGAGCGCGACGACGACCACCGCCGCGACCCACGGGACGGGGTGCGCGTACCAGCGCCGCCGCGGGCGCGGGTCGTCGTCTCTGCCCGGTATCGGGACGACGGCGTGCGCGCGCGGCCTCGCGGGGGGCCCGTCATCCGCGCGGTGCTCGTCCACGGGTCCGTCGTCCGCGAGGTCGTCGTCCGCGACGAGCTCGAACCGCAGCGGGGCGTGCTCGTCGGCCGCAGCGGCGCCCGGCGGACCGCCCGCCCGACCTCGGACGTGGCCCGCTCCGTCGTGGCCGCGCCGACGAGGCCTCACCCGTCCACGGTAGGCGTACCGGCTCGGCGGCGCCGCTCAGGTGCCCGCCAGTGGTCACTCAGATGCCCGCACAGATGCCCGTTCAGATGCCGAGCTGGTACACGCCCCAGTACGCGAGGACGACGAGGAGGATCGTCGCGCCGGTGAGCACGCTCCAGAGCATCAGGTGCGCCGTGACGCCCTCCGCGACGCGCACCGCAGCGCCGCGCTCGGCCGGACCGTCGGCGGGCACGCTGCCGGCGAAGCCCTTGCGCGCCGCCCGGACCTCGGCCCAGCGGTTGATGAGCAGCGCAGCAGCCACCAGGGTCGCGAGCCCCGCGAGCCGCACCGCGACCCAGCCGCCCTGCACGACCCACGCGTCCTTCTCGTAGTCGAGCGCGAGCCGCGCGACCGCCACGAGGTAGACGACGAGCCCGACGACCGTCGCCAGAGCGCCGACACCGAGCCCGGTCAGCGGCCCGCGGAAGCCCGGGGCGAGCCCCGCCGGGCGGGCGCTGCGCCCGACGACCTGGCGCAGCCGCGAGACGAGGCTCGCGACGAGCCGGATCGTCGGCCCGACGACGAGCAGGCCGACGGCGACGAGGACGAGCGCGACCGAGAGGTCGCCGTTGCCGAACCAGCGCGGCGTGGGGACGGGCCCGGCGAGGTACTGCTGGTTCGGCCGGGCACCGGCGACCTGGGGCGACGCGTCGGCGCTGTCCGGGAGCGACGTCACCCACGCGGCCGTGTCCCGGGGGAAGTCGGGAACCAGGACGTCGTCGATCTTGATGCCGTGGTTCGCGCCGTCGTAGAAGCGGACCGTCGTGCCGGCCCCGGGCTGTTCCGCGGTCGCATCGAGGACCTGCTGCGCGCCCTGCTCGACCGGCATCGACGGGTCGGCGGTCCCGTAGACGACGAGCACGGGTTGCGTCAGCCGCTCGAGGAAGGGCTCGACGTCGAAGTCCGCGTACTCGAACCCACCACCGGGGATGGCCATGCCGACGGCCCGGGGGATGGCGCGGAAGACACCGTGCGGGACGTCGGTGTTGCGCAGGTAGCTGTCGACCGCGAACGCGGCCTGCTGCCGCGGCGGGACGACGGGCGCGGAGACGAGCACGGAGAAGGCGATGCCGGTGTCGCCCGCGGCCATGACGGGCACGATCCACGTGCCCTCCGACTCGCCGTAGAGCCCGACGGCGTCGGGGTCCACGCCGGGCCGCGCGCGCAGGAGGTCGACGGAGTGCGCGTAGTCGCGCGCCATCGCCTCGTAGTCGCGGTGGCGCGTCGTGTAGGTGTCGAGCCGCTTGTCCGGCACGAGCGTCACCACGCCGGCGCTCGCAAGATCGCTCGCGACGTCGACGAACGCCTCGGAGGCCAGACCGGTGCCCGCGCCGTGGACGAACACCACGCCGGGTCGGTCCCCCGGCGCGTCGACGGGCTCGCGCAGGACGCCGCCCACGGACGCGCCGTCGAGCCGCACCGTGACGTCGGTCGCGCGCACGTCGTAGGTGCCGACCGGGTCGGCGCCGCCCGGAGGCTGGCCGCCGATCGTCGTGTCCGACGTCTCCGGCTCGAGGTGCTCGGACACAGGTACCGGGTCCCACTGCGGCCCGGTGACCGCGCCGAGGACCGCGAGCACGATCGCGAGAGCGGCCGTCGTCGCCGCGGTCCGGAAGATCACCGAAGGATCGTACGCCGCGGCGTGCGCCGGGCTCCCTGGGACGAACCCGCCGGCCGGGCGGGGGTGCTCCCCCGCCCCCGCGTCGCGGGCACGCCCTCAGAACCCGAGACGGTGCAGCTGCTTGGGGTCGCGCTGCCAGTCCTTCGCGACCTTGACGTGCAGGTCGAGGTAGACACGCGTGCCGAGCAGCGCCTCGATGCCGTGCCGGGCCCGGGTGCCGACGTCGCGCAGCCGCGAGCCGCCGCGGCCGATGATGATCGCCTTCTGGCTGTCGCGCTCGACGAAGAGGTTGACGCGCACGTCGAGCAGCGGGGGCTTGCCCGAGGCCTCGTCCCCGGAGCCCTCGCGCGGGAGGATCTCCTCCACCTGGACCGCGAGAGAGTGGGGCAGCTCGTCGCGCACGCCCTCGAGCGCCGCCTCGCGCACGAGCTCGGCGACCATGACGGCCTCGGGCTCGTCCGTGAGCTCACCCCCGGGGTAGAGGTCGGGCCCCTCGGGCAGGTGGGTGACGAGCACGTCCGTGAGGACGTCGACCTGGTAGCCGTCCTGCGCGGAGACCGGGACGATGTCCGCCCAGCCACCCGCCTGCTCCCCGAGGCGGTCGACGGCGAGCAGGTGCGCGGCGAGCGTCCCCCGGTCCACGAGGTCGGCCTTCGTCACGACGGCGACGACCGGCGTGCGGTGGCGCCCGTGCCGGACCTCGGCGAGCTCGTTCGCGATGTACCGGTCGCCCGGGCCGATCTTCTGGTCCGCGGGCAGGCAGAACGCGATGACGTCGACCTCCGTCAGCGTGCCGCGCACGAGGTCGTTGAGCCGTTCGCCCAGCAGCGTGCGCGGGCGGTGCAGCCCCGGGGTGTCCACGAGGACGAGCTGGGCGTCGGCGCGGTGCACGATGCCGCGGATCGTGTGCCGCGTCGTCTGCGGCCGACCGGAGGTGATCGCGACCTTCTGGCCGACGAGCGCGTTCGTCAGCGTCGACTTGCCGGCGTTGGGCCGTCCCACGAGGCAGGCGAACCCGGAACGGTGCTCGGGCAGGGGGGTGCTCATGGGGTGTCCTTCGTGGTGGGGGATGCGTGGTCGAGGGAGGCGACCCGGGAGCCGGCACGGGTGTCGGAACGAGTGCGGGCTCGTGTGTCGGCCCGGGAGGCGACGAGCGTCGCGAGCTGCTTGCGGCGGCCCTGCACGCGGTCGGCCTCGAGGTGCAGGCCGTGCACGTCGGCCGAGGAGCCGGGCAGCGGGACCTTGCCGAGCGCCTTGGCGAGCAGACCGCCCGCAGTGTCGACGTCGTCGTCGTCGAGGTCGAGGTCGAACAGCTCGCCGAGCTCGGTGACCCCGAGACGCGCCGGCACGCGGAGCCGTCCCTCGCCGAGGTCCTCGACCTCGGGCTCGGGACGGTCGTGCTCGTCGGTGAGCTCGCCGACGATCTCCTCGAGCGCGTCCTCGATCGTCACGAGACCGGCGATGCCGCCGTACTCGTCGACGACCATGGCCATGTGCGACGACGACGCCTGCATCTCGCGCAGGAGGTCGTCCGCGGGCTTGGACTCGGGGACGAAGATCGCGGGGCGCGCGACCTCCCCCACCGGTCGCGCGCCGTCGCCCGGTGCGGTCTCCAGGACGCGCACGACGTCCTTGAAGTACGCGACGCCCACGAGGTCGTCGGCCGACGTCCCCGTGACGGGGATGCGCGAGAAGCCCGAGCGCAGGAAGAGCGACAGCGCCTTGCGCAGGGAGGTGTCGCGCGAGGTCGTCACCATGTCCGTGCGCGGCACCATGACCTCGCGCGCGAGCGTGCTGCCGAGCTCGAAGACCGACCGGATGAGCTCGCGCTCCTCGTCCTCGATGACCTCGGACTCGTTGACGCGGTCCACCATGTCCTGCAGCTCGCGCTCGTGCGCCCCCGCGTCCGGAGCCGGCGCGAGCCGGGTGAGCCAGCGCGTCGCGGCGACGACCGCCGCCAGGACCCCCGACAGCGCGAGCAGCACCCGCACGGCGTGACGCCGCCCGAGCGAGCGCGGGCTCACCCGCACCACGACGAGCCCGACGACGACGCTCGCCGCGAGCGCGACGAGCAGGACCTGCCACCACGGCTCGAGCCACGCCGCGACGAGGAGGGTCAGGCACGTGACGGCCACCATCTCGACGACGACGCGCGCGAACCCGACGGACCGCGCCGTCGCGGCCGGGTCGGCGAGCAGCGCGAGCGCGCGTCGCGCGCGCGGGGACGCGACGCCGGGCTCGCCCTCCTCGGCGACCGCGGCGCGCGTGACGCGCGGGACCGCGGCCTCGGCCGCGCTGAGCGCGGCAGCGAGCAGGACCGCCACGACGGTCAGCGCCGCGAGGAGCGCGACGGGTTCGCCGCTCACCGGCCCGCGAGGAACGTCAGGAGAAGCTTGCGCTGCAGCGCGAACATCTCCTTCTCCTCCTCGGGCTCCACGTGGTCGTAGCCGAGCAGGTGGAGGATGCCGTGCGTCGTGAGGAGCAGCATCTCCTCCGCGGTCGAGTGCCCCGCGACGCGCGCCTGCTGCGCCGCGACGTCCGGGCACAGCACGACGTCGCCCAGCTGACCGGGGCCCGAGACCTCGCCGTCGCGACCGGGCCGCAGCTCGTCCATGGGGAACGACAGCACGTCGGTGGGCCCCGGCTCGTCCATCCACCGCACGTGCAGCTCGGTCATGACGTCGGTGTCGACGAAGAGGATCGACACCTCGCTCTGCGGGTGCACGCGCATCGCGTCGAGCACGTACCGCGCGAGCGCGGCGAACTCGGCCTCGTCGACCTGCGTCTCGGTCTCGTTGTTGACCTCGATGCTCATCGTCCGCCTGCCCGTCCGTCGTTCCGCTGGTGGTCCGCCTGGCGGCCGCCGCGCGGTGCCTCACGGTCCCGTGCGGGCGCCGTCGCGACGTCCCAGCGGGCGTACGCGTCGATGATGTCGCTCACGAGCCGGTGCCGCACGACGTCGGACGACGTCAGCCGGCAGAACTCGACGTCGTCGACACCCGTGAGGACGTCCTCGATGACCCGCAGGCCCGACGCCGTGCCGCCCGGGAGGTCGACCTGCGTCGAGTCCCCCGTGATGACCATCCGTGAGGCGAACCCGAGGCGCGTGAGGAACATCTTCATCTGCTCGGAGGTCGTGTTCTGGGCCTCGTCGAGGATGATGAACGAGTCGTTGAGCGAGCGCCCCCGCATGAATGCCAGGGGCGCGACCTCGATGGTGCCGGCGTCGATGAGCTTGGGGATCGCGTCCGGGTCCATCATGTCGTGGAGCGCGTCGTAGAGCGGGCGCAGGTACGGGTCGATCTTCTCCGTGAGCGAGCCGGGGAGGAAGCCCAGGCGCTCGCCCGCCTCGACGGCCGGTCGCGTGAGGATGATCCGGTTGACCTGCTTCGACTGCAGCGCCTGCACGGCCTTGGCCATCGCAAGGTACGTCTTGCCCGTGCCCGCCGGACCGATGCCGAACGTGATGGTGTTCGCGTCGATCGCGTCGACGTAGCGCTTCTGGCCGACGGTCTTCGGACGGATGGTGCGCCCGCGGCTGGACAGGATGTTGAACGTGAGCACCTCGGCCGGTCGCGACGCCGTCGCCGCGGTGAGCATGCGGATCGACCGTCGGACGACGTCGCCCGTGAGCTGGGTACCAGCCTCGACGACCTCGACGAGCTCGTCGAGCAGCCGGGACGCGAGGGCGACGTCGCCGGCCGGCCCGGTGACGGCGATCTCGTTGCCGCGGACATGGACGTCCACGGCGGGGAACCCGTCCTCGACGGCGCGGAGCACGGAGTCGCCGCTGCCGAGGAGCGCGACCATCGGGACGTGGCCCGGGATGACGATGCGGTGCTCGACCCGGTGTTCGGAGGTTCCTCCGTCCGGCGAGCCGGGTGCGGTGTCTCGTGGCAGGGATGTCATGAGCCGGCTTGCGCCGCTGTGCTCCTTCGTTCGGACGGTGGTACGGCGGGTACGAGGTAGGACGGGTGCCGTGGGGCACCTCCATCGTACCGAGCGGCGGATGGCCTCACACGCGCTTTCCCCGGCCCGCGCGACGCGGGCGGTGATCAGGCAGGTGACCAACCCAGCTCGGTGCCGGCGATGACGTGCCCGTGGACGTGGAACACGCTCTGCCCGGCCCGCGGGCCGGAGTTGAAGATCAGGCGGAACTGCCCGTCCGCGAGGTCGCCCGCGACCTCGTCGGCGAGCGCGACGACGTCGCTCAGCAGCTCCGGGTCGGCCGCGGCCAGCTGCGCGATGTCCCCGTGGTGGTCGCGCGGGACGACGAGGACGTGCACGGGCGCCTGCGGGTCGATGTCCCGGAACGCGATCGAGCGCTCGCTCGTCGCGACGACGTCCGCGGGGACCTCTCCCGCGACGATCCGGCAGAAGAGGCAGTCGGTCTCGGTGCTCGTCATGCGGCCGAGGCTAGTCCACGCCCCCGCTCCTCGCGCGGGCGTCAGGCGCGGTCGACGCCCCACCGCCCGAGCCGCTGCGCGAGGAGGGCGACGGCCACCGGACCGGCCGTGGAGGTCCTCAGGACGTGGGGACCCAGCCGGGCCGCGACCGCGCCCGCGGCGGTCAGCGTGTCGAGCTCGCGGTCGGAGATCCCGCCCTCGGGCCCGACGACGACGAGCACCTCCGGTGCCGCGGCGTCCGCCGCCGTCGCGCCGCCCGCGGGTGCCGGCAGAGGCACGTCGGCGAGCGCCGTCGTCGCCTCCTCGTGGAGGACGAGCACGATCCCGCCCGCAGCGACCACCTCCGTCGCGCGCGCCGCGAGACCGCGCGAGTCGACGGCCTCCGCGACGAGCGGCAGGCGCGCCCGGCGGGCCTGCTTCGTCGCGGTGCGCACGGTCGCGAGCCAGCGGGCGCGCGACCTCGCCGCGCGCTCCCCGCGCCACACCACGACGGAGCGCTCCGCCTGCCACGGGACCACGGCGTCGACGCCGACCTCGGTCGCCGCCTCGATCGCCATCTCGTCGCGGTCGCCCTTGGCGAGAGCCTGCACGAGCGTCAGGACGACGTCCGGCGCCGGCTCGCGGTCCACCTCCTGGACGAGCAACGTCACCGTGCCCGCGTCGGAGTCCTCGACGACACAGCGCAGGCGCACGCCGTCGCCGTCCACGACGTCGATCCGCTCGCCGCGCGCCTTGCGCTGCACGACCCCCGCGTGGCGCCCCTCGGCGCCGTCGAGGACGTACCGGTCGCCGGGGGCGACGCGGTCGATGCCGGTCTCGGCGAGGAAGACGGGGGCGCTCATCGGCACGACTCGCTCACGAGCGGCCCTCAGCGTCCGGAGAGCTTGTCGCGCAGGCGCGAGAACACGCCCGGGTGCGCGGCGGACAGACGCGGGTCGGGGCGTTCCTCGCCCCGCAGCGACGCGAGCGAGCGCAGGAGCTGCTCCTGCTCCTCGTCGAGCGCCGTGGGGAC
Organism: Cellulosimicrobium sp. BMG9.23; assembly: GCF_059159985.1. Classification (NCBI taxonomy): domain Bacteria; kingdom Bacillati; phylum Actinomycetota; class Actinomycetes; order Micrococcales; family Promicromonosporaceae; genus Cellulosimicrobium; species Cellulosimicrobium sp. BMG9.23. Next base: position 199,905 of record NZ_JBZGBZ010000004.1, read on the forward strand.
CTGGACCTCGATGTGCACGTTGAGGTCGCCGCGACCCGTGCCGTGGAGGTGCCCGACGCCCAGGCTCTTCAGGGTGACGATCTGCCCCGGCTGCGTGCCGGGGCGCAGGTCGATCTCCTGCGCGCCGTCGAGGGTCTCGAGCTCCAGGACGGTGCCGAGCGCGGCCGCCGTCATGGGGACCTGGAGCGTGCAGTGCAGGTCGTCGCCGCGGCGCACGAACGTGTCGTGGTTGCGCTCGCGGATCTCGACGTACAGGTCGCCGGCAGGACCGCCGGCCGGGCCGACCTCGCCCTGCGACGTGAGCTTGATGCGGGTCCCGGTGTCGACGCCCGCGGGCACGTTGATGCTGATCGTGCGGCGGCTGCGGACACGGCCCTCGCCCGAGCACTCCGCGCACGGCTCCGGGATGACGGTGCCGAAGCCCTGGCACGCGGCGCACGGGGCGCTCGTCATGACCTGGCCGAGGAACGAGCGCGCGACGCGCTGGACCGTGCCGCGACCGTGGCACACCTCGCACGTGCGCGGCGAGGTGCCGGGGCGGCAGCACGAGCCGCCGCACGTGCCGCACACGACCGCGGTGTCGACCTGGAGCTCGCGCTTGGCGCCGAACGTGGCCTCCGCGAGGTCGATGTCGAGGCGGACGAGAGCGTCCTGGCCGCGGCGCGCGCGCGGGATCGGGCCCTGCTGCGCCTGGCCGCCGCCGAAGAAGGTCTCGAAGATGTCCTGGAAGCCGAAGCCGCCGCCCATCGGGCCACCGGCCCCGCCGCCGGGGGCGGTCGGGTCCACGCCGAGGTCGTACTGCTGACGCTTCTCCGGGTTGGACAGCACCTCGTAGGCGCGCGCGACGTCCTTGAACCGGTCGCCCGACTCCTCCCCCGCGACGTCGGGGTGCAGCTCGCGGGCGAGCTTGCGGTAGGCCTTCTTGATCTGCTCCGGGCTGGCGTCGCGGGCCACGCCGAGGATCTCGTAGTAGTCGCTCACACGTCACTCTCTGCTGGTGCCGGGCGCCGGAGTCGGGCCCGGCGGGTTCGGTGGTCGTCGGTCGGTCGTCTGTGGTCGTCGGTGCGGTGCCGGTCAGGCGCCGGTCAGGCGCCGGTCAGGTGCCGGTCACGTGCCGAGCGCCCGCGACAGGTACCGGGCGACCGCGCGGACTGCCGCGATCGTCCCGGGATAGTCCATGCGCGTGGGACCGATGGAGCCGACCAGGGCGACCGTGTCCCCGTCGTTACCGTAGCCCGTCGTCACGACGGACGTCTCCACGAGCCCTTCGAGCCGGTTCTCGTGACCGATGCGGATGTTGACGCCGGACTCGGCGGCCATCTCCGTGAGGAGGCCCAGGAGCACGACCTGCTCCTCGAGGGCCTCGAGCACGGGGCGCAGCGCGTGCTCGAAGCGCATGCCTGCACGCGCGAGGTTCGCGGTCCCGGCGAGGACGAGCCGTTCCTCGCTCTCCTCCGCGAGCGTCTGCGCGACGAGCTCGCCGACCGCCCGCACGAGCGGGGCGTCGTCGGGGTGGAACGTCTCGGCGATCTCCGCGAGACCCGGGATGAGGTCGGCGAGCCGCTTGCCCGCGGCGGCCGCGTTGAGCCGGGCGCGGGCCTCGGCGAGCGTGCCCTCGTCCGGGACGCTGCCCACCTCGAGCGTGCGCTGCTCGACGCGACCCGTGTCGGTGATGATGACGACGAGCAGACGGTCCTGCCCGACGGGGACCAGCTCCAGGTGGCGCAGTCCCGAGCGGCGCAACGACGGGTACTGCACGACGGCGACCTGGCCCGTGATCTGCGCGAGCAGCCGCCCGGCGCGGGCGATGACGTCGTCGAGGTCGACGCCCTCGGACAGGAACGTCTCGATCGCGCGCTTCTCCGGGGCCGAGAGCGGCTTGACGCCCGAGAGCCGGTCGACGAAGAGCCGGTAGCCCTTGTCCGTCGGGATGCGGCCCGCCGACGTGTGCGGCTGCGCGATGTACCCGGCGTCCTCGAGCGCAGCCATGTCGTTGCGGATCGTGGCCGGGGAGACGCCAAGCCCGTGGCGCTCCGTGAGGACGCGCGATCCCACGGGCTCGCGCGTCAGGACGTAGTCCTCGACGATCGCCCGCAGGACCTCCAGCCGGCGTTCCTCGCTCACGTCCACCTCCTGCGCACCCACGTACCTGCGGATCGCGCGACGCCACCGGGCTGCACCCGGGACGTCGGCACTCTCGCCCGTCGAGTGCTAATCCTACGCGGCCGGTGCCCGGGTCGAGGCGGCCTCCGCTCCGCGCGAACGCAGGTCGACCAGACCGACGACCAGCGCGACGCCCACGAGTCCGATGGTCACGAGCATCGCGCTCCCCGTCGCCCGGGCGGCGTCGGTCCCCGCGGCCAGGCCGCCGTAGTACACCGAGAGGATCACCGAGATGCCGACGGCGGACCCGATGCGCTGCCCCACCTGGATCATGCTGCCGGCGACGCCTCCGCTCGCGACGGGGACCTCGGCGAGCGCGAGCGTCTGGTTGGGCGCGATGACCATGCCGCTGCCCGTCCCGGCGACGAGCAGCGCCGCGGCGAGCGCCCACCCGATGACCGAGGGCTCGTCGCCGAGCGTCCGGACCAGGGTGTCCGCGGCGACCATGCCGGTCAGGACGAGCACCAGGCCGAGCACGACCAGCCGGCGTCCGAGGCGCGCGACCGCGCGACCGGCCAGCCAGGCCGAGACGCCGGACGCCGCCGCGAACGGCATCCCGACGAGCCCTGCCTGGAGCGGCGTGTACCCGACCTCGTCCTGCAGGTAGAGCGTGACGACGAGGAAGATCCCGGTGAAGCCGGCGAAGTACGCCATGCCGAGCAGCGCGCCGTTGCGGAAGGACGAGAGCCCGAGCACCTGCGGGTCGAGCACGGCGGCCCCGGTCCGCCGCTGGTAGCCCCGCTCCCACACCACCGCCACGACCCCGGCGGCCGCGCCCAGGACGAGCCACCACCACCGTGAGGGGTCGTCGCCTCGGCCCGTCGTCGTGACGAACGGCAGCATGACCGCGACCGTCATCACCGCGAGCAGGGAGAGCCCGACCGGGTCGAGTCGCCGCGGGCCGCGCTGTCGCACGGGCGTCGGGACGAGACGCCACGCGAACGGCAGCAGCACGGCGATCACCGGGATGTTGACGAGAAAGATCCAGCGCCAGCCGTCGGCGGAGCCGGCGATCGCGAGGATGAGACCGCCGAGCAGCGGGCCGATCGCCGTCGAGACGCCGACGGTCGCCCCGAACATCCCGAACGCCCGGCCGCGCTCCGCACCGGCGAAGAGCTGCTGGATCAGGCCCACGACCTGCGGGTTCAGCAGCCCGGCGCTCACGCCCTGGAGCAGGCGCGCGACGCCGAGAAGATCGTCGGTGGGCGCGAGCCCCGACGCGAGGCTGAACACCGCGAACCCGACCAGACCGGCGATGAAGAGCCGACGGCGCCCGCCCGCGTCCCCGAGCCGGCCCGCCGGGACGAGCGCCAGACCGAACGCGAGCGTGTACCCGGCGACGATGAGCTGCAGCTGGCTCGGCCCGGCGTCGAGCGACTCCTCGATCGAGGGCAGGGCCACGTTGACGATGGACACGTCGAGCGTCGTGACGAACCCCACGGAGAGGCACACGGCCAGGACGCGCCAGCGCTGCCGATCGGGCTCCGAGGTCGCGGTCATCGGTCCGTCGTACCACCCGGCACGCCGGTCCGCGCGTCCTGGACCATACGGCGCGTGTCGCAGCGCAGGGTGGCGCTCCGGGCGAACCTAGGGTGGTCGTCGTGCCTGCAGACCGCTACGGATCCGACGTCCTCGGGGGCCCCGCGACGCCCCACCACCGCGCGCGGCGCGTCTCGCGCCCCCAGGCTGCCGAGCGCGGCCTCGTCGTCGAGGAGGTGCAGACGGGCTGGGTCGGGGCCGTCGTGCGCGTCGAGAAGTCCGGCGGGATGCACGTCGTCGTCCTCGAGGACCGGTCCGGCCGCACGCGGACGTTCCCGCTCGGCCCGGGGTTCTGGGTCGACGGCGAGCCCGTCGAGCTGACCGCGCCCGTGACGTCCCGGGCGCCCGCCGCACCCGCGCGGACCGCGTCGGGATCGCGAGCGGTCGTTGGTCAGCGGGCCCGCGTGGCGCGCGGGAGCCGCATCTGGGTCGAGGGGAAGCACGACGCCGAGCTCGTCGAGAAGGTGTGGGGCGACGACCTGCGCGTCGAGGGCGTCGTCGTCGAGCTGCTCGACGGCGTCGACAACCTCGCCGACGCGCTCGCGGACTTCGGCCCGACGCCGCAGCAGCGGGTGGGCGTCCTCGTCGACCACCTCGTGCCGGGCAGCAAGGAGCAGCGGATCGCCGACGCGGCGCTGCGCACGGTGCCGTCGGGGACCGTGCTCGTCCTGGGTCACCCGTACGTCGACGTCTGGCAGGCGGTGAAGCCCGGACGGGTGGGGCTCGAGCGGTGGCCCGTCATCGAGCGCGGCACGGAGTGGAAGCGCGGCATCCTGCGCGAGCTCGGCTGGCCGGCGTCGTCCCAGGCCGACGTCGCGCGCGCGTGGCAACGCATCCTCGGCACGGTCCGGAGCTACGCGGACCTCGAGCCATCGCTGCTCGGCCGGGTCGAGGAGCTCATCGACTTCGTGACGGCGCCCTGACCTGTCGGTGACGGTCGCGGCACGGGACCGGCCGGGACCCCGGGGGGTGTCCGGCCGGGTCGGTGGACGACGTCGGTCAGGCGGGCACCTGGCCGACGAGGCGGCGGTAGGCGAACGCGACGGCGACGTAGCTCAGCGGGATCGTCACGAACAGACCGAGCCCGCACGGGATCGCGCCGAGGATGTTGATGCCGAGCAGTGCGAGCAGGAGGAGGAAGACCGACCCGAAGTTCTTCGCGACGACCGACCAGCTCGACCGGATCGCGGAGATGGCGTCCTGCCCCTGGTCGAGCGCGAAGTAGTACACGAACGCCGAGAAGATCGCCACGGCGATGCCCGGGAGGATGCACAGGACAAGGCCGATCCCGGTGAGCAGCCCCACGATCAGCGCGGCGAGCAGGACGTTGACGAGGTTCCCGATCCGGAAGAAGGCCGCGACGTCCGGTCGCCGGCCGGCCGACTCGTCGAGCGCGCCGCGCGTGAGGAACGCGGTGATGAGGTAGCTGATGACCGTCCCGACGACCGAGAGCACGAGGCTCGTGACGGTGATCCCGCCGAGCGCCGCGAAGCTGGTGTCGTCGAAGTCGTACCCCTCCCGGAACTGGTCGAAGCTGCCGGTGATGAGGTTCCACGCCACGGTGACCGCGATGAGGATCAGCGCGACGAGGATCCACGGCAGGAGGTTCGACGTCACCTTGCGCCACCCGTAGGAGATCGCCTCGCCGACGGAGAAGGCGGGTCCTGCGTACCCGCCGCCCACGGGGCTCGCGGGCGGCGGGTACCCCGGCGTGGCGCCCGGCGGGTACCCGGCCCCGGGGGCGGAGGTCGGAGGCGGGTACCCGGCGCCCGGCGGCGGGTAGCCCGCCTGCGCCCCCGCGACGGGCGGGGGGTAGCCCGCGGCAGGCGGGGTGCCGGTGGTCTCGGGGGTGCCCGTGTCCGCCGGGGTGCCGTACGGGGACGCCGGCGGAGCGGCCTCCGGCGACGGTTCGCCCGGGAGGGGCTCTGCGGGCGAGGGCCCGGCCGGCGACCGTTCCGGCGACGCAGCGTCGTCGGGGCCGTCGGCCCGCTCGGGGCCGTCGCGGCGTGGCTCGTCGCCGGTGCCGGCGGGGTCCTGCGTCATGGGTCCACCTCGTTCTCGTCTCGGAGGACGTGCTCGGTCCTACGATGACCGCTCCTGCCGACCACCGCTCGACGGCGCGCCGGGCCGGCCTCGAGAGCCGGCTCCGCACGACGAGGGTGAGGCGTCCGCAGGCACCTCCCCTCCTCGTGCGTGAAGACCCGTCAGACGGGCTGCTCCTGGTTGAGCCGTCGGTAGACGAACGCGGTGGCGATCTGCGCGACGGGCAGGGCGACGAGCAGACCGACGTAGCAGAGCAGCGTCCCGACGATCTGCGCGGCGTAGACCGCGAGGAACAGCAGCACGACCGTCCCCAGGTTCCGGCTCACGACCGTGAAGCTCGCCTTGAACGCGTCGAACACCCCGAGGTTCTTGTCGATGACGTAGAACATCGTGAAGAGGGCGAAGAACGCGAAGACGAGCCCCCCGACGAAAGTGATGCTGAGGATGCCGATCGCCAGCCCCATGAGCAGGGCGGTGAGGATGACGTTGCCGATGTTCGGCAGGCGGAAGAAGTCCGCGTACTCGAGCTTCTTGCCGCGCGTGACCAGCAGCGAGACGTTGACGACGACACCCTGCACGAGCAGCGCGAGCACGGCCATGACGGCGATGAACACGAAGAGGCCGAACCCGAAGGCGAGGCCGCCGGTGGTGCTGATCTCGTTCGTCACGGGGTCGATGCTGGTCGCGGCCGTGCCGATCAGCAGGGCGTAGAACAGGATGCTCAGGACCGCGAGCGCGGCGACGTACGTGAGCACGCCGCCGATGATCACGCCCGCGTTCTGCGTGAACTTGTTCCAGCCGTACGTGAACGCCTCGCCGATCTGCACCGGCTGGTCGACCTGTCCGTAGGGCGACCCGGGCGGCGGGTAGCCGGGCTGTCCGTACGGCTGTCCAGGCGGCGGCTGCTGGCCGTACGGCGACCCGGGCGGCGGGTAGCCGGGCTGGCCGTACGGCTGTCCGGGCGGCGGCGGCTGGCCGTACGGTGGGCCTGCGGGCTCCCCGCCGGGCGGTGCCGGGGCCGCCGGGCGGTCCGCTGCGTACGGGTCCTGCGGTGCCTCGGGCTGCGCCGGGCCGGGCAGTTCGGGGCTCCCCGGCTCCGGCGGCACGCCCGGGTCGTTCTCGTCGCGCGGCGGGCCGCCGGCGCTCGTGTCGCTCATCGCGTCTCCTCGTTCGGTGCGTCGACCGCCGGTGCGCACGTCGCCCGTCGTGTGGAGGACTCGTGCCATTCGCACATCCCGGCGGCCGGGTACACCCTGTCGGGTATCCGCGTGGTGCGCTAGAGGAAACGCCGGGTTCGTCGTCGGTTCGACCGCGTTGCGGGCCGGCCGGGGTCGCGGGTCGCGGCCCGGGACGTCACTCGTCCGTGATCGCCCGGACCACCGTGTCGGCCAGCAACCGTCCTCGCAGGGTGAGCACGCCGCGACCCGTGACCGCGGCCCGGCCGTCCAGGAGCCCGTTCGCGACGAGACCCGCGACGGCGTGACGTCCCGCCGTCGAGAGCACCGACAGGTCCAGTCCCTCGCGCAGCCGCACCTGCAGCATCACGCGTTCGAGGTGCGACTCTCCGCGCGTCAGGAGCTCGCGCCCCGCGGCGGGGCTCGACCCCGCCTCGAGCAGCGCCGCGTACCGACGCGGGTGCTTCACGTTCCACCAGCGCACGCCGGTCCGGCCGTCCTCCGGCACCGCGCCCGGGCCGCCGGTGCCGGGCAGTGCCGACGCCGGACGGGGCGACGCGGCCGCGACGTACGAGTGGGCGCCGGGGCCGATCCCCCACCAGTCGTCGCCGCGCCAGTAGGCGAGGTTGTGCCGGCAGCGGTCCTCGTCGGTGCGGGCCCAGTTGCTCACCTCGTACCAGCCGAGGCCCGCGGCGGTGAGCAGCTCGTCGGCGAGCTCGTACTTCGTCGCCTGGTCGTCCTCGCTCGGCAGGGCGAGGTCTCCTCGCCGCACCTGGGCGGCCATCTTCGTGCCGGCCTCGACGACGAGCGCGTAGGCCGAGACGTGGTCGACGCCCGTCGCGAGCGCCGTCTCGAGGCTCGTGCGCCAGTCGTCGACGCTCTCCCCCGGCGTGCCGTAGATGAGGTCGAGCGAGACCTTGAGCCCTGCCTCGGTCGCCCAGCGCACGACGTCGGGGATGCGCCGCGGGTCGTGCGTGCGCTCGAGGGTCGCGAGCACGTGCGGGACGGCGGACTGCATACCGAACGACACGCGCGTGAACCCCGCGGCGGCGAGCTCGGCGAGCGACGCGGGCGTGACCGAGTCCGGGTTCGCCTCGGTCGTGATCTCGGCACCGGGCGCGAGTCCCCACGCCGCGCGGACGCCCGCGACGAGGCGCCCCAGGTCGCCCGCGGGGAGCAGGGTCGGGGTCCCGCCGCCCACGAACACCGTCGAGACCTGGCGCTCCGGGACATGGGCGTCACGCAGCACGCGTGCCGCGAGGTCGATCTCGCGCAGCGCCGTGCTCGCGTACGACGCCTGGCTCGCCCCGCCGCCGAGCTCCGAGGCGGTGTACGTGTTGAAGTCGCAGTATCCGCAGCGCACCGAGCAGAACGGGACGTGCAGGTAGACGCCGAACGCTCGCGCCGTCGCGCCGGCGTGCGCCGGGTCGCCGGGACCGGGGTGACCGACCCACGCGGGGAGGGCACCGTCGTCGGGCACGGGCTCGCCGTCCGGGAGGGCCGGGCTCACCGCGACGTCACTTCTTCGTCTTGTCCTTCGTCTCCTTGCCGCCCGCGCCGTCCGAGGAGAGCGCGGCGATGAAGGCGTCCTTCGGGACCTCGACGGACCCGATGTTCTTCATCCGCTTCTTGCCCTCCTTCTGCTTCTCGAGCAGCTTGCGCTTGCGGCTGATGTCGCCGCCGTAGCACTTGGCGAGGACGTCCTTGCGCATGGCCCGCACCGTCTCGCGCGCGATGACCCGGGCGCCGACGGCCGCCTGGATCGGCACCTCGAACTGCTGGCGCGGGATGATCTCCTTGAGCTTGGCGGTCATCATCACGCCGTAGTCGTACGCCTTGTCCTTGTGCACGATCGCGCTGAACGCGTCCACCTGGTCGCCCTGGAGCAGGATGTCGACCTTGACGAGGTCGGCGGCCTGGTCGCCCGAGGGCTCGTAGTCGAGCGACGCGTACCCGCGCGTGCGGGACTTGAGGTGGTCGAAGAAGTCGAACACGATCTCGGCGAGCGGCAGCGTGAAGCGCAGCTCGACGCGGTCCTCCGACAGGTAGTCCATGCCGAGCATCTGCCCGCGCCGGTCGTTGCACAGGCCCATGACCGTGCCCACGAACTCGCTCGGCGCCAGGATGGTCGCGCGCACGACCGGCTCGACGACCTCCTTGATCTTGCCGCCCGGGAACTCCGACGGGTTGGTCACCTTGACGACCGTGCCGTCCTCGAGCGTGACGTCGTAGACGACGTTCGGCGCGGTCGAGATGAGGTCGAGGTCGAACTCGCGCTCGAGGCGCTCGCGCACGATCTCCAGGTGCAGCAGGCCGAGGAACCCGACGCGGAAGCCGAAGCCGAGCGCGACGGACGTCTCGGGCTCGTAGTTGAGCGCGGCGTCGTTGAGCTTGAGCTTGTCCAGTGCGTCGCGCAGCGTCGGGTAGTCCGAGCCGTCGACCGGGTACAGGCCCGAGAAGACCATCGGCTTCGGGTCGGAGTACCCGCCGAGGGCGTCGGTCGCGGGCTTCGCGGCGTTGGTCACCGTGTCGCCCACCTTCGACTGCCGCACGTCCTTCACGCCGGTGATGAGGTAGCCGACCTCGCCGACCCCGAGGCCCTTCGTGATGTGCGGCTCGGGCGAGATGACGCCGATCTCCAGGAGCTCGTGCGTCGCGCGCGTCGACATCATGACGATGCGCTCGCGCGGGTTGAGGTTGCCGTCGATGACACGCACGTACGTCACGACGCCGCGGTACGTGTCGTAGACCGAGTCGAAGATCATCGCGCGGGCGGGGGCGTCGGCGTCGCCGACCGGGGCCGGGACGCGCTCGACGATCCGGTCGAGCAGCACCTCGACGCCCGCACCCGTCTTGCCGGAGACCCGCAGGACGTCGGCCGGGTCCCCGCCGACGAGCCGCGCGATCTCCTCCGCGTACTTCTCCGGCTGCGCCGCCGGCAGGTCGATCTTGTTGAGGACGGGGATGATCTCGAGCTCGTTCTCCATCGCGAGGTAGAGGTTCGCGAGCGTCTGCGCCTCGATGCCCTGCGCCGCGTCGACGAGCAGCACCGCGCCCTCGCACGCCGCGAGCGACCGCGAGACCTCGTAGGTGAAGTCGACGTGGCCCGGCGTGTCGATCATGTTGAGCGCGTAGGCCTGGTCGGTCCCCGACTCGTCGGTGCGCCCCCACGGCATGCGCACGGCCTGCGACTTGATGGTGATGCCGCGCTCGCGCTCGATGTCCATGCGGTCGAGGTACTGCGCGCGCATGGCCCGCGGCTCGACGACGCCGGTGAGCTGCAGCATGCGATCGGCGAGGGTCGACTTGCCGTGGTCGATGTGCGCGATGATGCAGAAGTTGCGGATCAGCTCGGGCGGCGTGGCCGCCGGCTGGATCCGGGTGCTCAGCTCGGTGCTGGGGATCGGGGACAACGCGGGTGCGCTCCTGTGACGTGGGCTGTGGCGTGAGTGGCGTGAGGGGTGTGGCTGGCGTGCGGCCGGGCCGCCGTGGGCTGGTCTCGGCGGTCACGCCCGCTGCCCGGCGACACGGACGTCCATTGTCCCACGCGTGCCCCGGCCGTCGGGACCGACCGCCACGTCCTGCGAGACCGGGGGCGCCGACCTAGCGTGGAGGACGAACCCCCACGAGAGGAGACCACCGTGCCCGCAACGGACCTGACCGGCCGCCGCGTGCTGGCGATCGTCACCAACTACGGCGTCGAGCAGGACGAGCTCGTCGTCCCGCTCGACCACCTGCGCGGCGAGGGCGTCCGCGTGGACGTCGCCGCCGTCTCCACCGACGACGTCCAGACGCTCGTGGGCGACAAGGACCCCGGCCGCGCCGTGACGCCGGAGCTCACGTTCGGGGACGTCGACGCCGCCTCCTACGACCTGCTGCTCGTGCCCGGCGGGACGCTCAACGCCGACTCCTTGCGTCTCGACGACGACGCGATGGAGATCGTGCGGACCTTCACCACTGCCGGCAAGCCCGTCGCCGCGATCTGTCACGGCCCGTGGGCCCTCGTGGAGACGGCGGCGGTCGAGGGCAAGACCCTCACGAGCTACCCGTCGCTCGAGACCGACGTCCTCAACGCCGGCGGGGCGTGGGTCGACCGCGAGGTCGTGCGCGACGACGAGGGCGGCTACACGCTCGTGACCTCCCGCAAGCCCGACGACCTCGACGCGTTCCTGCGCGAGGTGGACGCGGTGCTCGCCGCCTGACCACATACGCGACGAGCAGGGCGTGCGTGCGAGCCCGCGTGCATGTGTGTCCGCGGCGCGGTGCATACTCCCCGCATGGACGACCAGCTCGCTCTCCTCGGACGGCTGCAGGACGCGTTCCTCGCAGACGTGCCGGGAGCAGACCCCCGGGCACCCGTCCCGGCGTGCGGACGGTGGCGCGTGCGGAACCTCGTCGAGCACCTCGGGCGCATCCACCACTGGGCCGCGGCACAGGCGCGGCGCCGGCAGGAGACGCCGCTCGGCCGCGGCCCGTTCGACCTCGCGCCGTTCTACGCCGAGCAGGCCGCCGAGCTGCGCGAGACGCTCACGTCGCTCGACCCGCACGCGCGTGCGTGGACGCTCCTCGAGACCGACGACCCCGGCTCGACCGCGCGGTTCTGGCACCGACGGCAGGTCCACGAGACGCTCGTGCACCTGCACGACCTGCGCGCCGCGACGGGGCGAACGGTGGACGACGTCGCGCCGCACGTGTGGGCCGACACGGTCGACGAGGTGGTCACGGTCATGCAGCCGCGCCAGGTGCGCCTGGGGCGCATGGCACCCCTGGAGCGGCCCGTGACGCTGGTCGCCACCGACGCGCCCCGCACGTGGGTCCTCGGTGCCGCGGAGGGCACGCCGACCGCGGTGCGCGTCTCGGCACCCGCGCGAGAGCTCGCCCTCGTCCTCTGGGGGCGCGTCGCCCCCGACCCGGCTGCCGTCACGGGACTGACGCTGGACGGCGACGCCACAGCGCTCGACGCCGCCCTCGCCGAGCGCATCACCCCGTGAGCCCGGTGATCCCCGGGAGCCCTGCGCCTGACGCCCCCGGTCCGGGAAGCGTCCGCTGACGCGACCATACCGGTTGCTGCCGGTTGCTGCCGGTTGCTGCCGGTGGCTGCCGGTGGCCCCGCGTGTAGGGTGCCGCGCGTGGCACGCAACCGATGGCTGGGACTGCTCACCGACGCGGCGCGCTCCGTCGTGCGCGGGATCTCGCGTCCGTCCGGGAGGTCCGGCACCACCGGGACCCGTGGACCCCGGCCCGCACCGCGACCGGCGCCCCCGCGCTCGTCGGGCCCGACGCCGCGGGGCCCGGCGCGCCCGGCAGCCCGTCCAGGTGGGGCGTACCCCGGCGACTACACGGGGGCGGTGCGCGCGGCGTACGCACCCCGGCTCGACGGCGCTCCGGACCCGGGCGAGATCGTCTGGACCTGGGTCCCTTACGAGGAGGACCACGCCCAGGGCAAGGACCGCCCGGTGCTGCTCGTCGGTAGGGACGGACGCTGGCTGCTCGGGGTGATGCTCACGAGCAAGGACCACTCGCGCGACGCGCGCGACGAGGCACGGTGGGGCCGGCACTGGCTCGACATCGGCTCCGGGCCGTGGGACGCGAAGGGACGGGACAGCGAGGTGCGGCTGGACCGCGTGCTGCGCGTCGACCCCGACGTGGTGCGACGTGAGGGGGCCGTCGTCGGGCGTGCCGTCTTCGACCGTGTCGTGGCGGGCGTCGCGGCCCACCGCTGACAGCGACTGGACGACTCCGGCCGACTGGATCGAGAGGGGTCCGGGCTGGTAGTCTCGTTGGTCGCGTGTCCGCCCAGGTCGGCGGGCACCGCTCCAGCACCTCTCCACGGGTTCCCCACCCCAGTCCCGGAGCTGGAGCCGCCCTCTACGACCTATCCGCTCGCTTCGGCGAACACACCAGAAAGCTCACACGTGGCCAACATCAAGTCCCAGATCAAGCGCATCCGCACGAACGAGAAGGCTCGCCTGCGCAACAAGGCGGTCAAGTCCGAGCTCAAGACGTACGTGCGCCGCGTGCGCGAGGCCGTCGCCGCCGGCGACAAGGACGCGGCGAGCACCGCGCTCCAGGCTGCCTCGCGCAAGCTCGACAAGGCCGTCTCGAAGGGCGTCATCCACGCGAACCAGGCCGCGAACCGCAAGTCGGCCATCGCGAAGACGGTCAACGCGCTCTGAACGACGCGTCGCCCCTGAGGCGACCACAGGCTCTCCACGAGGGGCGCCGACCCGGACGGGTCGGCGCCCCTCGGCGGCTCAGCGCCCGCGCGAGCCCGCGATCGTCAGGACGGCCCGCTCGACGGCGAACACGGGGTCACGCCCCGCGCCCTTGACCTCGGCGTCGGCCTGGGCCACGGCGCTGATCGCCGTGGCGAGCCCCTCGGGCGACCATCCGGCGAGCTCGCGCTTCGCGCGGTCGACCTGCCAGGGCGCCATGCCCAGCTCCTTCGCGGACGCGCCGCCCCGGCCGCGCATCGCACCGACCTTCGCGAGCGCGCGGAGCTTCATCGCGAGCGCTGCCACGAGCGGCACCGGGTCTGCGCCCGTCGCGAGCGCGTGCCGCAGCAGGGCGACGGCCTCCCCCGCGTGACCGGCGACGGCGGCGTCGGCGACGCGGAAGCCCGTCGCCTCGACGCGCCCGCCGTAGTAGCGGTCGACCACCTGCTCCGTGACGGTGCCGTCGGTGTCGGTGATCAGCTGGGAGCAGGCTGCCGCGAGCTCGCGCAGGTCGTTGCCGAGCGCCTCGACCAGGGCGCGGACACCCGTTCCGTCGATGCGCCGACGAGCACGACGGAACTCCGCGGTGACGAACGTGGCCTTGTCAGCGTCCTTCTTGATCGCCTCGACCGCGACGACGGGCGCGCCGCTCGCCCGGATCGCGTCGAGCATGCGCTTGCCGCGCACGCCGCCACCGTGCACGACGACGACCGTCGTCGCCGGGTCCGCGACCGGCACGTACGCGACCACGTCGGTGACGAGCGCGTCGGTCGCGCCCTCCGCCCCGCGCACGACGACGATCTTCGCCTCGCCGAACAGCGACGGGCTCGCCGCCACCGTGAGCATCCCCGGCTGGTACGTCGCGGCCTCCAGCTCGACCTTCTCGACCTCGGGGTCGCGCTCGCGCGCGAGGTCGATCACCGCGTCCACGGCACGCTCCGCGAGCAACGACTCCGGTCCCTGCACCAGCATGACCGGCGCGAGCCGGACGTCGTCCCACGCGGTCGCGGCGGACGGGCGGGCGGAGGACCGGGACGGCGCGGGCATGCGCCAAGCCTGCCACGGCCCACCCACCGGGCGAACCGGTCGCGCCGGTCGCGTCAGCCGCAACCCGCCGCGCCGAGCAGGCCGTCGCGCACGACGAGGGCGAACGTGCCGCACGTGTCCGTCCGCAGGACCGTGGAGCCGACGCCGCGGTAGAGGTCCAGCGCGTGGTCGGTCGGGTGCCCGTAGGTGTTCTCACCCGAGCTGACGAGCGCGACGGCCGGGGAGAGCTCCGCGGCGAGCCGCTCCGCCTGCGTCCGCGAGCCGTGGTGGGCCATCTTCACGACGTCGACCTCGGCGTCGCCGCGCTCGTCGAGCACTCGTGCGAGCGACTCCTGGCCGGCGTCCTCCAGGTCGCCGAGCGCCACGACGTCGACCCCCTGCACCTGGGCGAGGAGCACCACGCTCGCGTCGTTCGCCGCGCCCTCCTCCCCCGTGCCCTCCTCACCGCTGTCCTCCCCGCGGGCCGGCGACGTGCGGCCGTGCTCCGCGACGGGACCGGGACCCGCCTGGAGCACTTCCCATCGCACCCCGTCCGCCCCGCCCGCGAGCGCGGCGTCTCCGGGCCGCGCGACGTCGACGGGCACGCCGGCGGCCTCGAGGAGCCCCAGCGCGCGGTCTGCCTGCGCGACGGGATCGCGCGTCCCCGTGACGAGCGCACGCTCGACGACACGGTCCCGCAGGACCGCGTCGAGGCCCCCGACGTGGTCGGCGTGGAAGTGGCTGAGGACGAGCAGGTCGACCCGGTCGACATCGAGGTCGTCGAGGCACCGGTCGGCCGCGGCACCGGGCGGGCCGACGTCGACGACCACCGCCGACGACGGACCCGAGCGCAGCACGAGCGCGTCGCCCTGGCCGACGTCGCACGCCACGACCGCCCAGTCGGCCGGTACCCCGTCGTCGACGACCGCCAGCCCGCGCCCCACGAGCACGACGACGAGGACCACCGCGGCGATCCCGGCGAGGCCCGCGAGCAGCGCCGGGAGGGAGGCCCTGCGCACGGCACGCAGGTGCCCGCGCAGGCGGCTGCGCCACGGCCGGCGGCGGTCTCGCCGCAGCTCGCGCCGCTCCCCGGCACGTCGCAGGACCCGCGAGCGCAGGAGCACCGTGAGGCCGATCGCCGTGAGGGCCGCGAGCACGAGCAGCCCGCCCACGCCGCCGGGCCACGGCAGGCGTGCGCCCGGGAGCCCGGCGAAGACCTCCGCCACGCCCGCGATCCAGCCCGTGAAGATCCCCGCGAGGGCGGCGACGGCGGTCGCCGCCGCGGGCCAGACCGGCGCCAGGAGCGTCGCGACCACACCGAGCACCGTCGCCGGACCGAGCGCCGGCGCGGCGACCAGGTTCGCGGGCACGGAGTACACGCTCACCGACGGCTCGAGCAGCACGAGGATCGGGGCGCACGCGACCTGGGCCGCGACCGGGACGGCGAGGACGTGCGCCGCCGTGCGGCCGCACCACGGCGCGATCGTGCGTGCGAGGGGCGTCGTGCCGAGGGCGAGGCCCGCGGTCGCCGCCACGGAGAGCACGAAGCCGTAGGACCGCGCGAGCCACGGGTCGAGCACCAGGAGAACCACGACGGCTGCCCCGAGCGCCGCGACCGCCCGCGAGGGTCGACCCAGCAGGACGCCCGTCAGCCCGACGACGCCCATCCCGGCCGCGCGCAGCACGCTCGGCTCCGGATGGACGAGCACGACGAACCCGGCCATCGCGGCGCCCGTGACGAGCACGCGGACCGTGCGCGACGCGCGCAGCGCGACGCAGAGCGCGGCGACGCACGCGACGATGATCGCGAAGTGGCCGCCCGACACCGCGGTGACGTGCGTGAGGGACGTCGTGCGCATCGCCTCGTCGAGCTCCGGGTCGAGGCGCGACGTGTCCCCGACCGCGACGCCGGGCACCAGGCCGCGCGCCTGCGGGGAGAGCCCTGCGGTGGCGTCGAGAAGTCCCTGCCGCATCGAGTGCACCGCACGCAGTGGTGGCGAGGCCGGTTCGAGCACGTGCGGAGCCTCGTCGACACGGAGGAACGTGCGGTCGCCGTCGACGGACAGCGTGCCCACGGCCTCGACCGTCGCCCCGTAGGCGAGGCCGTCCCACGCGCCGCCGCCACCTGCCACGACGAGCGGGCCCGACGCGGGGGTCGTGACGCCGCGCGCCGTCAGACGGACCGCCTCGACCCGGACCTCGCGACGGTCCTCCTGCCCCGTCCACGGGTTCGCCCGCGGGACGACGGCCGAGCGCACGGTCGCCGTGACGCGCGCCGTGGCACCGTCGCGCGCGAGGTCGGGGAGCCCCGACCCGGCGCGCTCGACCACCTGGGCACCGCACGAGAGGAGCACCGCCGTCACGCACGCGAGGACGAGCACCGCCTGCCCCACGATCCCGCCACGACGGCCCGGCTCGCGCGTCGGCCCGTCCGGTCTCGTCGTTCGTCGCTCGGTCGCGGCGCCGAGCTCGGTCGCGGCGCCGACACGGCGTGTGCCGTTCGACAGCCTCGCCGTCCTCCTGGCCGCGACGGCGCGGCCGAGGACCGCGAGGCACATCAGACCGAGGGCCGCCGCCCCGAGCGCCGCCGCTCCCAGGACAGCACCGGGCGCTCCTCCGACGCCGACCGCGGCCGCGGTCCACGCCGCGAGCGCCGCCGGGGCGAGCCGCAGGTCCGTCACACGCGGACGAGATCGCGCAGGTCGGTGAGGATCGCGGGCCCGATGCCCTTGACCTCCCCGAGCTCGTCGACCGACGTGAAGCGGCCGTTGGCGTCGCGCCACGCCACGATGCGCTCCGCGAGCACCGGGCCGATGCCCGGGAGGCCGTCGAGCGCCGCCGCGTCGGCGGTGTTGAGGTCGACGGGCACCGCCGGTGCCGTCCCGGCGGTCGACCCGCCCACGGTCGACCCGGCCACGGTCGACCCGGCGGTGGAGGGCGCGGCGGCGACCGCTTCGCCGGGGCGGGGCACGACGATCTGCTCGCCGTCCACGACGGTCCGGGCGAGGTTGAGGGCGGTGAGATCGGCGTCAGGCGCCGCCCCGCCCGCCGCCGTGAGTGCGTCCGCGACCCGTGCGCCCGCAGGAACGCTCACGAGGCCCGGCGTCGCGACCTGTCCCACGACGTGCACGACGACGGCCGTCCCGCTCCCGGCCGAGGGGTCCTCGGCGGACGACGTGCCCGCGCCCGTCATGTCGTCGTGCGCGCCACCGGCGTGGTCCGTCGTCGCCGTGTCGTCCGTCGTCGCCGTGTCGCCCGTCGTCGCCGCCGGGCCGGCCTCGCCCGAGGGCTCACCGGCATCCTGCACCGGAGCGTCCTCCACCGGGGCGAGCGCGGCCACCGGCTCGGGTCGCAGGGTGAGCGCCGCCGTCACCCCGCCGAGGACGAGGACGAGCAAGGAACCCGCGACGGCGACGCGCACCGAAACCCCGGCCCGCACCCGCCGGGTCCCGCGCTCCCCGGCCTCGTCGGGCGTGTCGAGCGCGGCGAAGCCCGAGTGCGTCGTCGGGTGGCCGTGCGCCGCGGCGTACGCGTGCGCGACGGTCGTGGCGGCCCGCCGCCGCGCGCGCAAACCGAGCGCTTCCGCCGCCGTGCTGTCCTCGGCCTCCGTGGCGGCGGCACGATCGGGCCACGGGTCGTCCTCCCTCCCGGCAGGGCCAGGGCGAACCGGGAGCCACCCGTCCGGCGCGGGCTCCGTCGCGACGCGATGCTCCGGCTCCGGCTCCGGCTCCGGGCCCGGGACCGGGACCACCTCGACCGCCTCGGTCGCCGGGTGCCAGGCGAGCGCCGGCCGGGTCCCGCCGGCGACCGCTCGCAGCCGCTGTCGCACGACGACGTCGCTGCGGCGCGGGGCCCGGGCGACCGACGACCGGGACGGGAGAGGCTGCGGGGCGTGGCGAGGCGTGGTCATGCCCGCACGGTATGGACCATCCACGGGGGCACGGGGCTCGCCGGACGACGCCTGTGGACGGGACTGCGCGACGTCGGGCCTGTGCACGGCCCGGGCGCCCGGAAGCCGGGACGCGCGGCCGGCAACCTAGGGCGCGAGGTCCGCGACGACGACCGCCAGGACGCCCGGGCCGACGTGAGCCCCGAGGACGGCGCTCACCGGCGTCACCGTGACGTCGAGCCCTGTCCGCGCCGTGAGCTCGGACGCGAGGCGCCGGGCGCCGTCGTCGTCTCCCACGTGGTGCACCGCGAGCACGGGGGCGTGGCGACGGCCCGCCGACTCCACGGCGACGGTCGTCAGGCGTTCGACGGCGGCCGCCTTCGTCCGGACCTTCTGGACGACCTCGATCCGTCCGTCCCGCACCGCGAGCAGCGGTCGCACGCCGAGGACCGTGCCGAGCGCCGCCGAGGCCGCGCTCAGGCGGCCCCCGCGCCGCAGGTGGTCGAGCGAGTCGACGAGGAAGACGGCGCGGCTCGTGTCGGCGACCGCAAGAGCCCGGCGCGCGACGGTGTCGACGTCCGCGCCCTCGAGTCCCACCTCCGCCGCCGCCCTCGCGGCGAAGCCGAGCCCCATCGCCACCGTCCGCGAGTCGACGACCCGCACCGGAACCGGGGCGTCTGCCGCCGCGAGGGCCGCGGCGTGGACGGTCCCCGAGAGCTCGCCCGACAGGTGGACGGACACGATCGCGCGGGCGCCGGCGTCGACCGCCGCGGCGTAGGCGTCGGCGAACGCGCGCGGCGAGGGCTGCGACGTCGTGACGCGGCGTCCTTCGCCGAGGCGCGCGGCGACGTCGTCGGCGGTGATGTCCACGCCCTCGAGGGACGACTCGTCGTCGACCACGACGTGCAGCGGCACCGAGCGCAGGCGCGGCGAGCCGTCGCTCGGCAGGGACGCCGTCGAGTCGGTGACGACGTGGACGTGGTGGTCGTGGGTCATGGCCGCGCCACCCTACGGCGTCGGGCGGGCCGCCCGCATCCTCGGCCCGGCTGCGGTGCGCCGCCGCCGAACCTACGATCCGAGCATGCCCGACGACGCCGCCCGGACCGACCAGGAGCTCGCCGCCCTGCGCGCGGCCGCCGCGCAGGCGGCCGCAGAGGCCGCCGAGGCGCGCGCCGCCGCGGCCCAGGCCGCGCTGGAGGCGGCCGAGGCCGCCCGGGGCACGCCCGGCCCCGAGGCACCGGCGACCGAGGGCGGCGCGCCGGCACCGGCGCCGCCGACCGCGCACGCCGCGACGGAGGGACGCGCACCGGCGACGGCCGGGGACGAGGAGGCTGCGACGTCGGGCGCGAGCACGCTCGGCGGCTACGCCGCAGAGGTGGCCGCGGGGTACGCGTCCGAGGGCGGCACGCTGCCGCTCGGGGCGCTCCTCGAGGGTGAGCCCGGTGGCGACCCCGTGCCGCGCGCGGACGTCCAGGTCGGGTTCGCGCTCGGCATGCTCAACCGGCACGGACTCGTCGCGGGCGCGACCGGCACCGGGAAGACGAAGACGCTCCAGGGGATGGCCGAAGGGCTCTCCGCGGCGGGCGTCCCGGTGTTCCTCGCGGACATCAAGGGCGACCTGTCGGGCCTGACGCGGCCCGGTGCGTCGAACGAGAAGATCGTGGAGCGGTCGCGCTCGATCGGGCAGGACTGGGCGCCCACCGCGTTCCCCGTCGAGCTGTACACGCTCGGCGGGCTGGGGACTGGCGTGCCGATCCGGACCACGGTCACCGACTTCGGACCGCTCCTGCTGTCGAAGGTGCTCGGGCTCAACGAGACCCAGGAGTCCAGCCTCGGGCTCGTGTTCCACTGGGCCGACGCGCAGGGGCTGGCGCTGTTCGACCTCAAGGACCTGCAGTCCACCATCACGTACCTCACGTCGGACGAGGGCAGGGTCGAGCTCAAGGCCATCGGTGGCGTCTCTGCCGCGACCGCCGGCGTGATCCTGCGGGAGATCGTCGCGCTCCAGGCGCAGGGCGCGGACGTGTTCTTCGGCGAGCCGGCGTTCGCGACGTCGGACCTGCTGCGGGTGGGACCGGACGGACGAGGCGTGATCTCGGCGCTCGAGCTTCCTGCCGTCCAGGACCGGCCCGCGCTCTTCTCGACCTTCCTCATGTGGCTGCTCGCCGACCTGTTCCAGGAGCTGCCGGAGGTCGGCGACGCCGACAGGCCACGGCTCGTGTTCTTCTTCGACGAGGCGCACCTGCTGTTCACGGGCGCGTCGAAGGAGTTCCTCCAGCAGGTCGTGCAGACCGTCCGGCTGATCCGGTCCAAGGGCGTCGGCGTGTTCTTCGTGACGCAGAGCCCCAAGGACGTCCCCGCCGACGTGCTCGCCCAGCTCGGCAACCGCGTGCAGCACGCGCTGCGCGCGTTCACGCCCGACGACGCGGCGGCCCTGCGCGCCGCCGCCCGGACCTTCCCCCACTCGCCGTACGACCTCGAGCGCCTCCTGCAGTCGCTCGGCACCGGCGAGGCCGTGGTCACCGTGCTCAGCGAGAACGGCGCGCCGACGCCGGTCGCGTGGACGCGGGTCCGGGCGCCGCAGTCCTCGATGGACCCGGCGCCGTCGGACGTGCTCGAGGCGGTCGTCGCCGCGTCACCTGCGCAGGCGCGCTACGGGGTGCCGGTCGACGCCGAGTCCGCGTTCGAGCTGCTGCAGCTGCGCGTCCAGGAGCAGGCGGCGGCGCGCGCCGCCGAGGAGGCGGCCGAGGTCGAGGCGGCGACGCAGGAGAAGGTCGCGAAACAGGCGGCGAAGGAGGCCGAGCGCACGGCGCGCACGGAACAGGCGGAGCTCGAGAAGATGCGCGCAAAGCTCGAGCGCGACGCCGAGAAGGCCCGCTCGGGCACGGGCGGGACGGGTTCCGGCGGGTCAGAGGGCCGGTCGGGCGGGTCAGAGGGCCGGTCGGGCGGGTCGCGTGCGTCGAACCCGCTGGACGCGTTCCTGCGCTCGGCGGGCACGCAGCTCGGCCGTGAGCTCACGCGCACGATCTTCGGCACCCGCCGCCGCTGACCGTCTGCTGAGTGCTGGGTATTTGTCGTTCCGACCGACTCCTGACGACAAATACCCAGCACTCAGCGACGGTTGTCCACAGTTCTCGGCATTCGGGCCCGCAGACGTCTGCGAGTCACCATCCTCGGCGCATGGACTCCAGGATCCTCACCACGTCCGAAGCGTTGGCCCAGGGGGTGTCGCCCGGCATCCTGCGTGGGCCGTCGATGCTCGCTCCGACGTCGGGAGTCCGGATCGACGACGTCGGCGCCACCCTCGTGGACCGTTGCCAGGCGATCGCGCGCAAGCTCGACGGGACCACCGCGTTCGCGCGGACGACGGCGCTCCGGCTTCTCGGTGTCGAGGTGCCGTGGCAGCTCGAGCACGACGACCGGATCCATGTGGTGGTGCCGCGTCGCGGTGCTCGACCGCAGCGGGCCGCCGTGACATCGCACTTCTGCGGGCAGGAACGTCTCGACGTCGTCCACGTCGACGGGCTGCGCGTCACGTCCCCAGCGCAGACGTGGCTCCATCTCGCCCACGCGCTCCCACCCGACGCCGTCGTCGTGCTCGGGGACGCGATGATGCGGCGCACGAATCCCCGGACCACGGTGCACGACCTGCGTCGCCTCATGGAGCGGACGTACAAGATGCGAGGGCTGACGAGATGCCGCCTCGCGATCGACCTGCTGCGGCCAGGCACCGACTCGAGCATGGAGACGAGGGCACGGCTGCTCCTCGTCCAGGCCGGTCTGCCGTGCCCGCAGGTCAACCGGCCCGCCCTCGACGCCTCTGGGCGGTTCCTCGCCCTCCCCGACCTCTCGTACCCCGAGCTCCGCATCGCGATCGAGTACGACGGCGACATCCACCGCACCGACCCGGCGACATGGCGGCGCGACGTGGAGCGGCGGCAGCGGCTGGAGGACGCGGGCTGGATCATCATCACGGCGACCGCCGACGACGTGATCCGCCACCCAGAACGTCTGGTGAGCCGGGTGCGAGCGGCGAGGGCACGCCGTCGTCTCCTGGCCTGAGAGCGCTGAGTGCTGGGTATTTGTCGTCGCGATCGGCCGACGACGACAAATACCCAGCACTCAGCGAGTGGGTCAGACGACGATGTTGACCAGCTTCGGGGCGCGGACGATCACCTTGCGGACCTCGGCGCCGTCGATCGCGCGCACGACGTTCGGCTCGGCGAGCGCGGCTGCCTCCAGGTCGGCTTCGGAGATCGACGGCGGCACCTCGAGCCGGCCGCGGACCTTCCCCTTGACCTGCACGACGCACGTGACGGTGTCCTCGACGAGGTGCTGCGGGTCGGCCGTCGGGAACGGCGCGTGCGCGAGCGAGCTCTCGTGGCCCAGGCGCTCCCAGAGCTCCTCCGCGAGGTGCGGCGCGACGGGCGCCGTCATGAGCACGAGCGGTTCGACGGCCTCGCGCGGCACGCGGTCGAGCGACGTGAGGTGGTTGTTCAGCGTGATGAGCTTCGCGATCGCCGTGTTGGGGCGCATGTGCTCCATCTCGACCCGCACGTCCGCGATGGCGCGGTGGACGGCGCGCAGCGTCTCGGGCGACGCAGGCTCGTCCGAGACGGTCGTCTCCCCCGTGTCTTCACTGACGACGTTGCGCCACAGCCGCTGCAGGAAACGCTGCGACCCGACGACGGCGCGCGTCTCCCACGGGCGCGACAGGTCGAGCGGACCCATCGACATCTCGTAGACGCGGAAGGTGTCGGCGCCGTACTCGGCGTACATGTCGTCGGGCGTGACGACGTTCTTCAGCGACTTGCCCATCTTGCCGTACTCGCGCTGCACGACCTCGCCGTTCCAGCGGTACACGACCTCGCCCGAGCCGTCCGACGCGGGCTCCTCCATGACCTCGGCGGCGGGCACGTACTGGCCGCGGGCGTCGGTGAACGCGTACGCCTGGACGTAGCCCTGGTTGAAGAGCTGGTGGAACGGCTCGATGCTCGACACGTGCCCCAGGTCGTAGAGGACCTTGTGCCAGAACCGTGCGTAGAGCAGGTGCAGCACCGCGTGCTCCACGCCGCCGACGTACAGGTCGACGCCGCCCGCGCGCCCGGCGGTCGGGTTGTGCTCCGGACCCATCCAGTAGCGCTCGAGCTCGGGGTCGACCACGGTGGGCCCGTCAGCGCCGGTCGCGGCACCGTCGGTCGCCGCACCGCCGTCCTCCGACCCGCCCGCTGTCGAACCGGTCCACGTCGGGTCGAGGTAGCGCAGGTAGTACCAGCACGACCCCGCCCAGTTGGGCATGGTGTTGGTGTCGCGGCGGTACTGCTGCGGCCCGTCGCCCAGGTCGAGCGTGACGTTCACCCACTCGTCGTTGCGACCGAGCGGCGCCTCGGGCGAGGACCCGGCGTCGTCGGGCTCGAACGTGCGCGGCGCGTAGTCGGGCACGTCGGGCAGGTCGACGGGCAGCATCGCGTCCGGGATCGCGACCGGCTGGTCGTTCGAGTCCCACACGATGGGGAACGGCTCGCCCCAGTAGCGCTGGCGGCTGAACAGCCAGTCGCGCAGGCGGTAGGTCGTGGTGCCCTCGCCGAGTCCCTTCGCGACGAGCCACTCGGTGATCGTCCGCTTGGCGGCCAGCACGTCGAGCCCGTCGAGCGACACCTCGTCGTTGGACGACGCCACGATCTCGCCGTCGCCCGTCCACGCGCCCGTGAAGTCCTCGGGGAACCCCTCGGCGGGTCGGACGGTGTGCACGACCGGCAGCCCGAACGCCTCCGCGAACGCGAAGTCGCGCTCGTCGCCCCCGGGGACGGCCATGATCGCGCCGGTGCCGTAACCCATGAGGACGTAGTCGGCGGTGAAGACGGGGATCGTCGCACCGTTGACCGGGTTGACCGCGAGGTGGCCCGTGAAGACGCCGGTCTTCTTCCCCGCGTCGGCCTGACGCTCGACGGCGGTCTTCGCCGCGGCCTCGCGCCGGTAGGCGGCGACGGCCTCGACCGGCGAGCGGTGCCCGCCCGTCCACGCCGACGACGTCCCGTCCGGCCAGTGCGCAGGGACCTCGTCGAGCAGCGGGTGCTCGGGCGAGACCACCATGAACGTTGCGCCGAACAGCGTGTCCGGGCGCGTCGTGAAGACCTCGACCTGCGTCCCCGACTCCGCGGCGGCGTCGTTGGCGCCGTCCGCGCTGCCGAGCACCGCGAAGCGCACCAGAGCGCCCTCGCTGCGACCGATCCAGTTGCGCTGCATCGCCGTGACCTTTTCGGGCCAGTCGATGAGATCCAGGTCGTCTGCCAGGCGGTCCGCGTACGCCGTGATGCGCATCTTCCACTGGCGCAGGCTGCGCTGGAAGACCGGGAAGTTGCCGCGCTCCGAGCGGCCGTCCGAGGTGACTTCCTCGTTCGCGAGCACGGTCCCGAGTCCGGGGGCCCAGTTCACCGGCGACTCGTCGACGTACGCGAGGCGCTGCGGGTCGATCACCGCGCGGCGCTGCACGTCCGACAGGGACGCCCAGTCCGCGCCCTCCTCGACGCCGTCGACGCCACCGGGCACGGGGCGAGACCCGGCCGCGTACTCGGCCTCGAGCTCGGCGATCGGCCGTGCGCGACCCTTCCGACCGGTGACCCCGTCGACCGGCTCCGCGTCCGGGTCGTACCAGGAGTCGAAGATCTGCAGGAAGATCCACTGCGTCCAGCGCACGTACTCGGGGTCGATCGTCGCGAACGAGCGACGCGAGTCGTGCGCGAGGCCCAGGCGGCGCAGCTGACGGCGCATGTTGAGGATGTTGGCCTCGGTCGTCGTGCGCGGGTGCTGGCCCGTCTGCACCGCGTACTGCTCGGCGGGCAGGCCGAACGCGTCGTAGCCCAGAGCATGCAGCACGTTGTCGCCGCACATGCGCCGGAAGCGCCCGACGACGTCGGTCGCGATGTACCCGAGGGGGTGCCCGACGTGCAGCCCCGCCCCCGACGGGTACGGGAACATGTCCATGATGAAGTACGGGCTCCCGCCGTCGGGGGCGTTCCCCTCGCCGTCGGTGAGGTCACCCGTCGGGTTCGCGGCGAAGAACGTGCCGCGCTGCTCCCACAGCTCCTGCCACTTGAGCTCGATCTGCTCCGCGAGCGCCGGGGTGTACCGGAAGGCGGGCTGGCCGGAGGCGTGCGTGATCTCGGTGGTGTCAGGGGTGGTCACGCGGCCGATTCTACCGACCGCCCGCGTGCCCGACGGCGGTCCCCCGACCGGCTGCACCGTGGCAGGATGTGCGCGTGATCGTGGTGACGACCAACGAGGTCCCCGGGTACCGCATCGACGCCGTCCTCGGCGAGGTGATGGGATTGACCGTGCGCAGCGCCAACATCGGCGCCAACTTCGTCGCGGGGTTCCGCGCGATCGGCGGCGGAGAGGTCAAGGAGTACACGCAGCTCGTGTACGAGTCGCGCCAGGAGGTCATGCACCGCATGGTCCAGGAGGCGCAGCGGCGCGGCGGGAACGCCGTCGTCGGCATGCGGTTCGACACGGGCGAGATCGCGCAGTCGTTCTCCGAGGTGTGCGCGTACGGGACGGCCGTCGTCGTCTCGCCGATCCCAGCGGGCCAGCCCGGCGCGACGTCGCAGTCCGCGCACCAGGCGTCGGCCGCACCGGCCCCCGCGTACGGCAGCCAGGGCGGGCCGCAGGACAGCGCCCCGGACCAGCCGGCCTGGCGCTGAGGACCGCTCAGAAGCTCGTGAGGATGTACTGGCCCATGACCAGGAAGACCCACGCGACGAGCGCCACGTAGCCGATCGCGAGGAACAGGTGCCGGTTGCCGACGATCGTCCGGCGCACGCCGTCGCTCGCGGGCAGGAAGCCCTCCTGCACCGCGTGGACCACCTGGTACCAGAACAGCGGCAGGACGACGGCCCACACGACCATGCACCACGGGCACAGGCGCACGAGGGAGTACAGGCTCGTCCAGACGAGGAAGACGATGAACGCGAGCGCGAGCGTCGTCACGGCGAGGAGCGACAGCCAGTACCAGCGCGGGAGTCGTGCCCCCGCCAGGACGACGACGCCGGTCGTGATGACGACCGAGAAGCCCGCGATCCCGAGCAACGGGTTCGGGAACCCGAGGAGCGACCCCTGCCAGGACCCCATGGCCGGGCCGCAGTCCACGAACACGCTGAGCGTGCAGGACAGGGCGTGGTCGGGGTCGATCAGCGTCAGGTAGCGCTCGACGGTCAGGTCGGCGGAGGCGAAGAAGCCGATCGCCCCCAGGACGACGAGCAACCAGCCGATCGTGCGCGCGCTCATCGGGCGCGGTCCGTCGGGCTGCAGCCGCTCGAGCTCGTCGGGGCCGGACTCGTCCGTCGCGTCGACAGGGGCGCTCTTGCTCACGGGGACGCTCCTCGTGGGTCGCCGGCTCGCGCCGGACCGTCGTGGTCGCGCCGACGGCGCGGTGCGCACAACCTATCGCGACTCGCTGGGACGCGGCTGTGAGCTCCGAGGGACAACCGCGGTCCGCCGACGGAGAGCCTGGGCCCGCCTCGCGACACCACGGTTCTACCTCGCGCTGCCCAGGTTCTCGCTCGGCGTGGTGACCTGGTCCACGGCGGGTGACCGGGCGTCGTCGGGCAGGGTGGCGACGACGACGCCAGCCGGGCGGCGACCGAACGCCAGGATGATCGCGAGGCCGGCGAGCGTGAGCGCCACGCCCGTCCACGCGGGAGCGAGGTAGCCCCAGCCGGCCGCGATGACGAGCCCGCCGAGGAACGCGCCGTTGGCGTTGCCGACGTTGAGCGCGGAGTGGCACAGCGCCGCACCGAGCGACGGGGCGGACGGCGAGAGGTCCATGAGGCGCGTCTGGAGCGAGAGACCGAGCACCTGCGAGGTGACGCCGAGCAGGAAGAGCGCGAGCACCGCCGGGACGGGATGCTCGCCGGTGAGCGCGAAGAGCACGAGCGCGGCCGCGGTCGACACGAACCCGAGATAGACGGTGCGCATCACCGAACGGTCGGCGAGCCTGCCGCCGACCAGCGTGCCGACCGTCATCCCGACGCCGAAGACCGCGAGGACGACCGGGACCGCCCCCGTCGCGAGACCCGTCACCCGGGTGATCGTCGGCTCGACGTACGAGTAGACGGCGAACATGCCGCCGAACCCGATCGACGCGGCGACGAAGCCGATCCACAGCGGTGCGTTGCGCAGCGCGGCGAGCTCGCGGCGCGCGCTCGACGCCTCGTGCCCCGCGCCGGCGGGGACGAGCCGCCAGAGCGCTCCGAGCGTGGCCAGGCCCAGGACGCCCACCAGGACGAACGCGGCGCGCCACCCGAGCTGCTGCCCGACGTAGGTCGACAGCGGCACGCCGACGACGTTCGCGACGGTGAGGCCCGTCATCATCATCGCGACCGCGTGGCCCCGCCGCCCCGGGCCCACGACCGCCGCCCCGACGGCCGCCCCCACGCCGAAGAACGCGCCGTGAGGCATCCCGGCGAGGAACCGCCCCGCGACGAGCGTCTCGATGCTGCCCGCGGTCGCGGACAGCACGTTCGCGACGGCGTAGAAGCCCATGAGCGCGAGGAGCAGCGTCTTGCGCGGCATGCGGGCCGCGAGGACCGTGAGCAGCGGCGCCCCGACGACGACGCCGACTGCGTACGCCGTGATCGCGTGCCCTGCGGTGGGGATCGACACGTCGAGGTCGGTCGCGATGTCGGAGAGCAGGCCCATCGTGGCGAACTCGGTGGTGCCGATGGTGAAGCCGCCCAGGGCGAGCGCGAGGAGCGCGGGCCCGGTCCGCGATGCGGTCATGGTTCTCCCGGGGTCGTCGAGGTGGTCGGGTGGATGCGGTCGGGTAGGGCGGTCGAATCGATTCGATCGCTGTCGGCGACATCGACGACGAGGAGGGTGGTGAGGTGGTCAGTCTAGGCGGAGACGGCCGTCTCGCGCACGACCCACACGTGCCCGGCCGCGCGCAGACCGAGCTGCGACGGCGCCGTCGAACCGGCGCCCGCACCCGCACCCGCACCCGACCAGGCGAGCGTCAGCGTGCCCGCGTACTCGCGGCGCTCGGTGACCGCGACGCGCGTGTCCAGCCCGACACCCAGCTCGGCGAGGTAGCGCAGGACGTCCGGGTCGGCGTCGGAGATCCGCACGACGACGCCCTCGTCCCCCGCGACGAGATCCCCGAGCGGCACGGCGGGCGGGCGCACGACCACGCCGTCGGCGCTCGGGATCGGGTCGCCGTGCGGGTCCCGCGTGGGCCGGCCGAGACGGGCGTCGATGCGCTCGACGAGGAGGTCCGAGACGGCGTGCTCGAGCACCTCGGCCTCGTCGTGGACCTCGTCCCACCCGTACCCGAGCTCCGAGACGAGGTAGGTCTCGAGCAGCCGGTGCCGGCGCACCATCGCGAGCGCGAGCAGCCGCCCCCGCTCGGTGAGGGCGATCGCCCCGTACGGCGCGTGCTCGAGCAGCCCTTGGGCGCTCAGGCGCCGCACGGTCTCCGAGACGGTCGACGCCCCGACGCCCATCCGCTCGGCGAGGAGCTTGGTGGTGACGCGCTCGTCGGACCACTCCTGGGCGGACCAGACGACCTTGAGATAGTCCTGGGCCACGGGTGTGAGGTCGTCGGGGCGGTCCACGCGACCACCCTAGGCCACGGCGACCGGCCGCGGTCAGCCCGAGGAGCGGGACAGGGCGAGGCTGACCTCGACCGTGCCCTCGTCGCGCACCTCGACCGGCGCGAGCTGCGGGGCGCCGATGCCGTAGTCGGAGAACCGGACGGCGATCGCGCCGTCGACCTGCAGCCCGTCGCCCGAGCGCTGGACCTCGAGGGCGACGGTCACGGGCTCGGTGACGTCGCGCAGGGTCAGGGTCCCGCTCGCCTCGAGCAGCACGGGCCCGGGCGCGTCCTCGACCGCGGTCACGTCGAGGGGTGTCGTGAGGGCGAAGACCGATGTCGGGTAGACGTCGACCTCGAGCACGCGCCGCAGGAGCGCGTCCTCGACGGCGTCCCCGGTCGTGAGGGTCGCGGTCGCGACCTCGATGCGCGACGACGTCGCCTCGCCCGACACGACGTCCACCGCACCGGTCACGTCCTGCGTGCTGCCGACGACCGTCTCCTCGTCCCGCGGGACGCCGAGGCGCTCGGCGCGGAACCCCGCCGCCGAGCCCGGACCGACGACCCAACGCCCGTCGACGTCGAACGGCCCCGGCGCCGGAGACTCGACGGCGGGCGACGTCTCCCCCGGCGTCTGCAGTCCCAGCGGCGGCGGCGTGCGGCCCTCGGTGAGCTCGCTGTAGACGAACGGGGCGAGCAGGAGCACGACGAGCGCCAGGACGACGGTGACGACGACCCAGCGCGTGGACCTGCTCATGAGCCCCATCCTGCCGCGACTCGTGTCGGCCCGGCGCCAGCGACGCGCACGTGCGGTCTCACTCCTCCGCGGCCGGGGCGGGCTCCGCGGGGGCCGGCCACGCGAGGCGCGGCCAGACCGTCGCCGACGCGTCCGTGCCGACCCGCACGAGCTGCCAGTCGAGGATCCGGCGCTGCTGCGGGTCGAAGCGCAGCACGGTCATCTCCGCCGTCCCCTTGAGCGGTCCCACGCGCAGCTGGTCCTTCACGGCTCCGGCGGTGCTCCCGCTCACGTACCGCACCCCGCCGCCCATCCGCTCCGGCCCGGACCGCGTGTGCATGTGCCCGGAGATCTGGTTCGGCACGCAGCCCGACTCGATCGCGTCGTTGCCCATGCGCGGCGTGTGGATCATGAGCAGGTCGATCCCGTCGCCGTCCTCCTGCTCCGCGCACGCGGTCTCGGCGAGCCGTGCCGCGTACTCCTCGGGCGTCTCCTCGCGCGCGGGCTGCGCGGCGGCGGCGAGCCGGGTCTCGAGCGGGTCGCGGTCCCCGAGGATGCGGATCCCCTCGACCTCGACGACCTCTCCGTCGAGCACGACCTGGCCGCGGCCACGCTCCTGCGCGGACGTCTCGACGCTGTCGTGGTTGCCGTCCGCGACGACCGTCGTCACGCCGTTCGGGATGGCGTCCGCGAAGGCGTCGACGCAGAACGACTCCACCGCGGTCCCGTTCATCGTCGTGTCCCCGGCGTTGAGCACGACGCTCGCGCCCGAGCCCTCGACGACCGTGCGGATCAGCGGCGCCATCCCGACGTTGCAGTGCAGGTCGGAGATGACGACGAGGGTGACGAGGTCCTCCTCGGCCGCCGGCTCCGGCGACGTCGTGGTCCCCGCCGACGGCGCGTCGTCGGCCGGGGCGTCCGTCGCCTCGTCGGTCGGCTCGTCCGCCGGGGAGTCGGTCGGCTCGTCGGCCGGGGAGTCGGTCGGCTCGTCGGCCGGGGAGTCGGTCGGCTCGCTGTCCGGCGCGATCGTCGCGACGGCACGCTCGCCGTCGGCCCGCGCGCTGCGCTCGGTTGCGGCGGCGTTGAGCCGCTGGACGGTCTGCCGCCGGTCCCAGGCGGTGACGAGGTTGTCGTCCGCCTCGGCGTAGAAGTCCTCGTTCTCGCGGTAGAAGTCGAGGACGAGCGAGCCGTAGGTGTCGACGACGCCGGCGAGGCGTCCCGTGATGCGCGCGCCCTCGAGCGGCGTGCCCGCGAACACCGCGGACGCGGGCCGACCCTCGCTGCCCGACGCAGCCGGGTCGCTCGACGACAGGGACGCGGCGACGAGGCCCACCAGGACGACGCTCGCGGTGATCTCGAACGTCCGGGGCGCGGTGACCGCCGTGAGCTCCCGACGCCGCGCCGCACCGAGCAGCGCGTACAGGCCTGCGCCGCCCGCGGCCACGACGAGGATCGCGAAGCCGGTGCGGCGCAGCGCGTCGACGACGAGCGCCCGCGCGACCGAGCCGATGGTCTCCTGGGGTCCGCCGAAGAACCGCAGGTAGTCCTCGAGGTCCTGCGACAGCCCTTCGAGCGTGTCGGCCTGCCCGACGGCGGTGAGGTCCGCCGGGATCTCCTGGACCGTGACGTCGGCGCCGAGGCCCAGCGGCAGCGGCGACTCGATCTGCAGCGTCCCGAGGGGACCGAGGTCGACGACGACGAGCCCGTCGGTCGTCACCTCGTACGTCGCCTCGTGCGGGCCGAGGCTGCGCTCGGCGGTCGCCGTCGTGACCCCCCAGACGACGCACGGCACGAGAGCGGCGACGATGCCCAGGGTCCAGCGGACCCAGCGGGGTGGGGTGCGGTGCGGGGTGCTCATCACCGCCCACCCTTCCGGATCCGCCGCCGCCTCGCCAACGCGTCGAGCCCGATCAGGCCCGTGCGCCGCGCAACGTGACGAGCGCCACACCCGCAGCGACGAGCATGAGCACGACGCCGATGAGCGACGTCACGCCGACGCCGCTGCCGAACGCGGCGTGCGCCGAGTCGAGCAGGGCCTGGGCCTGCCCGGCGGGCAGCGTGCCGGCCACCTGCGTCGCTCCCCCGAGGGTCTCGGCCGCAGCGGCCGCGTCCGCCGCGGGCACTCCCGCGGGGACGACCACGTTCGCGTGGTACGACGCGGTGAGGATGCTGCCGAGCACCGCCGTGCCCAGCACGGCGCCGACCTCGTAGGCCGTCTCGGAGATCGCGGACGCCGCGCCCGCCTTCTCGGCGGGCACCGAGGACACGATGAGGTCGTTGGACACGGTCTCGGCCGCGCCGACGCCGAACGACAGCACGACGAACGCGACGACGAGCAGCGCGAGCGTGCTCTCCCCCGCCCCTGCCGCGACGATCGCGTAGCCCGCCGCGGAGAACAGCAGCGCGACGGCGACGACCCGCGCCGGGCGCACGCGTCGGACGACCTTCACCACGCCGAGCCCGGCGACGACCATGAGCACGAGCCCCGGCAGCAGCGCGATCCCCGCCTGCATGGGCGACAGCCCGAGCACGAGCTGCACGTCCTGCGACACGAAGAACAGGAAGCCGACGAGCGAGAACACCGAGAGCAGGTTGACCAGCACGGCGCCGCTGAACGCGCCGCGCGTGAACAGGCGCACGTCGAGCATCGGGTCCGGACGACGCAGCTGACGCCGCACGAACAAGGTCCCAGCCACGAGCCCGACGGCGACGCTCGCCAGCGCGAGCCCGCTCACCCCGGACTTCGCGAGCGTCTTGATCCCGTAGACGATCGGGGTCATCGTCGCCATGACGAGGAGGATCGACCACGCGTCGACCCGACCGGGGGCCGGGTCGCGCGACTCGGGCACGAAGAGCGGCGCGAGGACGAGGAGCAGGGCGAGGACGGGGACGGCGAGGAGGAAGACCGAGCCCCACCAGAAGTGCTCGAGGAGGAACCCGCCGACGATCGGGCCGAGCGCCGAGCCCGCGGCGAACCCGGCGGCCCAGATCGCGATGGCGAGACGCCGTTCCTCGCGGTCGGTGAAGACGTTGCGCAGGAGCGAGAGCGTCGACGGCATGAGCATCGCGCCGAAGAACCCGAGGCCCGCACGCGTCGCGATGAGCGCCTCCGCGCTCGGGGCGTAGGCCGCGACGACGGACACCGCGGCGAAGCCCACCGCACCGGCGAGCAGGAGGCGGCGCCGTCCGATGCGGTCGGCGAAGGAGCCCATCGGCACGAGCAGGCCGGCGAGCACGAGCGGGTAGATGTCGATGATCCACAGCAGCTGCGTCCCCGTGGGACGCAGCGCCTCGGAGATCTGGGGCAGCGCGAAGCTGAGCACCGTGTTGTCGATCGACACGAGCAGCACGGGGAGCATGAGCACCGCGAGCGCGAGCCACCGGCGCGCCGCGCCGGGCGCGGGTGCAGTGGGGGCGTCCGGGCGGATCGCGGGGCGGTTGAGCTGGGTCGCCGTCACGACGAGGTCCTTCCACGACAGCGGACGGCCGGGGCGGCGCGATGGCGCCGAACTTCCGAACCGTCCAGACGGTACAGTAACGCGCTCGCACCTCCTCCGTCATCCCGGGACGGCTGTGACGCTCCGCACCACCCGCCGTCCGACGACCGCTCGCCCGCCTGCCCGCCCGACGAGGACGTCGTCGACCTGCCGCGACTACCCTCGACGACATGCCACCCCCTCCCGCCGCCCGTGCCAAGGTCCTGCGCGCGTTCGCCGCTCTCCTCGTCGAGCACGGCGAGCGCGCCGCGACGCTCGAGGCCGTGGCCGAGCGCGCCGGTGTCTCCAAGGGCGGCCTGCTCTACCACTTCGGGTCGAAGGACGCGCTCGTCGACGGTCTGGTCGACCACCTGCAGGAGCTCACCGACGCCGACGTCGCCGTGATGCGTGCGGCACCCGCCGGCCCGGTCGACTACCTGCTGCGCACGTCGACCGTCGTCGACGGCGAGTTCGAGCTCGTCTACCTCGCCGTCTCACGGCTCGCGCAGGGCGCCTATCCCCGTGCCCGCGCCGCGCTCGACGGCGCGCACGACGCCTGGACGCGAGCCGTTCTCGACGAGGTCGGCGACCCGGTCGTCGCGCGCGCCGTCGTCCTCATCAGCGACGGCCTCTACGCGCACGCGGCCTTCGACGGCGCGGTCCTGGACCCGAGCGCGACCGACGACGCGTCGGCGGGCGGCCCGACGTCGGGTGGCGACGACGCGGAGGGACTCACCTTCCGGGCGCCGCGCCGGGGCGACGACGTGGACGACCTGCTCGCGCTCGTCACCGAGATCGTCGCGATGCGACAGAGCGGGACGGCACCGTCGGTGTGACACCCTGCCCTCCGGTGTTACTCTCGATGGCATGCCCACTGTCAAGCCACGGCACGCGATCACGGAGACCGAGTCCGTCGCGCACGCCCTGGCCGTCGCGCGCCGTCGATGGCCCGGCCAGCCGGCCACCAGACTGCTCACGCGACTGATCGAAGAGGGAGCCTCGGCCGTCGAGCGTGAGGAGGCCGTCGATCACGACGAGCACCGGCGGGCCGTGGAGGCACTGCCCACGCTCGCCGACTACTACCCCGACGGATATCTCAAGGACGTCCGCTCGGGGTGGGACGAGTGATCGTCGCTGACGCGAACCTCGTGATCGCCGCGTCGAACCCTGGACACGTCCATCACCGGGACGCCACCCGCATCATCCTCGAGCACGGCCTCGACGGCATCGTCCTGCACTCCCTGACGATGGCTGAAGTTCTCGTCGGACCCGCGAGGGAGGGTGCGCACGCCCAGGTGCGGGAGCGGCTCACCGCCGCCGGCTTCCAGCTCTCTCCCGCGGGCGAGCCCTCCCCGGAGGCCCTCGCACTCGTCCGGGCGACCACCTCGCTCAAGATGCCCGATGCCTGCGTCCTGGCCACTGCCGAACACCTCGCCGTGGCGCTCGCCACCTTCGACGCGCGCCTCGCACGGGATGCCCGCGCGCGGGAGTTGACGGTTCACGGGCTGCCGCCCAGGTAGAAGGAGACCGAAGTCCGCCGGTTCTCTGCCGACAACCTCGTTCGCCTCCAGCTCCTCGGAGGCAACGCCGGGTCGGTACCCGACATCGACCGCGCCCTGCGAGACATCGCCGCGCCGTCACCCGGCTCGCCCGAGCTGGATGGCCGCTGCGGCCGACATTCCCGGCGGCGACAACGAGGGAGGGTATTTTGGCTGGCAAACACCCGCACAGACCGGAATGAACCGCCACGCCTCCTCTAGGTCATGTCTCCCAACGAGGTTCCGCAATGGCCTCATCGCGGGGACGCACGAACCCTCGAGCGAAGCCTCTCGGGCCGAGACCGGCCACCGCGAACGTCGAGCCGGTGTCGTCGCGACCACCGGTGCATCTTCCAGGCGAAGTATCCGGACGCTCCGAGCAGGGCAGCGGTGACCGCCGGGGCCAGGAGCCAGGTGCGATCACCTGGCCGGTAGACGATTTGAGGATCTGAGTAGGCGTCGTGGTGGAGCACCGGATGGACCGGATCAGGTGGCGGATCGCCTTCTACCGTGCCGAGGTCTTCGTCTAGGAGGACGTCCTTGACGACGCGGTCCCCAGCGTCGGACTCCCACGTGCCGGTCCAGTTGCAGAGCGTGGCACCGCGGATCAGATTGCAGTGCTGCTCGACCGGCGTGAACGTGCCGACCTCGCCGTCGTGCTGGGCTCGCCAGCTGTTGACCGTCCCGGAGAGCCCGGACCCCACGGCAACGACCGCCACGCTTGCCAAGAGCACGTGCACGAGCACTTCGAGCGAAGTGACGATCACGCGTCGAGCCTTACCGGAACCCATGGCGGAAACCTAGCGCCGATCGCGTCGACCTCGAACCGGTGCACCCGAGCGGTTCGATGAGCGCCGGCCCTTGTGTCGAGACGTGCTGCCTATCGACCTGCCTCCAATGCCTGACGTGGCAGAGTTGCGCCAGCGATTTGCACCATTCATACCGACGTGCCGGATGTCGACGGCTTCCTTGCTTAGGACTTGCGCAGCCAGGTGAGGATCGCGGCCAGGACGGCGCCGGCGCGGTAGACGATGGCGTGCTTGTCGTAGCGGGTGGCCAGGCCGCGCCATTGCTTGAGCAGGTTGAAGGATCGCTCGACGACGTTGCGCCGCTTGTAGGTCTCCCGGTCGAGCTTCGGCGGGCGACCGCCTCGTGCGCCTCGTCGCTTCCGGTTCGCTTGCTGGTCGGACGGCTCTGGGATCACAACCTTGATCCCGCGCCGCCGAAGCATCGCTCGATTGCCGCGCGACGAGTACCCCTTGTCCCCGAGCACCGTGTCCGGTGTCGTTCGAGGACGCCCTGCGCCCAGTCGCGGTACCCAGATGCCGGCGAGCACCAGCTCGAGCGCACGCCCGTCATGCGACTGCCCGGGCGTCACCACGACGGCGAGAGGGCGGCCGCGCCCGTCGACTGCATGGTGGATCTTGCTCGTCAGCCCGCCGCGTGATCGGCCGATGCCGTGACCTGCGGGTTCACTGTTGACGACGCGGTCCCCGCGGTTCTTGTGATTCGACGTCGCCCCCTGTGTCTTGCTCCGGGCGAGTCGTGTTCGTCGCGTGCTGGTGAGCCCGGTTGATCGTCGAGTCCACCGACACGGTCCAGTCGATCTCGCCGGACGCGTCCGCCTCGGCCACCAGCTGGGCCAGGACCCGGTCCCAGGTGCCGTCGTCGGCAAACTTCTTGTGCCGCTTCCACACCGTCTGCCACGGCCCGAACGCCTCACGAGGCAGGTCCCGCCACGGGATCCCAGTCCGATACCGGTAGGCGATCCCCTCCACGACCGCACGGTGCCTCCGAACGGGCGCCCGACCTTGCCCGCGTTCGACGGCAGCAAGGGCTCGATCAGCTCCCACTGCTCGTGCGTAAGGACCCGGAAACGACTCACGGCCGCGAGTCTGCCGCCCAGCTCACCGCTGGGTTAGGAGACCGCCCTAGGGCCTGTCCTGTGAATGGCCTGGTCACAGCGTTGGTAATGTCTGGTTTGTGGGTGTTGGGCGTGGTGAGCTGACGGATACGGCCTGGGCGCGGATCGAGCCTCTGCTCCCCTCGGCGGAGGGGCGTCGGGGTGGTCGGTGGCGTGATCACCGGCAGGTGATCAACGGGATCCTGTGGCGGCTACGCACCGGGGCGCCGTGGCGGGACGTGCCCGAGAAGTACGGGCCGTGGAAGACGCTGCACGAACGCCTGCGGATCTGGACCAAGGACGGCACCTGGGAGCAGATCCTGGACCACGTGATCGTCAAGGACGACTCGATCGGCACCCTGGAGTGGACCTTCTCGATCGACTCCACCAACGTCCGGGCCCACCAGCACGCCGCTGGTGCCCGGAAAAAAGGGGCTGCACGACCGGGTGGGTCGAACAGCTCGCGGTCGTTGATGAGGCGATCGGCCGGTCGCGGGGAGGTCTGACCTCCAAGATCCACCTCGCGACCGACGGCCGTGGGCTGCCGATGAGCGTGATCCTTACCCCCGGGCAGGCCGGCGACAACCCGCAGCTGCTGCCCTTGCTGGACCAGGTCAGCGTGAAACGCGACGGGCCCGGCCGGCCCCGCAAGCGACCCGACCGGGTGCTGGCGGACAAGGCCTACTCCAGTCCCTCGACCCGCCGCGCTCTGCGGGCCCGCGGCATCCGGCTGATCAGCCCGGAGAAGAAGGACCACGCCGCCAACCGGCTCCGCAAGGGATCGGCGGGCGGGCGGCCACCGGTCTTCGACTCGGAGGCATACAAGGGCCGCAACGTGGTGGAGCGTTGCTTCAACCGGCTCAAGCAGTTCCGTGCCCTGGCCACGCGTTTCACCAAACGAGCCGCCTACTACCGCACCGAGCTCACGCTCGCCGCGATCGTCCTCTGGCTCCGCAATTCACCAGATACGGACTAGAGAGCTTTCCAATACACGACCTTGTCGTCCCCGGGGCCGTAGTACTCACGGATCCTGGCCTCTTCGTCGAATCCTCGCGCAAGGTAGAAGGCACGGGCTCGAACATACTGGTCGGTGCTGGACGTCTCGACGATGAGAATCCGCGCCTCATTCTCGCCACGCGCACGCAGCTCGTCCTCGATGTGTGTGATCAGCGTGGTTCCAGCACCTGCAGCTTGCCGCGCGGGGTCGACGGCGATGAAATACAGGTTCCACACTCGGTCCGCGAAGGGCTCGGGCGCGAAGTAGGCCGCCGCGAGCACATCTCCGCCGGCGTCGACGAGTATGCGCCAGTGGTGGTCGACCAACGTGCCGTCGAGCGACCCAGCGAACACCTCCAGCACGGCGTCCCACTCGTCGGCCTCGAACATGCCGCTGTCCAGGGCAAGGCGCGTGATCGCGCCACTGTCACCCAGCTGGGCGTGGCGGACGGTCGGTTCAAGCGGCATGGCTGGCTCCTCGTTTTCAAAGGAGGCAAGCCTACGCGATCTGGTACCCGCTCAGGCCGCATCGGTCCGGTTCGCCGCGCCCAACACTCACTAACCAGACATTACCAATCCTGTGGCCAGGCTATTCACAGGACAGGTCCTAGAGCACACTTCGGCAACTACCGGCCGAGCACCCGCCGGCACGCGCACTTATCCAACAACCTCGCCGCCACCGAGCACGGCATCAAGCTCTCGGTAGATTCGCAGGAATTCATCCGGTTCGATCGACGGCGGCGTCCAGTCCTGCCCTTCGAAGTGGCGGATCGCATCGCTGGGAACGGGAATGCCGTACTCCTTGATGTACTGGATGCCGTCGAGCCGCCAGTAGTAGCTCCCGTCAGACGCGATCGCTGAACCGCCCGGGACTTCGAATCGCCCCCCGATCTCGTCACGCGTGTGTTCCATCCAGGCCAAGAACACGGGGCAGCCCTGCAGGTACGCGGCGACGCGACTGCGAAGATCCGTCGTCATTTCCGTGGAGCGGTCGAGCATGGTGGCTGACCACGCCTGGTCGCCGCTGGTCGGTGCGATCGCGCCCAGCGGCCTCAGGTGTTCGTCGTAGGATTTCATCAGAAGCTCCACTGCAGAAGTCGGCCGGTGAACGGGTCAAGTTGCACTTGCCGGGTAGTCGCGAGCGCAACGACGTAGAGCGTCTTCGAGAGCACCCTGGGATCGACCAACCTACAGTCGATCATTGCCGAAAACAGTGGTGTTCGCAGAACGGCGTGAGGATCATCTGCATATCCTCGTGGTCTATTCCTGTCGTCTTCATTCCAGATCGTATAGACATGTCCGGTGCCGTACCGCTGAGCAACCGTGGCCCCAGCCTCTCGCGCATCATGTGCCATCAGCATCAGGCGAACGCCCGGCTTGTCGCCCGCATGGTCACCCTCGACCCAACCGCACCACCGACATCACCGCAGCAGCCCTGGTCCTACTCCATCTTCAACGAGGAATCCGCTCATCGGGTTGATGAGAACACCTCAGAGAACCTAAGACGCTCCACCTGCCCGTGCCGCAGACCCAAGAATCACGAGAACGGCCGTCAAAGATGTCGTTGTCGTTCTCTTCCACTCCGGACGGCCCGACGTCGGGCGGCAGCGCCGTCGACGACCTGCTCGCGCTCGTCACCGAGATCGTCGCGATGCGTCGATGACGGGGCGGTGTCCCGTGACTCGGCCCACGCCGTCGTGGTCCGCTCCCTGGTCACCCTCTGACCGTCTACCTCGGTCGTGAAAGTGACGGTGACCGGGATGCCCGCAACCTCTGAACGGACAGCGAAGGACTGGTACGCGCTTGCCCCCGGAGCGACGTCACGGAACGTGCGGCTGCCGATCGGCGTCACGATCGAGACGTCCGCGGCGGTGTCGTCCTCGTTGAACACCCTCACTGCGAGGTACGGCTTTCCGGCGAGCCAGCGCTCACGGGCGTCCACGCTGAAGTGCGGCCCGGAGTCGTCGATGCACGGGTCGGAGGTCGGGGCGTCCTCCCACACGGCGCGGTAGTAGCGGGAGTAGGTCCACCCGTCCTCCCACACCGACGCCCCGAACGCCAGGTCGACGTCGTCGAGCCGCCAGTCGGGCGTGTGGTGGGGCGAGACCGTCCCGTCCTCGTTCGAGATCCACGCCGGCCACGGCTGGCGGCTCTCGAAGGGTTGACCGAAGCCTCCGCCCCCGTAGACGACGTCGTCGTAGCCGCCGTTCGGGCCGACCCACTCCATCATGAGCGAGTCGTCGCCTGCACCGGGCGGAGGTGTCACGACGACATCGACGGAGGGCACACCGTCGTCGCAGACCGGGGTCACGGAGACGACGTCGAGGTCGCACCGGGGTCGGACGACAGATTGCCACTCGAGGAGCAGCTGGCCCTCACCGTGGTTGCGCCACTGGTCGAACCAGAAGGGGAACTCGTAGCCGGGGGACGCCGTCGCGACGACACCGCTCTCCGTCCGGACGTAGGTGATCGACTCCGAGTCCTCCGGCAGCACGACGTCGTCCGGCGTGGCCGAGCAGTCCGTCACCGCCGCAGGGGTCACCGGCTCGACCGTCGTCGGCGGCACCCAGCACGGCTGGGAGACGCCCGACTCGGTCCGGTCGAACGCGTCGTCGGCGGCGTCGAGCGTCACGGTCCAGTCGTGCGTTGCGCTCCCGTCGAGCGGCCACGAACCCCAGTAGTAGCCGCCCTCGTCGGTGCTCCCCTCCGCGACGCTCTCGCCGGCGAGTGACACCACGACCGCCGTATCGGCCGGATAGCCGCTCACGTTCACCGACAGCTGGTCGCAGTAGGCGAAGACTTCCAGCCGCAGGTTCGGGTCGGAGTCGCACGGTTCTGTCACTCCTTCCCAGGAGAGGTCGAGCGCGTCGTCCTCGGCGTCCAGGGTGACGGACCAGGTGTGCGCAACGGTCCAGTCGAGCGGCCAGACGTTCCAATAGTTGCCGTCGACCGGATCGTCGGCGACGGTCTTCCCGTCGAGCGAGAACAGGACCCGAGAACCCTCGGGGTAGGACGACACGTTCGCCGTGACCTCCCCGCACGAGGCCGAGGCGTCGGCGTTCCGGTACGGATCGGTGTCGCACGGCGTCGTCGTGCCGCCGTCCGAGAAGTCTCCCTCCGCACCGTCGGGCGCATCGACGACGACGCTCCATTCGTGCGGCGTCGACCAGTCGACCTCGTACCAGGAGGAGAACCACCCGTCCTCGAGGGTCGCGTTCTCGACGGTGTTCCCGTCGATCACGATCGACACCGTGGTGCCGGCCGGGAACTCCTGAAAGCTGACGTAGACGGTGGAGCAGGAGGTCTGGACCTCCTGCGTGGCTGCGGAGGCGGGGGCCGCGGTGGCGACGCCCAACCCGCCGAGGGCCAGCACCGTCCCGACGGCGCTGGCGATGAGCTTCTTCACTCGGTTCGTGGTCCTTCACGAAAGGACGGCGCGGGCCGTCGTGGGACTGACTCGCGCATTCAACCAGACCCCGGACGCTCTGGACATACCTCGCTCGTGTCCGATTGCGGACGCCCCGGCTGGTTCTCACGAACCGCGCTGCGGTCAGCCCTCGTACGCGGCCCGCAACGGCCCGAGGTCCAGCTTGGCCTGCGTCATCATGACGTCGACGACGCGCTGGACCTTGGCGCCGTCCGGGTCCTGCAGCATCTCGAGGAACTCGGTGGGCACGATCTGCCACGAGAGCCCGAACCTGTCCTTGAGCCACCCGCACTGCGACTCCTGACCACCGTCCGCGGTGAGCACGTCCCAGTACCGGTCCACCTCGTCCTGGGAGTCGCACTCGACGACGAACGAGACCGCCTCCGTGAAGGGGAACTGCGGCCCGCCGTTGATGGCGGCGAACCGCTGCCCGGCGAGCTCGAAGTCGGCCGACACGGCCGTCCCGTCGGGCTGGCGGAACATCTCGCCGACCTTCGCGTCGGGGAACACGCCCGTGTAGAACTCCACGGCCTCCTCGAGGTTCATGTCGAACCACAGGCTCGGGACGATCGCTCGCATGGTGCCTCCTCGTGTCGGGCACGGCCCGCCCGGGCCGTCACGAGGTACGACGGCGCCCGGCCCCCGAACTCATCGCCTCGACGTCGTGCCCCGTCCGGCCCGAGGGGTACCTCAGGCGGACGCCTTCTTGCGCGTGCTGGTCGCCGCCTTCTTGGTCGTCGAGCCCGACGAGCTCTTCGCGCCTGACGCGCTCTTGGTCCCCGAGGCGCTCTTCGTGCCCGACTTCGCCGTCGTCTTCGAGCCCGAGGACGCGGTCTTCCTCGACGTCGAGGCGGAGGAAGACGAGGACGAGGACGAGGACGACGAGCGTGAGCCGCCCTCCCCGGAGGTGCCGCCCTTCGCCGTCGTGCCCGACCCGCCGGACGACCGGGACGACGACCCCGACGAACCGGAGGAGCCCGACGAGCCCTTGCCGCTCTTCGACGACGCGACGGACTTGCGCAGCGCCTCCATGAGGTCGATGACCTCGGCGCCCTCGCCCTCCTCGGCCTGCTCCCCGAACGTCTCGGCGACGTCGAGCGCGTCACCCTGCTCGAGCTTGGCGTCGATGAGCTGGCGGAGCTGGACCTGGTAGTCGTCCTCGTACTCCTCGGGGGCGAAGTCGGCCTCGAAGCTCGCCACGAGCTGCGAGGACATAGCGAGCTCCTTCTCGGTGACCTTCGCCTCGTCGTCGAGCGAGGGGAACGCGGCGTCGCGCACCTCGTCGGCCCACAGGAGCGTCTGGATGACGAGCACGTCGTCGCGCACGCGCAGCGCCGCGAGCCGCGTGCGCTGCCGCAGCGCGAACTTCACGATCGCGGTCCGGTCGGTCTCCTCGAGCGTGCGGCGCATGAGCACGTACGCCTTGTTGGACTTCGAGTCGGGCTCGAGGTAGTAGCTCCGGTCGAGCAGCAGCGGGTCGATCTGGTCGCTCGGGACGAACTCGACGACCTCGATCTCGCGGCTGCGCTCAGCGGGCAGGGCGTCGAGGTCCTCCCCCGTGAGCACGACGGTCTGCTCGCCGTCGGTGTACGCCTTCGCGATGTTCTCGTAGGGCACGACCTCGCCGTCGATCTCGCACACGCGCCGGTAGCGGATCCGACCGCCGTCCTTGTCGTGCACCTGGTGCAGCGGCACGTCGTGATCCTCCGTCGCGGAGTACACCTTGACGGGGACGTTGACGAGACCGAACGTGATGGCGCCCTTCCAGATGGCCCTCATCCGTCCATGGTGGCGTGCGACGCGCCCGAACGCGACCCCTCGGGAGCTTGTCCGCGTGTGGGTGGCCCGCGGCAGCATGGTGGGGTGGCGACGACGACCGGGGGACGACAGATGGCTGGGACACGTGCCGGCGGCGGGACCCGCTTCGAGTTCGAGGCCGAGCTGTGGCGCTGGGAGGCGCGCACGGACAGCTGGGTCTTCGCCGCGCTGCCGGAGGACGTGAGCGACGAGATCTCCGAGCTGCCGCTGCCGCCCGCCGGGTTCGGCTCGGTCAAGGTCCAGGTGACGATCGGCGCCACGCGCTGGTCGACGTCCGTCTTCCCGGACGCGGGCCGCAAGACGTACGTGCTCCCCGTCAAGGCCGCCGTGCGCCGGGCGGAGCAGGTGGACGTGGGCGACGTTGTCCGGATCGGCGTCGAGACCCTCTTCTGAGCCGCTTCAGCCGAGGAGCCCGAGGTGCAGCGCGCGCAGCACGGCGCGCGTACGGTCCCGCGCTCCGAGCTTGAGCAGCACGGTCGAGACGTGGTTCTTCACCGTCCCCTCCGCGAGGAACATGCCGTGCGCGATCTCGCGGTTGGAGTACCCGGCGGCCACCAGACGCAGCACCTCCAGCTCGCGCTCGGTGAGGTCCTGGACGGGCACGCCGTCGTCCTCCCCCGGGTCCGCCGCCCCGGACCGCACCGCGCGCAGGAGCTGGTCCGTGATCGACGGCTGGACGAGGGTGCCGCCGTCGGCGAGCGTGCGCACGGCGCCCGTGAGCTGCTCGAGCGTGACGTCCTTGAGGAGATATCCCCGCGCCCCGGCGCGCAGCGCGCGCAGCACGAGCTCGTCGTCGTCGAACGTGGTGAGGACGAGCGCCGGGGACTCGATGCCGCTCTCGCGCATCGCCTCGAGCGCCCAGATCCCGTCGTGGCGCGGCATGCGCAGGTCGAGCAGCACGACGTCGGGCGCGTGCTCGCGCACGGCGGCGAGCGCCGACATGCCGTCCTCGGCCTCCGCGACGACCTCGATGTCGGGCGCGATCTCCAGGAGGCTCCGGATGCCCCGACGCACGAGCGTCTGGTCGTCGACGAGCAGGACCCGGATCACCGCACGACCTCGCGCGGCAGGACCCTCGCGGAGGCGTCGGCGAGCGTGACCTCGACGCGGAAGCCCGACGCGCCGTCGACGTGCACGGTCCCGCCGAGGGCCTCGACGCGCTCGGTGATCCCCCGCAGCCCGTTCCCCGCCTCGACCCGCCGGGCCCCTCGACCGTCGTCCTGGGCGACGAGACGGATGCGGCCGTCGGTGACGGCGACCTCGATGCTCAGCTCGGTGGCGTCGGCGTGCCGGATAGTGTTCGTCACGACCTCCTGCGCCGCGCGCACGAGCACGACGGTCTGCCCCTCGTCGACCGTGACGTCGTCGGCGACGACCACGCGCACGCGCGGCGCGAGCACGCGCTCGACCATGGACTCGATCGCCTCCTGCAGGCTCGGTGCCCGCCGCCGCAGCTCCCCCACGGTGGCCCGCACGTCGCCCAGGAGCTCGCGCGCGACGGTCTTGGCGCGCAGCACGTGCTCGCGCGCGCTCTCCCCTTCCTGGTGGCTCGCGGTCTCGAGCTCGAG
Organism: Cellulosimicrobium sp. BMG9.23; assembly: GCF_059159985.1. Taxonomy (NCBI): domain Bacteria; kingdom Bacillati; phylum Actinomycetota; class Actinomycetes; order Micrococcales; family Promicromonosporaceae; genus Cellulosimicrobium; species Cellulosimicrobium sp. BMG9.23. The sequence goes on from NZ_JBZGBZ010000004.1 coordinate 244,002, forward strand.
CGCGAGCACCGTGAGCTGGTGGCCGAGCACGTCGTGCAGCTCGCGCGCGATGCGCAGGCGCTCGTCGGACCGGGTGGACACGTCGCGCAGCACCGCGGCCGCACGCAGCTCGACGTGCGCGGCGGCGAGCTGCTCGCGCATCGTCCGCTCCCGCCGCAGCGCGAGCGTCGACCCGACGCTGGCGACCTGGAGGAGCAGGTAGATCGCCCCGCCGAGCACGGCGTCGGTGGCGGTCCCGCGGACTCCTGCGGAGACCGCGACGACGACGACGTTCACGACCACCACGACAGCCGTCACGCGCACCGGAACCACGTACACGCTCACGGCCGCGACGGCGACGAGCAGGATCGGCAGCCACCCTGCCCCCGGCGCGGTGAGCACCAGTGCGGCGACCAGCACGACCTGCACGGCGAGCAGCAGGTAGGCGCGCACCGTGGCGAACCCCGCGCCGAGCACGAGCCACACCGTGACGACGAGGAACGCCGCGAACACCACGAGCCAGGCGCCCACGGGCACCAGCATCGCCCCGGGTGCCGCGATCGGGACGAGCGCGCCGATCCCGAGCACCACGACGAGCATCGCGATGCCCGCCCACACCTCCGGGTCGATGCGTCGCATCCCCTCACCCTACGGACCCATCGGCGAGCCGCCACGTGCCGGAAGTCATGGTCGGAGCCCGTGACGACCGGCACGCGCGCCCCGCTGCGTCCGCTCCGTAGCGTCGAGGAACCGCCCGCGGACCGGCCGCGGGACAGGACAACGGACGACCGGAAGGACGGGACGGGATGCACGCCGTCGACGCACGGGACCTCACCAAGCGCTACCGCCGCAAGCACGGGACGACGATGGCGGTCGACGGCGTGAGTCTCGTCGCCACCGAGGGCGAGATCCTGGGGATCCTCGGACCCAACGGCGCGGGCAAGACCACGACCGTCGAGATGATCGCCGGGGTTCGCCGACCCGACGGCGGCTCGGTACGCGTCGCCGGCCTCGATCCCTTCACCGAGCGCGCCGCGGTGCGCCAGGTGCTGGGCGTCCAGCTCCAGTCCGGCTCCCTGCACGGCGCGCTCATGGTGCGCGAGCTCGCGCACCTGTACCGCTCGTTCTACGGGGCGGGGCGCGACCCGGACCGCCTGATCGAGACGCTCGGGCTCGGCGAGCAGCGCGAAGTGCGGTACGAGAAGCTCTCGGGCGGCCAGCAGCAGCGGGTCGCCATCGTCCTCGCGCTCGTCGGCGACCCGCGCGTCGTGATCCTCGACGAGCTGACCACGGGACTGGACCCGCAGGCGCGTCGCCAGGTGTGGGGCGTCGTCGAGCGTCTGCGCGACGACGGGGTCACGGTCCTGCTCGTCTCCCACCTCATGGAGGAGGTCGAGCGCCTGTGCGACCGGGTGACGCTGCTCGACGCCGGTCGCGGCGTCGCGCACGACACGCCCGCCGGCCTCGTCGCCGGAGCCGGGCTGGACCAGCGCGTGCGCTTCCGCGTCGCCGCGCCGCTCCCGCCTGGCCTCCTGGACCGCGTGCCCGGCGTCGACGGTGTGGAGGTGCGCGGCGAGCAGGTCGTCGTGACCGGGCACGGTGACCTGCTCCAGAAGGTCAGCACCGCGCTCGTGCACGCACAGGTCGTCGCGACCGAGACACGTCTCGAGCGCGCGACGCTCGACGACGCGTTCCTCGCCCTCACCGGTCGCTCGCTGGGCGACGACACCACCCGCGCAACGGTCGAGGAGGCCGCCTGATGTCCACCACCGCTCCCACCGTCCTGACCGCCGCCCGCCCGACGAATCGGCCGGGCCCGCGCGCGTGGGCCGCGCTCGTCGGCGCCGAGGCCAAGATGGTCGTGCGCGACACGGCGGGGCTCGTCATGCCGTTCGGCATGCCGGTCCTCATCCTCGTCATGTACGGGATCAGCGACGCGACACGGATCGTCATCCCGGACTCGGGCGGCCGCACCGCGTTCGACGTGTTCGTCGTGCCGGTCGTGCTCGCGATCGTCGTCGGGATCATCGGCGTGATCAACATGCCGAGCTTCCTCGCCTCCTACCGTCGCGCCGGGGTTCTCAAGCGCCTGTCCGTGACCCCGGCGTCCCCCGCGATGGTGCTCGTCGCGCAGGTCGTGGTGAGCGCGGCCCAGACGGCGTTGGGCGTCGCGATGGCGCTCGTCGTCGCGACCCTGGCGTTCGACGCCACGAGGCCGGCCTCGCCCGCGGCCGCGCTGGGCGTGCTCGCGCTGTGCGCGACCGCGATGTACGCCGTCGGGATGCTCGTCGCCGCCGTCTCCCCGACGCCGAACGCGGCGCTCGCGATCGGCCTCGTCGTGTTCTTCGCCTTCGGCGCGACGGGCGGCATGTTCGGCGACGTGTCGAACCTGCCGGAGCCTGTGGCCCGCGTCGGGGAGGCGTTGCCGTTCGGGGCGTCCGTCCGGGCGCTCGGCGACGCGTGGGCCGGGCAGCCGGTGGAGGCCGCGCACCTCGTCGCCCTCGGCGGGACGGTCGTCGTGTGCTCGCTCGTGGCTGCGCGGTTCTTCCGCTGGACCTGAGCCGACCACTCCCGTGCGCCCGGAGACCTCGGCCGCCGAGCGGCGTCAGTCCCCCGGGCGCACGAGGCCCGTCTCGTAGGCGAGGACGACGAGCGCGGCGCGGTCGCGCGCGTCGAGCTTCGTGAGGAGACGGCTCACGTAGGTCCGCGCGGTCGCGGGGCTGAGGAACAGAGCGCGGGCGATCTCGTCGTTCGTCAGGCCCCGTCCGACCTGCTCCAGGACCTCGCGCTCGCGTGCCGTGAGGGACTCCAGGCGCCCGACGTCGAGGGCTCGCGGGCTGCCCTCGACCGCGGCGCGCATGACGGAGGCCGTGATCGCCGGCGACAGGAGCGAGCCGCCGTCCGCGACGACCCGGATCGCCGACCGCAGGTCCCCCGGCGACACGTCCTTGAGCAGGTACCCGACGGCGCCCGACCGGATCGCCTCGACGACGTGCTCGTCCTCGTCGAACGTCGTGAGGACGAGCACCCGGACCTTCTCGAGCGCGGGGTCGGCGACGATCGCCCGCGTCGCCTCGAGGCCGTCCGTCCCGGGCATGCGGATGTCCATGAGCACGACGTCCGGGAGGTGCTCGCGCACTCTGGCCACGCCCTCGCGCCCGGTGCCGGCCTCGGCGACGACCTCGACGTCGCCGTCGTGCACGGCGAGCGCCCGCAGCCCGGCGCGCACGAGCTCCTGGTCGTCGACGATCACGACGCGGATCACGGCGCCAGCCTCGCCGGGAGGTCGGCGCTCACGACGAACCCGCCGCGCGCGCCGTCCCCCGCCTCGAGCCGGCCTCCCAGGAGCGCCGCGCGCTCGACCATCCCCGCGATCCCCTGCCCCGCCTCCACGTCCGTGCCGTGGAGGCGGAACCCCGTGCCGTCGTCGGCGACGCGCACCAGCAGGCGCCCGTCGACGACGCGTGCGCTCACCGTCGCGCGTCGAGCGTCCGCGTGCCGCAGGACGTTGGTCAGGGACTCCTGGACGATCCGGAACGCCGCGGCGTCGATCGCGCCGTCGAGCGCATCCGGCGCGACGTCGACGTCGAGCATGACGTCGAGGCCCGTGGCCTGCGCGGGCCGGACGAGCACGTCGAGCCCGGCGAGCGACGTCGAGCTGCGCGGGGCGGCGCCGGGCAGCGGCGCGCGCAGGACCTTGACGGTTGCGCGCAGCTCGCGCAGCGCCGCCGACGCCGCGTGCCCGACCTGGCCGAGCGCGGACCGTGCCGCGTCGTCGTCCCTCCCGACGGCCTCGCCGGCGACGTTCGCGTGCAGCGCGACGACCGCGAGGTGGTGACCGAGGACGTCGTGCAGGTCGCGCGCGATGCGTACGCGCTCCGCCTCGAGCCGACGGTCGGCGGCCTGCGCCTGCTCCGCCGCGGTGAGGAGGCGCACCCGTTCGGACTGCTCGCGCGCGGCCCGCGTGAGCCGGACCGCGACCCCGAGCGCGATCGCCGCCGCGACGAGCGCGACGTTCGTCACGAGGTCGTAGCCGTAGAGGTAGGTGACCGGCTGACCCTCCGCGACGCGGAAGTACGCGGCGACGGCCACGAGGACCACGCCCGACCCGACGGCCCACCACGTCCGCCCGAGCTCGGCCGCGGAGTACAGCGCCGCGACGGCGGGCAGGGCCATCCCGATCACGGGCAACCCCAGCGCGTAGTAGGCGAAGATCCCGAGCACCGTGAGCACGAGCATCGTGCGCGGCGCCACGCGCCGGATCGCGACGAGCGCCCCGAACCCCACCGCGAAGACGTACGCGACCGGCCCCGACCGTCCTGCCCCGTCGAAGTCCGCCGCGATGACGACGGCGATCGCGAGCGTCATCGCGAGCGCGAGCAGGCCGTCGGTGAGGCGCGGGTCGACGCCGGGCCGCGCACCCGCGGCGGCGACCCCCGGTCTGCGCACCGAGGCGGGACGTGGCGCACTCATGCCGTCAGCGTACGGAGCCGGGCACCCCGAGGCATCAGCCCCCGGACTCAGGGTCGTGTCGCCTCCGAGCGACACCGGTCGTCGCCGGGCTGCGACGCGCCGCCGCGGCAACAGCCGACCGGGGGCCGATGTGACGGGTCGGGTGCCCCCGGCATCGTCGAGACATGACCACTTCGCACCCTTCTCCCCACCCCGCACACCCCGTCGACGACGCCCCGACGACCGGTCGGCTCTCGTGGCCCACCGTGCTCGGCCTCGGCTCGATGGCCCTCCTGTGGCCCCTCACCGGCCTGCTCGGCCTCGGCAGCGGCGCGCCGCGCGCGCTGACCATCCTCGGCCTGACGGCCCTCGTGTGGATCGGCGTCGTCGGCCTCGGCCGCGTCGCGCGCCCGGTCCTGACCCTCACCCTCGCGGGACTGACCTTCGGGGTGGTCGCGGCGGCCGTGTCCGCGCTCGTCGGGCTCGACGGCGACCGGGCGGCCTGGACGCTCGTGCCCGCGCTCGTCCTGGACACGTTCTGGGGCTTCGTGGCCGGCGCGGTCGCGGCGGCCGTGCAGCGCGCGCGAGCCAGGGTGGCCCGATGAGACGGGTGCGCCGCCACGTGCCACTGCATGGCCGACGGGGGGTCGTGCTCGCGACGGCGGCCGTGGTCGCCGCGTCGGGCCTGCTCGCCGGGTGCGCGCTCGCGCCGTCGGTCCACCCGGTCCAGGAGCAGGAGTTCACGACCGAGCTCGCCATCCCGCCGCTCGCCCCGTCGCGCGTCGTCGACGGGACGCGCGTGTTCTCCCTCACGGCCCAGGAGGGCACGACGTCGTTCCTGCCCGGCGTCGAGACCCCCACCTGGGGCTTCGACGGCCCCTACCTCGGTCCGACGCTGCGGGCCGCGCGCGGCGAGCGCGTCGCGGTCGAGGTGACGAACGGCCTCGACGAGCCGACGAGCGTCCACTGGCACGGCATGCACCTGCCCGCCGCGATGGACGGCGGCCCGCACCAAGAGGTCGCGCCCGGCGCGACGTGGCGGCCGACGTGGACGATCGACCAGCCCGCCGCGACGCTCTGGTACCACCCGCACCCCCACGGCGCGACGGAGGAGCACGTCTACCGCGGGCTCGCGGGGCTGTTCCTCCTGGACGACGACGCGTCCGCGGCCGCGTCGCTGCCGTCGGCGTACGGCGTCGACGACGTCCCGGTCGTCGTGCAGGACAAGGTGCTCGACGACGACGGCCGGCTGGAGCTCGACGGCGCCGGCGAACCGGGGATCCTGGGCGACGTCGTCATGACGAACGGGACGGTGGGCGCGTACCACGACGTGACGACGGAGCGCGTGCGGCTGCGCCTGCTCAACGGCTCGACGGCCCGGACGTACCAGCTCGGGTTCCCCGACCGCGAGCTGGACCTCGTCGCGACCGACGGCGGACTGCTCGACGCGCCCGTCCGGCTCGACCGCGTGCGGCTCTCACCCGGGGAGCGCGCGGAGGTGGTCGTCACGATGGCACCCGGGGAGACGACACGGCTGCACTCCTTCGCGGCCGACCTGGGCGGTGTCGCCGCGTCGTTCGCGATGGGCGGCAAGGAGTCGTTCGACGTGCTCGAGCTGCGCGCCGCGGACGAGCTCGCCCCGTCGCCCGAGCCGGCGTGGGAGCCCTCGCGCCACGCCCACGCCGACGCCCTGCACAGCGAGGACGCCGCGGTCGAGCGCTCCTTCGAGCTCGCCGACCGGGAGATCAACGGCCGCCGCATGGACATGGGCCGGATCGACGAGACGGTCACCGTGGGCGACACCGAGGTCTGGACGGTGCGCAACGCGCACCCCGTTCCGCACAGCTTCCACGTGCACGACGTGCAGTTCCGCGTCCTCGACGTCGACGGCGACCCGCCCCCGGCGGCGCTCGCGGGGCCCAAGGACACCATCTACCTGGAGCCGAGCCGGACCTACCGACTGCTCCTGCGCTTCGACGACTACACCGACCCCGACGTGCCGTACATGTACCACTGCCACATGCTGCGCCACGAGGACGAGGGCATGATGGGCCAGCTCGTCGTCGTGGAGCCGGGCGGGTCGGCGGGCGAGGTCCCGGCGCACGACGGGATCGCGCACGACGATACGGCCGACGAGACGGCCGACGAGATGGCACACGACGACGCCGTCCCGGAGCCCGGGAGCGGTCCTCGCCGGGTGCCGGGTGCCGGCCTGGGCGACGACGCGCACGGGCGCCACGGCGGCTGACCGCCGACGCACCGACGAGCTCAGCCGTCGCGACGTCGCTCGTGGAACGCCTCGTCCGCGACCTGCGCCGTCCGCATGATCGACTCGAGCATCTCGCGCGGCGAGACCAGCGCGTCGGTCGTCTCCGACGGCTCCGGCACGCCGTCGAGCTCGCGGACCTCCTCGTGGATGCGCTCCATCGTGGTGTCGAGCGTCGCGGCGACGTCCGCGGCGAGCTTGAGAGCGTCCGTGAGGTGGCTCGGGACCTCGCGCTGGTACTTGTAGTAGATCTTGTGCTCCAGGCTCGCCCAGAAGTCCATGGCGATCGTCCGCAGCTGGATCTCGACGACCACCTCCTCGACCCGGTCCGAGAGGAACACCGGGATCTTGACGATGAGGTGCAGGCTCTTGTAGCCGTTCGCCTTCGGGTGGGCGATGTAGTCGCGCTCCTCCAGCACGGTGAGGTCGCGCTGCCCGACGAGCAGGTCCCGCACCCGGTAGATGTCGGAGACGAAGCTGCACGTCACGCGAACGCCCGCGACGTCGAACATGTTCTCCCGCACGCCGTCGGGCGTGAGCGGGATGCCCTTGCGTCGGGCCTTCGCGAGGATCGAGTCGATCGACTTCAGGCGCGACCCGAGGTGCTCGATGGGGTTGTCGTCGTGGATGTGACGGAACTCGTCCCGCAGCACGGTGATCTTCGTCATCACCTCGTCGATGCCGAACTTGTACGTCATCAGGAGGCGCCGGAACTCCTGCACGCGCGGTGTCAGGTCCGCGGGGAGCGGTACGTCGGCGGTCGTCGTCTGGATCACGCCGTCCCTCTCGTCGTCGTGGGCGGCCGGGACGACCACCATCCAGGACCACGCGCGAGGCGGTCGTGGAGTTCCCGGACCCGCTCCGCTGAGCGCGAACGTGCCGCCCGCGTCACGATGGGCGACATGGCGGGTACAGCAGGCCAGACGGTCACCGTGGACGGTCACCGCCTCAAGGTCACCAACCTCGACAAGGTCCTCTACCCGGCGACCGGGACGACGAAGGCCGACGTCCTCGCCTACCTCGCGGCCGTCGCCGACGTGATGCTCCCCCACTGCGCGAACCGCGCCGCGACGCGCAAGCGCTGGCCCGACGGCGTCGACGGCCAGGTGTTCTTCCAGAAGAACGCCGGGCAGGGCGTCCCGTCGTGGGTGCGCACGCGGCGCATCGAGCACAAGCACAGCGTCAACGACTACGTGCTCGTCAACGACCTCGCGACGCTCACGTGGCTCGGCCAGACCGGGTCCCTCGAGCTGCACGTGCCGCAGTGGCAGTTCGGCCGCACCGGCGCCCACCTCGACCCGGACCGGCTCGTGCTCGACCTCGACCCCGGTCCGGGTGCGGGGCTGCCCGAGTGCGCCGAGGTCGCACGCCTCGCACGACAGATCCTCCAGGGCATGGGCCTCGACCCGCACCCGGTGACGAGCGGCTCGAAGGGCATCCACCTCTATGCCGCCCTCGACGGCAAGCAGGACGCCGCCGCCGTCTCCGCCGTCGCGCACGAGCTCGCGCGCTACCTCGAGGCCGAGCACCCCGACCTCGTCGTGAGCGACATGAAGAAGTCGCTGCGCGGCGGCAAGGTGCTCGTCGACTGGAGCCAGAACAACGGCAACAAGACGACCATCGCGCCCTACTCGCTGCGCGGACGCGAGCGCCCGACGGTCGCCGCGCCCCGCACGTGGGACGAGCTCGACGACCCGGACCTGCGCCACCTCGACGCCGACGAGGTCGTCGAACGCGTCCGCACGATCGGCGACCCGCTCGCCGCGCTGACCTCCGGCCACCTCTCGGCGCTCGAACCCACGCCCGAGCGCATGGCGACGTTCGAGCGCAAGGGCGCCGCGGCGTCGGGCAGCACGGACCGGGCCGACCGGCTGGAGAAGTACCGCTCGATGCGCGACGCGGGAAAGACGCCCGAACCGGTCCCGGCAGACGCTCCCCCGACGAGCGAGGGCATGAGCTTCGTCATCCAGGAGCACCACGCGCGCCGACTGCACTGGGACTTCCGCCTCGAGCACGACGGCGTCCTCGTCAGCTGGGCGCTGCCGCGCGGAGAGCCGACGGACCCGAAGAAGAACCACCTCGCCGTCCAGACGGAGGACCACCCCCTCGCCTACGGATCGTTCGAGGGATCCATCCCGAAGGGCGAGTACGGCGCGGGCGAGGTGACCATCTGGGACGCCGGGACCTACGAGCTCGAGAAGTGGCGCGACGGCGAGGAGGTCATCGTCACGCTCCACAGCTCGAAGCGCGGGACGCGCCGGCTGGCGCTGATCCACACCGGGGGGCGCGGCGGCAAGGACGAGCAGAACAGCTGGCTCATCCACCTCATGGCTCCCGCGGGGTCCCGTGGTTCGCGGCGTGGCCGGGGCGCGGAGGACGGGGAGGAGGCGCCGGGTCTTCCATCCGCGGCTCGTTCCTCGCCGCTCCCGCCAGACCCGCCACGACCCGGCGCCTCCTCCCCGTCCTCCGCTTCGTCGTCGTCCGCGGTTCCGGCGTCCGCGGCGCCCTCGCGGGCGCGGACCGACTGGCGGCCGATGCTCGCGTCGCCCGGGATCCCGTCGGACTTCTCCGACGGCGCCGACGCGTGGGCGTTCGAGATGAAGTGGGACGGCTTCCGCACGCTCGCCGAGGTCTCGGCGGGTTCGGTGCGGCTGATCAGCCGGTCCGGAAAGGACATGACCGTCACGTACCCCGAGCTGCAGGCGGTCGCGGAGCAGGTGCCGGCCGAGGCACTGCCCGTCGTGCTCGACGGTGAGATCGTCGCGCTCGATGCCCAGGGGCGACCGAGCTTCCGGCGGCTGCAGCAGCGCGCGAACATCGCCAAGCCCGGCGACGTCGCGGTCGCGCGGCGCCGGGTCCAGGTCGACCTCATGGTGTTCGACGTGCTCGAGACCGGCGGGCGGTCCCTCGCCAAGGTCCCGTACGACGAGCGGCGCCAGATCCTCGAGGAGCTGCTGGCGGGGGCGCGCGCGCCGGTGCACGTGCCGCCCGCGTTCGACGGCGACCTCGACGCCGCGATGGGCACCTCGAAACAGCTCGGTCTCGAGGGGGTCGTCGCGAAGCGGCGCGACAGCACGTACGTCGTGGGGCGGCGCTCGCAGCAGTGGCTCAAGCTCAAGCACGCCCGCTCGCAGGAGGTCGTCGTGGTGGGCTGGCGGCCGGGCCACGGGGAGCGCACGCACCTCATGGGCTCGCTCCTGCTCGCCGTGCCCGACGACGGTCGGCTGGTCTACGTCGGACGCGTCGGCTCGGGCTTCACGGACGGCGAGCGCCGCGAGCTCGTCACGGAGCTCGGGAAGATCGAGCGGACGACGCCCGCGGCGGTCGGCGTGCCGCGCGAGGACGCGCGCGATGCCCGGTGGGTGTCGCCGCGGCGGGTGGCGGAGGTCGTCTACGGGGACTGGACGGGGCGCCCCGAGGGGCCCGACGCGGACGTGGCGGACGGCGACACGCCCCTCGGCAAGCTGCGGCACCCCGTGTGGAAGGGCTGGCGGCGCGACAAGTCGCCGGACGACGTCGTGGTGGAGCTGCCTCCGCCCGGCTGATCGGACCGTGAGATGCGACTCGTGGTCGCACGCGACAAGCGTTCAGCGACCACAGGTCGCATCTCGTCACCGCGGCGCGTCGTGGCGCAGGCGGCGGGCCGCCGCCTCGCGCGACGTCCGCAGGTGCGCGGCGGCACGCTCCGCGGCGGCGTCGGCATTCCGCGCGCGGACGGCGTCGAGGAGCGCGCGGTGCTCGTCGACCATCGCGGCGAGGTCCTCGTGCTGGCCGAGGAGCCAGCGCACGCGGCTCGCGGTGACGGCGGTGATCTCGTCGAGCATGGGGTTGCCCGCAGCGGCGAGCAGGGCCTCGTGGAAGTCGGCGGCGGCGCGGCGAGCGGCCGTCGCGTCGCCGCGCGCCGCGGCCTCGGACTGGCGGTCGAGGGCGGCGTCGAGCGCGGCCATCGCAACGGGATCGTGCCGCTCCGCCGCACGACGCGCGGCGAGCTGCTCGAGCGCGGACCGGACCTCGAGGAGGTGCTCGACGTCGTCGTCGGTGAAGGTCCGCACGACGGCCCACGTGCGCGGCCGAGGCGTGACGAGCCCTTCCGCGACGAGGACGCGCAGCGCCTCGCGCACCGGGACACGGCTGACGCCGAGCTCCGCGGCGAGGTCGCGCTCGACGAGGCGGCTGCCGGGAGCGCGCGCGCCGTCGACGATCTGGTCACGCAGCACCCGCTCGACGCGTCGCGCCTCCGGCTCGAACGGCCCGTCCGACGGCACGCCTCCCTCGTCGGGACGTCCCACGCTCTCGGCAGTCATGGACCTCATCCTCCCGGAGGACTGCCCGTGCGTGCGCCCGCGATCCCGTGGAACTTTCCGCACCAGCACTCTCCCGTCGTAAATGGTATACCATTTGGGGATGCTCTCGCTTTGCCCGTCCGCACCGAGCACCGCCCGCCGTCTCGCCAGGCGCACCGGTCTCGCCACGTCGATCGGCACGTTCGTCGCCGTCCTGGCGCTCACGGTGCTCGCGGCCTGCTCGCCGGGAAGCACGACCGGCGGCGCGACCGACCCGTCCGGAGCAACCTCCACGTCCCCGCCCGCGACCACGCCTGCCGAGCCCACCGGCGAGCCCACCGACAAGCCCACCGACAAGCCCACCGACGAGCCCACGACCACGACCGCCGAACCGACGGAGGCGACGGACCCGGCGGAGCCGCGCCTCCTGCTCGTGACCGAGGCGGAGTCCGACGGGCTCGCGGTCGTCGACCCGACAGTGCGTGAGGGCAGCGCCGTCGTGGCGCGCGTGGTCGTCGGCCCGGCGCCGTGGGGCATCGCGACGCACGGCCGCACGGCGTACGTCGCGACCGCGCAGGGCGTCGCCGTCGTCGACCTCGACGCGCTCGTGCGCACGGACCTCATCCCGTATCGCGACGCCCCGTCCCGCGTCGGCTACGGCGAGTACCGCCGCGGCGGCATGGGCATCGCGGTCTCTCCCGACGGCACGCGCGTCCACGTCGCGGTGCACCGCGGCGACGACTCGACGCTCGAGACCCTCGACGTCGCGACGCGCGAGGTGGTCGCGAGCACGCCCGTCGGGCTGCGGCCGTTCGACGTGCTCGTCTCGGCCGACGGCAGCGAGGTCTACACGGTCGACCACGACGAGTTCTCGGTGCACGTCGTCGACACCACGACGTTCGAGGCGCGGCGCATCGAGGTCGCGCCGTTCGGCACGGAGGACGGGCTCGCGTCGTTCGAGAAGCCGCACTACGCCGTGCTCGACGACGACGGGACCCTCCTCCTGCCCTACCAGGGCAAGGTCTTGGTCCGGCTCGACCCGGCGACCGGCACGACGACGACCGTCGCGTCCGCCGCCGACAGCCACCAGCACGGCGTCGCCCGCACGCCCGACGGTCGCGTCGTCGTGGTCGGCAACGGCCCGTTCGGGAACGCGACGGGCGGTCCCAACGTCACGATGCTCGACCCCGCGACGGGCGAGGAGCGCGTCGCACCGCTCTCGCGCCGCCACGAGACCGTGACGACGTGGGCCGACCCGGCCACGGGCACGCTCCACGCCGTCCTCGCCGGCGGGTACACCCAGGCCGAGGCGTGGGACGGCGCGACCGTCGTCGACCTCACGACCCTCGAGACGTACGAGATCCAGATCCCCGGGCGACCCCAGGTCGTCGTCCCCCTGCCGGAAGGAACCATCCGATGAGCACCCCCGACCGCGTCACGCCCACGGCGCACGCCGCGAGCTCCGTGACCGTGCTGCGCGACGTCCGTCCGTGGGGCGGCGAGCGCGTCGACCTGCACGTCGCGGACGGCCGGATCGCCGCGGTGACGCCGCACGACCCGGCCGGGCCCGCGACGTCGGGCACCGCGCGGCCTGGCGGCGACCCGGGCGCTGGCGACGGCGTCGTGGACGGGAGGGGCCTGCTCGCGCTGCCCGGCCTCGTCAACGCGCACGCCCACGTCGACAAGAGCTGGTGGGGCAAGCCGTGGGTGAGCTACGGCGGCGAGGCGACGACGCAGGGCCGCATCGCGCACGAGCGTGCCCATCGTGACGAGCTCGGCATCCCCGGCGTGGACGTCACGCTCGCGGTCCTGCGTGAGTTCGTCCGCCACGGCACGACGGCGATCCGTACCCACGTCGACGTCGACCTCGGGCTCGGGCTGCACGGCATCGAGGTCGTGCGCGAGGCGCTCGCCGAGCTCGGCGGCGCGGTGCACGCCGAGATCGTCGCCTTCCCGCAGGACGGCGTGCTGCGCCGGCCCGGCGTCCTCGACCTGCTGGACGCCGCCGCGGCGGCCGGGGCGGAGCACGTCGGCGGGCTCGACCCGGCGTCGATCGACCGCGACCCGGTCGGTCAGCTCGACGGGCTCTTCGCGATCGCGGAGCGCCGCGGTGTCGGGATCGACGTGCACCTGCACGACGGCGGCGAGCTCGGCGCGTTCCAGGTCGAGCTGATGATCGACCGCACGCTGCGCGCGGGCCTGCAGGGCAAGGTCAACGTCGCGCACGGGTTCGCGGTCGGGCAGCTGCCCGCGGCGCGGCAGGCGGACCTCGTCGCCGCGATGGGCGAGGCGGGCATCACCATGACCACGGTCGCCCCGATCGGTGCCGCTCCCCTGCCGCTGCACGCGCTGCGCGAGGCCGGGGTCGCCGTCGGGCTCGGGACCGACGGCATCCGCGACCTGTGGTCGCCCTACGGCACGGGCGACCTCCTCGCGCTGACCACCCAGCTCGCGCGGCTCTCCCGCTTCCGCCACGACGACGAGCTCGTCACCGCGGCCCGGATCGCCACCGCGGACGCCGCGCGCTTCGTCGGGCGCGACGTGCACGACCTCGTCGTGGGCGCCCCCGCGGACGTCGTGCTCGTCGACGCCGAGAACGTCCCCGACGCCGTCGTGCGCGCCCCGCGGCGTGCGCTCGTCGTGGCCGGCGGCCGCGTCGTCGCGCGCCACGGCGACGTGCTGGTCTGAGCCGGACCGTCCGGACGCTTCCGGACCGCCGGACACGCGGGTGCGGGCGGCGCCCGTCACCGGGACGCCGCCCGCGCCGTCGGGCGCGGCCGGGCGTCAGGCGAGCGGCGCCGTCGTCCGGGCGTGTGCGAGCGCCCACTCGAGCGCGTGGTCGGCGACGGCCTCCCACCCCGGGGCGGCGCACGTCCAGTGGTCGCGACCGGCGAACTCGTAGTACTCGGTGACGGCCGGGGACTTCTCCCAGTGCTTGGCGTTCGACCGGTTCACCGAGGGCGGCATGATGTGGTCCTTCTCGCCGCCGATGAACAGCAGCGGCGCACGGTCCGCGGAGTAGTCCACCCAGGTTTCCTGGTGCCCGGGCTTGAAGTTGGCGATGAGGCCGTACTCCCACACCCACGACCCCGGTGCCGGGATCGCGTACCGCTCCCAGACCGCCCGCGACTCCTCCGCCGAGAGCGTGTTGGTGAACGCGTAGTGGAATTCCTCGGGCGTGAAGCCGACGGCGCGGTGCCTGTTCGCCGGGTTGCGCAGCGCGGGGAAGAGCGAGCGCGCCTGCGACGGCGGGTTGACGCGCACGCCCTCGGTGGGCGCGGAGTCCACGACGACGGCGGCCGCACCGAGCCCGCGTGCGAGCAGGAGCTGCGTGAGCGTCCCGCCGAACGAGTGGCCCATGATGATCGGCGGCTCGTCGAGCGCCTCGATCACCCCGGCGAGCTGGTCGACGGTCTCGGGGACGGTGAGGTCGGCGATGACCTGCGGGTTCTCGCGCAGCGCCTCGACCTCGATCTCGAATCCCGGGTAGCCCGGCGTCACGACGCGCAAGCCCTTCGCCTCGTAGTGCTCGACCCAGCCCTCCCAGCTGCGCGGGGTCATCCAGAGCCCGTGGACGAGGACGACGGTGCTCGGTCCGGGCGCAGCGCCCTCGGGTGCTGCGCCGGACGTGGTGCTCTCGGTCATGGTGCTTCTCCTCACGAGTCGATGAAGTCGAGCAGGTCGGTGTGCAGCCGGGCACGGTCGGTGTCCGGGAGGGCGTGCGGGCTGCCCTCGTAGACGACGAGTCGTGCCCCGTCGACGAGCTCGGCGGACCGCTTGCCGCCGACCTCGAAGGGCACGATCTGGTCGTCGTCGCCGTGGATCACGAGCGTGGGGACGTCGACCGCCGCGAGGTCGTCGCGGAAGTCGGTGGCCGAGAACGCCGCGATGCACTCGTACGCGCCCCGGTGGCCCGTCGTCATGCCCTGGAGCCAGAACGCGTCGCGGAAGCCCTGGTCGACGTCGTTGTTGCGGTTGTGACCGAAGAACGGGCCGTCGGCGAGGTCGCGGTAGAGCTGCGCCCGGTCGGCGGCCTCGCCGGCACGGATCTGGTCGAAGACCTCGACGGGCAGGCCCTCGGGGTTGTCGTCGGTGCGGAGCATGAACGGCGGCACGGCCGAGACGAGCACGAGCCGGGCGACGCGCTCGGTGCCGTGCCGCCCGACGTACCGGACGATCTCGCCGCCGCCCGTCGAGTGCCCGACGAGCGTCACGTCGCGCAGGTCGAGCGTCTCGATCAGCGTGGCGAGGTCGTCGGCGTAGGTGTCCATCTCGTTCCCGTGCCACGTCTGCGTGGAGCGACCGTGGCCCCGCCGGTCGTGGGCGATCACGCGGTGCCCGTGCTCGGCGAGGAACAGCGCGGCGGCGTCCCAGGCGTCCGCGTCGAGCGGCCAGCCGTGGCTGAGGACGACCGGCGACCCGCCGTCACCCCAGTCCTTGTAGAAGATCCGTGCTCCGTCCTCGGTGGTGACGTACGGCATGCTGCCTCCTCGGGGTGGGTGCCGACGACCCGAGCCTCGCGTGCCACGGCGCCCCGCGGACCACGTGCGGCACGTAGTCCCCGGTGATGTCCCGGCGGCCTCACCGCGCGCCCACCCCCTCGGCTCAGAGGGTCGTCCCGTGCGGGAAGCGCTCCCGCAGCTGCCGCCGGGACGAGACGCCGAGCTTCTGGAACACCTTGCGCAAGTGGTAGTCGACCGTGTTCGCGCTGATGAACAGCGTCGCCCCGATCTCGGCGTTCGTCTCCCCCTGCGCGGCGAGCCGGGCGACCGTCTCCTCCCGCGGTGTGAGCAGCGACGGCGTCTCCGCCCGCCCTCGTCCCCGCGCCTCGCCGGTCGCCTCCAGCTCGGTCCGCGCCCGCTCGGCGAACGCGGCCGCACCGGCGTCCTCGAAGACCGCGAGGGCGGAGCCCAGCCGTGCGCGCGCCTCGGCGCGACGCCGGTCCCGGCGGAGGCTCTCCCCCAGCAGGAGCCTCGACCGCGCCGCCTCGACCACCGCACCCGCCTCGTCGAGCGCCTCGGCAGAGGCGTCGAGGAGGTCCGTCGACGCCGTCCCGGGCGCCACCAGGGCTCGGCACCGCAGGGCGGCGCCTCGCGCCCAGGGTGACCCGGTCGCGTCCGCGATCCGTCCCATCCGCGCGACGTGCGGCGCCGCCTCGTCGACGTGGCCGCTGCGGACCGCGGCCTCGACGAAGTCCGGGAGCTGCAAGGGGGTGACCTGGAGGAACGGGTCGTCCACGAGCGGCCGCAGCGCGACGTAGGCGTCGCGGTAGTGTCCCTGCGCGAGGTCGCGCACCGCGAGCGCCGCCCGCCCGCTCGACCCCACGCCGCCGTACCCGCTCGCCTCGGCTGCCGCCGACACCGCCTCCACCTGTTCACGCGGCGCACCGGTCCAGGCGAGATAGGCGACATTGACCACGTGCTCGCCGTCGTAGCCGATGGCGCGACGCAGCTCGCGCACCTGCTCGACGTACTGACCGGCACGGCGCGGGGTGCCGCCCGTGAGCTCGGCGAGGGAGGAGATCCACAGTCCCGTGTCGACCATCTGGAGCGACCCGGCGTCCCGCGCGGCCTGGGTCACCTGCTCGAGCCATGCCGTACGTGCTGCCAGGTCCCAGAGCGCCGTCGCGAGCGCCACGCCCGCGGACGCGTACGGCAGGACCCCGGGCCCCTCGAGCGCGCGCAACGCGTCCAGGCCCCGCCGGAGCGCCGGCACCGCGTCCTCGGTCCCGTCGAGCACCAGCGCGCCGAGCGCGCGCAGCACCTTGGCCGCCGCGTCGTCGGAACCTGCCGCGCCCTCGCGCAGGCGCCGGCCGAGCGCCGTCAGGGTCACCCCCCGACGGGAGCGTTCGGCGACCAGCGCGTACTCGAACGCGCGGACCAGTGCTTGGCGCTCGCGCTCCGGTTCGAGACCTCGCAGCTGTCCCGCGGCGGCGAGGAGGTCGGACGTGGAGTGGGCGAGGACGTCCGGGTCACCGGTGAAGAGGCCGAGCGACACGCGGACCGCCGTGACCTGCGCCCGCTCGACCGGTGGGAGGCGTGCGTCCGGCAGCCCGTCGAGCAGCGTGGCGCCCACCCGCGCGGCACCGGCAGCGACCGCAGCCTCGGCGGCCGCGACGACGCGACGGTCGCGCGACGGGCCGGGCGGCGTCAGCTCGGCCGCGCGGCCGAGCACGCGTGCCCGGGAGACGAAGCCACCCCGGGCGCCTGCGGCGTCCGCGACGGCCTCGAGCCGGTCGGCGACGGCGGCGTCCTCGCCCACCGTCGCCTTCGACGCGTGCCACGCCGCGAGCTCCGGCAGGGCGCACGCGTCGGCGGCGTCGGAGAGCGCGCGATGGGCGCGGCGTCGGTCCGGGCCGGAAGCCGCTCCGTAGGCCGCGGCCCGCACGAGCGGGTGGCGGAACCGCACGGTGGCGCCGAGAGCGACGAGACCGTGCTCCTCCGCCTCGTCGGCGGCGCGCGGGTCGATGCCGAGCCGGGCGCACGCCTCCGACACCAGGCGCACCGTGCCGGTCGCCTCGGCGGCGGCGACGAGCAGCCACTCCTGCACTGCCGGCGACGTCCGCCGGACCCGCGCGAGGTAGTGCGCCTCGAGGTGCCGGCCGACGGGAACCGGCTCCTCGCCGACGGCCGACTCGCTGAGCTCCTGGGTCGTGAGCTCGCGCGCGAGGTCGACGAGCGCGAGGGGGTTCCCGCCTGTCGCCCGGACGACGCGCGCGACGACGAGCGGGTCGACGTCGTCGTCCAGGCTCGCGACGAGAAGCTGCGCTCCGGCTGCAGGGTCGAGCCCCGTGAGCGGCAGCACGGGGACGCCGGCGAGGGCCTCGTCGAGACGGCCGTCGTCGCGGCACGCCATGAGCAGCGCCACCGCCTCGGCGCCGAGCCGGCGCGCGACGAACGCGAGCACCGCCACGGTCTCGGCGTCGAGCCAGTGCAGGTCGTCGACGACGCACACGAGCGGGCGCTCGCGTGCGGCCGCCGAGAGGAGCTCCAGCACGCCGAGGCCGACGAGGAAGCGGTCGGGCGCCGTCCCGTCAGGCCCGCCGAGCACCGACCGCAGCGCGCCGCGGTAGGGCGGGGCAAGACCGTCGACGAGGGCGCGCCACGGGCCGATCAGGCGGTGGAGACCTGCGTAGGCGATGCCGGACTCCGCCTCGTACCCGTCGGCGCGCACGACACCGAGGCCGTCGAGCGCGGCGGTCGACGCCGCGAGGAGCGCGGACTTGCCGATGCCCGCCTCGCCGCGGACGACCAGCGCGCCCGCGATACCGTTCCGCGCGTCGCGCACGAGCGTCGCGACCCGGTGCAGCTCGTCGTCGCGCCCGAGCAGGTCGTCCGGCATGCGGCGTCCTTCCGTCGGCGCGCGGACGCGCGTCCCGGTCCTGCCGGGAGCGTAGCGAGCCACGGACCTGGCGCGACACCCCGACCCTCCGAAAACCTGCGGCGGCCTGGGGCGATGAGTTCCTCACCGACGTGCCGTCTACCCCCCTCGAGACGACCGAACGGGCGCACCACGCGCCACGACGACCGGAGGAACCCATGAGCACCCAGATCTTCGTCAACCTGCCCGTCAAGGACCTCGACGCCTCGAAGGCGTTCTACACCGCGCTCGGCTACTCGGTGAACGAGCAGTTCACGGACGAGAACGCGTCGTCGATCGTCATCAGCGACACGATCTACGTGATGCTCCTCTCCGAGGAGTTCGCGAAGCAGTTCACGAACAAGTCGGTCGCCGACGCGACCGCGACGACCGAGGTCATCAACGCGCTGGGCGTGGAGAGCCGGGAGGACGTCGACCGCATCGCCGACGCCGCGTTCGCCGCGGGCGCGACGGCGGTCAAGGACCCGCAGGAGGAGGGCGGGTTCATGTACTCCCGGAGCTTCGCGGACCTCGACGGTCACCAGTGGGAGGTCCTGTACATGGACCCGAGCGCGCTCGAGGGCTGACACCTCCCGGGAATGCGGGCGTGGTGGCTCGCCGTTGCCGCCCGTATGCGAGCCATCACGTACTCCCGCTACGGCGGTCCCGAGGTCCTCGAGCTCACCGAGCTCCCCACCCCCAAGGTCGGCCCCGACTCCGTCCTCGTGCGCGTCCGCGCCGCGAGCGTCAACCCGGTCGACTGGAAGGTGCGCCAGGGCTACCTCGACCCGGTCATGGACGTGGCGTTCCCCGTCGTCCCGGGGTGGGACGTCGCGGGCGTGGTCGAGCAGGTCGGCCTCGACACCCCGGAGCTCCAGGTCGGCGACGAGGTGTACGGGTACGTGCGCAAGGACGTCGTCGGCGGGCAGGTCTCGGGCGGTACGTTCGCCGAGCTCGTCGCCGCGCCCGTGCGCACCCTCGCGCGCAAGCCCGCCGCGTGGTCGTTCGAGGAGGCGGCAGCGGTGCCGCTCGCCGGCCTGACTGCGTACCAGACGATCCGCCGCACGGGGGTGCAGCCCGGGCAGACCGTGCTCGTGCACGCCGCGGCCGGCGGCGTCGGGTCGTTCGCCGTGCAGGTCGCGCGCTCGGTGGGTGCCCGTGTGATCGGTACGGCGTCCGAGAAGAACCACGACTTCCTGCGCTCGCTGGGCGCGGAGCCGGTGACGTACGGGGAGGGCCTCGCGGACCGCGTGCGCGCGCTCGCGCCCGAGGGCGTCGACGTCGTCCTCGACTACGTGGGCGGTGACGCGCTCGACTCCGTCCCGGACGTCCTGCGCGACGGCGGCACGGTCG
Organism: Cellulosimicrobium sp. BMG9.23; assembly: GCF_059159985.1. NCBI lineage: Bacteria > Bacillati > Actinomycetota > Actinomycetes > Micrococcales > Promicromonosporaceae > Cellulosimicrobium > Cellulosimicrobium sp. BMG9.23. The sequence goes on from NZ_JBZGBZ010000004.1 coordinate 263,694, forward strand.
CCTCGATCACCGACGCCCGGGCGCGCGACGAGCTCGGCGGGCACTACGTGTGGGTCCGGCCCGACGCCGCGGACCTCGCCGAGCTCGCACGGCTCGGCGACGCGGGCGTGCTGCGTCCCGAGGTCGCCGAGGTCTTCGACCTCACCGACGCCCCCGCGGCGCACGAGCTCAGCGCGTCCGGGCACGTGCGCGGGAAGGTCGTCGTCCGCGTCTGAGCCGGCGAGGTGACTCCACGTCCCGGGGTGGAGCCCAGGGGGCTGGGAGCGGTGAGACGGGCCGCCGAGGGTCGTGACCAGTGTTCTCCCTCGGCGGACCACGGATCTACCTCGGCGCGAGCTCGCGCAGCGGTGACGTCAGATCGCCTCCGGCGTCGCCCGTGTTGACGGTCCCCTGCGGCTCGACGAGCACGGCAGCGGTCTCGACGTCGGCGCGGGGGCGGTGCTCGACGCCCCGCGGCACGACGAACACGTCGCTCGGACCGAGCACGACCTCGCGCTCGACGCCGTCCTCGCGCAGGCCGATCGTCAGCTCGCCCGACAGCACGAGGAACAGCTCGTCGGTCTCCGGATGGGTGTGCCAGACGAACTCGCCGAGCACCTTGACGACCTTGACGTCGTAGTCGTTGAGGCTCGTCACGCGGTGGGGCTGCCAGTGCCCGTCGAACGCGTCGAGGGCGGCGAAGAGGTTGCGTACGTCGGTCATCCGCCCACCCTGCCACGCGGAGCCGACGCCGCGGCCACCCGCGCGAGACCCAGCCCGTGAGGTCGCGATCGGCCCTCGGGAGACCGGCGTCGCGACGCTCGGGTCGATCTCCGAGCCCAGCGGTGCCAGGCTGACGACATGACGAGCACCGACGCACGCACGGGGGCCGTGTTCGGCCCCGAGGTCTACGCCGCCCGCCGCACACGCGCCGCCGAGCAGGCGCGAGCGGCCGGGCTCGCCGGTCTCCTCGTGTCCCCCGGCCCCGAGCTCGCCTACTTCACCGGGTACAAGCCGACCGCGGTCACCGAGCGGCTCACCCTCCTGTCGATCCCGGCGACGCTCCCGGACGCCGGGGCGGCCGTCGTCGTGCCGCTCCTGGAGCGCGGCGACCTGCTGCGCGGCGCGGGGACCGACGGCCTGGAGGTCGTGCCGTGGCGCGACGGCGAGGACGAGCACGCGACGGCCGCGCGGCTCCTGGACGGCGACGGGTCGTACGCGGTGTCCGACTCGACGTGGGCGCTGCACGTGCTCGGCCTCCAGCGCACGCTCCCGGCCGCGCGGTTCGTCGCGTTCACGCACGCGCTGCCGATGCTGCGCGCCGTCAAGGACCCCGCCGAGGTCGAGCGGCTCGCCGCGGCGGGAGCCGCCGCCGACGCCGCGTTCGCCGACGTCCTGCAGGTGCCGTTCGCGGGCCGGCGCGAGACCGAGGTCGCCGCGGACCTCGACCGCTTCCTGCGCGGCCACGGCCACGAGCAGGTCGACTTCACGCTCGTCTGCTCGGGACCGAACGGCGCCGACCCCCACCACGAGGCCGACGACCGGGTGATCGAGCCGGGCGACCTCGTCGTGCTGGACTTCGGCGGCCTGCGCGACGGGTACGGGTCGGACACGAGCCGCACCGTGCTGGTCGAGGGCGGGACCGACGGCACGCTCGCCGCCCAGCAGCGCGAGGTGTACGACGTCGTACGCCGGGCCCAGCAGGCGGGCGTGGACGCCGTCCGCCCGGGAGCGACGTGCCAGGACGTCGACCGGGCCGCGCGCGCGGTCATCACGGAGGCCGGGTACGGCGAGCAGTTCGTCCACCGCACGGGCCACGGCATCGGCACGACGACGCACGAGCCGCCGTACATGGTCGAGGGCGAGGAGCGGCCGATCGAGCCCGGCATGTGCTTCTCCGTCGAGCCGGGCATCTACCTGCCGGGACGGTTCGGCGTGCGGATCGAGGACATCGTCGTCGCGTTCCCGCCGGACGTGCCCGACGGCGCCCGCCGCCTCAACACGTCGACGCACGACCTGCAGACGGTCCGCTGACCGACGTCGCCACCGGCCGGCCCGGCGGTCGTGCCAGCGGCCGGGGCGTGGTCATCGGCTGGGCTCGGCCTCCGGGTGATCCGGGGCGGCGCGCTCGACGTCTGCCCCGTCGGACGCCCGGACGCGCTCGTTCCGGATCCCGACCCAGCTGAGAACCCCGCCGAGCACCAGCAGGGCGGCGGTGACGAGGAGCGAGCGGTGGAACCCGTCGAGGTCAAGCACGCCGCCCACGATCACGCCCGCCATCGCGATGACGACCAGGCCCGCGACGCGCGACACCGCGTTGTTGACCGCGGAGCCGATGCCCGCGTCGGCCGCGGGGATGGAGCCGAGGATCGCGGACGTGAGCGGCGCGACGGTCATCGCGAGGCCGAGCCCGAAGAGCACGAGGCCGGGGAGGACCTGGGTGACGTAGACGGCGTCCTCGGTGGTGGTGAGCAGGAGCAGGTAGCCGGCCCCGCCGACGATCGGGCCCAGCGTCATGAACAGCCGCGGGCCGTAGCGGCCCGCGAGCGCCCCGAACCGCGTCGACAGCGCGAGGAGCACGAGCGTCACGGGGAGCTGCGCGAGCCCCGCGGCGGTGGCGCTGTACCCGGCGACCTGCTGGAGGAACAGCGTGACGACGAACCCGCCGAAGTACAGCGCGCCGTAGATCGCCGCGGTCGCGAGGTTGCCCCACGCGAAGTTCCGCACGGTGAACAGGCGTGGCGGGAGCATGGGGTCGGGGGCGCGCCGCTCCCACCAGACGAACGCGACGAGGCACGCCACACCGACGACGCACGGCCCCCAGACGACCGGGCTCGACCACCCGAACCGTCCTTGCTCGATGAGCGCGAACACCGTGCCCGCGAGCCCGACGGCGGCGAGGGTGGCGCCCGCGACGTCGATCCTGCGCGTGGCGATCGCGCCGACCTCCTCCGCGGCCGAGCGCGGGACGCCGCGCAGCAGCCACAGCGTGACGGCGACGGGCAGCACGTTGATCCAGAACACCCATCGCCACGAGATCGCGTCGATGAGGATCCCGCCGAGCAGCGGCCCGGCGAGCGACGCCGTGCTCGTCCACGCGGTCCAGGAGCCGATCGCCCGGGACTGCCGCTCGCCGTCGAACGTGGAGATGATCATGGCGAGCGAGCTCGGCACGAGCAGTGCGCCCGCGACGCCCTGCAGGCCACGCGCCACGACGAGGACCAGCCCGTCGGGGGCGACCGCGCACGCGACGGAGGTCACCGCGAAGCCCACGAGGCCGATCGCCATGACCCGGCGGCGGCCGTGCACGTCGGACAGCGACCCGGCGAGGAGGATGAACGCGCCGAGCGTGATCATGTAGGCGTCGACGACCCACTGCTGCAGCGCCAGCCCTGTGACCGGGCCGGTGGTGAGCTCGTCCGAGATGGCGGGCAGCGCGACGTTGACCACCGAGCCGTCGAGGAACGAGACGAACGACGCGAGGACCGCCACCACCAGCACGCGCTGCTGCACCGTCACCGACCCACCGTACGACTCGACCGCGCTACGGTGCCGACCGCGCGCGGACGGAGCGTGACAGTAGTGGCGGCGAACCCTGCCGGGCTCGCCACCATACCTGGAGGTAGGTATGGTGAGCGCATGATGTCGACCGACTCGCGCGAGCGCCTCGTCGCCGCCGCTCAGGAGCTCTTCTGGGCCCAGGGCGTCGGCGCGACGAGCCCGCGCCAGGTCCTCACCGCGAGTGGCGTGGGTCAGGGCAGCCTCTACCACCACTTCCCCTCCAAGCACGACCTCGCCGTGGCCGCGGTGCGCTCGACGACCACCGCCGCGCTCGACGCCGCGCACCGCGAACTCGACGCCGACGGGACCGCCGTCGAGCGCCTCGTGCGCTACCTGGAGCGGCCGCGCCCCGCGCTGGCCGGGTGCAAGGTCGGCCGTCTCGTGAGCGACCAGGCCGTCATGGACGACGCGGCGCTCACCGCCGAGATCCGGGACTACTTCCGCGGGCTGGTCGACGTCGCGGCCGCCGTCCTCGTGGCGGACGGCCTGCCCGACGACGCGGCCCGCGACCGCGCGCTCGCCGCGGTCGCGATCGTGCAGGGCGGGTACGTCCTCGCCCGCGCGCTCGACGACCCCGACGCCATGGCGGGCGCGGTCCGCGGGTTCGTCGCGCTGCTCGACGCCGGGGCCACGGACCGCACCGGGCGCACCGGGCGCGCCGCCCGAGACCACCTCGTCGCTCCGACCGGCCGCGACGCCGTGGACGCCGTGCCCGACACCCGGGAGGACGCATGACCGACACCACGGACAGCACGAACAGGACGGACAGCCGCGACACGGCCCACAGGGGCGACGGCGCCGACAGCGTGGACAGCCCGACGCTGCGCGAACGGCTGCGCGCCCTGCCCGTCTTCGGCGCCGACGTGCCCGGTCTCGACGTGGACGCGGCACCCGACGATCCCGTGACGCTGTTCGTCGACTGGCTCGAGGACGCGATCGGGGCCGGTGTCGCCGCCCCGCACGCCGCGACCCTGTCGACCGCCGACGCGGGAGGACGTGTCGACGCCCGGACCCTCCTCCTCAAGGACGTCGGCCCGGCCGGCTGGTCCTTCGCCGCACGCTCCGACTCTCCCAAGGGCGTCGCGCTCGCGGAGAACCCGAACGCGGCGCTGACGTTCCTGTGGCGCGAGCGCGGCCGGCAGGTGCGCGTGCGCGGCCCGGTCGCGCCGCTCGGGGCAGAGGCGTCGGCCACCGACTTCCTCGCCCGGTCCGAGCTCTCGCGCGCGACCGCGCTCGCGGGGCAGCAGAGCGCAACCCTCGCCTCCCGGGCGCAGTACCGCGCGGCCTGGGACACGGCGCTCGCCCGCGTGCGCGCCGAGCCGCAGACCGTGCTGGACACCTGGACCGCGTACGCCCTCGAGGCCACGACGGTCGAGTTCTGGGCGTCGTCGCAGGGCGAAGGCCAGACGCGCCTGCGCTACACCACGTCGGCGACGCCACCGTCACCCGACGACGCACCCTCCCCCGGCTGGACGAAGGAGCTCCTGTGGCCCTGACCGACTCTCCCGACAGGCGTGCTGCGGTCCTCGACGTCGAGGCCGTCCGCGACGACGCGCGAGCGGCGCTCGCCGCCGTCACGCGCTCCGCGGACTCTCTCGACGCCTCCGCGCTGGCCGCGCCTTCGCTCCTGCCGGGCTGGTCGCGCAGCCACGTCCTCGCGCACGTCACGGCGATCGGCGAGGCGATGGCACGCCAGGCCGAGCGCGCGGCGGCAGGCGAGCTGGTCGAGGTGTACGACGGCGGCGCGGAAGGCCGCGAGGCGGGCATCCAGACCGGGGCCCGCCGGACCGTCGTCGAGCACGTCGCAGCGCTCACGGCGCTCGCCGAGCGGCTGGAGGCCGCGTGGCCCGCCCCCGGCTCGGTCCGTTGGGCCGCGCCGGTGTCCTACCGCGACGGCACCGTCGTCGACGCGCTCGTCGCGTGGTGGCGCGAGGTCCGGCTCCACGCCGTCGACCTCGACGCAGGCATCGGGATCGGCACGTGGCCGCCGGCGCTCGCGCAGCACCTGCTCGACTTCCTCGCCGTCCGCCTGCCCCAGGGCATCGCCGTGGCGGTCGACCCGGCGGCAGCGCAGAACCAGGACCCGACGCAGGACGACACGCAGGACCCGACGCAGCACGGGGCCGAGACCGAGACCACGGTGACCGGCTCGCTCGTCGACGTCGCGGCATGGCTCGCGGGCCGCACACCCGACGACGAGCCGCGCGCGTGGCGCGCAGGGACGCGCGTCGGCCTCCCGGAGATCGGCCCGTGGCCGTCGCCCTACTCCCCACCCGCGAGGTAGTGCCTCGGCGTTCAGGACCTTGGTCCCGGACGAATGTGACGCACGCCCGTGACGCACCGCACACTTTGTGCACTCTGTCACAAGCGTAGAATCGCAGCGTGTCGAGTCGAGCGAGCAACCCCGCAAGCACTGCAGACCAGATCGACGTAGCCCTCATCGGCGGTGGCATCATGAGTGCCACCCTGGGCGCCCTCATCAACGTCCTGGAGCCCTCCTGGACGGTGCGCATCTACGAGCGTCTGGACGCCGTCGCGCAGGAGTCGTCGAACCCCTGGAACAACGCCGGTACCGGCCACGCCGCCCTGTGCGAGCTCAACTACACGCCCGAGCGGCCGGACGGCTCGATCGACATCACCAAGGCGGTGACGATCAACGAGCAGTTCGAGGTCTCGCGCGAGTTCTGGCACCACCTCCTCACGACCGGCGCCCTCCCGCAGCCCGCGAGCTTCATCTCCCGCACGCCGCACATGACATTCGTCCGCGGCGCGGAGAACGTCGACTACCTGCGCCGCCGGTTCGAGACGCTGCGCCAGCACCCGCTGTTCAGCGAGCTCGAGTTCTCGGACGACCCCGCCGTCGTCGCGCAGTGGGCACCTCTCCTCGTCGCGGAGCGCGACGGCGACGAGCCGATCGCCGCGACCCGCGCCACGAGCGGCACCGACGTCGACTTCGGCGCCCTCACGCAGCAGCTCGTCGACCACCTCGTCGACAGCGGCACGCAGCTCTTCCTCGAGCACGAGGTGAAGAACCTCAAGAAGACCAAGGACGGCCGCTGGCGCCTCACGGTCAAGGACCGGTCGTGGAACGCGCCCGTGCGTCGTTCGACCGTCGAGGCGCGGTTCGTCTTCGTCGGTGCCGGCGGCGGCGCCCTCCCGCTCCTGCAGAAGGCCGGTATCCCCGAGGCGAAGGGCTACGGCGGCTTCCCGATCAGCGGCGAGTTCCTGCGCACCGACGACCCCGAGCTCGTCGCGCAGCACCAGGCGAAGGTCTACGGCAAGGCCGACGTCGGCTCCCCGCCGATGTCCGTGCCGCACCTCGACACGCGCGTCGTCGACGGCAAGAGCTACCTCATGTTCGGCCCGTACGCCGGGTTCAGCCCCAAGTACCTCAAGAAGGGCCAGTACCTGGGCCTGTTCACGTCGCTGCGCCTGCACAACCTGGGCTCGATGGTCGGTGCGGGCGTCAAGAACCTCGACCTCACGCAGTACCTCGTCGGGCAGCTCCTCGCGAGCCCCGAGACGAAGTTCACGGCGCTCCAGGGCTTCATGCCGACGGCCCACCCCAAGGACTGGGAGACCATCACCGCGGGCCAGCGCGTCCAGGTGATCAAGCGCGACAAGGACGGCAAGGGCGTCCTCGAGTTCGGCACCGAGGTCATCGCGGCTGCCGACGGCTCGATCGCGGGCCTGCTCGGCGCCTCGCCGGGCGCCTCGACCGCCGTCCCGGCGATGATCGACCTGCTCGAGCGCTGCTTCCCGAACCGCTTCACGAAGTGGCGCCCCGAGCTCGCGACGATGATCCCGAGCCTCGGCCAGGCGCCGTGGGAGGCGGAGGAGCTGGAGGGCCTCGACCAGCTCACCGGCGACGCCGACCTCGACGTCTCGACGCGCGCCTGACGCGACAGCGTCCCGACGACGACGACGACGGCCCGGCCCTCCACGAGGTCCGGGCCGTCGCACGTCCACGACCTTCCGCACCCGATGCGCGTCACCGCACGTCGCATCACCGCACGTCGCGTCACCGCACGTCGTGTTACCGCACGTCGAGCTCCCGGGCACCCGGCACCTCACGCGAACCGGCGGGGAACCACGGGCGCGCCGGGTCCTCGCGGCGCGCCGCGAGCGCCGCGATCGTCGAGCCGACGACGACGAGGAGGGCGATCGCGCCCCAGAGGATGTCCATGCCTCGAGCATCGTCGTGGGCTCCGCGTCGGACGAGTGGCAGGACCGACGGGTGTCGACAAGATCCTGCCAGGGGCGTACGGTCGGGCCATGATCCGCACCGTCGCGGCCGTCGTGAGCGACGGCCTGGCCCCGTTCGAGTTCGGTGTCGTGTGCGAGGTCTTCGGCCTCGACCGCAGCGACCAAGGAGTGCCGCGCTTCGACTTCCGGGTCTGCGGACCCGTCGCCGGTGAGCCCGTGCGCACGTCGGTGGGCGCCCTGGTCGTCCCCGCACTGGGACTCGACGCGGTCGACGACGCCGATCTCGTGATCGTCCCCGCGATCCGCATCGGCAGCCACTACCCCGAGTCGGTGCTCGACGCCCTCCGCCGGGCGTCGGCGCGAGGTGCCACTCTGCTCAGCGTCTGCTCGGGCGTGTTCGTCCTGGCGGCTGCGGGCGTCATCGACGGACGCCGCGTCACGACCCACTGGATGCACGCCGAGGAGCTCCGGCGGCTGCACCCGACGCTCGACATCGACCCCGACGTGCTCTTCGTGGACGACGGCGACCTCATCACGAGCGCGGGGACCGCCGCGGGGATCGACGCGTGCCTGCACCTCGTCCGACGCGAGCTCGGGTCCCGGGTCGCGAACGTCATCGCGCGCCGCATGGTCGTCCCGCCCCAGCGTGAGGGCGGGCAGCGACAGTTCGTCCAGCGCCCCGTCCCGGAAGCCGAGGAGGACTCGTTCGCCGAGCTCCTGGACTGGATGACCGAGCACCTCGACGAGCCGCTGACCGTCCGCGACCTCGCCCGGCGCGCCCACACGTCGGAGCGGACGTTCGCCCGAACCTTCGTCGCCCAGACGGGCACGACGCCGCTCGCCTGGCTCACCGCCCAGCGGGTCGCCCACGCGCAGACGCTCCTCGAGGAGACGCGGACGGACCTGGAGGACGTCGCGCGCCGGTGCGGCTTCGGGTCCGCCGCGCTGCTGCGCCACCACTTCCGCCGCGCCGTCGGGGTCACTCCCACGGAGTTCCGGCACACGTTCCGCCACGCCGCCTGACCAGCCTTCGCGGCTTCTTCACGCCGTGGACGATTGCGAACAACCTACGGTCCCGTAGGATCGGGCCATCTGCTCCACGAGCACCCGCTCAACGCCGCGGCTGGGAAGTCGATTCGATCCCCTGCAAGGATGCCCATGACTACTGCCGCCGTCCGTCCGGGTTTCCGGGCCACCCGACCCAAGACCGACGACGGCGCAGCCGTCACCAGCACCTACACCGCCCTCTCGCGCACCGTGCGCGACGCCGGTCTCCTCGAGCGCGCACAGGGCTACTACCTGTGGACGCTCGGTGCTCTGACCGTGGCTCTGGGCGGGGTGGTCACCGGCATCGTCCTGCTGGGCGACTCGTGGTTCCAGCTCCTCATGGCCGCAGCCCTCGGGCTGATCTTCACGCAGTTCGCGTTCGTGGCGCACGAGGCCTCGCACCGCCAGGTGTTCGCGTCCGGTCCCATCAACGACCGGGTCGGCAAGATCCTCGCCAACGCTGTCGTGGGCATCAGCTACTCGTGGTGGATGAACAAGCACAACCGCCACCACGCGAACCCGAACCGCCGGGGCAAGGACCCCGACATCAACCCCGACGTCATCGTCTTCCTCGGCGACGACGCCGCCCGGGCCACGGGGATCAAGGCGTTCATCAACCGCTACCAGGGCTGGCTGTTCTTCCCGCTCCTCACCCTCGAGGGCCTCAACCTCCACGTCACGGCGTTCCGCAGCCTCATCACCGGCGACGCGGTCCGCGCCTCGCTGCGCACGCGGATGCTCGAGCTCGCCGTCATCACCGTGCGCCTCGCGACCTACGTCGCCGTGATCTTCTGGGCGCTGCCCCTCGGCATGGCGTTCGCGTTCCTCGGGGTCCAGCTCGCCGTGTTCGGCGTGTACATGGGCGCGTCGTTCGCCCCGAACCACAAGGGCATGGCGATCATCCCCGAGGACAGCAAGATCGACTTCCTGTCGAAGCAGGTGCTCACGTCGCGGAACATCCGCGGTGGGTGGTTCATGAACATCCTCATGGGCGGTCTCAACTTCCAGATCGAGCACCACCTGTTCCCCAACATGCCCCGGCCCCACCTCGCGCGGGCGCGCGACATCGTGCGCGAGCACTGCCGCAACGTCGGCCTGCCCTACACCGAGACGAGCCTCGCCCAGTCCTACGCGATCGTCGTCCGGTACCTCAACGAGGTGGGCCTGTCCGCACGCGACCCCTTCGACTGCCCGATGTTCAAGCAGCTGCGCAAGGTCTGAGCCCCGGTCAGGACGAGGCGGCCTGGCCGTGGCGCCAGTAGCCGACGAAGTCGACTTGCGTCTTCGGCACTCCCCGGTCGTTGACGAGGTGCCGGCGGACACCCGTCACCAGGGACGACTCCCCGACGGCGTAGGCGTACACGGGCGCCGACGGGAGGTCGGCTGCACGTACGGCGTCGAGGGCGAGGCGCCCGGGGACGGTGTGGTCCCCGGCGGAGGACGGCGCGTCGGCTGACGCGGGACCGTCCGAGCGCGCGATCCAGCGCAGCTCGACCCCGGCAGGGACGCGGAAGTCCTGGACGTCGGCCAGGTCGGGCAGCTCGACGATCGCGAGGCCGCGCGCGTCGTCGGGCAGCGACTCGCAGATGCCCGCGACAGCGGGCAGCCCGGTCTCGTCCGCGACGACGAGCGTCCAGTCGTGCTCGACGCGCGGGTTGTACCCGACGCCCTGGTCCAGCAGCCCCACACGATCCCCTGGCTCGGCGGTCAGCGCGAAGCGCGACGCGGGCCCCTCGTCGCCGTGGACGACGAAGTCGACGTCCAGCTCGCGCAGGTCGGCACGCACCGCCCGGACGGTGTAGCTGCGGACGAACGGGCGCCGCGCCTTCGGCGTGGCGAGGTACTGGACGTACCACAGGCCCGACGAGCGCGTCGGCAGGCTCAGCGCGTCCTGGTCCGGTCGCGTGAGGAAGAGGCGGAACCACTGGTCGTACCCCATCGGCGTGAAGTGGTCCATGCCCTCGCCGCCGAGCGTCACGCGGACGACGTGCGGGCTGACACGCTTCGACCCGACGACCTCGAGCGTCAGGACGTGTGCATCGGCAGGCTTGACGATCTTGAAGTTCGCCACCGTCGGCTCCTCGTTCCTCCACGGGTCGGGACCGGCACGCTGCCGGACGACCGATCACCGCCGGGGCGATCGCAGGAGAGCCTAACCTCACCTCGACTCCGCCGTCGATGTGCTCGACGCCACACGGACCGCGTGCCGCCGATCGCTCTCGCCGCCGAAGCCCGCTCCCCTCGTGCCCCCGGGTCAGCGGCGGCGGAGCCCCGAGAGCCGCTCGGGGTTGCGGAACACGAGCACACGCGCCACGCGGTCGCCGTCGAACTCGACCGAGCCGGCCATGACAGCGGATCCGCCCGAGGACCAGACCGTGCCGATCGCGCCGTTGATCAGCGCCGGCTCGGCCTCGAGGTCCGCCATCTCCGGCTTCGCCACGAGCCCGACGAGCAGGCGAGCGACCTTCTCGACGCCGCGGACAGGGCGTCGCGCGGCTCGTACCCGGCCGCCGCCGTCCGTCACGACGACGACGTCTGGCGCGAGGGTCGCGACCACCGCGTCCAGGTCGCCCGAGACGCAGGCCTCGAGGAAGCGCTGCGTCGCCTCGCGCTGCTGCTCGTCCGGTGGCGTGAAGCGCGGACGTCGCGCGCGCACGTGCTCCCGCGCACGGTGCGCCGTCTGGCGCACCGCCTCGGGCGTCCGGTCGAGGACGCGCGCGACCTCGTCGTGGTCGAGCGCGAAGACCTCGCGCAGCACGAACACCGCGCGCTCGAGCGGGCTCAGCGTCTCGAGGACGACGAGCATCGCCATCGACACGTCGTCGGCGCGCTCGACCTGGAGAGCGGCGTCAGGGGTCGTCAGGAGCGGGTCCGGCAGCCACGGCCCGACGTACGTCTCGCGCTGCGTCCGTAGCGTCCGCAGCCGGTTGAGCGCGAGACGCGTGGTGATGCGCACGAGGTAGGCGCGCGCGTCGACCACGTCGTCGCGGTCGTCCGCGGACCAGCGCAGCCACGTCTCCTGGACCACGTCCTCGGCGTCCGCGGCGGCGCCGAGCAGCTCGTACGCGACCGTGAAGAGCAGCCGGCGGTGGCGGGTGAACGGCGCGACGAGCGCGTCGCTCTCGTCCTGCCCGGACCGTGCGCCGTGTGCGCCGTCGTCACTCACTCCCCCAGCCTGCCCGAGCCACCGGCCGCGCGACCACCAGCGGCGCCCAGAGCCCTGGCGGGCGGCACCGCGCACCGGTCGCTGAAACCCTGGCTCGTCAGTCCGAGCGCCGCGTTGACGCGGCTGCGCAGGTTCTCGACCGCGACGAGCGCGGTGAGCTCGACGAACGCCTCGTCGCCGAGGTCGGCCCGCAGGTCCGCCGCGAGCTCGTCGGTGACCGTCGGCGGCGTCGCGGTCATCGCCTGCGCGTACTCCAGGACCCGGCGCTGCGTCGTCGTGTAGACGTCGCTGTCGCGCCACGCCGGGACGTCGTGGAGCAGCTGAGGCTCGACGTCGCCGTGCTCGGACTCCCAGTAGCCGAAGTCGACGCACCACGAGCAGCCGATCTCCACGGCCGACACCATGACCGCGAGCGCGGCGTGCGTGGGGTCGAGCGCGCGCCACCGCCCGACCCCGGCCTCCAGCACGCAGTAGGTCGTCGCGACGCGGGGGTTGTGCCCGACGGCGGCCAGCGGGTCGAGCACCGCGCCGTACCGACGACGTGAGAGCGCGGCGAGCGTGCGGTTGAGCAGCGTCCGGGGCGGGTCGAGGGAGATGCGGGCCATGAGGTGCTCCTTCCGGTCCGACGCACGGGTCGCGCCGGTGCCATGAGGACACGCGGGCGCCTGCCGGCGTGACACGCTCCGCCCCGTCGTCGTCGTGGCGTGCGTCACACTCCGTCGCCGGCAGCGGTCGGCAGGTGGGCCGGAGCGCTCCCGGACCACGTCACGGACGGTGCGACCGCTTCTCGTTGCCCCTGCGATAGTTCCCGGTCGCGCGGGCGAGGAGGAGCTGCACCTCGCGCTCGTCCCCCCGGGCCTCGGCGCGACCGAGCGCGGCGACCAGACGGTCCGCCGCGGCCCCAGCGACGGTGACGACGACGCGGCCACCCCGGGCGACCCGCACGCGTCCGTCCTGGGTGACCTGGTGGTCGAACGGGTCGGGGAACGCGTCGTCGGGCATGCGGAGAACGCTAGGCGCCCGGACGTCGCGAGCGCACGTCCATTCCCGCGGTCACGCCCGCGCGGAGTCTGCGCCGCGGCGCCGCCTGCCGCGACCCGTGAGGTCAGCGAGCGGGGAGTACCGCGGGACCCAGCGCACCAGCGCCGCGGTCGAGGCGCCGCCGAGAGCGGCCGCGGCCCAGATCCCCGCGGCGAGCGACCCGAGCGCCGCGCCCGCCGCGAGCACGAGCGGGCCGAGCGCGTCGCCGGTGTCCTGGAACAGCCGCCACACGCTGAGGAAGGTCGGACGCACGTCGGCCGGGGCGACGTCGGCCCCGAGCGTCATGACGATGCCCGACCCCATGCCGTTCCCGATGCCGAGCAGCGCGGCGACGACCGCGAGCGCAGCGGGGGTGTGCGCGACGGGCACCAGGGCGAGGGCGAGGGCCATCGTGAGCATGGACGGGACCGCGACCCACAGCCGCCCGAACCGGTCCATGACCTTGCCCGCGGGGTAGAAGAGCAGCATGTCGAGGGCACCCGAGATCCCGAAGATCACCGACGTCACCTCGGCGTCGAGGCCGAGGTGCTCGCCCCACAGCGGGATCACCGTCTGGCGGGCGCCGCGCACCGCGGCGATGAGAAGGATGGCGACGCCGAGCGTCGTGAACAGGCGCCGGTGGTCGCGCGCGACCTGCGCGATGCTCGCCCGCGGGCGAGCCGTCCGCGCCGTCCGTCCGGGCGTGTCGCCACCGTCGCGCTCCGGCGGCACGACGGCGACGACGGTCACCGCCACGAGCGCCGAGACCGCCCCGAGCCAGAACGCGCCGCGCACGGAGGTCGCCGCGATCACCGCCGCGCCCGCGAACGGGCCGATGAACAGCCCGATGCGGTGCACGCCCGCGAGCGTGGACAGGACGCGCGCCCTGCGCAGCGGCGGCGTGATCTCCGTGAGGTACGACTGCCGCGCGAGGTTGAACACGGCCGAGGACGCCCCGAGGGCGAGCACGCCCGCCGCGAGGCCCCACAGCTCGCTCGTCAGCGCGACCGTCGAGAACGCGACGACCGCGACGCCGCCTGCGAGGAGCATCGCCGTGCGGTCGCCGAGCCGCGTCGCGAGCGATCCCGCGGGCAGGTCGAAGAGGATCTTGCCGAGCGGCAGGAGCGCCGTCACGAGACCCGCGACGGTGAGGCTCGCGCCGCGACCGGTCGCCGTGACGGCGACGACCGGGAGCATGGCGCCCACACCGATCTCCAGGACGAGGGTCGGGACGAACGCGCCGAGCACGACGCTGCGCAGAGGGAAGAGGGGCGCATCCCCGGCGCTGGTCACGGCTGGTCGCATCATGAGGCGTCGCCAACCGGGGCGTCGGCGCCGCGGCACACGGGCGCGTCCGCGAGGAGCTCGAGCAGCTGCGACGCGGCGGGCGCCCCCTGCCCGCGCTGCCCCGTCACGACCGACACGACCCAGCTCGGGCCGCCCGTCTCCGGCAGGGGCACCGTCACGAGGCGCGCCGCCTGCGGCTTCGCGGCGACGTGGCGCGGGACCATGGCGATCCCGAGACCGCGGTCGACGAGCTCCAGGAGCGTGTGGACGTCGTTCACCGTGAACCGCACCCGGCGGTGCGCGCCGTGCGCCGCGCAGGCCGCGTCGTTCACGGGGCGCGCCGCCCACGAGGGGTCGAGGTCGACGAAGTCCTCGCCCACGAGGTCGGTCCAGTCCACCCGTCCACGGCTCGCGAGGTGGTGCTCGGGCGGGCACACGAGCACGAGGGGCTCCCTGCCCAGCTCCGTCTGGGTCAGGGCGCCGAGGTGCTCGGTCGTCGCGACGAAGGCGACGTCCACGTCCCCGTCCCGCACGCGCGCGACCAGCTCGTGCGACCCCGCCTGGACGAAGTGGATCTCGACGAGCGGGAAACGTCGGTGGAAGCGCTCGAGGAGCGCGGCGACGTCGACGATCCCGAGGCACTGCTCGGCCCCGACCCGCAGCGAGCCCGAGAGCGCGTGCGTCGCCCGCACGACCGCGTCGCGAGCGGCGGCCGCCTGAGCGAGCATGGACCGGGCGAACGGCAGCAGCGCGAGCCCGGCCTCGGTCGGCTCCACGCGGCGCGTCGTGCGCGTGAACAGGCTGGAACCCAGCTCGTCCTCGAGGCTGCGGATCGCCGCGGAGAGGCCGGACTGGGAGACGCCCGTGAGCGCGGCGGCGCGCGTGAACTGCCGCTCGTCCGCGAGCGCCACGAGGTACTCCATCTGTCGCAGATCCATTGACCACTCATTCTTCTGGAATTGACGACCGACAATCGTTGGACTTCTAGGTTATCGGTTCCTACGCTCGACGAGCACGTGCCGGACGGGACGTCCCGCCCGCGCCACCCCTCCCCTCGACCCGTGAGGAAGCACCATGCACCAGCGCACGCTCGGATCCCGGACCGTCTCCGCGATCGGCCTCGGCGGCATGCCGATGTCGATCGAGGGCCGCCCGGACGAGGCCCGGTCCGTCGCGACGATCCACGCCGCGCTCGACGCGGGCGTCACCCTGATCGACACCGCCGACGCCTACCACCTGCACGCCGACGAGGTCGGCCACAACGAGGAGCTGATCGCCCGCGCGCTCCGGTCGTACGGCGGCGACACGTCCGGCGTGCTCGTCGCGACGAAGGGTGGCCACCTGCGTCCCGGCGACGGCACGTGGACGAAGAACGGGGACCCCGCCTACCTCAAGCAGGCGGCGAAGGAGTCGGCGCGCCGGCTCGGCGTCGAGGCGATCGGCCTCTACCAGTTCCACCGCCCGGACCCGGCCGTGCCCTACGCCGACTCCGTCGGCGCGCTCGCCGATCTCCTCGACGAGGGCGTCGTCGAGATGGCCGGCATCTCGAACGCCGACGTCGCGCAGATCGATCTCGCGAACGAGGTGCTCGGCGGCCGGCTGGTGTCCGTGCAGAACCAGTTCTCGCCGCGGTTCCGGTCCAGCCAGGGCGAGCTCGAGCACTGCGCGGCGCTCGGCGTCGCGTTCCTGCCCTGGAGCCCGCTGGGCGGGATCGCGAACGCCGGCGAGCTGGGCAGCACGCACGCGGCCTTCCAGGAGGTCGCCGACGCCCACGGCGTGAGCGTCTACCAGGTGACCCTCGCGTGGGAGCTCGCGCTCGCGCCCGTCGTGATCCCCATCCCGGGCGCGTCACGACCCGAGAGCATCCGCGACTCCGCAGGGGCCGTCGACCTCGTCCTGACCGACGACGAGGTCGCCCGGCTCTCCGCGGCCTGACCGACGACGGACGGAGCACCACCATGAAGACCTTCACCCTGCCCGGGACGGACCTCGTGGTCCCGAACGTCGCGCTCGGGCTCATGCGCATCCAGGACAAGTCCGACGACGAGGTGCGCACGCTGGTGCGCACCGCCCGCGACGCGGGCGTCACGTTCCTCGACCACGCCGACGTCTACGGCGACGACCTGCACGGCTGCGAGCGCCGCTTCGCGGAGGCGACGCGCCTGTCCCCCGCCGAGCGCGCGGAGTGGGTCCTCCAGTCGAAGGCCGGGATCGTGCCCGACGGGCCGTACTTCGACTTCTCGTACGACCACCTCGTCGAGTCGGTGCACGGGTCGCTCGACGCCCTGGGCACGGACTACCTCGACATCCTCCTGCTGCACCGCCCGGACGCCCTCGTGGAGCCCGAGGAGGTCGCGCGCGCGTTCTCCGACCTGCACGCGGCCGGCAAGGTCCGCGCGTTCGGCGTCTCGAACCACACCCCCGGTCAGATCGAGCTGCTGCGCCGGTACGTCGAGCAGCCGATCGTCGCGAACCAGCTGCAGCTCTCGATCACGCACGCGCCGCTCGTCGCCCAGGGCGTGGCCTCGAACATGGCCGCGCTCGACCAGTCGGTGAGCCGGGACGTGGGGACCATCGACTACTGCCGCCTGCACGACATCACCGTCCAGGCGTGGTCACCCTTCCAGGCCGGATTCTTCACGGGCGTGTTCCTCGGCTCGGACGAGTACCCCGAGCTCAACGCGGTGGTGGACCGCCTCGCCGAGCGGTACGACGTGCCGCCGATCGCGATCGCGACCGCGTGGATCACGCGCCACCCGGCCCGGATGCAGGTCGTCCTCGGCACGACGAGCCCCGACCGCGTCGCCGGTGCGGCCCAGGGGTCCGACGTGCCGTTGACGCGCGCCGAGTGGTACGAGCTGTTTCGCGCGGCGGGCCACACCGTGCCGTGATCGCCGGCGCAGCGGCGCGGGTGCGGCCGTCGGCGGACGAGGGCGATCGGTCAGGTTTCGAGAAGCGGACGGGCCCGGCGGCTTCCTAGCCTGGGGACATCGAACCGACCGAGAAGGAGCGACCGATGACGGGCACGCAGAAGGCTGCGACGACGAGCTACGAGGGGTTCACGGCCGAGGAGCGAGCGGCCATGAAGGAGCGGGCCAAGGAGCTCAAGGCGACGACCGACGGCGAGGCAGCGGTCCGCGCGAAGATCGCCGAGATGTCCGACGCGGACCGAGCCCTCGCCGAGGCCGTCCATGCGATCGTCCGGGCGGAGGCGCCCCACCTGGTTCCCCGCACCTGGTACGGGCAGCCGGCCTACGCCCGGCCGGGCACGGGGAAGAAGGCCGGCCCGATCGTGTGCTTCTTCCAGGCGGCCGAGAAGTTCGGCACCCGGTACGCGACGCTCGGGTTCAACGAGGACGCCCGCCTCGACGACGGCACGATGTGGCCGACGTCGTACGCGCTCACGGAGATGAACCCCGCGAACGAGAAGGAGGTCGCCCGGCTCGTGCGGACGGCAGCCGGCTGAGGAGTGCGAGCAGTGCGGGCCGAGACAGCGCCATGCTGCCTCGGCCCGCGCTCAGGCGCACGGCCCGACGGCCGACCACGAGCCCCAGACGTTCACGGCGGGCTCCTGCCCGCGGGTCCACCACTGCGCTCGGTGGTTGACCCCGTCGTGAGCCACGACCTCACCTCCGACATACACC
Source organism: Cellulosimicrobium sp. BMG9.23 (assembly GCF_059159985.1). Lineage (NCBI taxonomy): Bacteria > Bacillati > Actinomycetota > Actinomycetes > Micrococcales > Promicromonosporaceae > Cellulosimicrobium > Cellulosimicrobium sp. BMG9.23. The sequence continues at coordinate 281,604 of NZ_JBZGBZ010000004.1, forward strand.
GTGGACGCGTCCCACGGCTCCGCGCACTCGGCCACCGCAGGTGCCGCGGCGGCCGGGCCGACCTCGGCCCACGGGCCGAACCAGGGCGACGTACCGGGCTCCTGGTTCCGCGTCCACCACCGTGCTTCGTAGACCACGCCGTCGTGCTGCACCAGGTCACCGCGCTCGTACACGGTGCTCGCGTACCAGGGGTTCGGGCCGGGCTCGGGAGTCGAGACCTCGGGAAGCAGCTCGATCTGCGTCGGCTCGTCCACCGGCACGAGTCGCGCCCCGGCGTCCGACGGCGCGGCGTCCGTCAGCTCCAGCAGCCCGGACATGTCGACCGAGCCGTCGGCGGCGATCTCGGGACGGATGCCGTCGACGTCGAGCGAGACGAACCACGAGGCGTCCACCGCCGACGCCCCGCCCAGGTTCCAGTGGTTCGACGGGTCGGTCACCAGCGAGGTGTCGTCCTGCTTGAGGGCGAGCACGTCCACGGCCGGGTTCTGCCAGGAGACGACGCCGCTCGCCCGGTACGCGGTCGTGCTCGCGTTGGTCTCGAGGCGGACGCCGCGGTCGTTCGCGACCGAGGTCACGTCCTCGAGCCGGACGTCCGGGCCCGAGTTCGAGGTCACGCCCGTGGCGAGGTTCCCGAAGCTGACGGAGTTGCGCAGCAGGTGGTCGCCCGGGATCGACTCGCCGCCGAGCTTGAACCCGTTGCCCTCACCGGTCCGCGAGGGGTCCGCCTCGAGCCAGCCGTTGTCGTACGCGACGGAGTCCTCGACGATCACCGTCCCGATCGGGCCGGTGGTCGACTTCGCGTACAGGTCCCAGCCGTCGTCGATGTTGTGGTGCGCGATGTCGTTCCGGAACACGTTGCCCTCGCCGACGGTGAGCTTCGCGGCGAAGCCGTCCGCGTCGTTGCCGCCGGCGTCGGCGTTGTTGTGCGCGACCGACGACACCACGAGGTTGTGCGACGGCCACATCGACGGCGGCTCGGCGCTGCGGCCCGAGATCTGGATGCCCGTGTCGGCGTTGTGGTGGGACTCGACCCGCTCCACCACGTTGTGGTGGCCCTCGACGAGCATCGGCTTGGCCTTGTCGCGCGAGCCGGTGATCTCGAGGTCGTAGACGTGCCACCAGTCGCCGCGCAGGACCAGGCCGCCGTCGGGCGACTGCGACAGGTCGAGCGTCGCGCGGGTGCCGGGCTCCGAGAGGAGCGTGATCGGAGCGTCCTGCGTGCCGTCGCGGCCGCGCTCGGCGACGACCTTGCGGGTCGGGGTGTAGACGCCGTCCGTCAGGACGATCTGCTGCCCCGCCTGGGCGAACCCGACCGCCGTGTGCAGGTCCAGCGGGTCGGACCGGGTGCCGGCGCCGTCCGCCGAGCCGTCCGGAGCGACCCAGACCGACTGCCCCGGCTCGCCGAACCTCTTGACGGTGACGGTCAGCGGCACGTCCACCGGGTCGGTGGACTCGATCTCCTCGCGCTCCCCGAGGTGCGGCTGCTCGGCGTCGGGCAGCAGCCGGGCGGTGAGCTCGTTGACGCCGTCCTGCAGGGCGACGGGCACCAGGGCCCGCTCGCCGGGCGCGAGGCCGATGTCGTCGACGACGACGTCGCCCGCCGCATCGAGGACCTGACCGGTGCCGTACATGTTCGCCACGAGGGGGACGTCGAGGCTGCGCTCCGGCGTCGTCGAGGTGATGTCGACGCCGAGCGTCGCCGGGACGTGCTCCGTCGGCGGCTCCTGGGCGGGCTCGTCGTCGTCGGGGTGGATCGTGGTGAGCTCCCAGTCCGTGACCGTCACCTGGATCTTGCGAGCCACGGCCATCCCGACGAAGAGGCGCTCCGGGTCTTGCTGAAGCAGCATCTCCGGGTCGTACTGGATGACCTCCAGGATCTCGCCGCCCTCCTCGGCTGACCGGTGCCAGACCGCGTGGAACCCGGTGTTCGACCTGCGCAGCGAGAGCTCGAAGACGTCACCGGTGGCGAACCTCGGGCCGGTGGTGTCCGCCCGCCAGGCCTCGTCGAAGACCTCTGCGTCGGAGGTGTCCCGCGTCCCCGCGGAGCTGTCGTGCGGCGCGCCGGTGTAGCCGTGCACGAACCGGGCGCCGGGCGTACCGTCGCGCACCGTGCCGGTGCCCTCGCCGTAGCGCGTGATCAGCGCACCGGCGGAGTTGAAGTACCGGGCCGCGGAGTCTCCGGGCACGAGGGTGTCGACCGCGAGCACGCCGAACCCGGACTGGTTGTCCTTCGTGGCGGCGTCGTCCACGCGGAAGGTGGCGGTGAGCGTGAAGTTCTCTTCCTCCGGGTCGATCTCGGTGTAGTGGTACTGGAACCCGTCCTCGGACGAGGCGAGCTTGGTCGAGCTGGCGCGCGCGTCGAAGGTGATCGATCCGTCGGCGTTCTCGACCACCTCGCCGCCGGAGCCGGCGTTGGAACCGATGTCGGCGGTCTTCCACCGCTCGACGGCGGTGGCGACGGTGACCTCGAACGGAGCACCCGCGGCAGCGTCCGTGCCGCGGTGCGCGACCGCGCGCAGCACGTAGGTCTGACCCGTGGTCAGGCCGGTGACGTCCGCGACGGTGCCGACGACGCCCTCGACGACGGTGGACCAGCTGGTGCCGTCCTCGCTGACCTGCACCGAGTAGGTCTCGGCCTCGGGGCTCGTGGACCACTCGGTGGACAGGGTGCCCCGGTCGGCGGAGACGGCGGTGGTCAGGGCGGAGGCGATCTCGGGTGCGGCGAGCGGGAGCGAGAAGCCGGCGTGCGCGACCCGGGCCGAGGTGAGCGGCGCGTCCTCGCCGTAGCGCGTGATCGAGACCTCGACCGCGTAGTCGCCGGACGCGGGCGGCGTCAGCGCGACGGTTCCGACCGGACCGTCGGTGACGGTCATGGCGCGGTCGACGACGGCACCCGTCGCGTCGTGGAGCGCCGCGTGCGCGACGTCGCCGCCGTCGATGCCGAGCAGGCCCGTGAAGCCCACGAGCAGGGTCCCGGGGTCCGCGGGGTCGGTGGTGAGCGAGTCGACCGTCGGGGCCGCGACGTCGGCCCACGGCGCGCGGTCCCCGAGGTCGACGGGTCCGAGCTGCGCGGAGAAGACGTTCACGCCGGAGCTCGGGGACGCGAGGTAGTAGTCGCCGGGAGCGGCGACGTCGATCGTCGCGGTGGCGACGGGCACCGTCTCGTCGTCGGCCGGCGCCGGCACGCGGGCGACCTCCCCGGTCGCGCCGTAGAGGGCCAGCGCACGGTCGCTCGCGCCGCTGCTGCGGGCGTTGACGACGACCTGGGTGGGCACGTCCTCGGCGCCGACGGTGAAGTGCAGGGAGCGCGCCTCGGCGCTGCCCGACCCGTTGAGCTTGATGCGCTGGGAGAAGACGTCGCCGCGGTCGGAGATGCGATCCGTCGCGTCGACGGTGACCTTCTTGGTGGCCGTCGCGTAGATCGTGAAGTCGGTCCCCGTGTCGACCACGGTGGCGTAGTCACCCGGCGCGAGGTCGCTCGCGTCGAGCGCCGTGCCCGGCCCGACGGCGACAGCCGTCAGCGCGGACGTGACGGTGAGTGCCGCTGCGACCACTGCCGCCAACGACGTGCGGAGGGTCCGCCCGAACGGTGTCATGGATCTCCTCGTCGAGATGCGCGTGCTCTGCGATGAACCACGCGAGAAACCGGTTTCCCGCACGGTAATCGCATTCCGGCCTAGCCGTCAAGGCTGGTCGATGCTCGACCGCCCGCCGGGACGGCCGCGCCGTCTCCTCCGGTACCAACCCGCCCGAGAGCTGGAGCGACCGCAACCGCGGCATCCGCGCGAGGAACGTGCCGTCGGCACCGTCGAGGGAGACGGAGAAGCACCTCGAGCGCCGCCGGGGACGCCAGGGCGCCCAGAGCGCGGAGCGCGACGCGCCGCGCGGCGGTGCGCTTGCTCGGGGTGCGGGGCGAACCGCTGCGGGTCGGTGTCCGGGTGCGCGGCGACCCACTTCGCCACCTGCGCGACCTTGTCGGGGAGCGGCGGGCCGTCGGTCGCCGCCGGTGCGACCGGCGAGACGGAAGGCCTCTCGAGCCCGGCGTCGTGCTTCGCGACCGCTCGCCGGATGATCGCGATCTTGTCAGCGCCCTGCTCGGTGACCTCGGCCGGGAGCCGGTCGAGGGCGGTCACGTCGGCCCGCGCCGCCAGCGCCAGGAGGGACCAGAGCGCCTGCGCACCGACGGCCCCTCGAGGTCCCAGGAGACGAGGCCGGCGGTCGCTCCGAGAGCCGGGTCCTCGAACACCTGCGGCGCCGCCCGTTCCAGCTCGGGGTCGCTCGGCAGCCTGGACACGCCCCGAGCGCGTTCGGCTGGTTCGAGTACCGGTCGACCCCGTCCAGCACCTGGGCGGAGCGTTCCGCGCCCAGGGCGTCCGGGAGGGCGGCGAGGATGGTCTTCGGTCCTGGCGTGCGAGCCTCCGCTCATGTCGGAAGGCAGGAGACCGACGACGATCACCGAAGGCCGCGGACGTCGACAGCACGGTCCGCAGGGCGACACAACCGAGCCCGGTCTCGCAGCGAGGGATGCAGGCCGGAGGGAGCCGGACGGCCACCGGTTGGACGACTTCCATAACGTTTTGGTTACACTGGCGCGGTCCCTTCCATCGATCCCCGGAGCACACCGTGTCACGAGGCCGCCACCACGCAGCGCCCGCTGCCCCGAAGCGCTCCGTCCGGCTCCCGGTTCTCGCGCTGGTCACTCTGCTCGGAACGGGAGTCCTGGGCTCCGGACCCCAGCCCGCGGACGCCGACGACGCCGCAGTGGCACCCGTCGCCGGGGCAGCCGAAGGACGCGACCAGCCGGCCGCCAGCCGCTCCGGCGACCGAGCGGCCCGGGAGCCCCTCCGGCAGGCGGCGCCGACACCGACCCCGGCTCCCGCGCCCGCGCCCGCTCCGACGCCCAAGGTAGTCCCCGCTCCGACGTCCGAGCCCGCCCCGGCGCCCACCCCCGTACCGCTGCCCGCAGTCACCGGTCAGCTCTGGACCACGGACGCCGTCAACGTCAGGACCGGTCCGTCGGCCGATGCCGAGCGCGTCACGACGGTTCCGCTCGCGACGGTGGTCGACGTCACCGGCACCGCCCAGGACGGGTGGAACCAGGTGGTCTGGGAGGGTGCCGTCGCGTGGGTCAGCTCCAGCTTCCTCTCCGAGACCGAACCGGTCGCAGCGGCGCCGGCGAGCGCAGCCGGTACCTCCGGTGCCGCCTGCTCCGTCAGCGCGGGGATCGAGTCGAGCCTGCGGAGCAACGCGTCCGCGGTCTACCGGTCCGTGTGCGCGGCGTTCCCGCAGGTCACCGCGTACGGCGGCATCCGGCCCGGCGACGGCGGCGATCACGGCACGGGCCGCGCCGTCGACATCATGATCAGCGGCGACACCGGCTGGGAGATCGCGCGCTACGTGCAGGCCAACGCCGGCGCGCTCGGGGTCACCTACGTCATCTACCAGCAGCAGATGTGGATGGCGGGAGACCCCGCGGGGGCCTGGACCGCGATGGAGGACCGCGGCGGAGCGACCGCGAACCACTTCGACCACGTGCACGTCAGCACCTCCTGACGACCGGTACCACGGCCGCGTTCCGCGCCCCGCCGCGGCGGTCCGCCGCGGCGGTCCGCGCAGGCAGGGTTTCGGCCGGGTTCAGACGGCCGCGTCGTCCGGTGAGCGGCGGATCGCGTCGAGAGCGGCGTCGTAGTAGGTCGCGAGGGGTCGCACCGCGCCGTCGCGGGTCCACGCCTCGCCGGCGAGGTCGAGGCACGTGATGACACAGCCGACGACGGCCTTGGCGCGCAGCGTCTGGTCCGCAGCCGCACCGAGGCGTCGTTCGACCTCCGGCACCAGCTCGTCGTACCAGCGCAGGTGCTTCTCGATGCTGCGCGCCCGCAGCGTGGGCGTCTGGTACATCATCCGGGAGACCGCCAGGAGCCGGTCCTTGTCCGCCGCCTTTCCCTCGAGCGCGAACAACGCCTCACGCAGGGCCGCCCAGACGTCCTCGTCGTCGGGCCGGCGTTCCAGCTCGGCGCGCAGCACGGCCCCGTCGGCGACGAAGTGGCCGAGCGCGACGTCCTCCTTGGTGCCGAAGTAGCGGAAGAAGGACCGGCGCGAGATTCCCGCGGCGGTGACGATCTCGTCGATCGTGGTCTGCTCGAACCCCTTCACGAGGAACAGGTCCATCGCCACGGCGGCGATCTCGGCGTACGCCCGCTGACGGGACCTCTCCCACAGCCCGGGACCCACCTCGCGCGTCGATGCCATGCCGTCACCCTACCTTTCCGTAGCCCATGTGCCTGGTTGGCACTAGGTGCCACATAGGCATACCGTGTCCGCATGAACACCTCGAAGAAGCCCCTGGACCACGCCCGCCAGACCGTCCTCGTCACCGGAGCGAGTGCAGGGATCGGGGCGGAGTTCGCCCGACAGCTCGCCGCTCGCGGCAGCAGCCTCGTGCTCGTCGCTCGGCGCGCCGAGCGACTCGAGGCACTCGCCCGGGAGCTCGAGGACGCTCACGGCACCGACGTGGTCACGGTGCCCATGGACCTCGCGCAGCCGGGTGTCGGTCGGCTCCTGCAGGGCGAGCTCGACGCCAGGGACGTCGAGGTGACCAGCGTGATCAACAACGCGGGGTTCGCCCACCTCGGCCCGTTCCACGCGCAGGACCTGTCGGACGCCAGCGCGGAGATCGCCCTCGACGTGGTCAGCGTGGTCGACATCAGCCACACGTTCATGCCCGTCCTGCGTCGACGCGGGGACGGCTACCTCATCAACGTCGCCAGCATGGCCGCCTACCAGGCCACCCCCACGATGGCGGTCTACGGTGCGAGCAAGGCGTTCGTGCTCCACCTCACGGAGGCCCTCTGGTACGAGGCCCGCGACACCGGCCTCCGCGTGCTCGCCCTGTGCCCGGGTGCGACCCGGACCGAGTTCTTCGACGTCGCCGGGGACGGAGCCGACGGCGGGTCCCGCCGCATGTCCGCCGACGCGGTCGTCGTCACAGCCCTGCGCGCGCTCGACCGTCGCAACCCGCCGCCCAGCGTCATCGCGGGCCGGTCCAACCGATTCGCCGCCGTCGCGTCCCGGCTCGTCGGTCGGCGCGGTACGACCGAGATGATCGGCGCGCTGATGACACGCGGGACGGTTGGTCGCTGACCCGTCTCCGACCACGACGACAAAGGCTCGGATCCCGCCGGTCACGTATCGTGATCAGCGGGATCCGAGCCCAGTGCGTTCGGTGGAGCTGAGGGGACTCGAACCCCTGACCCCCTGCATGCCATGCAGGTGCGCTACCAGCTGCGCCACAGCCCCGAGGACCCGAAGGTCCAGGTAAGACGCTCCCCCGGCCGGTTTCCCGTCCTGCGGAGCGTCGCTAGTCTACGCAGAAACGGGCTCCAAGTTCCAATCCGGTCCCGCGTTCCACTCGTCGAACGGGAACCCCGCACCGACGTTGTGCGCGACGAGGCGCCACGCCGGCACCGCCGCGGGCGCCGAGCGGTGCAGGTGCGACCAGTGCACGTTGTGCAGGCCGCTGATCCCCCGCCAGCCGCCGGGGTCGAGACCGAGCAGGGCCGTCACGGCGAGCGTGATGGCGGCGCCGTGCGAGACCACCACCAGGGTGTCGCCACGGTCGAGCGCGTCGGCGTGCTCCGTCACGGCGGCGAGCATGCGCGCCGCGACGTCGACCTTCGCCTCCGCCCCGGCGCGCGTCGGCTCCTCGCCGGCCCGCCAGGCCGCGTGCTGCTCGGGCCAGCGCTCGGCGATCTCGTCGCCCGTGAGACCTTCCCACTCGCCGAAGCTGCGCTCGCGCAGGCGGGCGTCGAACGTGGGCTCCACGCCGACGGCCGCGCCGTACGCGCGGGCCGTGTCGGCGGCGCGTCCGAGGTCGGACGTGACGACGCGCGTGGCCCGGTGCGCGGTCGCGAGGGCCTTCGCGCCCTGCTCGGCCTGCCACCGGCCGACGTCGTCGAGCGGGATGTCGGACTGCCCCTGCAGCCGCAGCGCGGCGTTGAACGCCGTGCGGGCGTGCCGCAGGAGGACGAGGGTGCCCGCTGTCACGCGAGCGGCTCCCCCGAGAGGCGGATCGCGCCGTCGTCCTCGGAGCGGTTCCCGCCCGTGGTGTCGTCGGCCGCGTCCACCGTACCGTCGCCGCCGCGGGCGTCCTCGGGCAGCTCGATCAGCGGGCAGTCCTTCCAGAGGCGCTCGAGCGCGTAGTAGACCCGGTCCTCCGCGTGCTGCACGTGCACGACGACGTCGCCGAAGTCGAGGAGCACCCAGCGGGCCTCCTGCTTGCCCTCGCGGCGGATCGGCTTCGCGCCGGCCTTGTGCATGGCCTCCTCGACGGCGTCGACGATGGCCGACACCTGCCGCTCGTTCGTCCCCGAGGCGATGAGGAAGACGTCCGTGAGGACGAGCTGCTCGCTCACGTCGAGCGCGATGATCTCCTCGGCCTTGCGGTCGGACGCCGCGCGCGCCGCGGTGACGGCGAGCTCGACGGCCCGTTCGGTAGCAGTCACGTGTGTTGTCCGTTCGTCGGTGGGGTGTGCGGGTCAGCGGACGGCGTCGGGAGCGCCGACGGCGTGCCACGCCGGGTCCGAGGGGTCGACGGTCTCGACGACGGCAGCCGCGTCGTCGACCGCCGGGGCCGTGTCGTCGCGCGAGATGAGCTCCCACACGAGCAGCCCGAGCACGAAGGCGACCGCCACGAGGATGAGGTAGTGCAGCCAGGTGTACGACGGACCGCGCGGCTCGTCGTCCTCCTCGGCCGCGTCGTCGGCGCTCTCGGCGGCGCGGGCGTGCACGCGTGGGAAGAGGTCGTCCCCGGCGGGGGTCGACGCAGCGGCGACCGGTACGGGCGCGCCCGAGGCGGTCCCGAACGGTGACGCCGGCTTCTCGACGGCGCGAGCGGGTTCCGGTGCGTCGCCCGACGTGATCGCCGCCCAGGGCAGCGCCGATCCCACGGGCTCGGCCGGTGGTGGCGTCGCCTGCCTCGTCGCCCGGGCGGCGGGCGCCTCGACGGGCGCCTGGGCCGCAGGCTGCACCTGCGTCTCCCCCCAGGGTGACGGGGACGGCGACGGCGACGGGCTCCCCGGGGCCGTCGAGGCCCCGGTGGAGCTCGCGAACGCGGACATGCGCTGCGGCTGGTTCGTCAGCGGCAGGCTCGTCGGCGGCGTCGAGGGCGCGGGTGCGGACACCTGCCCGAACGGCGACGCCGCGGGCACGCCGGGTACCGGGGTCCGGCCGGAGGACGTCGCGAAGGGGTCGCCCGTGGGTGTCGGCGGGCGGACGGGGCCGCTCGCACCGGGCGCCGTCGGACGCGGAGCGCCGGCGGGCGGGCGCGAGCTCGTCCGGGTCGGGACGGCCGGCGTCGGGGCGGGCGGGCGGATCATGACGCGCTCAGCGGTCTCCTGGACCGGGGTCAGACGACCGGTCTCGTCGAGACCGCGCATGCCCCCGGACGCCGCGGGCGGCCGGACGACGGAGGGCTGGGACGGATAGTCGGTCGCCCCCGTCGTCTCGCGCAGGGTGCGCCGCGAGGGCGGCGGCGTGGGCGGGGCGGCCGGGCGCGCGGGCGGCGCGGGGGCCCAGGTGGAGGCCGCCGGCGCAGCGGAGGGCTCCGGGGGCGTGCCGCCAGCCTGCGCCGTGCGCTGTGCCGCGGCCGCCTGCTCGCGCTCACGGATCTCGCGCCGCGTCAGGGGGCGGACGGGCTGCATGTTGCTGCCGTTGTCACTCATCGTGCTGACCTCGATACAAACCGTGCTTGGCGATGTACTGGACCACGCCGTCGGGCACCAGGTACCACACCGGCTGGCCCGCCTGCGCGCGTCGACGGCAGTCCGTCGACGAGATGGCGAGCGCCGGCACCTCGAGCGTCGTGACGACGCCGGGAGGCAGGCCCTCGACGCTCAGCCGGTGCTCCGGGCGCGTGACAGCCACGAAGTGTGCCATCTTCCACAGCTCGTCGGCATCCTTCCAGGTCAGGATCTGCTCGATGGCGTCCGCACCGGTGATGAAGAAGAGCTCGGCGTCGGGTCGCGCGTCGCGCAGGTCGCGCAGCGTGTCCACGGTGAAGGTCAGGCCCGGTCGGTCGACGTCCACCCTGCTCACGGTGAAGCGAGGGTTCGACGCGGTCGCGATCACCGTCATGAGATACCGGTGCTCGGCCGGGCTGACCTGCTGGTGCTGCTTGAACGACGGGTTGCCCGTGGGGACGAAGACGACCTCGTCGAGGTCGAACCGCGCGGCGGCCTCGCTCGCGGCGACCAGGTGTCCGTGGTGGATCGGGTCGAACGTCCCGCCCATGACCCCCAGTCGGGGCCTGCGCGGGCTCATCGGTCGGTCGTCGGACGCGGCACGGGATCCCGTTTCTCCGTCAGTGGCGCGTGCCCACGCTGCGGAACGCGTAGGTCACCAGAAGGAGCGCGACGAGGCCTCCGAACGCGAGCAGACCGTAGGCGAGCGGCGGGATGGGCAGGTGCGACGCGGCCTCGGCGCCTTCCTCGGCTGCCTTCACGACGGCTGGGATCACGACGTCCTCCTCGAGTGTCGTCCCCGGGCGGGGTCGACCGTCCGGACGGGTCCGGGCGGTGCGTGCTGGGATGCTTGCGGGCGACCGGAGGGGCTCCGGTCGCCGACCAGTGTCTCACGGACCCGTGGGAGACCGGTCCGGCCGGTACCGGGTACTTCCCGGCACAGCGGTCGTCACGGACGAACGTGACCGTCGCCGTGGACGACCCATTTCGTCGTCGTGAGCTCGGCGAGGCCCATGGGGCCGCGCGCGTGCAGCTTCTGGGTCGAGATGCCGATCTCGGCGCCCAGGCCGAGCTGCCCGCCGTCCGTGAAGCGCGTGGAGGCGTTCACCATGATCGCGGCCGAGTCGAGCTCCGCGACGAACCGCTCCGACGACTGCAGGTCGCGCGTGACGATCGCCTCGGTGTGCCCCGACGTCCACGTGCGCACGTGCTCGATCGCGGCGTCGAGGTCGTCGATGACCCGGACCGCGATCTCCAGCGCGAGGTACTCCGTCGCCCAGTCCTCGTCGGTCGCCGGGAGGACCTCGAGCCCGGCGGGCGCGAGCGCCGTCGTGCGCTCGTCCCCGTGCACGACGACGCCCGCCTCACCCAGCGCCGCGAGCGCGGCGGGCAGGAAGTCGTCGGCCGCGTCGGCGTGCACGAGCAGCGTCTCGGCCGCGTTGCACACCCCGACACGCTGCGTCTTGGCGTTGAGGAGGATCTCGAGCGCCATGGCCCGGTCGGCGCTCGCGTCGACGTAGACGTGCACGTTCCCCACGCCGGTCTCGATGACGGGGACGGTCGACTCCTGCACGACGGTCCGGATGAGGTCCGCCCCGCCGCGCGGGACCAGGACGTCGACGAGGCCGCGCGCGTGCATGAGGGCGACCGCACCGGGGCGTCCGTGGGCGTCGATGGACTGCACGAGGTCGCCCGGCAGGCCCTGCACCTCGAGGGCGCTCGCGAGGACGGCGACGATCACCGCGTTCGAGCTCGCGGCCGCCGACCCGCCGCGCAGGATCACGGCGTTGCCGCTCTTCAGCGCGAGACCGGCGGCGTCGACCGTGACGTTCGGGCGCGCCTCGTAGATCATCCCGACGACGCCCATCGGCACGCGGAGCTGGCGCAGGCGCAGCCCGTTGGGCAGCGTCGAGCCCCGCACGACCTCGCCGACGGGGTCCGGCAGGCCCGCGAGCTCGCGCAGCGCGTCCGCGATCGCGGCGACGCGCTCCGGGGTCAGGGCCAACCGGTCGAGCAGGCCGGGCGCCATGCCGTGCGCGCGACCACGCTCGAGGTCGTCGGCGTTCGCCGCCACGATCTCGTCGGTCGCGGCGACCAGTGCGTCGGCGAGGCCGAGCAGCGCCGCGTCCTTCGTCGCGCGGGTCGCGGTCGCGAGCGCTCGGGACGCCGTCTTGGCCCGGCGGGCGATGTCCTCGACCGCGGTGGCGACGTCGGTGGTGCCGTTCTCGACGGCGGCGGCGGGCCCGCGACCGACCGCAGCCGTGTCCTCGATGGTCGTCATGTGCCGAGCCTACGACCGACAGGCCGCGTGGCGGGAGCGGCGTCCGCCGACCATGCCTTCGTCCCCGTCGACCATACGGTCCCGGACCGTCCCGGGAGTAGGACAGGCCCTGATCACCTGGTCAGCAGCGAGGGATCACCTGGTCGGCAGCGAGGCAGCGCCGTCTCGTGCGACGACCGCGGTCGTCAGCGGGCGCGCTTGCGCACGAGGACGAGGTCGTCGCGGTGCACGATCTCGCGGTCGTAACCCTCCCCCAGCTCCGCGCGCAGGTCGCCCGTCGTGCGGCCGAGCAGCCCGGGAAGGTCGCGCGACTCGAACGCGACGAGCCCGCGGGCGACGACGCGCCCGTCGGACGCCACGAGCTCGACCGGGTCGCCGGCGTCGAACTCTCCCTCGACGGCCGTGACGCCTGCCGGCAGGAGCGAGGCCCGGCCGCCCTGCACGGCCCGCACCGCGCCGTCGTCCAGGACGAGGCGCCCGCGCGTGCGCGCCGCGTGCGCGAGCCACAGGCGGCGACGCGTCGTGCGCTTGCCGGTCGCCGCGAACCACGTGCCCACGGGGTCTCCCGCGAGCGCGGCCGCAGCGTTCCGGGCCTGCGTGAGCACGACGGGGATCCCCGTGCCGGTCGCGATGGTCACGGACTCGAGCTTGGTGACCATGCCCCCGGTCCCGACCGCGCTCCCCCGCGACGTCACCTCGACGCCCTCGATGTCCGCCGCGGAGCGCACCTCGGCGATGCGGCGCGTCCCCGGTCGTGACGGCGGCCCGTCGTACAGGCCGTCGACGTCGGTGAGGAGCACCATCGCGTCGGCGCGCACGAGGTGCGAGACGAGCGCTGCGAGCCGGTCGTTGTCGCCGAACCGGATCTCGTCGGTCGCGACGGCGTCGTTCTCGTTGACGACGGGGACCACACCGAGGTCGAGCAAGCGCTCGAGGGACCGCTGGGCGTTGCGGTAGTGGCCACGGCGCACGGTGTCCTCGGCGGTGAGCAGGACCTGGCCCACGCGCAGCCCGTGCGCCGCGAAGGCCTCGGTGTAGCGGGCGACGAGCATGCCCTGCCCGACGGACGCCGTCGCCTGCGCCGTCGCGAGGTCGCGCGGTCGCGTCGTCAGGCCGAGCGGTCCCAGGCCGGCGGCGATCGCGCCGGACGTGACGAGCACGACCTGACCGCCGGCCGCACGCCGCGCCGCGAGGACGTCGACGAGCGCGCGCAGAGCGGCGAGGTCGAGGTGCCCGTCCGCGCCCGTGAGCGACGACGAGCCGATCTTCACGACGACGCGGTGGGCGGTGGCGATCTGGGACCGGGAGGACAGGGCGTTCACCGCCCCATCATCGCCGCCGCCCGCCCGGGCGCGCTGCGGATTTCACGAGGCAGGACGCCGACTCCGTGCTGTGGGCATGCGATGGGCCCGGTTCCACGTCGGAGACCGGGCCCATCTCCAGCCCACAGCTGCTCGTCAGTCGGCGTCGGGGTCCGTCCAGGTGCCGGCCTGGCGCTCGGTCCACAGCTCACGGCGGGCCTCGGCCTTCGCGTCCATGCGCTCGTGGTGCTCGCGGCGCTTGTCGGTCCGCGTCGGGCGCAGGCTCTCGTCGAGGCGGTTGTCGGAGCCGCGCGGGCCGCCGAGCAGCTCGGAGCCCGTCATGAGCGTGGGCTCCCAGTCGAAGACGACGGCGTTGACGTCGCTGCCGATGCGCACCTCGTCGCCCGCGACGGCGCCCGCGGCGAACAGCTTCTCCTCGACCCCGATCCGGGCGAGCCGGTCGGCGAGGTATCCCACGGCCTCGTCGTTGGAGAAGTCGGTCTGCCGGACCCAGCGCTCGGGCTTCGCACCCCGCACCTGGAACCAGTAGTCGGTCGCCCCGCCCTTGCGCGTGACCGTGAAGCCCGCCTCGTCGACGGCCCTGGGCCGCAGGACGACGCGCGTCGGCTCGGGCGCGGGCGCGTCCGCGCGCGCCTTCTCGACGAGCTCGGCGAGCGCGTAGGTCAGCGCACGCAGCCCTTCGTGGCTCGCCGTCGAGATCTCGAGGACACGCAGCCCGCGCGCCTCGAGGTCCGGCTTGACGAGCTCGGCGAGCTCGCGCGCCTCGGGCACGTCGATCTTGTTGAGCACGACGATCCGCGGACGCTCCATGAGCGGCACGCGCCCGCCCTCGATCTCCAGGTCGCCCGCGTACGACGCGAGCTCGGCCTCGAGCACGTCCAGGTCGCTGATCGGGTCCCGGTCCGGCTCGAGCGTCGCGCAGTCCAGCACGTGGACGATCACGGCGGTGCGCTCGATGTGGCGCAGGAACTCCAGCCCCAGTCCCTTGCCCTCGCTCGCGCCGGGGATGAGCCCGGGGACGTCGGCGACGGTGTACCGCGCGCCGCCGGCCTGCACGACGCCGAGGTTCGGCACGAGCGTCGTGAACGGGTAGTCCGCGATCTTCGGCTTGGCCGCGGAGATCGCCGCGACGAGCGACGACTTGCCCGCGCTCGGGTAGCCCACGAGGGCGACGTCGGCGATCGTCTTCAGCTCGAGCACGACGTCGCGCTCGTCGCCCGGCTCGCCGAGCAGCGCGAACCCGGGCGCCTTGCGGCGCTGGGACGACAGCGCGGCGTTACCGAGCCCGCCGCGACCGCCCTCCGCGAGCACGTACTCCGCGCCCGCGCCGACGAGGTCGGCGAGCACCGTGCCGTCGGCGTCCTTGACGACGGTGCCGTCGGGCACGCGCAGCACGAGGTCCTCGCCGTTCGCGCCGTCGCGGTCGTCGCCCATGCCCTGGGTGCCCGACGTCGCGTGGCGGTGCGGCGAGTGGTGGTACTCGAGGAGGGTCGTGGTCTGCGGGTCGACGACGAGGCGCACGGTGCCACCGTCGCCCCCGTTGCCCCCGTCCGGCCCGGCGAGCGGCTTGAACTTCTCGCGGCGCACCGACGCGCAGCCGTTGCCACCGTCACCGCCGGAGACGTGCAGCACGACGCGATCGACGAACGTGGCCATGATCAGATCCTCTCGCAGGTGCGCAGAGCGCTGGCGGCGACGGAGGCGTCGACCGCCGGGGTGGAGCCGGGTGGTACGGCAGGAGGGGCGCACCGCATCGGTGCGCCCCTCCTGCGTGAAGCCGTGCTGGGTGGTCGTCAGACCTCGGCGGTCACGATGTCGATGACCTTGCGGCCGCGGCGCGTGCCGAACTGCACGGCGCCGGCCGCGAGGGCGAACAGCGTGTCGTCCTTGCCACGGCCGACGTTCTCACCGGGGTGGAAGTGCGTGCCGCGCTGGCGGACGATGATCTCGCCGGACTTGACGACCTGACCACCGAAGCGCTTGACGCCGAGGCGCTGGGCGTTGGAGTCGCGACCGTTGCGCGAGGAGCTCGCGCCCTTCTTGTGTGCCATGACGAACCTGCTTTCGTGCGAGGGGGAGGGTGCCGGGCGGCGTTCGGCGGGGCCTCACGGCCCGCTGCGTCACGCCGCGAAGATCACTTGATGCCGGTGACCTTGAGGCGGGTCAGCTGCTGACGGTGACCCTGACGACGGCGGTAACCGGTCTTGTTCTTGTACCGCAGGATCGTGATCTTCGGACCCTTCTCGTCCCGCACGACCTCGGCGGTGACCTTGACCTTCGCGAGCTTCGCCGCGTCGGTGGTCACCTTCTCCCCGTCCACCAGCAGGAGGGCGGGCAGCTCGAGGGACTCACCGACGCCGGCGGACACCCGGTCCACCACGACGATGTCGCCGACTGAGACCTTTTCCTGGCGGCCACCGGCCTTGACGATCGCGTACACCACGTTGCTGCTCATCTCTCCTAGTCTTGGCGTGCTCGTCACGGCGTGAGACGTCTTGGAAACTCGAACACGCCGCGGCGTGCGAGTGCGAAACCGTCCGTGGGCACACGGGACCGGCGCGCCTGGGCGCGCCGACGTTCAAGCCTACGGAACGGCGGGCCGCAGGTCAAATGCCGCCGACTCGGCTCGGACGGTCCCGCGCCGCCGGATCAGTCCAGGACGAAGGTGATCTCGAGCATCACCTGCCACGCCACGATGCGACCGTCCTGCACCTCGACCTTCTGCTCCTTGACCCAGGCACCCGAGACGTTGCGCAGCGTCTCGCTCGCGCGCTCCACCCCGGTCCGGACAGCGTCCTCGAAGCTCGTCTCCGACCGCGCGCTGATCTGCGTGACGCGTGCCACCGTTCCGGCCATGTTCGCTCCCTCCGTCGGACGGGCGCCCTGGCGCGCCCGCGCTCCACCCGAGCGTCCCGCCGTGCGCACCCGCCCGCCACCGGGAGCCCGTGCGCGGCCGCGCGACGGGGCACCGTGGGTGCGTGCCGTCCTCCCCGTGCGGAGCGGCGAGCCGGGTCCGGCCGTGCCAGCCTTGCGGGAGCGGAGGTGATCCCATGAGCTCCCGGGCCGAGACCCCTCGGGACCCCGTCGACGAGGCGATGGAGACCGTCGACCGGCGCGAGTTCCTGCCCCGTGCGCAACGACGCTTCGCCGACCAGGACCGGCCGCTCGCCATCGGCGGGGGGCAGACGAGCTCCCAGCCCTCCACGGTCGCGGCCATGCTGCGCCTCCTGCAGGTCCCCCGGGACGCGCGCGTGCTCGACGTCGGCGCGGGGTCGGGCTGGACGACGGCGCTCCTCGCCCGGCTCGTCGGTCCCGGTGGCCGCGTCGTCGGGGTGGAGCGCGACCCGGAGATCGCCACGTGGGGAGCGGCGAACGTCGCGCGGGCCGACGTCCCGTGGGCCTCGCTCGAGATCGGGCGCCGAGGTCTCCTGGGACGGCCCGGCGAGACCTTCGACCGCGTGCTGGTCTCGGCGGCGGCCGAGAAGCTTCCTGCCGCGCTCGTGGAGCAGGTCGCCGCGGGCGGGAGGCTCGTCGTCCCGGTCCGGCACACGATGCTGCTCGTCGTACGCGACGTGGACGGCGCCGTCCGCACGACCGAGCACGGCTCCTACTCGTTCGTGCCGCTCGTCGAGGACCCTCCCGACGACGCGCCGGGCTGAGCCGTGGACGCCGCCCCCGGCGCGGCCGGCTCGCGTCGCCAGGGCGCCCCGACGAGGTGCGCCCGGCACCGCGCCTCGTAGCGCTCGGACCCGCCCACGTGCGACGCGTCGGCGACCAGCGCGTCGCCGACGTCGTCGTCACGGGTGTCGCCCTCGGCGTCGTCGTCTCGAGCCGTCGCGACGGCCCCGGTGCGGACGTGGAAGGCGGCGTCCTCGCCGCACACCGCGCACACCGCCGTGAGCCTGTCGACGCGTTCCGCCCGCGCGGCCAGGCTCGGCAACGGCTCGAAGGGACGCGCGTCGTAGGTCACGTCGAGGCCGGCGACCACGACGACCGACCCGTCGTCGGCGAGGCGCTGGACGACGTCCACGAGCGCCGGACCGAAGAACTGCCCCTCGTCGACGGCCACGAGGTCCCACGGCCCCTCGGCCCGCGCGACCGCCTCGAGCTCGTGCGCGTCGTGCACCGTGCGCGACGCGAGCGACAGGCCGGAGTGCGAGCTCACCGTGCCGCTCCCCCGCCGGGTGTCGAGGACGTGGTCGACGAGCAGGACGCGCCGCCCGCCGACCTGGGCCCGGCGCACCCGGCGCAGGAGCTCCTCGGTCTTGCCCGCGAACATCGGCCCGGACACGACCTCCACCCGACCGGTCACCACGGCCGCCTACCGGTGCCGGGCGAGGCCGGGCGACTGCCGGACGGGGAGCGGCTTGGGTGCCGGGAGCGGCTCGGCGGACGATCCGCCGCTCGACGGCCGTGCCTCCTCGCGGCGGGCCCGCCGGGACGACTCACTGCCCTCGCCCTCGTCCCGCGTGCCGCCGAGGACCGTGAGCTCGGGCACGCGCGTCACGAGCGGCAGCTCCTTCGTCCCGGTCGACCTCTCGAGGATCCGCGCCGCCGGGACGACCGTCGACACCCGCACGACGCCCGGCACGGGCAGCGGGTTCGGGCTCGGCGGGAGATCGGCGGGTCGGTCCGGCTGCTGGTCCCCTGCGGGCTGGTCGTCGGCACGGCGACCGTCGGCGGGCTCGACGGCGGCCTGGCCGCCGGTCGTTCGACCCTCCGCGGCGCCCTCCTCGGACGGACGCTCGGCCTCACTGCCGGAAGCGCCCGCTCCCTCGGACGGCGACCCCGTCGGGCTTGAGACGGCGACCGGCGCGGGCGCCGGAGCCGACATGGCGGCGGCCCGTGCGCCGTCGGGAAGCGGCGGGAGCGCCGGGTGACCGGGTGCAGCGGCGGCAGACCGGTTCAGCGCCCCGTACGGGACGTGGACGCTCGGCGCAGCGAGCCGGGCGGACTCGACGTGCGTGCGCTGGTCGTCGAAGAAGATGTGCGGTCGCAGGACCTCGAGGATCCCGGACTTGTCGATCCCGCCGAGGAAGAACGCGTCGTCGACGGAGACGCCCCACGACTTGAGGGTCGCCACGGCGCGCTCGTGCGCGGGCGCGGACCGGGCGGTGACGAGCGCGACGTGGATGCGCGGCTCGTACGAGGGGTCCTCCCGGCGGCGCGTCCTCTCGACCTCCTGGAGCCGGTGGATGCCGACGACCAGGTCACGCAGCGGCCCGCCGCCGAGCGGTACGTCCGCGAGCTCGGCCTCCCGCCGACGATAGGACGCGAGGTCCCCGCCGCGGAACTCCTGCTCCGACGAGTCGTCGGCGAGCACGCCGTCGACGTCGAACGCGATGCGCAGCTCGTCCCCGGGCTCGTCGGCGAACGTCGGGTCCAGCACGTACCCCGCGGGGAGCCCGAGCGCGACCGCGTCGCGCACCGAGGCCTCGTCGGCCGAGAGGAACAGGTCCATGTGGAGGGGGCGGATGAACTCGTAGGGCGTGTGGCCCTGGCGGAACACCGCGCGCGTGATCGGCAGGTCGTGGTGGCGCACGGACCGCATGACGCGCAGCCCGGTCTCCGGGGAGTTCCGCGACATGACGATGACCTCGACCAACGGGTCGTCGTCGGACACCGAGAGGTCGTTGAGGGCCAGCAGGCGCCGCACGAACCCGAACGCGACGCCGGGCCGCAGCGGTTCGTCGAGGTGCTGCTCCTGGAACGCGCGGTACGCGGCCTCGCCCTCGGTCCGGAAGACGCGGTCGGAGTCGGTCAGGTCGAACAGTGCGGACGAGGCGACGCCGACGACGAGGCGGCCCGTGAGGTCGTAACCCATGGCCGCACTATGCCAGGATCGCGGCCTCCGGCGGAACGTCGCCCGAGGAGGGGGACCACTCCTCGCGGAGCACGCCCAGGACCACCGCGTCGTACCGGACGCCGTCGACGACCCGCGCACGGCGGAACCGTCCCTCCTCGACGAACCCGAGCCGGCGTCCGACCCCCAGCATGGCCGCGTTCCCCGACCACGTCGCGAGGTCGAGCCGCACCCAGTCGGTCGCCGAGAACAGGTACGTGGTCCACGCGCGCAGCGCCTCCCGGCCGACGCCCCGGCCCCGCAGCGCGGGGTCGAAGACGGTCACGCCCAGCCGGGCCCACTGCGTCTCGGCGGACTCCCAGTACCAGGAGCAGGTCCCGACGAGGCGGTCCTCCTCGTCGGCGACGACCACGCGTCGGGGCGGCAGCCCGTCGGGTCCGAGCCCGCGCGGGTCGTGCGCCTCGGCCGCCGAGGCGTCCCTGAGGCGCGCGACGAGCGCGTCGGCCGCGGCGTCGTCGGGCACCGGGTAGTACGGCCCGTCCCACCGGTGCCACTCGTGGTGCGGTCGCATCCACTCGCGGAACGCGGCGAGGTCGCGCGGGGTCCACCCGCGCAGCCGCACCCCGGTCCCGACGCCGTACGTCGGGACCGCGGTCACGCCTGGTCCTCGACCACCTCGTCCGGGGTGTCGGACGCAGGTGCGTCCTCGGACGGGCCGTCGGTCGCCTCGTGCGCGTGCTCGTGGTCGTGCGCGTGGGCGGCGGCCGCCGCGATGGTGGCCAGCGTCGCCTTGACCGCCTCGCGCGCCTCCGACGACACCTCCGGCAGGACGGGGACACCCGCGTGGGGCAGCGTGATCGGGGCGTCCTGGGACGCACCCTGCTCCGCCGAGGAGCCCGAGCCGCGCTTGCGGCGCGAGCGCTGCTTCGCGTCGCCGTTGCCCTCGGGAGCGCCGCCCCCGTTGCCCTGGCCGTTGCCGTTGCCGGACTTCTCGATCGGGTCCGTGTGGACGATGAACCCGCGGCCGTGGCAGTGCTCGCACGTCTCGCTGAACGCCTCGACGAGACCCTGCCCGACGCGCTTGCGCGTCATCTGGACGAGCCCGAGCGACGTCACCTCGGCCACCTGGTGCTTCGTCCGGTCCCGGCCGAGGCACTCGACGAGCCGGCGCAGCACGAGGTCACGGTTCGACTCGAGCACCATGTCGATGAAGTCGATGACGATGATGCCGCCGATGTCGCGCAGCCGGAGCTGGCGGACGATCTCCTCCGCGGCCTCGAGGTTGTTGCGCGTCACGGTCTCCTCGAGCGTTCCGCCCGAGCCCGTGAACTTGCCGGTGTTGACGTCGACGACCGTCATCGCCTCGGTGCGGTCGATGACGAGCGAGCCGCCCGAGGGCAGCCAGACCTTGCGGTCCATGCCCTTCGCGAGCTGCTCGTCGACGCGGTGCACGGTGAAGACGTCCTGCGTGCCCGTCCACTTCGAGACGCGCTCGCGTAGGTCCGGGGCGAGCTCCTCGACGTACGAGGAGATCTCGGTCCACGCGCCGTCGCCCTGGACGACGAGCGACGTGAAGTCGTCGTTGAAGATGTCCCGGACGACGCGGATCGCGAGGTCGGGCTCGCCCTGGAGCAGCGCCGGGGCGGACTTCGCCGCCTTCGCCGCCTTGTCGCTGATAGACGCCCACTGGCCGCGCAGACGCTCGACGTCGGCGCGCAGCTCGTCCTCGCTCGCACCCTCGGCGGCGGTGCGCACGATGACGCCCGCGCCGTCGGGCACGACCTCCTTGAGGATCTTCTTGAGGCGGTTGCGCTCGGTGTCGGGGAGCTTGCGGCTGATCCCGGTCATGCCGCCGCCGGGCACGAAGACGAGGTAGCGGCCCGCAAGGGTGATCTGCGACGTCAGGCGCGCGCCCTTGTGGCCGATCGGGTCCTTGGTGACCTGTACGAGCACCGGGTCGCCCGACTTGAGCGCCTGCTCGATGCGGCGCGGCTGGCCCTCGAGGCCCGCGGCGTCCCAGTTGACCTCACCGGCGTACAGCACGGCGTTGCGGCCCTTGCCGACGTCGATGAACGCCGCCTCCATGCTCGGCAGCACGTTCTGCACACGGCCGAGGTAGACGTTGCCCGCCATCGAAGTCTGCGACTGCTGCGAGACGTAGTGCTCGACGAGCACGCCGTCCTCGAGCACGGCGATCTGCGTGCGGCCGTGCGTCTCGCGCACGACCATCGAGCGCTCGACGGACTCGCGGCGAGCGAGGAACTCCGCCTCGCTGATGATCTGGCGGCGGCGCCCTGCGTCCCGGCCCTCGCGGCGGCGCTGACGCTTCGCCTCGAGGCGCGTCGACCCCTTGAGCGCCGTGACCTCGTCGGCGAGGCTGCGCTCGCGCGGACGGGTCCGGGTCGTCACCTCGCCGGGCTCGCCGCGTCCTCCGCGGCGGCGACGACGACGACGGCGGCTCGAGCCGCTCTCGTCCTCGCCCTCGGCCGGCTCGTCGGCCTCGGCGTCCTCCGCGATCTCCTCGGCGGTGCCCGCGGCGTCGACCGGGGACTCGGCACCGTCCCTGCCACCCTCGTCCTGACCGCCATCGTCCTGACCGCCATCGTCCCGACCGCCGTCGTTCCGCCCGCGGCGGCCGCGGCCACCACGGCGACGCCGACGTCGCGGCGCGCCCTCGGCGTCGTCGCCCTCCGCCGCGTCCTCGGCGTCGTCGTCGGCAGGTTCCGCGTCGGCGGTACCGGCGTCGACGGTGCTCACTGTGCCGGCATCGACGGTGCCGACGGTGCCGGAGAGGTCCGCGTCGACGAAGTCCTCGGGGCCGAAGGCCACGACCGGCAGCTCGACGCCCTCGGCGACGAGCTCGGACTCGATGGCCTCGATCTCCTCGACCGCGGCGCGGTCCTCACCGCTCAGCACGAGCTCGGCCGACACGTCGGCGGCCGCCTCGGCCACCGTCGCCTGCGCAGACTCGTCCGTCACCGGCTCGGCAGGACGCGCCGGGCCGGCGGACCGACCCGCGGCACGACGCGACGAACGGGTCGAGCGACCGCCCGACCGCTCTCGCGAGGCCACCGGCTGCTCGGGCTCGGGCCGCTCGGTCACGGTCTGCTCGGTCACCGGTGTCTCGGACGCACGCCTCCCGGTCGCCGCGGGAGCAGGCTCGGTGGACGCGGGCGCGGTCGACGTGGGCTCGGCCGGCGCCTCGTGGTGCGCCGGCGGCCCGGCGGGGCTCTGGGCACGGCGCGGTCGCCGCGGGGCGGCGGCCGGGTCGGGCGCCTGGAAGAGCAGCGCGGTCGTCGCGAGTCGCGGCGTGCCGCCGCCCGTGGTCGCGACCGGCGACGTGGGGGGTGCGGCCGGTGCGGTCGCCGTGCCTCTGGTCTCCGGGCTCGCGGTCTCGGGCGTGGTCGCCTTGCGGCTCGTCGCGGTCTCGCGCCGAGCGTCGGTCGACGGCGCGCCGGCCGCTGCGGTCGCCCGCCGGGACCGCCGTGCGCGCTGACCCGACGCGGGCGCCCCGCTCGACGACGTGGCGGACGCGTCCACGACGGGAGCCTCCGATGCCGGGGCGGCCTGAGCCGCGTCGGTGTCGGACGTCGCGCTCTCGGGCCCTGCGCTCCCGGTCCCCTCGCTCACGGCCGTCGCAGCGCCGGAGACGGTCTCGTCAGCCCCGGCCTTCGCCCGGCGTGCACGGCGAGCAGGCTTCTTCGCGACGGCGGGCTCTGCCGCCGGCGCGTCGACCGTGGCGGCCGGGAGCTCGGTCGCCGCAGCACCGTCGGCCGCAGGAGCGGCCGCTTCGACGGGGGCAGCCGCATCAGCGCGCGGAGGCGTCTCGTCGGGAACGGCCGCGGCACCCGCCGCCTTCGTCCCGGACGTCGCCCGGCGGGTCCTCTTGGCGCGGCGCGGCTCCGGGCTCGTCCCGAGCAGCGCGTCGGCGTCGGGCTCGGTCGCCGGAGCGTTCACGGCCGTCTCGGCCGGTGCGGCGCGGAGGCCGAACTCGGACAGGACGTCGAGCGCCGGCGGCTCTGGCTCCACCGCGGGTGATCCGGTCGGCGCCTCTGCCGGCGCCGCCTTCTTGCGCTTCGCGCCGCTCTTCGCCCGACGTGCCGGCGCGGTCTCGGCGGCCGGCTCCGCGGCGGCGTCGGGGGCGCCGGACCCTGCCGTGGTCGGTGCGGGCTCCGTGGCCGACGGTGCAGGAGGAGTCGTCTGCGCGGCCTCGTCGCCCGAGATGCCGTCGGGGGTGCTGGTCGCCCGCGCGGCGACCGGCTCGACCGCGGGCGGGGCGACGTTCCTGGTCGCACGCCGGCGACCGGTCTTGCGCACGGGAGCAGTCTGTGCGGTGGGGTCCTGCTCGACGCCGCCTGGTGAGGAGGCGTCGGCGGTGCTGTCGGAGGTGTTGTCGAGCGTCACGCGTCGTGCTCCAGCTTGCTCGAGGCCCCGCCCCGCACCGTGCGGCCCCTCGAGCGGTCGGTCGTCACCCGGGGAGAGCGCACCGGAGCGCGTCTCCCCCGCGACGGAAGTCGTCGGTCACGGCTGCGGCACGCGAGGGGCGGCGCGGGCGCCTGCCGTACCGGGCCCTTCGCCCCGTGGCGGCGCTCCGCGGGCCGCTGTCGCGACTGCTGCAAGCACGTGTGCGCCGAAGGACGATGCGGTGCCCTCCTGGCACGCCCAGTATCGCACAGGGGGGCCGACCCACCCTGCCGACACGCACCCCGCCTGCGGACGATCGGCCGACCGGCACGGGACCGAGGTCCGGACACCTTGTGAACATGGTCACAAGCGGCATGTTTTCAGTGCTTTCCGTCCTCTTGACGGCCCTCGATGGTGCAGATTGGGCGTACCGCCGGGGAGGCGGCGCCGCGCGCCGCCCGCCTCCGGTGCCCACCCGTCCTGACCCCGACGGCCTCCCGAGGAGCGCACGTGGATGCTCTAGATCTCGCCCGGTGGCAGTTCGCCATCACCACCGTCTACCACTTCATCTTCGTGCCGCTGACGATCGGCCTCTCCCCCCTCGTCGCGATCATGCAGACGGCCTGGGTCCGCACCGGGAACGAGCGGTGGCTGCGCCTGACGAAGTTCTTCGGCAAGCTCCTGCTCATCAACTTCGCCCTCGGCGTCGTGACGGGCATCGTGCAGGAGTTCCAGTTCGGCATGAACTGGAGCGAGTACTCGCGCTTCGTCGGCGACGTCTTCGGCGCCCCGCTCGCGATGGAGGCGCTCGCCGCGTTCTTCGTCGAGTCGACGTTCCTCGGCCTGTGGATCTTCGGCTGGGACCGGCTGAACAAGAAGGTCCACCTCGCGTGCATCTGGGCCGTCGCGCTGGCCACCAACCTCTCCGCGTTCTTCATCCTCGCGGCGAACTCGTGGATGCAGCACCCGGTCGGGGCGGTCTACAACCCCGAGACGGGCCGCGCCGAGATGAACGACATCTGGGCCGTCCTCACCAACAACACCCTGCTCGCGGCGTTCCCGCACCAGATCACCGCCACGATGCTCACGGCGGGCACGTTCGTCACCGGGATCGCCGCGTGGTGGATGGTGCGCCTCGTTCGCACGAGGAAGGCGGAGAACGTCGAGCTCGCGCGCGACGTCTACCGCCCGGCGGTGACGCTCGGCGTCATCGCGATGCTCGTCGGCGGGATCGGCGTCGCGGTCTCCGGCGACGTCCAGGGCAAGATCATGTACGAGCAGCAGCCCGGCAAGATGTCGTCCGCCGAGGCGCTGTGCGAGGGCGAGGAGGGCGCGGCGTTCTCGATCCTCACGATCGGCGACCTGTCGAACTCGTGCGAGAACGTGCGGCACCTCATCGAGATCCCCGGTCTCGCGTCCTACCTGGGCACCGGGCACTTCTCCGGCCCGGAGAGCTACCTGCCCGGCGTCGAGGACGTCCAGGACGAGATGACCGAGCGCTTCGGCGACACCACCGCTGCCGGCGACCCCGTCATGTACACGCCGAACCTCGCGATCACCTACTGGGCGTTCCGCCTCATGATCGGCATGGCCGCCGGGTCCGTCCTGCTCGCGCTCATGGCGCTGTGGCTCACGCGCAAGGGCCGGGTCACCGACAACGTCTGGTTCGCGCGCGTCGGCCTGGTCGCGATCCCCATGCCGTTCCTGGCGAACTCGTTCGGCTGGATCTTCACCGAGGTCGGTCGCCAGCCGTGGGTCGTCGCGCCCAACCCGACGGGCATCGACCAGATCCGTCTGCTCACCGAGCGCGGCGTCTCGACGGTCGTCAGCCCCGGCATGGTGCTCACGTCGATGATCGTCTTCACGCTCGTCTACGGAGCGCTCGCCGGCGTCTGGTTCACGCTCATGCGTCGCTACGCGATCGAGGGCGTCCCGCTGACCGTGCGCGACGAGTCGCCCGAGGCGCAGGAGCCCCCGGGCGACGGGTCCGGCGACGCCGACGACGACGCCCACGCCCCCCTGTCCTTCGCCTACTGACGCCGCACCCCGTAGAGAGAGCTCTGGAGACACCACCGTGGATCTCGCCGTCGTCTGGTTCGTGCTCATCGCCGTCCTGTGGACGGGCTACCTCGTCCTCGAGGGCTTCGACTTCGGGGTCGGCATGCTCCTGTCGATCCTGCCCCGGGGCGACAAGGAGCACCGCGAGAAGGAGCGTCGCGTGCTCATCAACACCATCGGCCCCGTCTGGGACGGGAACGAGGTGTGGCTCCTCACCGCCGGCGGCGCGACGTTCGCCGCCTTCCCCGAGTGGTACGCCACCCTCTTCTCGGGGTTCTACCTGCCGCTCCTGCTCATCCTCGTCGCGCTCATCGTGCGCGGGGTCGCGTTCGAGTACCGCGGCAAGATCTCCGACCCGCAGTGGGCGCGTCGCTGCGACGTCGCCATCCAGGTGGGCTCGTGGGTGCCCGCGGTCCTGTGGGGCGTCGCGTTCGCCAACCTCGTGCGCGGCGTCCAGCTCGACGCCGACCACCAGTTCGTCGGTGGCTTCTTCTCCCTGCTCTCCCCGTTCGCGCTGCTCGGCGGTCTCGTCACCCTGAGCCTGTTCCTGCTGCACGGCGCGGTGTTCGTCGCGCTGAAGACCGACGGCGAGATCCGGCACCGCGCCCGGCAGCACGCCTGCGTGCTGGGCGTCGTGGCCCTCGTGCTCGCGGGCGGCTGGGCCCTGTGGGCGCAGGTCACCTATTCCGTGCCGTGGACGTGGCTCGCCGTCCTGGCCGCCGCGGGCGGCCTCGTCGCGGCGCTGGTCGCCACCGCGCGCGGGCGGGAGGGCTGGGCGTTCGGCGCGTCCGCGCTGACGATCGTCGGCGCGGTCGTGCTGATCTTCGGCTCGATGTACCCCGACGTCATGCCCGCGACGGATCCCGCGAACTCTCTGACGGTCCACAACGCGTCGTCGACCGACTACACGCTCACGGTCATGACGTGGGTCGCGCTGGTGCTCACGCCCCTGGTCATCGGCTACCAGGCCTGGACGTACTGGGTGTTCCGCCGTCGTCTGTCGACGCGGGACATCCCCGCACCGGCGGGGCTCTCGCTGAAGAAGGTCCGCGAGGCGGCCTTCGGCGGGGCGTCCTCCGGCGGGGCGGCAGGACGGGAGCTCGGCGCCGGGGCCGGGTCTCGCGGTTCCGGCCGCGGGGACGGCAGCGCGTGAAGCCGCTCGACCCGCGGCTCCTGCGGCAGGCGCGCGCCGCACGGGGCTACGTCGTCCTCACGGCGGTGCTCGGGTTCGTCACGGCGGCGCTCGTCGTCGCGCAGGCCCTCCTGCTCGGTGCGATCCTCGCCCCGGCGATCCAGGGCACGGCCGCCCTGCCCGACGTCGCGGGCCGGGTCGGTCTGCTCGCCGCCGTGGTCGCGGCGCGGGCGGGCGTGTCGTGGGCGCAGGAGCGGTTCGCGCTGCGGGCGGCGACCCGCACGGTGTCCGAGCTGCGCGAGCAGGTCGTCGCGCACGCGGCGGCGCTCGGCCCGCGCTGGCTCGCGAGCGGACGCGGACCGGCCGTCGCGACCCTCGCGACGCGTGGTCTCGACGCGCTCGAGCCCTACCTCGTGCGCTACCTGCCGCAGCTCCTCCTCGCGGCGACGGTCACGCCCGCCGCGCTCGCCGTCGTCCTCGGGCTGGACTGGGTCTCCGCGCTGGTGATCGCCGGGACCATCCCTCTCGTCCCGCTCTTCATGGTCCTCGTCGGGCAGCTGACGGCCGGTACGTCGGAGCGGCGGCTCGTCGTCATGCAGCGGCTGGGCGCGCAGGTGCTCGACCTGCTCGCGGGTCTGCCCACGCTGCTCGCGTTCGGGCGCGCCCGCGGCCCCGAGCGCCGCGTGCGGGCCCTCGGTGACGCCAACCGCCGCGCGACGATGGGCACCCTGCGCGTCGCCTTCCTCTCGGGCATGGTCCTCGAGCTGCTCACGACCCTGTCCGTCGCCGTCGTTGCGGTGGGGGTCGGGCTGCGACTGGTGCACGGCGGGATGGAGCTCGAGCCGGCGATCGCCGTGCTCGTGCTCGCGCCCGAGGTCTACCTCCCGCTGCGCCAGGTGGGCCTGCACTTCCACGCGTCGACCGACGGCATCGCCGCGGCGCAGCAGGCGTTCGACCTCCTCGACGAGCCCGCCCCCGAGCCGGGGCGACGCCCGGCGCCCCGCCTCGCCGGGTCGACCCTCACCCTGCACGGCGTGGGGGTGCGTGCGGGCAACCGCGGCGTCCTCGCGCCCGCCGACCTCGATCTCGTGCTGCCCGTCGCCGCGTCCTCCGGTCCGGGCTGCGTCGTCGCGCTCGTCGGGGCGAGCGGGGCGGGCAAGACGACGGCGGCGCAGGTGCTCCTGGGTCTCGTCCGGCCCGACGCCGGGGACGTCACCTGGACGACGGCCGACGGCGAGCGCGTCCGTCTCGCGGAGATCGACCTCACGACCTACTGGCCTCAGGTCGCGTGGCTCCCCCAGCGCCCGGCGCTCGCTCCCGGGACCCTGCGCGAGTCCGTGACGGACGGACTCGACGTCGACGACGCGACGCTCGCGCGCGCGGCCCGCACCGCGGGGCTCGACGCCGTCGTCGCGGGGCTGCCCGACGGCTGGGACACCCCCGTGGGGCGGGGCGGGACCGGACTGAGCGTCGGGCAGCGCCAGCGCGCCGCGCTCACCGCGGCCTTGCTCGGCGACCCCGCGCGCACGCCGCTCGTGGTGCTCGACGAGCCCACCGCCCACCTCGACGCGCGCGGCGAGCAGGTCGTGCTCGACGCCGTGCGTGCGTGGCGCGAGCAGGGCCGGACCGTGCTCGTCGTGGCGCACCGTGCGTCGCTCGTGGGCGCCGCGGACCAGGTCGTCGAGGTCACGGCGGCTCCGCTCACCGCGGGACGGGAGAACGGGACGGGCACGGAGGACACGGCGGAGGTGGGCATCTCGGACCCGGTGCTCGTGGCGGAGAAGGTGGCCCTGGTGGACCCGGCGCACGCACCCCGTGGCCGGTCCGAGGTACAGGCTCCCGCGGCGGTGGACGCATGACCCGGCTGCGGAGACGTCTCGACGCCGACCCGCTCTGGCGGGCCGTCGGCCTGCTCGACGTCCGCTGGCGCCGCGTCCTGTGGGCCGTCACGCTCGGCACGCTCGCGCTGGGCAGCTCCGTGGCGCTCGCGGCGGTCGCGGCGTGGCTCATCGCCCGCGCGTCGCAGATGCCGCCCGTGCTCACGCTGTCGGTCGCGGTCGTCGCGGTGCGCGCGTTCGGGATCTCTCGCGGCGTGTTCCGCTACCTCGAACGGCTCGCGTCGCACGACGTCGCGCTGCGCGGCATGGCCGCGCTGCGCGCCAACCTGTACACGGCTCTGGCCGGAGGCTCCCCCGCGGCGCTCGTGCGGCTGCGCCGCGGCGACCTGCTCGCGCGCGTCGGGGCCGACGTCGACGACGTGGGCGACGTGGTCGTGCGCGCGCTGATCCCCGCGGGCGTCGCGCTCGCGGTGTCCGTCGGCTCGGTGGTGCTCGTCGCGGCGTTCCTCCCGGCGGCAGGGCTCGCGCTCGCGCTGTGCCTCGTGCTCGCCGCGGTCGTCGCGCCGTGGCTCTCGGCCCGCTCGGCGCGCGACGTCGAGGACCGTGGTGCCACCGCGCGCGCCGCGATGACCGCGTCAGCGCTCGAGATCCTCGAGGAGTCGGGCCCTCTCGCGGTGTCCGGCCGTCTTCCCGGTCGCCTCGCCGACCTACGCTCCGCGGACCGCGACCTCGCCCGCGCGAGCGACGACGGCGCCCGCACCGCCGGGGTCTCCGCCGCTCTCGCCGCGGCGGCCGTCGGGACGGCCGTGCTCGCGGCCGTCGTGCTGGGACTGCCCGCCGTCGTGTCGGGGACGCTCACGCCCGAGGAGCTGTCCGTCGTCGTGCTCACGCCGCTCGCGATGTTCGAGGCGGCGAACGCGCTCCCTGCCGCGGCGGTCCAGCTGCACCGCTCGCGCCAGGCCGCGCGCCGCGTCATGGCCCTGCTCGACGTGTCAGGACCACCGGTCACCGGGGTGACCCCTCGCGCTGACAGGACTGTGATGAGCGGCCTCGAGTCAGGGCCACAGGACACCGGGGTGATTCCTCGCCCTGACACCACGCTCGTGCTCGACGGCGTCGCGTGCGCCTGGCAGACCCATGGCCCGCGGGCACGCACCGTCGTCACCGGCGTCGACCTGACCGTTGGACCGGGCCGCGCCGTCGCGCTCGTCGGGCCGTCCGGCATCGGGAAGACGACGCTGCTCGCGACCGCTGCGGGTCTGCTCGCCCCGACCGCCGGGCGCGCGACGCTCGACGGCGTCGACGTCGCCTCGCTCCCGCGCGACGAGGCAGCGCGCCGAGTCGTGCTCGTCGCCGAGGACGGCCACGTCTTCGACACCACCGTGCTCGAGAACCTGCGCGTCGCGCGCGGTGACGTCAGCGCCGCCGAGGCCGAGGCCGTGCTGCACGACGTGGGACTCGGCGCGTGGCTCTCCGGCCTGCCGGAGGGCGTCGCCACGACGCTCGGCCCGGACGCGACCGACGTGTCGGGCGGTGAACGACGTCGTCTCCTCGTCGCGCGCGCGCTGCTCGCCCCGGCGCCGCTCCTGCTCGTGGACGAGCCGGCCGAGCACCTCGACCCCGGCACCGCGGACGCCCTGGTGCGACGTCTGGTGGCGACCACGCGGCCGGTCACCACCCGGACGGGCACGATGTCCGACGTCGCCCCCCGCGGCCTCGTCGTCGCGACGCACCGGCTCGGCGCGCTCGAGTCGATGGACGAGGTGCTGCTCCTCGCACGCCCCGACGACGACCCGGACGGCCCGGCGCGCGTCGTCGCGCGCGGCACTCACGCCGAGCTGCTCGCACGACCGGACTACCGCTGGGCGCTCGAGCAGGAGACCGCCGCGACCGCCTGACGCGCCGAGATCGACCCGAGCGTCCCGAGATCGACCCTCAGAGGGTCGACGTCGCGGCGCCGGGGTCGATCTCGCGTGGGACGGTCAGCGCGAGCCGAGACGCGCGAGGAACAGCGCCTCGCCGACCGCGAGGTGCTCGATCTCGCTCGGCGCGACGGACTCGTTCGGCGCGTGGATGAGGCACGCGGGCTCCTCGACGCCGAGCAGCACGATCTCGGCGTCCGGGTACTGCCCGGCCAGCACGTTGCACAGCGGGATCGAACCGCCCTGGCCCGCCGTGACCGTCTCGCGCCCGTACGCGTCCGCGAGCGCGCTGGACAACGTGTCGAACACGTGACCGCTCGTGCGCGCCTGGAACGGCTGGCCTGCAGCGTCGCGCTCGACGGTCACGCGCACGCCCCACGGCGCGTGCGCCTCGAGGTGCGCGACGAGCAGGTCCTGCAGCTCGACGGCGTCCGCACCGGGGGGCACGCGCAGGTTGAGTCGTGCCGACGCGCGCGGCTGGATCGCGGCCGCGGACCCGACGACGCTCGGTGCGTCGATCCCCAGGATCGTGACGACGGGCCGCGCCCACAGCCCGTCCGCCACGGTCCCGCTCCCGACGAGCCCGACGCCGTCGAGCACGCCCGCGTCGCGCCGGAACTGGTCGGCGTCGTACGCGACGCCGGGCCACGTGCCGCGCGCGACGGCGTCGGGAAGCCCGTCGATCGTCGTGTCACCGCGGTCGTCGCGCAGGCTCGCGAGGATCGCGACGAGCGCCGCGAGCGCGTCCGGTGCCGCGCCGCCGTACATGCCCGAGTGGATCTCGCCCGCGAGCGCCTCGACGTGCACGACGACGTTGGCCGCGCCGCGCAGGGTCACGGTGAGCGTCGGCAGCCCGAGCTCCGCGTTCCCCGTGTCCTGCACGAGCATCGCGTCGGCGGCGAGCGCCCCCGGGTTCGCCTCGACCCAGCGCTCCAGGCCGCCGGTCCCCTGCTCCTCCGACCCCTCGACGACGAGCCGGATCCCCACCGGGTAGTCGTCGCCGCCGAGCGCGCGCAGCGCCCGCAGCGCCGTGAGGTGCGTGACGACGTTGCCCTTGCAGTCCGCCGCCCCGCGGCCGTGCAGGCGGCCTTCGCGCTCGGTGAGCTCGAACGGGGGGCTGGTCCACGCGTCGTCGTCCAGCGGGGGCTGCACGTCGTAGTGCGCGTAGAGCAGGACCGTCGGGGCGCCGTCGGGCCCCGGCCGGTGACCGAGGACGACCTGCGAGCCGTCGGGCGTCGTCTCGAGCCGCGTGTCGATGCCTTCGGCGGCGAACGCGTCCGCGACCCAGCGGGCGGCCCGCTCGCACTCGGCACGGGGGAACAGGCGTTCGTCCGCCACGGACGGGATCGCGACGAGCGTGCGCAGGTCCGCCAGCGCGCGGGGCATGAGCTGCCCGACGGCGCCCCGGACCTCCTCGACGTGACCCGCGTCCGCGGGCGTCGTGGCCGCGGTCGGCGTGCCGTCGTTCACGAGTCCTCCTGGGGCGTGCCGTCGGACGTGTCGTCGGTCGTGGTCGTGCCCGTCGTGAGGTTGAGCGACTCGACGTACTCGTCGAACGCGTCGAGCTGCTCGGGGCAGTACACCTCGATGACGAGGCGGTCGCCGGCGAGGCGTCGCTCGTCCACCAGCGACGGTCGGAGGCCAGGGCCCACGGCGCCGTTGGCCGCACCGAGGTTCGCGGTCGCGTCGACGAGCGCGGTCGGGTCGGTGCAGAACGCGCCGCCGTCGCTACCCAGCACCTGCACGAGGGTCTCCTGGTCGATGCCCACGACGCCGATGGCGACGAGCTGCTCGTGGAGCACGGCGGCCTTCTCCTCGGCCTCGCGCGCGTCGCGGTTCGCGCGCAGGTTGGAGAACTGCACGATCATCACGACGCCGAGCGCGACCAGCACGAGGGCGACGGCCGTGTAGACGACCCAGCGGCGCGGTCGCGGCTCCTCGGGCTCGTGCCGGGGTACGTGCGTGGCGGTCCCTGTCGTGGACGACATGTCAGGCCTCCGTCCCGTCAGTCGTCGCGGTGTCCAGGTCGCCGTCCTGCTCCGCCGTCTCCGCGGCGGTGACCGGGTTCTTCCAGGACGGCTTGCGCAGGAGGTAGAAGAGGGCGGGCACGAGGAGCCCGATGATCCCGAGGCCGCCGCCGACGATGAGCACGTACACCCCGACGCTCCCGCTCGAGAACTGCGCGGGCGGGACGAAGCCGATCACCATCGCGGCGACCGAGGCGATGAAGCCGACCACGCACAGGAGCGTCAGGGCCGGAGCCCGGTAGCCGCGCGGGTGGTCGGGCTTGATGCGTCGGAGGCGCACGGCGGCGACGAACAGCAGCAGGTACATCACGAGGTAGACCTGCGTCGTGATGACGGACAGGATCCAGTACGCGCTCGACACGTCGGGGATGAACGCGTAGAGCAGCGCGATGAACGTGGTCACGACGCCCTGCGCGACGAGGATGTTCTGCTGCACCCCGTGCTTGTTGAGGCGCTGCAGGAAGGGCGGCAGGTAGCCCTCCTCGCGCGCGACGGTGAGCAGGCCCTTCGACGGGCCGGCGAGCCACGTGAGCATCCCGCCGAGCGACGCGGCGATGAGCATGAGCCCGAGGATCGGCGTCAACCAGCTCACGCCGAAGTTCGCGAAGAACGCGTCGAACGCCTGCATGACGCCCGCGGTGAGGCTGAGCTGGTCCGCGGGGATCACCCAGCTGATCGCGACGGCCGGGAGGATGAAGATGAGGAGCACGAGACCGATCGCGAGGAACATCGACCGCGGGAACTCCAGGCCCGGCTTGCGCAGGCTCGTCACGTGCACCGCGTTCATCTCCATGCCCGCGTAGGATAGGAAGTTGTTGACGATGAGCACGAGCGACGCGAGACCGGTCCACGCGGGCAGGAGGTGCTGCGCGTCCATGGGCGCCGCCGAGGTGTTTCCCTGTCCGAGGAACACGATCCCCAGCACGACGAGGATCGCCGCGGGGATGAGCGTGCCGATGATCAGGCCCATGCTCGACAGCCCCGCGACGGTCTTCGTCCCCTGGGAGGACAACCACACTCCTGACCAGAACAGCACGACGATGACGATCGCGACGTACAGCCCGTTGCTCGCGAGCGCCGGGTTGATGACGTACGCGAGCGTGCTCGCGACGTACCCGAGCAGGCTCGGGTAGTAGAAGATCGTCATCGCGAACTGGCACCAGACCGCCAGGAACCCGAGCGGCTTCGACACGCCGTCGGCGACCCAGCGGTACACGCCGCCCGACCAGCCGGACGCGAGCTCGGCGGACACGAGCGACGTCGGCAGCAGGAAGACGATCGCCGGGACGACGTAGAGGAACACCGCCGCGAGCCCGTAGACCGCCATCGTCGGGGCGGCGCGCAGGCTCGCGACCGACGACGTGATCATGAACGCGAGCGTGATCCAGGTGATGTAGTTGCGCGGCGTGCGGGCGGTGATCGCGGCGCGCACCTGCGCTCGCGACGGCGCGCCGGCCGCCGCACCGGGCGGTGACCCCTCCCTCGCGGACCCCCCGCTCGACGGCGCTGCTGACGACTCGCTCACCGCTCCACCCCCGTGCTCCGAGGTCCACGACGGGACCGGCCAGGACGGCGCGCCGTCGTCGTGACGGCGTCATCTGGAACATAGCGCCGTGCCACGGGAACCGCCCCCGGAAGGCGTCGTGACCAGGGCGCCCGCGTGCGGCCGGTCACCCGCCCGTCACCGGCTGCTACGGTCGCGAGGGCGCCGGACCCGACGTGCCGCGACCGGGCCATGTGCGCCACCCCTCGACGACGACACGCTGGAGACGACGGTGAAGATCCTCGTGCCCGACACGATTCCCCTGGACGTCCGCCCCGGGCCCGGCGACGAGGTCGTCGTCTACGACGCGTCCGCACCGCTCGCGGTCGCGGACCGCGACGCGCAGGTTCTCGTCGCGTGGGCGAACACGCCCGAGAACCTCGCCGACGCCGCGCGCCACCTCACCGGGCTGCGCTGGGTCCAGACGCTCGCCGCCGGGCCCAACGCCGTGCTCGCCGCAGGCTTCGGACCCGGCGTGACGGTCACGTCCGGGCGGTCCCTCCACGACGGTCCCGTCGCGGAGCACGCGCTCGCCCTCGTCCTCGCCGCCGTGCGACGCCTCGACGAGCTCGGGGGCGCGCAGCGCGACCACCGCTGGGACCGGACGGTGAACGCCGCCCAGGCGGCCCCGGCGACCGCTGGTCGGTACACGCTCGACGGCGCGCACGTGGTGATCTGGGGCTTCGGCTCGATCGCGGCGCGCCTCGCCCCCCTGCTCGTCGCGCTCGGCGCACGCGTCACGGGCGTCGCGAGCCGCCCCGGCGAGCGGCACGGGTTCCCGGTCGTCACCGATGACGACGTCGCCGCGGTCCTGCCGACCGCCGACGTCCTCGTCTCACTCCTTCCCGCGCTGCCCGCGACGCGACACGCGCTCGACGCGCGGCGCATCGACCAGCTTCCCGACCACGCAGTCTTCGTGAACGTCGGCCGCGGGGCGACGGTCGACGAGGAGGCGCTCGTCGCCGCGCTCCGCGAGGGCCGGCTCGGGGGCGCCGCGCTCGACGTCACCGAGACGGAGCCGCTGCCGGCCGGCTCACCGCTGTGGGACGCGCCGCGCCTGATCCTCACGCCGCACGTCGCGGGCAACCGCCCGCAGCGCGCGTCCGACCTCCTCAACGCCAACCTCGACGCCCTGCACGCCGGCGAGGAGCTGCGCAACGTCGTCCCCCGCTGACGCCTGGGCGAGGGGCAGGCGGACAGACCTCTCACCAGCGGCCGTTGCGCGGCCTGGGCTGGCAGCGCGGGCACGTGTACGCCGAGCGGTTCATGAACTCGTCGCGCCGCACGGGCGTCCCGCAGCGGGGACACGGGTCGCCCTCCTGCCCGTACACCGCGAGCGAGCGCGAGAAGTAGCCGGACTGCCCGTTGACGTTCACGTACAGCGCGTCGAAGCTCGTCCCGCCCTGCGCGAGAGCCTCGGACATGACCTCGGCCGCAGCGTCGAGCAGGCGGTGCGCCTCCGTGCGGCGCAGCGTGTCCGTTGCGCGCGCGTAGTGCAGGCGGGCGCGCCACAGGGCCTCGTCGGCGTAGATGTTCCCGACGCCGGACACGACCGTCTGGTCGAGGAGCGCGCGCTTCACGCCGGTCCGACGACGGCGGACCGCGTCGACCACGACGTCGCGCCGCAGGGCGGGGTCGAGGAGGTCGCGCGCGATGTGCTCGACCGGACCCGGGACGGCGGCGAGGTCCGAGCCGAGGCCGCCCGGGGCGCCGTCGGGCGTGGGGACGAGGTCCTGGACGGACAGGTGGCCGAACGTGCGCTGGTCGACGAAGTCGAGCGCCTGCGCGTCCCCGCCGCCCTCGGGCTCGAGGACGACCCGGACCCGCAGGTGCGGGGACCGCACGTCGAGCGCGTCGCCCGACCGCACGAGGAGCTGGCCGGACATGCCGAGGTGCGCGAGCAGCGCGGCCGCGGGCCGGGCGTCGAGGGAGGTTCGTCCGCCACCGGACGGGGCCGACGCCGGTGACCCCAGCGGGAGCCAGAGGAACTTGCCTCGCCGCACGGCGGCGTCGAGGCGCAGCCCGAGGAGCTGGTCGCGGAAGCCCGCCGGGCCGCCGTCGTGCCGCCGCACGCTGTAGTCGCGCAGCACCTCGACGTCCGTCACGACACCGCCGAGCACGTGTCGTGCGAGGCCGTCGCGGACGGTCTCGACCTCGGGGAGCTCAGGCACCCGCGCCCTCGGGAGCCGTCTCGCCGTCCGTCTCCGCCCGCCCGGCCAGGGCCTGCGCGCGCTCGACGGCGATCGTCCGGTAGGCGCGCTCCGCGGCCTCCTGCTCGGCGTACTTCTTCGCCGTGCCGCTGCCCGTCCCGTACAGGCGGCCGTCCAGGTGCACGTACGACGTGAAGACGCGGGCGTGGTCCGGCCCGACGGCGTCGCTCGAGTAGGCGGGCGGGCTCATGCCCGCCTCCGCGGCCGCCTCCTGCAGCGACGTCTTCCAGTCGAGGCCGGCGCCGAGGTCGGCCGCGGCCGCGAGGCGTGGCTCGACGAGCCGCAGCACGAGGCCGCGCGCGGGCTCGAGGCCGTGGCTCAGGTAGACGGCGCCGATGAGCGCCTCGACCGTGTCGGACAGGATCGAGTCCTTGTCGTTGCCGCGCGTACGGATCTCGCCCTTGCCGAGCAGGACGTACCGCCCGAGGTCGAGGGCGCGCGCGATGATCGCGAGGGACTTCTGCGACACCGTCGCGGCCCGCATCTTGGCGAGCTCACCCTCCGACAGGTCTGGGTGGCGACGGTAGAGCGTCTCGGTGACGACGAGCCCGAGCACGGTGTCCCCGAGGAACTCGAGGCGCTCGTTCGTCGGGATGCCACCGTTCTCGTGCGCGAACGACCGGTGCGTGAGCGCAAGGACGAGAAGCTCGGGGTCCAGCTGGACCCCGAGCTTCTCGAGCAGACCGGTTGCCGGTGCAGCCGGTGCCACGCGCCTCAGCCTGCGTGCTCGGTGCGCAGCGCCTCGGCGTACTGGCGGGCCTTGTAGGTGCCGCACGTCGGGCAGGCTGCGTGCGACAGCTTGTCGCCCTTGCACTGCGGGCAGGTCGTGAGGTTCGCGGCGGTCGTCTTCCACTGCGAACGACGCGCACGGGTGTTGCTGCGCGACATCTTGCGCTTCGGAACAGCCACGGCTAGCTCTCTTTCGTCTCGTCGGACACGTTCGAGGAGTCGAACATGCTCTCCAGCGCCGACCACCGAGGGTCGACAAGTTCGTGCGTGTGCCCCGGGTCCTCGGCGAGGCGTGCTCCGCACTCGGAGCACAGGCCCGGGCAGTCCGGACGGCACACCGGACTGAATGGTAGTGCAGTCACCACGGAATCCCGAAGCGCGGGCTCGATGTCGGCGAGGTCGCCGTCGAGCTCGTAGACGTCCTCGGCGTTCTCGAGATCGTCTCCGGAGTCCTGCGCCGCCTGCGCGCGCTCGGGGTAGGCGAACAGCTCCGTGAGCTGGACGCTCACGGGCTCGGTCACCTCGTCGAGGCACCGGACGCACTCCCCCACGGCCCGCCCGGAGACGGTGCCGGTGACCAGCACGCCTTCCATCACGGCGGAGAGGCTCAGGTCGAGCTCGAGCTCGCTGCCCTCGGGGATCCCGATGACCGCCGTCCCGAGGTCCGCGGGCGCCGCGACCGTCCGACGGATGTCGAGCATGCTTCCGGGTCGCCGACCGAGCTCGTGCGTGTCGAGCACGAGCGGCGACGTCTTCTCGGCGGCGATGGCGCGCTCCAGGGTCGGTCTCCTGCCGGGCAGGAGGGGTCTACGGACGGTGTCGGGGACGGTCGGGCCGACGTCGTGCCGGTCACCGACGCGGGACGGCGCCGTGCGGGAGCAGGGCGTGGGCCTCACGACGGTCGGCAGGACGAGTTCACCGAACCAAAGGACGATCTTACGGCACCGCGAGGGGTGAGGCCAACGTGATCGGGATGCGGCTAGCCCGCCGGCCGCGCGGTGGGCTGTTCGGTCGACCGCGACGCCATCGTGCTCGGGAACGGCGACGGTTCCGGGGCCCGGCCGGCACCGTCCAGGCGCCCCGCGAGCTTCGCGCGACCCGCCTGGACCTGCGCGAGCACCTTGCCGAGGTCGACCTCGAAGTCTGCGAGGCGCTGGTCGCAGTAGTCGTCCGCGTCACGGCGGAGCCCGTCGGCAGCTCGCTCGGCCTCGGTCACGATCTCGTGGGCCCGCGACTGCGCCTGGACGACCACCTGCTCCGCCTGCACGAGCTCGATCGCCCGCGCACGTGCCGTCGTGAGGATCTCCTCCGCCTGGCGGTGCGCGTCCTCGAGGACGGCGTCCGCCTCGGCGAGCACCTCGTCGGCGTGGGCGAGCTGCTCGGGCAGCGCCGCACGGAGCTCGTCGACGAGCGCGAGCGCGTCCGCCTTGTGCACCAGGACGGAGGCCGACATCGGCATCGTCCGCGCGTTCTCCACGAGGAGCGCGAGATCGTCGAGGATCGCGTGCAGCCCGGCCTGCGCCTCGTCGCCGGGCGGCACGCCCGTCGACCCGTCCCGCGTCCGCGCCACGTCGTGCTCGCTCATCCGTCCGATCCTCTCCGTCGTGCTCACCTGCTCGCCCGCTCCCGCGCCAGCGCCTGCCGTACCGCGTCCCCGACCCCCGGGGGCACGAGGTCGTCCACCGGACCACCGTGCCGAGCCACGTCCTTCACGAGCGACGACGCGACGTGCAGGAGCGACGCCTCACCGGCGACGAACACCGTCTCGACGCCGGCCAGGTGCCGGTTCATGAGCGCCATGGGGAGCTCGGCATCGAAGTCCGCGCCCCCGCGCAGGCCTTTCACGACCGCCGACGCGCCGATCTCCCGGCAGAAGTCCACGAGGAGCCCCGGGACGACCTCGACGCGCACCCCGTCCAGCCCCGCCTGCTCGACGGCCCGACGCGCGAGCGCGACGCGTTCGTCGGCGTTCAGGAGCGCGGTCTTCGACGCGTTGCGGGCGACGCCGACGACGACCTCGTCGAAGAGGGCGCGGGCGCGACGCACGATGTCGAGGTGGCCCAGGGTGATCGGGTCGAAAGACCCGGGACAGACGGCTGCGGTCACCTCGTCACGGTAGTACACAGGTGCGCCGATCCCCGGACCGACCCACCGGAGGCCGGACAGCGGTCAGACGGCCCCCGGCTCCACGTCGTCCGGGACCGCCGGTCCGGTGAAGAACACGGCCGTCTCGCCGTAGTCCTTGCGCGCGAGGAGCTCCCACCCGGCGGGCCAGTCCGGCTCGGCGGTGCGCGTCGAGCGCTCCACGACGACGACGGCCGCCGGGTCGAGCACGCCGGGCGCCGCCAGGTGGTCGAGCACCCGCCCGAGCGCGTCCGACGCGAGGTCGTACGGCGGGTCGAGGAACACGAGGTGGAAGGGGGCCCCGGCCGCGGCCGCCGTCGCGGCGAACGTCTCGGCGGGCTGCGCGACGACCCGGACGTCGCTCAGCTCCAGGGCCGCGACGTTGCGCCGGGCGACGTCGACGGCGACCCGCGCCGAGTCGACAAGCGTGACCTCGCGTGCCCCGCGGCTCGCCGCCTCGAGCCCGAGCGCGCCCGAGCCGGCGTAGAGGTCGAGGACGCGCGCGTCCTCGACCACGCCGTAGTGGTCGAGGCGCGAGAAGATCGCCTCCCGCACCCGGTCGCTCGTGGGACGGGTCCCTCGCGGCGGGACCTGGATGGTGCGTCCGCCCACGGTCCCCGCCACGATCCTCGTCACGCGGACAGCCTAACCACGAGCCGCTCGGCACCAGGAGCCGTGGGGCGCTGCACGCGGGCGGCGATCCGTCACGGTCCCCTTCGCGCGAGCCACGGGCAGGTGCGGGTCCCGGGCCGCGCGGGCGACGGTCACGCGCGCTCGAGGAACTCCTCGCGCTCGGGGTCGAGCTGGTCCGCGATCGCGGCGCGCAGCGCGGGGTGGCCCTCGAGCCCCGGGTCCTCGGCGACGACCGCCGCGGCGTCCTCGCGCGCCGTCGCGATGACGTCGGCGTCCTTGACGACGCGCAGGAGCCGCAGCGAGCTCGCGCGCCCGGACTGCGCCGCCCCGAGCACGTCGCCCTCGCTGCGCAGCTCGAGGTCGACCGTCGCGAGCTCGAACCCGTCGGTCGTCCGGGCGAGGGTCTCGACGCGCGTCGCTGCGGGCGTCCCGGGCTGCGCGGTCGAGACGAGGAGGCACAGGCCGGGCGCCGCACCGCGCCCGACGCGGCCGCGGAGCTGGTGGAGCTGCGAGATGCCGAACCGGTCCGCGTCGTGCACGACCATGACGGTGGCCTCGGGGACGTCCACGCCGACCTCGACGACCGTCGTCGACACGAGCACCTGGACGGCGCCGCTCGCGAAGGCCGCCATCACGGCGTCCTTCTCCGCGGGCGGCATCTGCCCGTGCAGGATCCCCACCGAGACGCCCGCGAGGCGCGGGTGCGCGCGCAGCTCGTCGGCGACCTCGAGCACGGCGCGCAGGGGTCGGCGGTCGGCCGACGAGCCGTCAGGGCCGTCCTCGAGCAGGAAGTCCGGCACCTCGTCGAACTCGTCGCCCTCCGCCCCGGCGCGCGGCGCGTCGTCGCCCGGCTCGTCGGGGTGGATGCGCGCGCACACGACGTACGCGCGGTGCCCGGCGTCGACCTCCTCGCGCACGCGCGCCCACGTGCGGTCCATCCAGGCCGCGTTGTCGGCCGGCACGACGTGCGTCGTGATGCCGGCGCGGCCCGCGGGGATCTCGGTGAGCGCGGACGTCTCCAGGTCGCCGAACACCGTCATCGCGACGGTGCGCGGGATGGGGGTCGCGGTCATGACGAGCACGTGCGGGCTCGTGCGGGCCTTCGCGCGCAGCGCGTCACGCTGCTCGACGCCGAACCGGTGCTGCTCGTCGACGACCACGAGGCCGAGGTCGGCGAACTGCACGTTCTCGGACAGCAGCGCGTGCGTGCCGACGACGATCCCGGCGGCGCCGCTCGCGGCGTCGAGCAGCGCCTCCTTGCGGGCCGCCGCGCCGAGCGAGCCCGTGAGGAGCGCGACCCGCGTCCCGTGCTCCGCGCCGCCCAGGAAACCGCCCTCGGCGAGCGGGCCGAGGAGCGTGCGCAGCGTGCGCGCGTGCTGCGCGGCGAGCACCTCGGTCGGCGCGAGGAGCGCGGCCTGGCCGCCGGCGTCGACCACCTGGAGCATCGCGCGCAGCGCCACGACCGTCTTGCCGGACCCGACCTCTCCCTGCAGGAGCCGCTGCATCGGCCGGGAACGGGTGAGGTCCTGCGCGACCTGCTCGCCGATCTCGCGCTGCCCGCGCGTGAGCTCGAAGGGCAGGGCGGCGTCGAGGTCGGCGAGGATGCCCGGCTCGCCCGGGGCGCGTGGCGGCCGCGCCGTCGCCGGCTGGGCCTCGGCCCGCGCGCGGCGTTCCGCGAGCGCCGCCTGGAGGACGAACGCCTCCTCGTAGCGCAGCCGGTCGCGCCCGCGCTGCCACTGCTTCTCGTCGTACGGCTCGTGCACGTCGCGCAGCGCCTCGAGCCGCGTGCCGAGGCCGCGCCGCTCGCGCACGGCGTCCGGCAGCGGGTCGGGCACGTCCTCCTCCCGCAGCGGGTCCAGGACCGTGCGCACCGCGGGCTGGATCTTCCAGCTCGGGAGGCTCCCGCTCGCGGGGTAGATCGGGATGGGCCGGCTGGCCTCGAGCACCGCGCTCTCGGTGTCCTCGGCGTCGTCGTCCATGCCGATGATGCGGTAGTCGGGGTGCGCGAGCTGGCGCGTCCCGCGGTAGACGCCGACGACGCCCGTGAAGAGGCCGAGCCTCCCGGGAGCCAGGCGCTGCTCGTGGTATCGCAGGGCCCCCGGGCCCTTGGCGAAGAACGTCAGGGAGAGCTGCTGCGGGCCGTCCGTGACGATCGCCTCGAGGATCGCCCCGGCACGGTTGCGCATGCGCCGCACGGTCGCCGAGCGGACCTGCGCGACGATCGTCACGTGCTCGCCGAGCGCGAGACCGCCGAGATCGGTGAGCTTCCCCGGGTCGCCGTAGCGGCGGGGATAGTGGCCCAGGAGCTCGCCGACGGTGTTCACCCCGAGCTTCGCCAGCGCCCCGGCGCTGCGCGTCCCGAGCGCCTTGGCGAGCGGCTCGGCCATCCGGTCCGTCATCCGGTGACACCTCCCTCGTGCCCGACTCCCTCGTGCCCGACGCCGCCCGGCGGCTCCGCCCCGAGCGTCACCGTCCCGCCCGGACGCCCCGACCGCAGGACGACGGTCTCCGTCCCGCCGGTGGACGCTCGCTCCACGACGGCCTCCAGCACCGCCGGCGCGACGTCGTCGTCCGCGAGGACCATGAGGATCTCGGTCGGCCCGGCGAGGATCTCGGTGAGGGCCTGACTGAGGGCCTGACTGAGGGCCTGACCGAGGGTCTGACCGAGTCCGGGACCGGACCCCGCGGGCAGCTCGTCCGCCGAACGCTCGGCGACGATCTCGACGGCGACGATCTCGACGGCAGCGACACGCACCGCCGCGGTCGCGCGGCGCGCCGCGGTGAGGCCGGTCGTGGCCCCGTCCCCCGTCGCGTCGTGGTCCACGAGCTGCGCCGCGGCGAGCGCGACGACGACGTGGAGGTCCGTCGGGGCGTCCAGCACGTCGAGCCGCTCGACGCCGTCGGCCCGCACCGCCGCGCGCGCCGCGGCGACGACGTCGTCGTCGAGGTGGGTGCCGGGCAGGACGGCGACGTGCGGCGCACCCGTGTCGACGACGAGGCGGTGCAGCGCGGCGGCGTCCACCGGCGAGCCCGGCTCCCGCAGGAGCACGACGGC
Organism: Cellulosimicrobium sp. BMG9.23; assembly: GCF_059159985.1. Lineage (NCBI taxonomy): Bacteria > Bacillati > Actinomycetota > Actinomycetes > Micrococcales > Promicromonosporaceae > Cellulosimicrobium > Cellulosimicrobium sp. BMG9.23. The sequence goes on from NZ_JBZGBZ010000004.1 coordinate 324,422, forward strand.
GCCGGCCCGCGCGAGGTCGGCGACGAGACCGGGCGTCGTCGTCACCGCGACGAGCCCGACCGGAGACCGGGACCCGGCGGCGTGCCCGGTGCCGGCCAGGTGCCGGACCCGCACCTGGTGCAGCGATGCGTGGCCGGGCGGGAAGGCCTGCAGCACCTCGCGCCCGGCGGCCACCGCCGCGACCGGGTCGTCGGTGTGGACGTGCGCCTGCCACAGGCCCTTGGTGCGCCCCGCGCCGTCGCCGCCAGGTCCGGGACCGCGCTCGCCGATGGCCCGCCCCCCGACCACGACCACCGAGTCGCCGATGCCTCCGAGCGCGGCACGCAGGCGACCCGCGACGTCGACGGAGCCCGTCCGGGCGTCCGGGGACGACAGTGCCGGGTGTGTCGCCTCGACGACGTACATCACCTCGAGCTCGCCTCCTTCGCTCGGCGCGGCACGCTCTGCGCCGAGCCCTTCGTCGGCGCCTGGGTCCGGCGCCATGCCGGACATCATGTCGAGCACCTCCGACACGACGTCCAGCACCGAACCCCGGGCGGCGCCCGGCCCGCGGTCGCTGCGCGCGCCGGCGTCTCCCGGCGGCGGGGAGGCTGCCCGGCCGAGGGCGACCCGCAGCACGCCGAGCAGCACGGTCAGGCCGAGCGCGCCTGCGTCGAGCACCCGCGCCCGCGCGAGGACGTCCAGCTCGGAGCTCGAGCGCAGCGCGGCGGCCCGCGCGCCGTCGTGCGCGGCACCGGCGACGACGGCGGGACTCACGACGTGCCCGGCGGCCGCCCGCAGGTCCGCGGCGTGCGCTGCGTCCGCGGCGTGCGCCGCCCGTGGGGTCGACGCGTGCAGCGCTCGCGGGGTCGCGGCGTGCGCGGCGGCCCGGGCCGCGTCGTCCGCCGCCGTGAGGATCGTGCCCGGCAGCGGCTCGGCGACCGCTCCCCGCGCCGTGCGCGCGGCGGCGGCGAGCGCCGCGGCGAGCGCTGTCCCCGTCACCGTGCGGTGCGCGGCGAGCGCGACCGCGAGACCGCGCAGGTATTCGCTGAGGATGACGCCGGAGTTACCGCGCGCGCCCACGAGCGCGCCCCGCGCGAGCCGGACGAGCAGGTCGCCCGCGTGCTCCTCCCCGGAAGAGGCGGAGGCGCCGAGGGAGCGCGTCGCGTCGAGGAAGGTGAGGTACAGGTTCGTCCCGGTGTCGGCGTCGGCGACGGGGACGACGTTGACCCGGTCGAGCGCTGCCCGCGCCGCGCCGAGCGCCTCGACGCCGCCCCGGGCCCACGCGAGGACGTCAGCGGCGTCCATCACGTCGGTAGGGCCGCTCACGTCGGTCGGGCTCCTCGCTGGTCGGTCGATGCTCGGCAACACCGTAGTCTCTGCTCCGGAACCCGGCCGCAGGGGCCTAGCCGCGGGCGCTCATTTGAGCAGACGCCACCCGATCGGCTACCCTGAGGAGGTTGCCCGGGTGCTTCGTGCGCCACAAGCCGTACGACGTCCTCGTACGCGCCTCACGCCGTGCGAACGACCGGGCAGAACCCACAGACCATTCACTACGTCGCGGCTGCCTGCGCGCGACGTGCACGACGATCAGGAGAAACCGTGGCTGCCAACTGCGACGTCTGCGGCAAGGGCCCGGGCTTCGGGCACAGCATCTCGCACTCCCACATCCGCACGAAGCGCCGCTGGAACCCGAACATCCAGCGCGTCCGCGCCGTGGTGTCGGGTACGCCCAAGCGCCTCAACGTGTGCACCTCGTGCCTGAAGGCCGGCAAGGTCACGCGTCCTGCCTGATCGCGAGAACGCCTCCACGAAGCGCCCGTCGGCCCCGCCGGCGGGCGCTTCGTCGTCCCCGGCACGGGTCCGGCGTCCCTCCCTGGCCTCACCGGTTGCGGAGATCTCCTGGAGGTCGGGACAAACCGGTTTGGCGGAACCGCTGCCCGATGGCAGGCTTTGTCCATGGTCACGGAACTGAGCGAGGTAACCATCCGCCCCGCCGGGCCCGCGGATGCGAGCGCGATCGCCGCGGTGCACGTCGCGTCGTGGCGCGGTGCGTACGCCGGGATCGTGCCCGACGAGTACCTGGCCTCGCTCGACGTCGACCAGCGCGAGAAGCACTGGGTCGAGAGCCTCTCCACGCCGGGAGCGCGCACGTGGCTCGCGGACGCCGACGGCCGGACCATCGGGTTCGCGACGCTCGGCCCGAGCCGTGACGAGGACGCCGACGTCGGCGACCTCGAGATCTACGCCATCTACCTCGACCCCGAGTCCTGGGGGCGCGGCGTCGCGCGCGATCTCATGCGCACGCTGCTCGCCGACGTGCCCCCCGGCGTCGTGGTCACGCTCTGGGTCCTGGAGGACGCCGAGCGGGCCCGCCGCTTCTACCGGCGCCACGGGTTCGCGCCCGACGGCGTCGAGCGCCGCGACGACATCGGTGGCAAGGACCTCACCGCGGTGCGCTACCGCCGGGGCTGACGTCAGGCGCGGAAGTGGTCCCACCCCGTCGCGCGGTGCGGCTGCCCGCCGTCCAGCGTGACACCCGGCCCGGCGTGGTCCGGTTCCTGCACGGACCCGATCGCCCGGAACGGTGCCGGCAGGTCCGTGCCCGCCGGGAACGTCGCGAGCAGCGCGTGGTCCTCTCCCCCGCTGAGCACCCAGTCGTCGACGACGACACGCCACCCGTCCGTGCCCGCCGCCACGGCCTGCTCGCTGACGCCCTCCGCGGCGGCGACCAGCGCGGACCAGCGCAGCTCGGCGCGGTCCGGGTCGAGCGCCGACCCCGTGAGGTCGATCCGCACGCCGCTCGCCCGGGCGATGCGCCCTGCGTCGCGCAGCAGGCCGTCGGACACGTCCATCATCGCGGTCGCACCGGCGTCGGCGGCGCGCGGCCCGGCCGCGAGCGGAGGGTCGGGCCGCAGGTAGGCGTCCGTGAGAGGAGCCTCCGGGCGGCCGATCTCCAGCAGGTCCAGACCCGCCGCCGCTCGCCCCAGCGTGCCCGCGAGGGCGACCACGTCGCCCGGCCGGGCGCCGGAGCGCAGCACCGGCGCTCTGCCCTCGAGGTCGCCGTGCACCGTCACCGCCACGACGATCTGGTCACCACCTGACAGGTCTCCGCCGACGACGGCCGCACCGACCGGCGTGCACGCCGCGGCGAGCCCGCGCGCGAGCCCCGTCACCCAGTCGACGGGCAGGTCGCCCGGCATGACCAGCGACACGACGAGCGCGGCGGGCCGCGCCCCCATGGACACGACATCGGCGAGGTTCTGCGCCGCGGCCCGCCACCCGACGTCGTACCCGCTCGACCACCGGCGACGGAAGTGCCGGTCCTCGACGAGGACATCGGTCGACACGACGTAGCGGCCGTCGGGAGCGGCGACGACGGCGCAGTCGTCCCCTGGACCGACGATCGTCGTCGGCGCGGCGGGCAGGAGGGGGAAGATCCGGGCGAGGAGCGCTTCCTCGGTCACGTCGCGGACCAGCAGGGGCGTCTCGCTCACGCAGTCACCCTAGCCGTCGCACGAGCACCGGTCCGTTCACGAGGACCTCGCCGGGACGGCTACCGTGGTCGCGTGCTCGGAACCACCCCTGCCCGAACCGCCCCGCGTCCACGCGCCGGGCACCGTCGTCCGCGCCGCGCCGCACTGCTCCCGGTGGTCGCGGTCGTCGTGCTCTCCGCGAGCGCGTGCGCGCCCCGCATCGGCGTCCCCGTCGCCGACGACGCCGCGAACCCGCTGTGCGCGGACGTGGTCCTCGCCGTGCCGGACGCGCTCGCCGAGGACCTCCCGAAGGTCGGCACGACGAGCCAGGCGACCGCGGCCTGGGGCGAGCCCGGCGCGGCGGTGACGCTGCGCTGCGGCGTCGAGGTCCCCGGCCCCACGACGACCGCGTGCCAGAGCGTCGAGTCGACCTCGGGGACCGTCGACTGGCTCGTGGTCGAGGACGGCGAGGGCACGTGGACCTTCACGACCTACGGTCGCGACCCGGCGGTCCAGGTCGTCGTGCCGCCGGCCGTCGCCGCGAACCACTCGACGTCGTTCGTCGCCGACCTCACGCCCGCCGTCCTCGAGGTGCCGCAGACGCGCGCGTGCGTCGGCGCCGCCGACGCGGGCTGACGACACCGCGGTCCTCGGGGGTCCGGCGGGCCGGGGGCGGGAAGGCGCCGAGTCTTCCATCCGCCGCCTCGTTCCTCGGCGGCTCCCGCCAGACCCGCCACGACTCGGCGCCTTCCCGCCCCCGCCCCTCCTCGCTGGTCCGCTTGGTCCGCCCGCCCGCACGCCTCAGCGGAGGCCGGTGGGCCGTTCGAGGGCGAGCGCGATGAGCTCGTCGATGAGGTCGGGGTAGGCGAGGCCAGACCTCTCCCACATGCGCGGGTACATCGAGAACGGCGTGAAGCCGGGCATCGTGTTGATCTCGTTGACGACGACCTGCTCGTCGGCGGTCACGAAGACGTCGACGCGGGACAGGCCCTCGGCCCCGACGGCCTCGAACGTGCGCACGGCGACGTCCTGGACCTCGGCGACGACGTGCGGGGGCAGGTCGGCCGGGCACGAGAGCTCGACGCCGGCTTCGTCGAGGTACTTGGCCTCGAAGTCGTAGAAGGCGTGCTCCGCACCCGTGACGACGATCTCCCCGGGCAGCGACGCCCGGGGACGGGCGCCGTCGCGGCCGCCGAGCACGGCGCACTCGATCTCGCGCCCGACGACCCCGGCCTCGACGAGCACCTTGGGGTCGTGCCGCTGCGCCTCGGCGATCGCTGCCGGGAGGTCGGCGAGGTCGTCGACCTTGGAGATGCCGAGGCTCGAGCCGGCGCGGGCGGGCTTGACGAAGACGGGCAGGCCGAGGCCGGCCACGGTCTGCGTCCACGCGTCCGGGTTCCGATCGAACTCCCCCGGCCGGATCACGGTGTACGGCGCGACGGGCAGTCCCTGGCCGGCGAGGACGAGCTTCATGAAGTGCTTGTCCATGCCGACCGCGGACGCGAGCACGCCCGCACCGACGTAGCGCACGTCGGCGAGCTCGAGCAGGCCCTGAACGGTCCCGTCCTCGCCGTACGGCCCGTGGAGCAGCGGGAAGACGACGTCCACCTCGCCGAGCTCGCGCGGGATCTCGCCCGGTGCGAGCACCCGCACGCCCCGACGGTCCGTCGCGAGCGGGAGCACGACGTCCTCGCCGGTCGCCTCGACCTGCGGCAGCCGGCCGTCGGTGATCTCCCAGCGCTCGGGCTCGTCGGCGGCGAGGACCCAGCCGCCGTCGGGCGTGATGCCGACGGGGACGACGTCGTACCGCGAGCGGTCGATCGCGCGCAGCACCCCCGCGGCGGTCGCGGCGGAGATGGCGTGCTCGCCGGATCGTCCGCCGAAGAGGAGCAGGACGCGCACCTTGCGGGGCGTGCTGGGGGTCGCGGCCGGAGCAGGCTCGGGCTCGGCGCTGTGCGGGGAGGGCTGCTGGCTGGACATCGCGGACGACCCTACCGGACCGGCGCCCCGCAGCCCTGCGCACCCTCGGGCACGCGACCCGGCGGCGCCGGGAACGAATCGCACGCCCCCCGCGTTGGGGTCGTTCGTGGAAGACATGACTCTCGAGGCCCCCGCGGCCGACGACCCCGACCATAGTCCCGGCCGCACCGGCCCCGGCGACAGGACGCGACACCGCGTCCGTGACGACCGGAGGACGGTGCGGGCCCGGTGATGACCTTCCTGTCTCTCCTCCTCGGACTCCTCGTGGTCCTCGCGATCACCGCCGCGACGGCGTACTTCGTCGCCCAGGAGTTCGCCTACATGACCGTCGACCGGTCCCGTCTCGGCGCGAAGGCCGCCGCAGGCGACGAGACGGCGCGGCGCGCGCTCGCGGTCACCCGTCGGACCTCCTTCGTCCTGTCCGGCGCCCAGCTCGGCATCACGGTGACCGGCCTTCTCGTCGGCTACGTGGCCGAGCCCCTGATCGGCGAGTCCCTCGGCACCATGCTCGGCGGCGTCGGCGTCCCGAGCGGTGTGGGCGTCGTGGTGGGCACCGTCCTCGCGCTCGTGCTGTCGACCATCATCCAGATGCTCTTCGGCGAGCTCGTCCCGAAGAACCTCGCGATCGCGCGGCCCGAGCCGCTCGCGCGGGGCCTCGCCCGGTCCACGACCGCCTACCTCACGGTGTTCGGCTGGCTCATCGCGGTGTTCGACAAGGCGTCGAACGCGCTCCTGCGCCTGCTGAAGATCGAGCCCGTGCACGACGTCGACAGCACCGCCACGGCGCGCGACCTCGAGCACATCGTCGCGGAGTCGCGCGAGAGCGGCGACCTGCCCGACGAGCTCTCGGTGCTCCTCGACCGGATCCTCGACTTCCCGCAGCAGGACGTCGAGCATGCGATGATCCCGCGCTCGCGCGTGGGGACGGTCCGTCCGGAGGCGACGGTGGCCGAGGTGCGCGAGCTCATGGCGCACGCGCACACGCGCTACCCCGTCGTCGACGACACGGACCAGCCCCTCGGCGTCGTCCAGCTCGCCGACCTGCTCGCCACCGACCTGCCCGACGACGCCCTGGTCACCGCGCTCATGCGCCCCGCCGTCGTGCTGCCCACCGTGATGATGCTCCCGGACGCGCTCGCGCAGCTCACGAGCACGCACAACCAGCTCGCGTGCGTGATCGACGAGTACGGCGGGTTCACCGGCGTGCTGACGCTCGAGGACCTGGCGGAGGAGGTCGTCGGCGAGATCACCGACGAGCACGACCCCGAGCAGCCCGTCACTGTCACGGCCGAGGACGACGACGTGTGGATCATGGGCGGTGACGTCCATCTCGACGAGGCGGAGCGCGCCATCGGTCACGACCTGCCGCGGGGTGACCACGAGACCGTTTCCGGCCTGCTCATCGCGCAGCACGGGGCGCTGCCGCGGGCCGGCGAGACCATCGAGGTCCCGCTCCCCCTCGACCCGGCCGACCTCGTCCACGACGAGCCGGTCACCCGCAGGCTCGTCGTCGACGTCCTGTCGGTCGAGCGCCACGTCCCGCACCTCGTGCGGGTGCGGCTCGAGGAGCACCGCGGCCACGACCGCGACGACAGACCCACGACCGCCGCGGACCCGCAGGCGACCGCCGAGGAGGAGACCCGATGAGCAACCCCGGGGTCGTCGTCGCGGCGACCGTCGCGATCATCGCGCTCAGCGCGTTCTTCGTCGCCGTGGAGTTCGCGCTCCTCGGCGCCAAGCGGCACCGTCTCGAGGACGCCGCGGCCACGAGCCCCGCGGCCCGGGCGGCGCTGCGCAGCTCCAACGAGCTGACCCTCCTCATGGCGGGCGCCCAGCTCGGCATCACCGCGTGCACCCTCGCGCTCGGCGCGATCACGAAGCCGGCCGTGCACCACTGGCTCACGCCGGTCTTCGAGACGTGGGGTGCGCCGCTGTGGCTCGCCGACGTCGCGGGCTTCGTGCTCGCGCTGATCATCGTGACGTTCCTGCACCTCGTCATCGGCGAGATGGCGCCGAAGTCGTGGGCGATCGCCCACCCGGAACGGTCGGCGACGCTGCTCGCGCTGCCGATGCGCGGCTTCATGTGGGCGTTCCGCCCGCTCCTGCGCTGGCTCAACGCGCTCGCCAACCGGTGCGTGCGCGCCGTCGGCGTCGAGCCCGTGGAGAACGTCGAGGCCGGTGGGCAGGACCCGGCGACGCTGCGCCACCTCGTCGAGCACTCGGCGAACGTCGGGGCGCTCGAGGCGTCGTACCGGGTGCAGATCTCCGGTGCGCTCGAGCTCGAGACGCTCACGGTGGACGCGCTCGTCCCGGACGGCGCCGCGCCGACGTCGGTCCCCTCGGACGCCACGGCGTCCGACGTGCGCGCCGCGTCCGCCCGGTCCGGGCACCTGCGCATCCTGCTCCAGAACGGCAGCGCCGTCCCGCGCGTCGTCCACGTCCGGGACACGCTGCTCGAGCCGGACGACCTGCCCGCTCGCGCGCTCACCCGGCCGGGCTTCGTGCTCGAGTCCGGCACGACGGTGCACGCTGCGCTCGCGCGCATGCGCGAGTCGAGCGAGCAGCTCGCGATGGTCATGGACGGCGACCGGTTCGTCGGGGTCGTGACCCTCGCCGACGTGCTGCGCCGGATCCTCCCGCACCCGGAGGAGCCGACCGCGGTGCTCGTCTCCTGACGCGACGGAAGGAGCGATACGCAGGGCCCTGACGGTCTCGGACCGCCGGGGCCCTGCGTCGCGCAGGCCGACACGCCCCGTTCCTCTTGACGCGGGAAAACCCTTTCCTTAGCCTGCGAGGAGTCGTGCACACCGACGTGCACGACCTGACAGGAGAAGCGGACCTCGGCGGCACCGGACGGACGTGGCGACGCGCACGCGACCCGGACGACCGTGGCGCGGCGGTGCGCACCCTCCGACGAAGTGGAGCAGACGATGACGTCTACGCAGTCGAGACGGCGAGGCAGAGCGGTCCTCTCGCTCTCCCTCGCGACCGTCCTGGGGGCGACCCTCCTCGGGCCGCCGGCGGCCGCCGAGGTGGCCGACGAGGAGTTCAGCGAGATCCTCAGCTTCGAGACCTACGAGCGCAGGGCGCTGACGGGCCAGGACGGGTGGTCGGCCTCCACGGCCGCCCAGGTCGTCGCCGACCCGCTCGACGCGAACAACCAGGTCCTCGAGATGGTCGGCGGCGGCCAACGAGCCCACCGGGCCGTCCCGGGGATCGCCGACGGTGACACCGGCACGGTGTTCTTCCGGTTCATGCGCTCGGGCAGCGTCGACACGTCGTTCGGCATCACGGACGTCGACGCGCCGTCCGACTACGTGAACAGCCGCGCCTACGTCAACAACCAGAACAACGACGTGATGCTCGTCCGCGACGGCGGGTCGTTCAAGCCCGCCGGCGTGTGGTCGCGCGACACGTGGCAGTGCGTGTGGGTGGTCGCCGACAACGCGACGGACAAGGTCGCCGTCTACAGCCAGGGCGGACCGTACGAGGAGATCACCCGGCTGCCCGAGGGGACCGAGCAGCAGTTCGGCTTCCGCCAGGCCGTGACCGGGGCCCTCGACCGGTTCTTCTGGATCAACGGCGCCAGCAGCGCGGGACGGCTCATGCTCGACGACGTCGCCGTCGACACCGCGGGCGAGAACCTGGCGATCCCGACGGGCAACCCCGCGGACTGCGCCGCCGGTGGGACGACACCGAGCGAGCCGCTGCTCAACCCGCTGCCCGACCCCACCCCCTCGGCCCTGGGCATCGAGGTCACCGAGCTGGCCCAGCTCCCGGAGTCGACGACGACGCCCGCGACCCAGGACCAGCGCCTGGTGCGGCACAACCGCATCACCCACCTCGACGAGGTGCCCGACGGCTCGGGCCGTCTCGCCGTCCCGGACATGAACGAGGTCCTCTACCTCGTCGACAAGGAGACCGGCGAGCACGTCGCGTACCTCGACGTGCGCGATCGGTTCGTCGACAACTTCCACAACCACGCCGGGCTCGGCACGGGCTTCGGCTTCGTCGAGTTCCACCCCGAGTTCGCGACGAACGGGAAGTTCTACACCGTGCACACCGAGGCCGGCACCGCGCTGACCGAGGACACCCCGGACTTCCCCGGCTTCGGCAACACCGCGTTCCACAGCGTGATCACCGAGTGGACGGCGACGGACCCGGCCGCGGAGGTCTTCGAGGGCACGAGCCGCGAGGTCCTGCGCGTGCCGTTCGCCGGGCGTGTGCACACCGTCCAGCAGATCGCCTTCAACCCGACCGTCGAGCCGGGCGACCCGGACTACGGCACCCTCTACGTCCTCGTGGGCGACGGGGGCAACGGCGTCGGCAACGGCAACCCGCAGGACCTGGCCACCCCGCAGGGCAAGATCCTGCGCATCGACCCGCTGGGCGACGACAGCACCAACGGCCAGTACGGCATCCCCGCGGACAACCCGTTCCTCGGCACCCCGGGCGCACTGCCCGAGATCTACGCCGTCGGCATGCGCGACCCGCATCGCATCAGCTGGGACCCCGAGGGCGACCACACGATGTACCTCGGGCACATCGGCGAGTGGCAGGTCGAGTCGGTCTACGCCGTCGAGCCGGGCGACAACTTCGGCTGGTCCGTCCGCGAGGGACCGTTCCTGGCGGAGAACCGGCAGATCTTCCCCCTGCCCGCGGACGACGCGGAGAACGGCTTCACGTACCCCGTGGCCGCGTACGACCACAACCGCGACCCGGGCCAGACCGGTGACGCGGGCGTCGCGCTCAACGGCGGCTTCGTCTACCGCGGCGACATCCCCGAGCTGCAGGGGCGCTACCTGTTCACCGACCTGGTGCGCGGCTGGGTGCTCGCGACCGAGCAGGACGAGATGGTCCGCAGCGACGGCGATCTCGCGGACCTCGCAGAGATCGAGCACCTCCGCGTGTTCCACGACGGCGAGGAGACGACCTTCCAGGAGCTTGTCGGCGACCAGCGCGTCGACCTGCGGTTCGGCTCCGACGCCGACGGCGAGCTGTATCTCGTCTCGAAGGCCGACGGGAAGATCTGGAAGGTCACGGGTGCCCGGCACGCCGGCGCGTCGTCGCCGGTCGCCCTGCCGGAGCTCGCACCGAACCTGGTCGCCCACTACGACTTCGACCACCCGGCCGAGGGCGCTCCCACCTGGGAGGCCGACCAGGGGTGGTCGGGGACGAACATCGAGCTCGTCAACGGCGGTGTCGAGATGCGCGTCGCAGACCGGGCCTACCCAAGTGCGGGCGAGGCGCTGCAGACGCAGCAGATGAGCCCGCTCACGTCCTCGAACGACGACTGGAATGCCGGGGTCTACGACGCCGCGGGCGTCGACTCGCTCGGGGCGTTCGCCGGCACCGACGAGATCTCGGTCTTGGGCTGGTTCAAGCCGACGGGCGAGCACCCAGCACTCAACTCGGGCACGACGAACCCCGACGACCGCTACAACGCGATCGGCCTCGCCGGTGTCCTCACGGGCACGTCCGACGGCCACGCGGTGCGCGCGCTGCTCGAAGTCATCACGGTCGACGGCGAGCTCAAGCTCGTCGCGCTCGGTCGCCGGGTCGACGGCGCGGGGTCCTGGACGTTCGCGGCCGACCTGCCGTGGGACCAGATCCTCGAGCGCAACCGCTGGGTGCACCTCGCCGCGACGTTCGACTTCGCGGGCGGCGAGATGCAGCTCTTCATGAACGGCGAGGAGCTCGCCGGCGAGTACACCGCCGCCAACCCCTGGGGTGCGGGAGCCACGTCCCCGACCGACCCGGCCGGCATCAAGATCGGGGGCAGCTTCCCGCAGGACACGCGTGAGGCCAACCCGTTCAGCGGCCGCATGGACGACCTGATGTTCCTCGACACGGTCCCGACGCCGGAACAGGTCGCGGCCCAGTACGCGCTGTTCGGGGCCGAGCCCGTGGAGCCGCCCGCGCCGCCGTCGTGCGCACCGGCGGGCGAGCAGGTCACCGACGTCATGGGTGCCGAGAGCTGGGCTCCCCGGACGCCGGCCAAGTGGCAGTTCCCGGGCGAGGAGATCGTGCTCGCGGAGGCCGGGGACAACCCGAACGACGGGATCCGCCGTCCGTTCGAGTACGCCGTCCTCACCGAGGGGCCCGAGCTGGGCTCGTTCGCGCTGGATGCCCAGGTCCGGCTCGACGCTCCGGCGTCCGTGAACAACCGGGACGTCATCGTCGTGTTCGGGTGGCAGTCGGACACGGAGTACTACTACGCGCACCTCTCGCAAGACAACACGATCTACGCCCACAACGGCATCTTCAAGGTCGACGGCAAGGACCGGGAGCGGATCGACGACCAGTGGGACGGGGCGGTCGGAGCACCGCCTGCGGTCACCGACGAGGAGTGGCACGACGTGCGCGTCGTGCGCTGCGCGGACAGCGGCGACATCGCCGTCTACGTCGACGGGCTCGACGACCCGCTCCTCACCGCGAACGACACGACGTTCACCGAGGGTCGCGTCGGGTTCGGCTCGTTCGACAACACCGGCCGCCTGCGCGACCTCACGGTCACGGCGGCCGAGGAGCCGGCCGAGATCGAGCTGGACGTCCAGGTGTCGCCGCGCTGCCTCGGCGGTCGCACGTACCTCGCGGTCGCCGCGACGAACGCGAGCGACGTGCCGGCGGACGTGACGCTCTCGACGGCGTTCGGCAGCCGGACGGTCGCGGACGTCGCACCCGGAGTGTCGGCCTACCAGTCCTTCGCGGTCCGCGCGCCGTCCCTCGCGGCCGGGTCGGTCACGGTCCTGGCCGAGGCTGTCGTCGACGGCGAGGAGGTGTCGTCGGAGGTCGTCGTGGAGCACGGCGCGCACTCCTGCGGGTGAGCGCCGTGGCCTGACGTGAGGGGGTGTGCGCGGGTGCCCGCGCACGCCCCCTTCGTCGTGGGCCGGCCCGGGGTCAGCCGCGGTCGGCCGGGGGCGCCGTCGAGTCGCGCACGACGAGCGCGTGACCCGTCGACCGGCGGCGGGGCCGGGCCGACGGCGGTCGCAGCGCCAGCTCGAGGGCGGCCGCACCGATCTCGGTCATGGGCAGTCGCACCGTCGTCAGGGCCGGCGCGAGGTCCTGGGCCACCTGGATGTCGTCGAAGCCCGTCACGGACATCTCGCGCGGTACGGCGGTGCCGCGCTCGCGCAGGACGGAGAGCACGCCGGTCGCCATCGCGTCGTTGAGCGCGAGGATCGCCGTGGTGCGGGGGTGGTCGTCGAGCAGGCGCTGCGTCGCCTCGCGGCCGCCCTCCCGGGTGAAGGGTGCGTGCGCGACGGCGAGCCCGTCGGGGTCGAGACCGTGGCGCGCGGCGGCCGTCCGGATGCCCGCGAGCCGATCGGCCATCGTGGTCAGGTGCGCCGGGCCCGCCGCGACCGCGAGGCGGCGGTGGCCGAGCCCCAGGACGTGCTCCGCGATGCTCTCCCCGGCGGCCTCGTTGTCGGGCAGCACGGCGTCGCACCGCAGGCGGTGCCGCCCGACGACGACGACGCGTCCGCCCGACTCCTCGAACGCGGCGAGCTCGCGGCCGGACTCGTCCTCCATCGTGGGGTCCACGTAGCCGGACCCGGCGAGGACGATGGCCCCGACCCGGTGCGCGCGCAGGAGGCGGATCTGCGCCACCTCCGCGGCGGGCTCGCGCTCGGTATGGCTGATCTGCACGCTCCACCCGTGCTCGCCCGCGACGCGCACCACGCCGCTGGCGATCTCGGCGAAGTAGGGGTCGCCGATCTCGTACACGATGAGGCCCGCGACCGACGTCCTCCCGCCGGCGAGCGTGCGCGCGTGGAGGTTCGCGACGTAGCCGAGCTGCGTCGCGACGGTGCGGACGTGCGCCGCGACCTCCTCCGAGACGCCGACGCTGCCGGAGAGCGAGCGCGACGCGGTCGCCAGGGAGACGCCTGCGCGCTCCGCCACGTCGACGAGCCGCGGCGCGCTCCGGTCCCGGACCGGACGACCCTCTCCCCGCACAGCCACTCCGATCGTTCGTGGGCCGACCTGGGCTGACCTAGGCCGACCGAGGCCAACCGCCGCGGCGACACCTCGTTATGACGCTTGCCACAAGCGCTGACGACAGCGTACTGTGACGAAAGCGCTTACGAAAGCGCTTCCGTACACAGAGGTACGGGTGAGTTCCTCACTACGACGAGGTAGGGAGATCCAGTCCATGTCTTCACGGTTGCCCTCACGTACCGCCCGCCGACGCGCACTCGCCGTCGCCGCCGGCCTGTCCACCACGGCGCTGGTCCTGACCGCCTGCTCCGGCGAGGGAGGCGGAGACGGAGGCGGCGGGTCGGAGGACGACCCGATCGTCGTCGGCATCTCGCTCCCCCTCACCGGCGACTTCTCCGAGCCGGGCAAGGGCGTGCAGCGCGGGTACGAGGCCTGGGCCCAGTTCGTCAACGAGGACGGCGGGCTTCTCGGCCGTCAGGTCGAGCTGAAGGTCCTCGACGACCAGTCGAACGCCGACCGCGTCGTGCAGGACTACGAGGCGCTCATCGCCCAGGACGAGGTCGACCTCGTCTTCGGCCCGTTCTCGACGCGGCTCGTGGTGCCGAGCGCGCGCGTCGCCGAGGAGTACGGGATGCTCTACGTCGAGCCGGCGGGTGCGGCCAACGAGGTGTTCGAGCAGGGGTTCGAGAACCTCTTCTACGCCGCTCCGGCCATCGCCGACGACCACTACAACTACCTCGCGGACCACATCCTCGACATGCCCGAGGGCGAGCGCCCGCAGACCGTGGCCGTCGCCGCCATGGACGACCCGTTCGCCCAGGGCACCGCGTACGGCCTGCGCGACAAGCTCGCCGACGCGGGCCTCGACATCGTGGTCGACGAGGTCTACCCGCCGAACACGACCGACTTCTCGTCGATCGCCGCGAAGATCAGCGACTCCGACGCGGACATGGTCATCGGGGGCACGCAGTACCAGGACGCGGTCAACCTCATCGTGGCGCTGCAGCAGCTCGGCTACCAACCCGACCTCGCGGCGTTCTCGACGGCGCCCACGAACCCCGAGTTCGCCTCGGCCATCGGCTCCAAGACCGAGGGCATCCTCTCGCCCACCGGGTATACCGAGACCGCGACCTGGCCCTCCAACGTCGACTTCGTCGAGCGGTACACGGAGCTGCACGGCAACCCGCCCGGCGAGGACGAGGCCAACGCCTACACGACCGGCCAGGTCGTCGCGGCGGCCGTCGAGGCCGTCGGCTGCGCCGAGCAGGGCGACTGCCAGCAGGAGCTCATCTCCTGGCTGCGGACCAACGAGGTCGAGACCGTCGTCGGCCCGCTGACGTGGGACGAGACGGGCAAGCCGCAGGGCGCCCACCTCATCCAGCAGTACGTTGACGGCCAGATCCAGATCGTCCTCCCCGAGGACACCAAGGAGGCCGACTTCATCTACCCGAAGCCGGCCTGGTGATCACCTCGTGACGCTCACACTCGCCTTCCAGAGCCTCGTGCTCGGCGTGCTGCTGGGAGGGCTCTACGCCCTCCTGGCAGCGGGCCTCACCCTCTACTTCGGCGTGATGCGCGTCGTGATGATCGCCCACTCGGCGTTCCTCATCCTCGCCGCGTACCTCGCCTGGTTCTTCAACCAGCAGACCGGGATGGACCCGCTCCTGTCCCTGGTCGTCACGGTGCCGCTCTTCTTCCTCGTGGGCGTGGGCATGCAGCGCCTGCTCATCACCCGGCTGCGGCCCGCGACGCTCACGATGATGTCCGTCCTGCTGACGTTCGCCGTCGCGCTCTTCATCGAGGGCATGATCGGCTTCGTCTGGAGCGGCACCCAGCGACGCATCCAGCTCCCGTACTCGGGGTCGAGCATCGAGTTCTTCGGGGCGCGGATCGCCGTCGTGAAGCTCGTCGCGTTCGGGCTGGCCGCCCTCGCGCTGGCCCTGCTGTACGTCCTCATGAAGCACAGCCGGTTCGGCCAGGCGCTGCGCGCCACGATCCAGCACCGCGAGGCGGCGCAGCTCGTCGGCATCAAGACGGACCGCGTCGCGGGCTTCGGCTTCGGTCTGGGCCTCGCCACCGCGGCGATCGGCGGGACCGCGCTGTCGCTCGACGCGACCATCTACCCGTCGCTCCACTGGCACTGGATCGGGCCGCTCATGGCGATCATCGTCGTCGGCGGCCTGGGCTCGATCCCGGGTGCCGCCGTCGCGGCGATGGTCCTCGGCATCGGCCAGAGCCTGCTCCAGGTGCCGCTCGGCACGACGTGGGCGCAGACCATCTTCTACGTCGCCCTCTTCGCGACGCTGATGCTGCGGCCCCAGGGATTCTTCGGAGGTCGCCTTGCGCAACGCTTCTGACACCCGTCCGGCACGTGCTCCCGGGGGCGCGGGAGCCACCGGCACACGCACCCCGGTGCCCGACGGCGCCGGCCCCGCCGCCGCTCCCGCCTCACCGACCGCTCGGCGACCGTGGGGTCGCGTCGCCCGCCTCGCCGCGCTCGTCGTGGGCGTCGTCCTCGTCCTCGCGTTCCCCGCGATGGCGCCCAACGCGTACATCCTGTCGGCGGGCATCGTCGTCGCGAGCTACGCCTGCACGGCGACCGCCTGGAACTTCATGGGCGGCTTCACGGGCTATGTCTCGCTCGGGCACGCGGCGTTCTTCGGCCTCGGCGCGTACGGCACGGGCATCCTCATCCGGGACCTGGGCATGCCGAGCTTCGTCGCCTGGCTCCTCGCCGGCGTGATGGTCCTGCTCATCACGATCCCGCTCGGCATCGCCGCACTGCGCGTGCGCGGCGCGTCGTTCGTCATCGTGTCGATCGCGTTCGTGCTCATCCTGCTGCTCGTGTTCCAGGCCTGGGGATCGTTCACCGGCGGCTCGGACGGCCTCGTCGTCCCGCGCCCCTTCCCCGACCTGCTCCGGCCCGAGCACCACCGCGTGTTCTTCTACCTGTTCGCCGCGCTCCTCGCGGTCATGCTCCTCGCCTGGTGGGCCATCGACCGCTCCCGCTTCGGCACCGGCCTCAAGGCCGTGCGCGAGGACGAGGACAAGGCGCAGGCCCTCGGCGTCCCGACGCGCAACTACAAGCTCGTCGCGTACGTCGTCTCGGCCACCTTCACCGGCCTCGCCGGCGGCATGTACGCCCTGTGGTTCGGCGACCTCGACCCGATCTTCCAGTTCTCGATCATGCTGGGCTCCTACATGGTGCTCATGGCGCTCTTCGGTGGCGTCCGGCACCTCTACGGCCCGCTCCTCGGCGCCGTCGTCGTCGGTTTCGGCCTCGAGTTCTTCAAGCTCGAGTTCGGCGACACCCAGTTCCACCTCGTCGCCACCGCCCTGCTCCTCGGCGTCGTCGTCCTGTTCATGCCGGACGGGATCATCCCCGCGGCCCAGTCGCTCCTCAAGCGCCTCGGCCCCCAGGACTCCTCGATCCGCGAGATGACCGCGGCCGACCTCCTCGAGCACAACCGCGCCGCCGCGGCGAGCCCTTCCGAGGGTGACCCGAAACCCGGAGGCGCACCGGACGCCGTCGGGCACCAACCCCGGCACGCGGAAGGTGCCGTGCCCACCGAGGGCCCGGGAGAGGACGAGGGGCCGCGTCGTGGTGGGTCTGGCGGGAGCGAGCGAGGAACGAGCGAGCGGATGGTAGACGCGGCCCCTCGTCCTCGGACGGGCCCGGACGCGACCACCCCGCCCGCGACCACCCCGACCACTCCCACCACCAAGCCCGCGACGACTCCGACCGAGGAGGACGACCGATGACGGCGACGACCGCACCCCCGACCACGCGCAACCTCGAGACCGTCGGCCTCTCCAAGTCCTTCGGCGGCGTCCACGCCGTGCGCGACGCCACGGTGACGTTCCAGCACGGGAAGATCAACGCGCTGATCGGCCCGAACGGCTCGGGCAAGACGACGTTCTTCAACTGCGTGACGGGCATGATCAAGCCGGACTCCGGCACGGTGACGTTCCGCGGCGAGGACATCACGCGCAAGGCGCCGCACAAGATCGCGCGGGCGGGGATCGGGCGCAGCTTCCAGCTGTGCCGGATCTTCCCGCGCATGACGGTGCTCGAGAACATGCTCGTCGCGGTCCGCCGGACGCGCGTGCGCGAGCTCCTCGCGGGCGCGCGCAACGCGGAGGAGATCGACAAGGCGCGCGCGCTGCTCGTACGCGTCGGCATCGACCACCTGGAGAACGCCGAGGCGCGCAACCTGTCCTACGGGCAGCAGAAGCTGCTGGAGCTCGCGGGCGTCCTCATGGGCGACCCGGACACGATCATGCTCGACGAGCCCGCCGGCGGCGTGAACCCGGCGCTCATCGGGCGGATCGGGACGCTCGTGCAGGAGCTCAACGCCGAGGGCAGGACGTTCCTCGTCGTCGAGCACAACATGGACATGGTCATGAGCCTGTCCCACCACGTCATCGTGTTCGACCGGGGCCGGCCCATCGCCGAGGGCTCCCCCGCCGTCGTGCAGTCCGACCCGCGAGTCCTGGAGGCCTACCTTGGTGTCTGAGCCGACCCCCGCAGCGGGGGCGCAGCAGGAGTACCTCCTCGAGCTGGACGACATCCAGGCCGGCTACGGCCGCGCGGCGATGGTCCTGCGCGGGCTGACGATCAAGGTCCCGGCGTCGACGGTCGTGTGCCTCGTCGGCCCGAACGGGGCCGGGAAGTCGACGGTGCTCAAGGTCGCGAGCGGGCTGCTCAGGCCGCGGTCGGGGCGCATCCTCGTCGGCGGTCAGGACGTCACCGGGCAGGGTCCGCAGGAGATGCTCTCGT
This sequence comes from Cellulosimicrobium sp. BMG9.23, assembly GCF_059159985.1. NCBI lineage: Bacteria > Bacillati > Actinomycetota > Actinomycetes > Micrococcales > Promicromonosporaceae > Cellulosimicrobium > Cellulosimicrobium sp. BMG9.23. The sequence continues at coordinate 342,575 of NZ_JBZGBZ010000004.1, forward strand.
CCGGGCTGGCGCACGTGCTCCAGGGGCACAGCGTGTTCCGCGAGATGACGGTGGCGGAGAACGTGCTGCTCGGTGCCTACACGCTGCGCGACAAGCAGCAGGTCGCGGAGCGGGTGGCGTTCGTGCAGGACCTCTTCCCGATCGTCGGCGAGCGGTGGAAGCAGCTTGCCGGCCTGCTCTCGGGAGGGCAGCAGAAGCAGGTCGAGTTCGCGCGCTCGCTCATGGTGAGCCCGCGGGTCGTGCTGCTCGACGAGCCGTCCATGGGGCTGGACCCGAAGACCACGGCCACGGTGTTCGAGCAGGTCGTGCGGATGCGCGACGCGGGCGTCGCCGTCCTGCTCGTCGAGCAGAACGCGCGCCGGGCGCTCGAGACCGCCGACATCGGGTGCGTCCTCGACCTCGGGCGCGTCCACATCACCGGCCCGGCGCCCGAGCTCCTCGCCGACCCCCAGCTCTCCGAGCTCTACCTCGGCGGGCGCCCGGGCGAGCGCGCGGCGTCGGCGAACGGGTGAGCACCGCCGCCTGACGGCGGGCCGACGTACGGTGGGCGTGGCCGGGTCCTCCCGGCCACGCCCGCCGCCGTCCCACCGACCCGAGGACCACGATGCCCAGCCCCGTCCCGTTCGCCCCCGCCCGCCGTCTGCTCGACGACGACCTCCTCGAGACCGTCCGCTCGCGCGCCGCCGGGTACGACCGCGACAACGCGTACTTCGCCGAGGACCTGGCGGACCTCACCGCCGCGGGCTACCTGCGCGCTCTCGTCCCGGAGTCGTTCGGCGGCGCGGGCCTCGGCCTGCGCGAGACGGCGCGCGAGCAGGCGCGCCTCGCGGGCGCCGCTCCCGCGACGGCGCTCGCCGTGAACATGCACCACGTGTGGACGGGCGTCGCGCGGTACCTCCACGTGCGCGGGGACTCGTCGCTCGACTGGCTGCTCGAGGAGGCGGGACGCGGCGAGGTGTTCGGCTTCGGCTACTCCGAGGCGGGCAACGACCTCGTCCTGCTCGGGTCGCGCACCGAGGCCCGGCCCGACGGCGCGGGCGGCTACACGTTCCACGGGCGGAAGATCTTCACGTCCAACTCCCCGGGCTGGACCCGCCTCGGCGTCCTCGGTCTCGACGCGGGGTCCGACGACAGGCCCGACGACGGCCCGCACCTCGTGCACGCGTTCCTGGACCGGGACGCGGGCGGGATCGAGATCCTCGACGACTGGGACACGATGGGTATGCGCGCGTCGCAGTCGCGCTCGACGGTGCTCGACGGCGCTCCGGCACGCGCCGACCGGGTGGTCCGTCGGATCCCGCCCGGCCCGACGCTCGACCCGCTCGTCGTGGGCATCTTCACGACGTTCGAGACCCTGCTCGCGGCCGTGTACACGGGGATCGCCGACCGGGCGCTCGAGCTCGCGATCGCGGCGGCTCGGCGCCGGACGTCGATGAAGAACGACGGCGCGCCGCTCGCGCAGGACCCGGACATCCGGTGGCGCCTCGCTGACGCGGCGCTCGCGCTCGACGGCGTGTGGCCGCAGATCGACACGGTCGCGGGCGAGCTCGACGCCCTCGTCGACCGTGGCGCGGGCTGGTTCCGCGCGACGGCGGGCCTCAAGGTGCGCGCGACGGAGACGGCGAAGCACGTCGTCGACCAGGCGGTGCGCGTCGCGGGCGGGTCGAGCTACTTCGCCGGCAACGAGCTCGGGCGCCTCTACCGCGACGTGCTCGCAGGCCTGTTCCACCCGTCCGACGACGAGTCCGCCCACTCGACGATCGCCCAGTCGCTGCTGGGCCCCCTCGACTGACCCGGCTCGCGTGAGCCGCCCCGCCTGAGCCGGGACGACATGGTCGGCAACTGGTCGCCCGGGGCACGGGACTACCCGCGCGGCGTAGCCTGCCGCCATGACCTCGCACGACCTGCCCGACGCCGTCCCGCCCGCCCCGCACGACGCCGCCCCGCACGACGCCGCCCTGCAGGGCCCGGCCTTCTCCCCCGCGACCCTCGTGGTCGCCGCAGGTCGGCCCGCGCGGGCGCAGGGCGCACCCGTCAACCCGCCCGTCGTGCTGTCTTCGACCTACGTCTCGCAGGGCGTCCAGCAACCCGGCGAGCTCCTGTACGCACGCATGGACACCGAGACGTGGCACCCGTTCGAGGAGGCGCTCGCCACGCTCGAGGGTGCCGGCCGTCCAGCGGTCGCCTTCTCGTCGGGGATGGCGGCGATCGCCTCCGTCTTCTCGTTCGTCCCCGCCGGAGGGGTCGTCGTCGTCCCGCGGCACGCGTACCAGGTCACGCTCGGCTTCGCGGACGACCTCGCGCAGCGCGCTGGGGTCGAGGTCCGGCGCGTCGACGTCGCGGACACCGACCAGGTCGTCGCGGCGCTCGACGGCGCGTCGCTCCTCCTGGTCGAGTCGCCCACCAACCCCATGCTCGAGGTCGCGGACCTGCCGGTGCTCCTGGCCGCCGCCCGTGAGCGCGGCGTGCTGACCGCCGTCGACAACACGTTCGCGACGCCGCTCGGCCAGCGCCCGCTCGACCACGGCGCCGACCTCGTCGTGCACTCCGTGACCAAGTACCTCGCCGGTCACTCCGACGTCGTCCTCGGCGCGGTCGTGGCCTCCACCGACGAGCTGGCCCAGCGCGTGCGCGCGTACCGCACGCTGCACGGCGCGATCCCCGGACCGTTCGAGGTCTGGCTCGCCCTCCGCGGCCTGCGGACCCTCGCCCTGCGTGTCGAGCGCTCGCAGACGAGCGCGGCGGAGCTCGCGCGCCGCCTCGCCCACCACCCCGGCGTCGCGGAGGTCCGGCACCCGAGCCTGCCCGACGACCCGGGGCACGAGCGCGCCGCGCGGCTCATGACGGGCTTCGGGTCGATCCTCGGGGTCCGGCCGGTCGGCGGCGCCGAGGGCGCGGACGCCGTCGTCGCGGCGGTGCGCCTCTGGGTCCCCGCGACGAGCCTCGGGGGCGTCGAGTCGAGCCTCGAGCGTCGGCGCCGGTTCGCGACGGAGTCCGTCACCGTCCCCGAGGACCTGCTGCGGCTGTCGGTCGGCATCGAGGACGTCGAGGACCTGTGGCGCGACCTGGACGGGGCGCTGCGCTCAGCGCGCGGCTGACGGCCGCCCCTCGGCGGGCGGCCCACCGAGGGGCACGACCGACGGGCCGTCCGGCCGCTCCTCGGCAGGCACGTAGAACACGCCCTGCTCCAGGTCGACGTCGAAGGGTCGCCCCTCCGCGGGCCGCTGCACGATGTCGAGACGCTGCCGCTCCTTCTCCTCGGTCACGTGCGTCCGGCTCGGCTGGAAGATCTCGACGATCTCGCCGAACATCCCCGACCCGGCGCTCTCGCCGTGCTCCGCCTCGCGCCGTGCCCGCGCCTCCTTGCCGGAGGCGAAGCGCTCGATGCCGACGACGAGCAGCGCGAGGACCACGAGCGTCACGAGGATGCCCGCTGCCTGCGTCCCGAGCTGCGCGATCATCTCGTCACCCTACCGAGACCGGACCGCCGTCGGAACGTCGCCGAAGCGTGTCCGGACCGTCGCGCGGGCGTGACCGACCCTTCCTAGGATCGGGGGATGACGACGACGAGGCGCGCGAGCAGGGCCAGGTCCACCCCCGTCATGGCGACGGCGACGGCCGCAGTGCTCGCCCTCACGCTCGCCGCGTGCTCCACGGACGGCGGGACCGACGACGACGCGACGCCGACGGAGACTGCGACGAGCGAGACGCCGAGCCCGACCGAGTCCTCCGAGCCCCCGACCGAGGCCCCCACCGACGACCCGACCGTGCCCGCCGACGAGTCGTCCGACGCGCCCGTGCCGTTCCCCGCGAACACCGAGCCCGACGTCCAGGAGCCCACGGCCGGGGCGCTGCTCACCGTGACCGACATCCGGATCGGCCACCACGACGGGTACGACCGCGCGGTGCTCGAGCTCGGCGGGACGGGCATGCCCGGCTGGCGGGTGGAGTACGTCGACCGGCCCGTCGGCGACGGGAAGGGCGACGTCGTCGAGGTGGACGGTGACGTCTACCTGCAGGTCATGATCTCTGGCTCCGGCTACCCCATGGACACGGGCGTCGAGGAGTACTCCGAGCCGAACCCGGTCGAGGGGGGCGACGACGGCGTGATCGAGGAGGTGCGGCTCCTCGGCGTCTTCGAGGGCTACACGCAGGCGTTCGTCGGGGTCGACGGCGAGCAGCGGCCGTTCCGCGTGTTCGCGCTGGAGAACCCGACCCGGGTCGTCGTCGACGTGCGCGACGACGGCTGACCTCCCGGGGCTCAGCGCTCCGCGGAGACCCCCTCGGCCTTCTGGGGCCGTGACAGCAGCCCGCGCGCCATCTCGTCGACGGGCATGCCCTCGTGCAGCACCGCGACGACGCCCGCCGTGATCGGCATGTCGACCCCGACCTTCTGCGCGAGCTCGAGGACCGAACGGCACGACTTGACGCCCTCGGCGGTGCCACCGGTCGCGGTGACCGCCTCGTCGAGCGACATGCCCTGCCCGATGTGCTTGCCGAGCGTGTGGTTGCGCGACAGCGGCGAGGAGCACGTCGCGACGAGGTCGCCCATGCCGGCCAGACCGGAGAACGTCTCGGCCTCCGCGCCGAGGGCGAGCCCCAGTCGCGTGATCTCGACGAGACCGCGCGTGATGACCGTGGCCGTGGTGTTCCAGCCGAAGCCGCGGCCCTGCGCGATGCCGACCGCGAGCGCGATGACGTTCTTCACCGCACCGCACAGCTCGACGCCCACGACGTCGTGGTTGGTGTACGGGCGGAAGTACGACGACGAGCACGCGCGCGCCACGAACCGCGCGACGTCCTCGTCGACGCTCGAGACGACCGTCGCGGTCGGCTGCCGGTGCGCGATCTCGCGCGCGAGGTTCGGTCCGGACACGACGGCGACGCGCTCCGCCGGGAGGCCGAGCGACTGCGCGACGACCTCGCTCATGCGCTGGTCGGTGCTGAGCTCGACGCCCTTCATGAGCGACACGGCGACGGCGTCCGGTTCGACGAGCGGGCGCAGCTCCTCGAGCGTGGCGCGCGCGACCTGCGACGGGATCGCGACGACGACGAGCCCCGCGCCCCTGAGCGCCTGTGCGGCGTCCGTGGTCGCGGCGATGCCTGCGGGCAGGTCGATCCCGGGCAGTCGCTTGTCGTTGCGCCGCGCGGCGTTCACCTGCTCGACGACGTCGGGGTCGCGGCCCCACAGGCGGACCTCGCACCCGGCGTCGGCCAGGACCGCGGCGAACGTGGTGCCCCAGCTGCCGGACCCCAGGACGGCGGCGACCACGGGGGCCGCAGACGGCGCGACGGGCTCGACGGCGTTCACCGGTGCTTCTCCGAGCCGGGGTTCTTGCGCATGTCGAAGCGCTCAGCGGGCGCCTTCTCGCCGCGGACCTGCTCCACCTGCGCGGTGATCGCCGCCATGATGCGATCCGTCGCCTCGCGCAGCGTCGCCGTGTCGTGCGGGCGGTCGTACAGGTCGGAGAGGTCGACGGGCGTCCCCGCGTGCACGGCGACGCGCTTGGGCGGGACCGGCTTGACGACCTTGCCGTACGGGGCGAGAAGCTGCTCAGCCCCCCACTGGCCGATCGGCACGACGGGAGCGCGGCTCGTCAGGGCGAGGCGGGCGACGCCGGTCTTGCCGACCATCGGCCAGCCGTCGGGGTCGCGCGTGAGAGTGCCCTCGGGGAAGAAGACGACGCACTCGCCGCGCTCGAGCTGCGTGGTCGAGTCGACGAGAGACTGCGCGGCCCCGGCGGTGCCGCGGTGGACGGGGATCATCCCGGTCCGGGTGAGGATGCCGCCGAGCACGGGCACCTTCCACAGCGACGCCTTCGCCGTGATCTTGGGCGCCCTCCCCTGGTCGTAGAGGAAGTGCGCGAGCGTCACCGGGTCGATCTCGGTGACGTGGTTCGCGACGGCGATGAAGCCGCGGTCGGGCAGGTTCTGGGCCCCCTGCCAGTCCCGTCGGGTGATCGCGAAGAGCAACGGGCGCAGGAAGAACGCGACGACGCGGTACGCGCGCGGGATGGGTGGTGGCAGGCTCGGCACGAGCACCGAGCCTACCGGGCGCCCGGGTGGCCTCTGCCGGAGTCCGTCCGCCGGCCTCAGATCCACCCGTGCCGGCGGGCGACGTGGACCGCCTCGTGCCGGTTCGCGGCGCCGAGCTTGGCGGCGGCCGACGAGAGGTAGTTCCGCACGGTCCCCGGTGCGAGGTGGGCGCGCGTCGCGATCTCCTCGACGGGCGCGCCGTCCGCCGCGAGCTCGAGGACGTCCGCCTCGCGCGGGGTCAGCGGGCTCTCGCCCGCGGCGATCGCCTCGGCGGCAAGCTCGGGGTCGACGTACCGGCCGCCGTCGTGCACCTGGCGCACGACCTCCGCCAGGACCCGCGACGAGACGGTCTTGGGCAGGAACCCGCGTGCGCCCGCCTCGAGCGCGCGCTTGAGGTAGCCGGGCCGTCCGTGGCTCGTGACGATCACCACGCCGCAGCCCGGCAGCTCGGTGGCGAGCCGCTCCGCGACCTCGACGCCGTCGAGGCCGGGCATCTGCAGGTCGAGCACCGCGACGTCGGGCGTGTGCTTGAGCGCGGTCGCGACCGCCTCGGGTCCCGACGCCGCCAGGGCCACGACCGCGAGGTCCTCCTCGAGACCGAGCAGGGACGCGATCGCGTCGCGGATGAGGTTCTCGTCGTCGGCGAGCAGGATGCGGATCACGAGCGTGGGGCCCTCTCGGTGGCGGGGAGCGTGCGGGGTGCGGACGAGGTCCCGGGAGGCGGGCCGCCGTCGTCGGGCACGCGGGCCACGAGGCCGAACCTGCCTTCCTCGCTCCACGTCTGGAGCTCGCCGCCCGCGGCGGCGAGCCGCTCCCCCAGACCGGTGAGCCCGGAACCGCTGCGCCGCACGGCGCCGGGCGAGACGCCGTCGTTGACGATCTCGACGACGCCGTGGGAGTCCGTGCGGTGCAGCGTGATCGTGCACGTGCCCGCGGACGAGTGGCGCACGACGTTCGTCACGCCCTCGCGCACGGCCCAGGCGAGCGCCTCCTGCGCATGCTCGCCGATCACGGTCTCCTCGCCGTGGACGACGGTCTCGACGCCGGCGGACCGCAGGACGGACCGGGCGCCGGCCATCTCGGCCGCGAGGTCGGCGGACCGGTAGCCGGCGACGACGGCGCGCACCTCGCGCAGCGCGTCCTGGGCGATGCGGCGCACCTCGAGCATCTGCTCCTCGGCGCCGGGGCGGCCGCGCGCGGCGAGCTCGGCGGCGAGCTCGCTCTTCACCGCGACGACCGAGAGCGTGCGGCCGAAGACGTCGTGCAGGTCGCGCGAGAAGCGCAGGCGCTCCTCGGCGACGGCGAGCCGCGCGTGCAGGACCCGGTTGCGCTCCTGCTCCCACACGACGCCGAGCATCCAGACCGACGCGCGGTACGAGCCGAACATCGCGACGAGCATGATGGCCACGGACAGGGCGAGGCCCACCGCCATCCCCACGGTCGTCGGCGTGATCGGTCCCGTGCCGATCCAGATCGAGCAGCCGGCGACCACGGCGAGGCCGAGCGCGAGGACGACGAGCCGGCGGAAGGTGAGGGCCGGGACGAGCGCGAGGGCACCGTACGCGATGCCCACGAGCATCGCGTAGTACCGCGCGCTGGCCGCGACGTCGTCGGGACCGCCGACAGGGAACGTCCAGAACGCGACCACGCTCACCGCGAGCGTGAGCACGCCGAGCGCCCCCAGGAGCACGGGGCGGACGGGGGGACCGCCGAGGAAGTGGGTCAGCCCGGCGCGCAGGCTCACGATGCACACGACCGTGTGCGCCAGGACCAGGAGCAGCCAGACACGCATGGCCTCGACGGTGAACGACGTGTCGATGCCGACGAGGGCGAGAGCCGCGAGCGGCTCGGACGCGGACAGCAGGTACAGGGTCCAGCGCGTGTACGTGTCGAACCGCTCGGGCGCGGTCCGCCGGGACCACACCTCGAGGAAGGTCCGGGGTCGGGTTCTCACGGTGACCAGCCTGTCACGGTGTGCGGCGCGCACGCCGTGACAGGCGTCATGAGGTCCCGGGTCGCCCGTGCGACGTGGAGCCGGCCGCGCGGGAACCGGGCGGAGCGATCAGCCGCGCGACACGTCCGCGCCGAGCGCGGCGAGCTTGTCCTGGAAGTTCTCGTAGCCGCGGTCGATGAGGCTGATGCCGCGGACCGTCGAGGTGCCCTTCGCGGCGAGCGCCGCGATGAGGTGCGAGAACCCGCCGCGCAGGTCGGGGACCTCGATGTCGGCGGCGGCGAGCGGCGTCGGGCCGGAGACCACGGCGGAGTGGTGGAAGTTGCGCTGCCCGAACCGGCAGTCACGACCGCCCAGGCACTCCTTGTAGACCTGGATCGTCGCGCCCATGCCGCGCAGGGCGTCGGTGAAGCCGAAGCGGTTCTCGTAGACCGTCTCGTGCACGATCGACAGGCCCTTCGCCTGGGTGAGCGCGACGACGAGCGGCTGCTGCCAGTCGGTCATGAAGCCGGGGTGCACGTCCGTCTCGAGCACGATCGGGTTCAGGTCGGCGCCCGGGTGCCAGAAGCGGATGCCGTCGTCCTGGACGTCGAAGCGCCCGCCGACCTTCCGGAACGTGTTGAGGAACGTCATCATCTCGGGCTGCGTCGCGCCCTTGACGGTGATGTCGCCGCCCGTGGCGAGCGCCGCGGACGCCCAGGAGGCCGCCTCAATGCGGTCGCCGAGCGCGGTGTGGGTGTATCCCTCGAGGCGGTCGACGCCCTCGATGCGGATGACGCGGTCGGTGTCGACCGAGATGATCGCGCCCATCTTCTGCAGGACGGCGATGAGGTCCATGATCTCGGGCTCGATCGCGGCGTTGGCCAGCTCCGTGATGCCCTCGGCGCGCACGGCCGTGAGCAGGGTCTGCTCGGTCGCGCCGACCGACGGGTACGGCAGCGCGATCTTCGTGCCCTGCAGGCGGCGCGGCGCGCGGATGTGGATGCCGTTCTCGCGCTTGTCCACGACCGCGCCGAACTGGCGCAGGATGTCGAGGTGGTAGTTGATCGGCCGGTCGCCGATCCGGCACCCGCCGAGGTCGGGGATGAAGGCCTCGCCGAGGCGGTGCAGCAGCGGGCCGCAGAAGAGGATGGGGATGCGGCTCGACCCGGCGTGGGCGTCGATGTCGGCGACGTGTGCCGACTCGACGTTCGAGGGGTCGAGGTCGAGGATGCCGCCGTCCGGGTCGGCCTTGACCGCGACGCCGTGCAGCTCGAGCAGCCCCGTGACGACGCCGACGTCGCGGATCTGCGGCACGTTGCGCAGGACGCTCGGCGACTCGCCCAGGAGCGACGCGACCATCGCCTTGGACACGAAGTTCTTCGCGCCGCGGACGGTGATGGTGCCGTCCAGGGGGGTGCCACCGTTCACGTACAGCACGTCGTTCATCAGCTCAGGTCGCCCTCTCGACAGCGGGGTGTTCCACGGGCCCGAGGTCGGGCCCTGGTGCGCCAACGCGGGGCACCCGGAGATTATTCACCCCCGCGGGTGCGTACGACACCGCTGACAGCCCGCAGCGCCCGATCGCCCGGCGACCCTCCACAGGACCGCCACACCGGCAGACGCGATCCTCGACACCCGGTGTTCACCGAGTCTTCCGTTCCAGGTCCGGCGGTCTCGTAATTCCCGGTCACCTTCGCGGGCTGTGATTCCGGTATCGCCAGTCGCGATACCCGCCGGGCCGTCCGGCCCACCTCGAAAGGAACGCTCATGCGCGCCCGCGCCCTCCCCGCCCTCGCCCTGCTCGGCGTCGGTGCCGCCGTCGTCCTCGCCGGCTGCTCGAGCACCGCCGATGCCTCCGACGCGACCACCACGGCCGACCCGGACGCCCCGATCACCTTCGCGACCACGCCGCTCGGCGACGACCCCGCCGCCGAGAACCCGATCGAGGCGTTCGCCGACCTCGTCGAGCAGGAGACGGGCCGCGAGGTCGAGATCGTCGACGTGCCCGACTACACGGCCGTCGTCGAGGCCCTGCGCAACCACCACGTCGACATCGGCTTCATGAGCGGCTTCCCGTCCGCCCTGGCCGTCAACACGGGCGAGGTCGACTCGCTCGTCGCGTGGCCCGGCAACGACGACCCGGTCTCGACGTGCCTCGTGCTCGACGGCTCGCCGCTGCAGTCCGTCGAGGACCTCACCCCCGAGTCGGTCGTCGCGTTCGCCGACCCGGCGTCGAGCTCGGGCTACTTCATGCCCGTGGCCCTGCTGCACGAGGCCGGCCTGGAGAAGGACGTCGACTACACGGCGATGTTCTCCGGCGGTCACGACATGAGCTTCACGGCCCTGAAGGAGGGCCAGGCCGACGTCGCGTGCACGTCGACGATCTTCCCGCAGATGGCCGGCGCCGGGAGCCCGATGTTCCCGTTCGAGGAGGGCGAGACCCGCTCGATCGGCGAGAGCGCGTCGATGCCCGTGGCCGTGACGGTCCTCGCCGACCAGGACCTCGCCGAGGACAAGCGCGAGCTGCTGCTCGAGGCGCTCCCGAACGTCTTCACCGAGGAGAACGCCGAGGCGCTCGGCGCCATGATGGAGGCGATGCAGGGCACGGAGCCGATCCTCGAGCCCGACGACGAGATCTTCCAGCCCTTCGTCGACATCGCGGCGATCGCCGACGTCGACATCTCGGACCTGGGCTGACCGGGATGACCACGACCGCCCCCGTGGACCCGCTCCCCGACGGGGTGTCCCTGGCCGCGGCCCCGGCCGCCGCCGAGACGGGCGTACCCCCGCTCCCGCTCGTGGCCGTGCGCGGTCTGAAGGTCGCCTACGGCGACGGTCCGCTCGTGCTCGACGGCGTCGACCTCGACCTGTTCCCCGGCGAGCTCGTGGCGCTGCTCGGCTCGTCGGGGTCGGGCAAGTCGACGCTCATGAAGAGCCTCACGGGCTTCGCCCCGGTGAACGAGGGCTGGGTGCGCGTCGCGGGCTACGACCTGACGAACCTGCGGCGCGGCCAGCTGCGCAGCCTGCGCGCGTCGGTCGGCCAGATCTTCCAGCAGTTCAACCTCGTGGGCCGGCTCAGCGTGCTGACGAACGTGCTCACGGGCGCCCTGCACGACGCCGGGCCGATCAACCTGGGCGGCGGGTTCACCAGCGCGCACCGCAAGCGGGCCCTCGAGCTGCTCGACCGGGTCGGGATCGCGCACAAGGCCAAGGACCAGGCGCGGACCCTGTCCGGCGGGCAGCAGCAGCGCGTCGCGATCGCGCGCGCCCTGATGCAGCAGCCGCGGCTGCTCCTCGCCGACGAGCCGGTCGCGTCGCTCGACCCGACGATGTCGCACACCGTGCTCGACCTACTGCACGAGATCGCCCGCGAGGACGGCATCCCCGTGCTCGTGAGCCTGCACGTGCTGCCGCTCGCCCTCGAGCACTCGGACCGCGTCGTGGGCCTGCGGCACGGCGAGATGCTCGTCAGCGCGCCGACCCGCGACGTCGACGCCGCAGCGCTCGAGGTGCTCTACGCCCACGACGACGAGGAGGGGGACGACCATGACGCTCACGTCTCCTGAGACCGCCCGCCGCAGCAGGCAGCCGCAGCTCGACCCGCGCGAGCGCGAGCGCCTCGAGCACGCGTTCCGCGTGCCCCGGGCGCGGTTCATGCTGGGCGTGCCGATCGCGCTCGTCCTGCTCGTGTGGTCGTTCGTCGGGGCGGAGTTCGACTTCGCCAAGCTCGGCGAGGGTGCGGCCAACATGGGCGAGTTCCTCTCGCGGATGTTCCCGCCCACGTGGGACAAGCTCGACGTGATCATCGAGCTGCTGATCGAGACGCTCCAGATGGCGATCGTCGGCACGGTCCTCGGCGCCGTGCTGTCGCTGGTCGTGGCCTTCGGGGCGGCGTCGAACATCGCCCCGAGATGGCTGTACTACCCCACCCGCTGGGTCATGAACATCATCCGGTCGCTCCCCGACCTGGTGTTCGCCCTGATGTTCGTCTCCGCCGTCGGTCTCGGTCCGTTCGCCGGCATCCTCGCGATGACGGTCGGCTCCATCGGCTCCATCGGCAAGATCTTCGCCGAGGCCATGGAGGCCGTCGACACCGGGCCCGTCACCGCCGTCCAGGCCGTGGGCGCCTCGAAGCGCCAGGTCGTGCAGTACGGCGTCCTCCCCCAGGCCGGGCCCATGCTCGTGTCGTACACGCTGCTCCTCTTCGAGGGCAACGTGCGCGGCGCGACCATCCTCGGCATGGTCGGTGCCGGTGGCATCGGCCTGGAGCTCACCACCGCCATGAAGATGTACGACTACGGGCACCTCTCCGCGATCGTCATCTGCATCATCGTGCTCGTCACGGTCATCGACCAGGCCAGCGCCATCATCCGAAAGAAGATCACGTGACCCTCACCGACTCCCCTGTCGCTGGCCTCGGCACCGTCGAGACCGTCCCCGCTACCTCCGCCGCCACCCCGGCGGGCCTGCCCCTGAGCGCACCCGTCAACCTCCGCGACCTCGGCGGCGTCCCCGTCGCCGGCGGCACCGTCCGCGACGGCTTCGCGATCCGCGCCGACGACCTCGCGATCGTCACCGACGCCGACGCGCAGCGGCTCGTCGACGGCGGACTGCGCGCCGTCGTCGACCTGCGCTCCGCCGACGAGGTCGGCATCACCGGCCGCGGACCGCTCGGCGCGCAGCCCGCGGTGACGTACCACCACGTGCCGTTCATGGCGAACATCGGCGAGGCCGCCCAGGGTGCGGGCACCGCGACCGACAAGGGTGGCGACGGTGCCACGCACCTCCCCGACGGCACCCCGGCCGCGGAGATGCTGGACCAGAGCCGGTTCGGCCGCCTCTACCTGCGCATGTACGAGGGCGCGGCGCCGCAGATCGTCACGTCGCTCGCGATCATCGCGTACGCCCCCGGTGCCGTCGCCTTCCACTGCGCGGCCGGGCAGGACCGCACCGGGGTCCTCGCGGCGTCGCTCCTGCTCGCCCTCGGCGCCGAGGAGGACGACATCGTCGCGGACTACGCCCGCACCGGCGAGAACTCGGCCGCCATCATGGCGCGCATCGCGCCCCTGATGCAGCCGCTCCTGCGCCGGTTCGGGCTCGACCTCGACGAGGCGGCGCGCGCCGCGGTCCGCACCGAGTTCTCCGAGGTACCCATGCGCGAGCTCTTGAGGGCCCTCGCCGAACGCCACGGCGACCCGCTCGCGCCGCTGCGCGCGGCCGGGCTCACCGACGGCCTCGTCGCGCGGCTGCGCGAGCGCGCGCTCGGCGGGCCCGACGACGCGCGCGTCGTCTCGCCGGCGGCGTGAGGACGGTCGTCGCCGAACGTCCCGGGACCGCGGCCGAGCGCCGCGGCCCCGGCCGTCCCCGTGCCGAGGGCCACGACGAGCGGATCCTGGACGCCGCCGTCGGGCTCATGGAGCAGGGCGAGGAGATCACGCTGAGCCGCGTGGTCGAGCTGAGCGGCGTCAGCCGGGCGGCCATCTACCGGCGGTGGCCCAGCATGACCGCCCTCGTCGCGGCGGCGCTCGACCGGGGGCGCGAGCCGTACGTGATCCCGCTGGACGGCGACCTGCTCGAGAACCTGCTCGCGGCGTTCGCCCCGGCCGCCCACGCCGCTGGGCGGGGCTACACGGAGCAACGCTTCCGCCTGCGGCTGCGCCTCGCGATGACGGACCGCAAGGTCGCGCAGGCCTACTGGCGTTCGCACGTGTCCCGCCGTCGAGCCGGCCTCGTCGCCGTGCTGCAGGCGGGCATCGACCGGGGCGTGCTGCGGCAGGACCTCGACGTCGACGCGTGCATCGACCTGGTCAACGGCGTCTTCTACTACCAGTACGTCGTGCGTGGGGTCTCGCTGGACGACCCTGCGGCAGTGGCACGCTGCCGCGAGGCCGTCCGCGTCGCGTGGCGCGGGATGTGCGTCGACCCGGGAGACTCGACCGGCACGTCGGCTCCGCGCCGACGCCCTCGGAGCCGGGCCGCGAGTTAGAACCGCCGGTCACGAGGTAGAACGCCGCGGGTTCTCTCTCGCGACCGGCGGTTCTACCTCGCGTCGGAGTCGGAGTCGGGAAGGGCGGCGTCAGTCCGACGACGCCGCGTACGCCGCGACGTAGCCGTCGACCTGCGCGACGTACGCGGCGCGCTGGGACTCGCCCAGCCACGACGCCTCGAACGAGTTCTTCGCGAGCGTCACGACCTCCGCCGTCGTGAGACCGGCGGCCTCCGCGAGCGCCACGTAGTTGTCGGCGACGTAGCCGCCGAAGTACGCCGGGTCGTCGGAGTTGACGGTGACGCGGACGCCGTCGCGCAACAGGCCCGCGATCTCCGCGGCCTTCATGTCGTCGGTGACGAACGAGTTCGACACCGGGCAGCATGTCAGCCCGAGCCCGCGCTCGCGCACGACGGCGACGAGCGCCGGGTCCTCCACGACGTTCGTCCCGTGGTCGACGCGGTCCACGCCGATGTCCTCGAGGACCGTGCGGATGTTGTCGATGCTGCTCTCCTGGTCGATGTCGCAGTGCATCGTCAGGCGGTAGCCGAGCTCGCGGGCGCGCGCGAACACGCCGGCGAACTTCTCCGGCGGGTTGCCGCGCTCGTCGGAGTCGAGCCCGACACCGAGGATGCGGTCGCGGAACGGCACCGACGCCTCGAGCGTCTCGGCGGCGCTCTCCGCGGACAGGTCCCGCAGGAAGCACAGGATGAGGTGCGCGTCGACGCCGTGCCTCTCCCCCGCCTCCGCCGCCGCCCGGTGGTACCCGGTCACGACCGTCTCGAACGGCACGCCGCGCGACGTGTGCGCCTGCGGGTCGAAGAACATCTCGACGTGCTTCACGCCGTCGGCCGCGGCGCGCACGAGGTACGCGTCGGCGAGCTCGTAGAAGTCGTCGGCGGTCTGCAGCACCTCCATCGCCGGGTAGTACACGGCGAGGAAGCTCGTCAGGGAGTCGAACGCGTACGTCGCGCGGACCTCCTCGACCGTCGACTGGCCGATGTCGATCCCGTTGCGCTGCGCGAGGCGCAGCTTGAGGTCCGGCTCGAGCGTCCCTTCGAGGTGCAGGTGCAGCTCGGCCTTCGGCAGGCCGGTGATGAACTCGCGCGTGGGCGTGGCAGGCAGTGCCATGGGTCTCCTTCTCGGGTCGGGTCGTCCCCCCGCACCATCCTCTCCCCTGCCCGACGCCGGGGCTCACCCGTGCGCGCGAGGTGCGGCCCGTCGTCGGGCACGAGGCCGTTGCTCGCCCGGCAGCGGCGACCGGGCACCGGAATGCCGCCGAATCGATTAAGGCGGTACCGACGCGACCGGCATCGCGGCATGGTCGTCGTGTTCGACATCCGTGAGCGAAGGAGCTTGAGATGCGACGCATTGCAGCCTGGGCCGCCGCGGCGGTCCTCGGCGCGGCCAGCCTCGTGGCGGTCTCTCCACCGGCGCCTGCCGAGGCGCACGGCGCCGAGGTCTTCCCCGGCAGCCGCCAGTACCTGTGCTGGGTCGACGGCCAGACGGCGAACGGTCAGGTCACCCCGGAGAACCCGGCGTGCGCGGACGCGTACGCCGTCAGCGGCAGCTCGGCGTTCTACAACTGGTTCGGCAACCTCGACTCGAACGGCGCGGGCCGGACCGCGGGCTACATCCCCGACGGTCAGATCTGCGACGGTGGCGGTCGTGGCCCGTACGACTTCTCCGGGTTCAACGCTGTGCGCGACGACTGGCCGACGACGCACCTGACGGCCGGCGAGACGTACCAGTTCCAGCACAACAACTGGGCCGAGCACCCCGGACGCTTCGACGTGTACGTCACCGAGGAGGGGTGGGACCCCTCCGGTCCGCTGGCGTGGAGCGACCTCGAGCTCATCGACTCGGTGACCAACCCGCCCGACACCGGAGGGCCCGGTGCCCTGAACTACTACTACTGGGACGTCACCCTCCCGGCCGACCGTACCGGCGACCACATGATCTTCACCCACTGGGTGCGGTCGGACAGCAGCGAGAACTTCTACAGCTGTTCCGACGTCGCGTTCGACGGCGGTGACGGCGAGGTCACCGGCATCGGGGACGACGGCGGCAACCCGACGGATCCGGTCTGCCCGGACGAGGCACCGGGAACGCCCGGCGCACCGATGGCCATGAGCATCACCGCGACGAGCGCGCACGTGATGTGGGGGACGGCGGAGTCCGGGTGCGTCACTGGGTACGACGTGCTCGACCCCGGGAGCGGGGCGGTGCTCGCGAGCACCGACGGGTCACCGATGGTCGACCTGACCGGACTGGAACCCGACACCGAGCACACGGTGGCCGTCCGGTCGCGCAACGACCACACCGGCGCCGTCTCGAGCACCCGGACCGTCACGTTCACCACGCTGGAGGACGACGAGACGCCGACGCCCACCGGCGCGTGCGAGGTCGACTACACCGCGTCCTCGTGGGGTGGCAGCAGCACCGGGTACACGGCCTCGGTCACCGTGAAGAACACGTCCATCGTGTCCGTCTCCGACTGGGTGGTGTCGTTCACCTACCCGGGCGGGCAGCGGGTCGACGAGCCCGGGTGGAGCGCGACGCTCGACCAGATGGGGACGACGGTCACGGCGACACGTCCGGTGTGGAAGACGAGCATCGCCCCGGGCGAGTCCGTGACGTTCGGGTTCAACGGCGCGACCGCGACGGCCGGGTCGCACCCGGAGCCGGCAGGGTTCGCACTCAACGGAGCCGCCTGCAGCTGACGTACTCTCACACGACGATGCGCCGACGGGAACTCCTCCGTCGGTGCATCGTCGAGTCGAGCGCCGGGAACGGGGTGGTCCTGTGCCGCGAGGCCGTCGAACCCGATCACGCGGTACGGGGGACGTTGCGCCGATCACCACGGCAGGTCCACGCCCTCCCAGAGCGTGAAGGTGCCGCTCGGGCCGTCCGGGCCGAGGCGAGCAACGCGCACCACTTCACGGCAGGCGTCCTCGACCGACTCCGTCCCCTCGAAGTTGACCAAGGCGGTGTTCGCGAAGCCCGGCGAAACGAGGTTGACCTTGATGTCGGTCGCCTCCAGCTCGATCATCATCGCCAGCGTCACGGCGTTGAGCGCGGTCTTCGACGCGGAGTAGACCGGCTCGAAGGTCTTGTGGAACGGGAAGGCCGGGTCGGCCATTGTCGTCAGCGAGCCCTGCGCGCTCGTGACGTTCACGATGCGCGCGTCCGACGACCTGCGCAGCAGCGGCAGCATCGCCTGGTACACCGCCAGGACGCCGTGGACGTTCACCTCCCAGACGGCCCGGACCTCGTCGAGCGAGACGACGCTGGGCTGCGACAGTGCGCGGAGCTCACTCAGGTCGCGGCCGTTGGTCCCGGTGCTGGAGATGGCGGCGTTGTTGACGAGCAGGTCGAGGCGGCCTGCCTCCTCCTGGATCCGCTCGACGGCCCGTGCGATCGATGGCGCGTCAGTCACGTCCAGCTGGAGCGCGATGGCGCCGAAGCGGATCTCGGCGGCCGCCTGCTCGCCGCGAGCGAGGTCGCGGGAACCGACGAAGACGGTGAACCCGTCGGCGGCCAGCTCCTTCGCGACCTGCTTGCCCATGCCCTGGTTGGCTCCGGTCACGAGTGCGATGCGGTTCGTCGGCATGATGCCCTTCCTGAGGTCGTCCGATGTGGCGGCGATGACGAGCGCTCCTGGCGCGGGGCGCGCCTGACCCTTGTCAGCACGCCGGGTCGTGGGTTCGGCGCAGCGATCGCGCGCCGATGATGGACAGCATCTACACGTTGTTTCTATCCCGCGTGAACGGCTGTAGCCACGGTCTGTCGATCCCCCTTGCGGGGCGGAGCCGTGGCCTGACGAGCCTGTGATCGGGAGGTCCTGGAACGGTGCGGGGCGTTCGCCGACGATCGATGCCGTGGCCCGAGGAGGTCACGAAGCGACGAGGCGGGGAGCTGACGATGACTGGCCCGACAGGGAAGGCCGCCGTCGTGACCGGTTCGGCGCGCAGGATCGGCGAGGCGATCGCACTGCGGGACGCCTCGCTGGGGCGAGCGCGGACGACCTGAAGCACCACCGCCACCACCCGAAGGAGCGGAACGATGCCACGTACCCCGATCGACATCACCATCCCCGACCTGTCCGGAAAGCGCGCGCTGGTGACCGGCGCCAGCGACGGCATGGGCCTCGGCATCGCCGGGCGCCTCGCCGCTGCGGGCGCGGAGGTCGTCATGCCCGTGCGCAACCCGGCCAAGGGCGAGGCGGCGATCAGCAAGATCAACCGGGCCGTCTCCGGCGCGAAGGTCTCGCTGCGGAGCCTCGACCTGGCGTCGCTGGCTTCGGTGGAAGCCCTCGGCGACACCCTGCGCGACGAGGGGCGGCCGATCCACCTCCTGATCAACAACGCGGGGGTCATGCGCCCGCCGCAGCGGCTGGCCACGGTCGACGGGTTCGAGGTGCAGCTCGGCACCAACCACCTTGGCCACTTCGCCCTCGTCGCCCACCTGCTGCCGCTCCTGCGTGCCGGGCAGGCCCGTGTGACCTCACAGGTCAGCATCGCCTCCTCCGCCGGCTCCATCAACTGGGCCGACCTGAACTGGGAGCGCAGATACGCCGGGATGCGCGCGTACGTCCAGTCGAAGATCGCGTTCGGGCTGTTCGGGCTCGAGCTGGAGCGGCGCAGCACGGCCCACGGGTGGGGCATCACCAGCAACCTCGCCCACCCCGGTGTTGCCCCCACCAGTCTCATGGCGGCCCGTCCGGAGATCGGCCGCGGCCAGGACACGCCCAACATCCGCCTGACCCGCGCGCTGTCGGCTCGCGGCATCCTGGTCGGCACGGCCGAGACCGCCGGGCTGCCCGCCCTCATGGCCGCGACCGACCCGACCGCCAAGCCGGGAGCCCTGTACGGTCCCAGCGGCCCCGGCACCCTGGGCGGTGCGCCCGCCGAGCAGCGGATGCACCGCCCCTTGCGCAGTCTCACCGAGGCAGCCCGCGCCTGGCAGGTCTCCGAGGAGCTGAGCAAGGTCACCTTCCCGACCGCGTGACCGGCGACAAGGGGGGATCGACAGGCCCTGTATGACGTGCTGGCGATCCACGACAGTGAGAGCGATAGGGCCACCATCGAGGAGCACCGACATGCGACGCACACCGATCGACATCACCATCCCCAGACTCTCCGGCAAGCGCGCGGTGGTCACCGGGGCGAGCGACGGCATGGGTCTCGTCATGGCCCGACGCCTTGCCGCTGCCGGAGCCGAGGTCGTCATCCCCGTCCGCAACCCGGCCAAGGGTGAGGCCGCGATCGCGAAGATCTACCACGAGGTTCCGGGTGCGAAGGTCTCGCTGCGCAGCCTCGAGCTGTCCTCCCTCGCCTCCGTCGCCGCCCTCGGCGAGACCCTCCGCGCAGAGGGCGACCCGATTCATCTCCTGATCAACAACGCCGGCGTCATGACCCCGCCCGACCACCAGACGACCGCCGACGGGTTCGAGCTCCAGCTCGGCACCAACCACCTTGGCCACTTCGCTCTCGTCGCGCACCTGATGCCGCTCCTGCGTGCCGGCGGCGCGCGGGTGACCTCTCAGGTCAGCGTCGCCGCCCGCAGTGGCGCCATCAACTGGGACGACCTGAACTGGGACCGCGAGTACGACGGGATGCGCGCGTACGTCCAGTCGAAGATCGCGTTCGGCCTGTTCGGCCTGGAGCTGGAGCGCCGCAGCACGGCCCACGGGTGGGGCATCACCAGCAACCTCTCCCACCCCGGCGTCGCGCCGACCAACCTGCTCGCCGCCCGCCCCGAGCTGGGCCGCGCGCGGGAGACCTCGGGGCGACGGATGATCCGCTGGCTCTCCGCCCGCGGCATCCTGGCCGGCACGGTCGAGACCGCGGCGCTGCCCGCACTCATGGCGGCTACGGACCCGCAGGCCGAGCCAGGCGCCCTGTACAGCCCCAGCGGCTTCGGCAACACCAGCGGCGCGCCGGCCGAGCAGCGGATGTACCCCCCGCTGCGCAGCGCCGAGGAGGCCGCACGTATGTGGGACGTCTCGGAGCAGCTGACCCGGACGGCCATCGCGGCCTGAGCCGTCGCGCTGAGCCGTCGCGCCGAGCCCTCGCGCGAACCTGCTGGCACGGACCCGCCGATCCGGGTCCGTGCCGGCATCACTGCGGTGTGAACGCCTCGTTGAGCGCACTGCCGAAGTTGCCGCCCACCTCGGTGCCCCCGCCGAAGGTGTAGATGACGTCGCCCACCGTGGCGGCGCCGAGCCCGTGCCGCGGCGTGGGGAGGTTCCCTGCGGCGGCCCACTCGTCGGCCTCCGGGTCGTAGCGCCAGACGTCGTCGTAGACCAGCGGGTCCGGGTTGTGCTGCTCACCGCCGAACACGTAGATCGAACCGTCGTGCACGGCCGCGGCCAGCCCACCACGGGCCTCGGGAAGCGGCGCGACCGTCTCCCACTCGTCGGTGGCCGGCTCGTACACCTCGACCGTCGCGACGTTCTCCTGGACGGCGGACCCGTCTGCGGCGAGCGAGAACTCCCGGCCACCGATCACGTAGATCCGGTCGTCGACGACCGCCGAGGCGGCGCTGTTGCGCGCGGTGGGGGCCGGGGCGAGCGTGGTCCACTCACCCGTGGCGGGGTCGAACATCTCGTTTCTGTCGCTGTCGACGTGGGTGGTGAAGGTCGTGGCGCCGGGTGTCTCACGGACACGGCCACCGATGACGAACACCTGGTCGCGCACGCTCTCGATCACGAACTCAGCCCGCGGCTCCGGCAGGTCGACGCCGGTGGACCAGGTGTCGTCGTCCGGCGCGTAGACGAAGGTGTCGGCCTCGGCGCGCCACCGGGGGAACCCACCGCTGAACCCGCCGACGGCGTACAGCGAACCGTCCGCCTCGGCGAGGCCGATGTGGTGCCTGGCCTGCGGGAGCGTCGCCAGCCGTTCCCAGGCGTCTGCGGCGGGGTCGTAGGCGTCGAAGTGTGCGGACACGCCGGTGTTCGGGTTCAGCAGGCCGCCGGCGACGTAGATCCGGTCATCGACAACCTCGGGGTAGAGCTCCTGCCGCTCCAGCGCCATGGGCGCGCGCTCCTGCCATGCCCCCGTCCGGCCCGAGGATGCTCCGGGTGACGACGCCGGCGCGGCAGTGCACGCCGTGGTGAGCATGGTGCCGAGGGCGAGCGCGGCGGTGGTCGTGCGAGGACGAGATGTGCGGGTACGAGGGGTTTCAGGGCGTCTTGTCACGGTGGATCCTTCGGTTGTCTCGCGGGGCGGACCCCACGTTCCAGAATCGGGGTGCGCGTGAACCGGGGACGTCATCCCCTGTGCCAGTGGCCAGATATCGCCGACCAGGGCCGTGCTCCGTGCTGCCGCGCTCAGCGCTGCCGTTTGTCATAGTCCGTCCGCATGGACTGGAAGATGACCCGCTCGACGAGCTCGGGCAGGTTGTGGAACCGCTTGTTCCGGTCCATGGCCGCGATCCGGTCCATCTCCTGGGCCGTCAAGGCGAAGTCGAACAGCTCGCTGTTGGACCGGATGTGAGCCGGGTCGGTGGACCCGGGGATGACGACCGTGCCGTCCTGGACGTGCCACCGCAGGATCACCTGCACCGGCGACTTGCCGTACTTGTGTCCCAACTCCGCGAAGAGCGGCTCCGCGAGCAGCTCTCGATCGCCTCGTCCGAGCGGGAACCAGCCCGTCACGACGGTACCGAGCCGCTCGAGGAACTCCTTCTGCTCGCGCTGCTGGAAGTAGGGGTGGCGTTCGATCTGCGCGACGGCGGGCAGCACCGTGGCTCTGCTGACCAGGTCGGTCAGGCGCCGGTGGTTGAAGTTGCTGATGCCGATCGAACGGACCTTGCCCGCCGCGACGGCTTCCTCCATCGCCCTCCACGCCCCGTTGTAGTCGCCGTACTGCTGGTGCACCAGGAGAAGGTCCACGTAGTCGGTGCCCAGCCGCTCGAGCGTGCGGTCGATCGCGACCGACATCCTCCGGTACGTGGAGTCGGTCGACCACACCTTCGTGGCCAGGTAGATCTCGTCCCGGACCAGGCCGCTGTCGCGGACCGCCCGGCCGACGGCGCGCTCGTTCAGATACGTGTTGGCGGTGTCGACCGAGCGGTAGCCGGCCTCGAACGCACGGGCCAGCGCCGGCCCGACGTCGGCGGACCGAACCTGGTTGACGCCGATGCCGAGCTTCGGGATCGTGTTGCCGTCGTTCAGCCTGAATGTCTCCACGCGGGCCCCCTCGTCAGATGCGCTCGATACGGCAGCTCCTGTGCGGGGTACGCCGCCGGCAGCTGCTCCGGATGCTCGTTTTCTACCCGCCGCGCACCGAGCTAGCCACGGCCTTCCGATCCCCCCGTCCGGCGCCGGGTGGTCACGCGTTCCCCTGGCGGGGACCATGGGTGAGCACGCGCGGTAGGGATGACCGAGCAGCCGGGAGGAGACGCATGGCGATCGATCGGGCCGGGCTCGCCGAGTTCCTCCGGCGTCGCCGCGAGTCGCTGCAGCCCGAGGACGTCGGCGTCCCCCGCGGACGGCGCCGCAGGACCAGCGGGTTGCGACGGGAGGAGGTCGCTTCCCTGTGTCACATGTCGGCCGACTACTACGCGCGGCTCGAACGAGCGCGCGGGCCTCAACCGTCCGAGAAGCTGCTCGCCTCCATCGCTCACGGGTTACGTCTGTCCCTCGACGAACGCGACCACCTGCTCCGGCTCGCCGGGCACAACCCGCCGGCCAGAGGTGCAGCAGGCGAGCGCGTCAGCCTCGGCCTGCTGCGCATCCTCGACCGCCTGGACGGCACTCCCGCCGAGATCGTCACCGAGCTCGGCGAGACTCTCCGGCAGAGCCCGCTGGGGATCGCGCTCACCGGCGACCGGACCCGGTACACCGGGCCGGCCCGGAGCATCGGCTACCGGTGGTTCACCGACCCCACCACGCGGCAGCTCTATCACCCCGACGACCATCCGGTCCTCACCCGAAGGTTCGCCGCGGGCCTGCGCCACGCCGTCGCACTGCGCGGCCCCGGCTCCCGGGCGGCGCAGCTGGCGGACCTCCTCCTCGCGCGGAGCGAGGAGTTCGGCCGGGCGTGGAGCGCTCACGAGGTCGGTGTGCACCCGCTCGCCGTCAAGCGTCTCGTGCATCCCGAGGTCGGCGCTCTGGAGCTGACCTGCCAGTCTCTGCTCGACCCGGAACAGTCGCACCGCCTCCTGGTCTTCGCCGCCGACCCGTGCTCCGAGAGTCACGAGAAGCTGCGCCGGCTGTCCGTCATGGGTCCGCAGGCGCTTCGCTGACACTCGCTGGGGCGATAGACGAGCTGCTGAGCTGCTGTACCTGCGTCCTCGAGCCGACCAGATCGACACAGTCGCGCTCCCCGTGCCGGCGTGGAGCACGCCGGCGACCTGAACCGCGCGCCTGACGCCGCGTACCCGTGCGACCTCAGCCTCGGATCGACAGGTCCTGGCTGTCTCCCGGCGGTGGGCGCAGCCTGGAGGCAGCACCGATCCCGACGACCCCCCGGGACGGCCGGAGCGCCGTCTTCCCTGTCCGAGCAGGCGAACAGCCAGGAGAGACTCCATGAATCACGAACACGATGCGGGACACGGCCCAACGGGCGTGTCCCGGCGGAACTTCCTGGGCGGCAGCCTGGTCGTCGCCGCGATGCCGCTGCTGACCGGACCGGCCGAGGCGGCAGTGCCTGCCTCGGCAACCACCGTGGACGGCGTGACCCCGGTGACGGTGCGGGCCGCCGTCAACGGCGACCCGGTCACGCTGCGGGTCGACCCGCGGGCCACCCTGCTGGACACGCTCCGCGAGCGGCTGGACCTCAAGGGCACCAAGAAGGGCTGCGACCGCGGCCAGTGCGGCGCGTGCACCGTGCACGTCGACGGGCGCCGCGTGCTGTCCTGCCTCACGCTGGCGGCCACGACGACCGGCCACGAGGTCACAACGATCGAGGGCCTCGCCGACGGCGACCGGCTGCACCCGATGCAGCAGGCGTTCATCGACCACGACGGTCTGCAGTGCGGCTTCTGCACCCCGGGACAGATCATGTCCGCGGTCGCCCTGGTCGACGCGGAAGGCGGGGCGGACTCGGACGACGAGATCCGCGAGCGCATGTCGGGCAACATCTGCCGGTGCAGCGCCTACCCCCGCATCGTCGACGCGATCGCCGACGCGCAGCAGGTGATGCGCTGATGCGGCCGTACACCTACGTCCGGGCCCGCTCCGTGCGCGAGGCCCTGCGGGGCGCCGGGCCGGACACGGCGTTCCTCGCCGGCGGCACCACCTTGGTGGACCTGATGAAGCTCGAGGTGATGACCCCCGGGCACGTCGTCGACATCAACCGGCTCCCGCTGGACGGCATCACCCTGGACCGCGACGGGCTGCACATCGGCGCGGTCGAGCGGATGAGCGACGTCGCCACCCATCCCGTCGTGCGTGCGCAGTACCCCGTCGTCGCGCAGGCGCTGGAGCTCAGCGCCTCGGGCCAGCTGCGCAACATGGCCAGCATCGGCGGCAACCTGCTGCAACGCACCCGCTGCGGGTACTTCCGCGACGTCACCACACCCTGCAACAAGCGCGAACCCGGTAGCGGCTGTTCCGCGCTGGAGGGCATCAACCGCGGTCACGCGGTCCTGGGCACCAGCGACTCCTGCATCGCGACCCATGCGAGCGACCTGGCCGTGGCCCTGGTCGCCCTGGAGACGGTGGTGCACCTGGCGTCGGCACGCGGCTCTCGCAGCATGCCGCTGGACACCTTCTACGCGCTGCCCAGCACCACGCCCGAGATCGAGAACGTGCTGCGACCGGACGAGCTCATCACCGGCATCACCGTGCCCCGCTCGCCCCTCGCCAAGCACTCCCGCTACGTGAAGGTCCGCGACCGGCAGTCCTACGAGTTCGCCCTCACGTCCGCCGCCGTCGCCCTGCAGGTGCGCGGTGGCACCATCACCCAGGCCCGGATCGCCGCGGGTGGCGTCGGTACGCGTCCCTGGCGGTTGCCGGCGGTCGAGCGAGCCCTCACCGGACGGTCCACAACCCCCGCCACGTACGAGATCGCCGTCGCCCGTGCCGCGGACGGCGCCCAGACCCGGGAGCACAACGCGTTCAAGCCGGCCCTGCTCCGCCGCACCCTGGTCCGGGCCCTGACCGAGCTGCAGGAGAGCCGATGAGCGACCGGTCCGACGACGCGAGAGCGGACGGCGACCGTGCTTGAGCTCGCCGACCACCTGCTCGAACGCGCTCGCTCCGGGACCCCGTTCGTGGTGGCCACCGTCACGGGCGTGCACGGCAGCGCACCCCGGCAGCCCGGCTCGTCGCTCGTCGTCGACGCGGGTGGCGCGGTGCTGGGCAACGTGTCCGGCGGCTGCGTCGATGCCGCGGTGCATGACGCGTGCCAGGAGATGCTGGCCGGGGAGCACCCACCCCGCATCCTGCGGTTCGGGTACACCGACGCCGACGCGATCGGCGTGGGCCTGACCTGCGGCGGCACGATCGAGCTGCTCCTGCGTCATCACGACCCGGCCACCGCACCCTGGCTGGAGCCGGCACTCGCCGACGCCGCCGCCGGCCGGGAGGTCGCCGTGGCCACGATCGTGCGCGGTCCGGACACCCACCTGGGCGCAGCCGTCGTCGTACGGCCCGGTCGTCCCGTCACTGGGGCCCTCGGCGACGGGCTGCTCGACCGGGTGGCCGAGGCTCACGCGACGGAACTCCTGCGCGCCGGGCGGACCGGCACCGTGGAGATTGGGGTGGCCGACGGTGCGTGCCAGGAGCCCATGACTCTCCTGGTGGAGTGCAACGTCCCGCCTCCGCGGATGCTCGTCTTCGGCGCCGTCGACCACGCCGCCGCGCTGGGGAGCGTCGGCACGTTCCTCGGCTATCGGGTCACCGTGTGCGACGCCCGGACCACGTTCGCCACCCCGGAGAGGTTCCCCGACGCGGAGGTCGTCGTCGAGTGGCCGCACCGCTACCTCGGTTCCCAGGCCGAGGCCGGGCTGCTCGACCGGCGAACCGTCGTCTGCGTGCTCACCCACGACCCCAAGTTCGACCTGCCGCTCCTGACCGCCGCCCTGCGCCTGCCCGTGGCGTACGTCGGGGCCATGGGGTCACGCCGTACCCACGAGGAACGCCTGGACCGGCTCCGCGAGACGGGCCTGGGCGACCACGAGCTGGATCGGCTCCGCTCTCCGATCGGGCTCGACCTCGGGGCCCGCACCCCTCAGGAGACGGCCTTGTCGATCGCCGCCGAGATCGTCGGCGACCGGCACGGCGGCACCGGTGCGCCGTTGAGCACCGGAGTCCCCATCCACCGCAGCGGCGTCCACCGTGGAGTCCCGTCGCCGTACCCGCTCGACGCACAGCAACCAGAGGAGTCACGATGCCCCGTTCCCCGGTAGGACGCGAGATCGACCGCGTCGATGGCAGGTCGAAGGTCACCGGCGCCGCCAAGTACTCCGGCGACCGCCAAGCCCCCGGCCTGGCGCACGCGCACGTCGTCACCAGCACCATCGCCCGAGGCACGGTCACGGGGTTCGACACGGCGGCCGCGCTCGCCTCGCCCGGGGTGCTGCGTGTCCACACCACGCTGGGGAACCCCCTGAAGCTGTACGAGACCACCGGCCAGGCCGCCGCCTTCTCCGAGAACTACGTCCCACTGAAGAGCGCCGTGGTCCATTTTCACGGCCAGGCCATCGCCATGGTGGTCGCCGAGACCCCCGAGCAGGCACGCGACGCCGCCGCGCTGGTCACCGCCACCTACGACGTCCAGCCGCCCCGCACCTCTCTCGCCGACGAGCCGAGCGTGCCGGCCGGCCCCACCATCAGCGGCGCACCGAGCCACCTCACCGTCCTGGCGCCCGGCGTCGGGTCGATCGACGCCGCGCTCTCCGCCAGCGACGTCGTCGTGGAGGCCGAGTTCCACCAGAACGTGCAGCACCACGTCGCGATGGAGCCGCACGCGGTGCTCGCCGAGTGGGAGGGCGACGACCGGGTGACCCTCTACGCAGGCGCACAGATCCCCTCGGCATACGCGCTCGGCATGGCCCAGCGGCTCGGCCTGCTGGCCCAGGACGTCCGGCTGATCACGAAGCACGTGGGCGGCGGCTTCGGCGCCCGCGTCGTCCTGTGGAGCGACACCCCGCTCGCCGCCGCGGCGGCCCGCGAGCTCGGCCGACCGGTCCGGCTGGTCCTCACCCGGGAGCAGATGTTCACCCTGACGGGCCACCGTTCGCACCTCACGCAGACCGTCCGGCTGGGCGCCTCCCGGGACGGAGTCCTCAACGCCGTCAGCCACCGGAGCGTCGCCGAGCGTCCGACCACCATGTCATTCATCATGACTCCTGCGCACTCCACGTCGGACGCGCTCTACCGCACGCCGAACCTGCACGTGGACGCGCAGATGGCCGTCCTCGACATCCCCGGGAGCCGGGCGATGCGCGGCCCCAACGAGGCTCCCGGTGCCTTCGCCCTGGAGACGGCGATGGACGAGCTCGCCGTCGCCACCGGCGTCGACCCGGTGCAGCTGCGGCTGCGCAACTACGCCACCACCAGCCCCTCCACGGGCCTGCCCTGGTCGAGCAAGCACCTCGACGAGTGCTACCGCGTCGGAGCGGATCGCTTCGGCTGGGCCGGCCGCAGCGCCACGCCCCGCTCACGTGTCGACGGGCAGTGGCTGTACGGCACCGGCATGGCCACCGCGATCTACCCCGCGGCCCGCCGGGCCGGGTTCGCCGTCCGGGTCCGGCTGCGCGCCAACGACACCGCGGTGGTGTCCACAGCCACCTCGGACCTCGGCACCGGCGCGGCGACCATGGTGGCGATCTCAGGCGCCGACGCCCTGGGCATCCCCGTCGAGCGGGTCACTCCGGAGATCGGGGACACCATCCTGCCCCCAGGCGCACCCGCGGTCGGCTCCAGCGGCACGCACGCCACCGTCCCGCTGTTGGTGGATGCCGCCCGGAATGCGATCGCCGAGCTCAAGCGGCTCGCCGTCACCAGAGACGGGTCGCCCTGGCGGGGAGCGGCAGTCGAGGACCTGCGCTACGAGCGCGGCATCCTGCACGGGCGCGGCCACTCGATGACCTTCGGCCGCCTGCTGGACGCCGTCGGGTCGCCGCGCATCGACAGAGAGTCCTCCCCGGGGGGCGAGGCCATCCCCGGAGTCGTCCACCACAGCTTCGGTGCCCACTTTTGCGAGGTACGGGTCAACCGGTTCACCGGCGAGACCCGCGTCACCCGCTTCACCACCGTCGCCGACGTCGGCCGCATCATCAACGCCAAGGCCGCCCGGAGCCAGCTCGTCGGCGGCGTCATCTTCGGCATCGGGCACGCCCTGCTGGAGGAGAACCGCCTGGATCTCGCCACCGGACGCCTCGCGAACAGCACCCTGGCCGACTACCTCGTGCCGGTGCACGCCGACATCCCTGACATCGACGTGCACATGCTCGACCGGCCTGACCTCCTGCTCACCGGGCCGCTCGGGGATGGCAGCGAGGACGTCGGCACCCAGAGCCTCGGTGCCCGCGGCCTCGGCGAGATCGGCACGGTGGGCTCCGCCGCCGCGGTCGGGAACGCCGTCTACAACGCCACGGGAATCCGTGTGCACGACGTCCCCATCACGCCCGACAAGCTGATCGACCGGCTGTAGCCGGCACGCGGGGAACACCGGACCTCGGAACGAGTCCCGGCCACCCCTCGACCCGGTGGGCGGTCACCCGCGCATCGCCGGGCCCCGGTAGTCGATCGCGCGCGACCCGGTCCGCGCGGACTCCCGCGTCAGAGCACCCAGCCCACGCGGCCCTCCGTCGGGCCGCCGCACGCCTCCGAACCGCCCACGCGCGCCCAGTCGACGTCCTTCTCGGTCTGGTCGAGGACGTCCCCGTCGTCGTCGAGCGCGCGGAGGGCGACCGGGCCCGCCGGGTAGAAGACCGTGAAGGACCAGGTGTCACCGTCCCGCGACATGGGGATCGCGGGTTCCGAGGCATCAGGACCCGTCGGGAGGGGCGGTTGCCAAACGTCCTCGCGACCGTCGCGCACCTGGAGGTGGGCCACCTCGGTGGTGTCCCCCGTCAGCGTCACCTCGAGGACGCTGGAGTACCCTTCCGCCGTGCAGACCTGCGGGCCCAGGGCGAACCGCGGACCCAGGACCACGGCGACGACGGCGAGCGCCCCGACGGCGATCGCCGTCGCCCCGGCCCAGAACGGCAGGCGCAGGCTCCGGGGTCGCGTCGGCCCAGAGCCTTCCGTGTCACGACTCATGGTCGGAGGGTCCGGCCGCGGTGGCGAGCTCGCGCACCCACTGACGCACGGTCGGCTGCCATGTCATTCCCCGGGCGGTGCCGCTCAGGACGGGATCGGCAAACTCGATGACCTCGTCGAGCAAGATCTGGAACTTCTCTGGTGTCGTGTCGGCCAGTCGCTGCTTCCGACGCCATGCGTTCCACCGCGCCTGGGAGATCTCGCCCATGCCCGCAAGGCTCTCGTCGAGGGGCCCTGCTCGGACGTGCCGGTGGTCGGCAACCACCTGGATGGCGGCAGCGAGTTCCGCTTCGACGATCTTCTGAGTCCGGGTGATCGAGGCGATATCGACGAAGTCACGCCACCTCGTATTGGCCACGCCTCGGTCGATAGCGGTGACGATCTTCTCCGCGAGAACCATGTGGGCGGGGTAGCCCAGCAGCCGGACCTCGCCGCCGAGGAGGAGTGGCACCGTCGTTCGCTGTGGTGCGGGCCAGATCGGGTCGCCGAAGTTGACGTCGACGTGGATCGGGATCCGCGCCTTCGACACCGCTGCGCTCAGGTGGACGCGTACGCCGGTGTAGTCCGCCTCATCGCGGATGGTCTCGCTGCGGACCGTACCGGCGTCGAACGCCAGACCGTCGAGGAGATCGACCGACAGGATCTCTCGCACCCGGTGCTCGACATCCTTGACGTCGTTGGACAGGCCTGTCGCAGCGAGGTCGATGTCACGGGTGGGGCGACGCGCGGCAAAGGCTGCCAGCAGCACTCCCCCCTTCAGCACGAAGTCGTCCATACGGTCAGAGGCGGCGAGCCGAGTCAGGAAGCCTTCCAGCGCGTACAGCGCGAGGTACTCCGCGGGGTCGCGGCCCTGTGACTTGGCGAGGTTGCGCACGTCGTTGTACGCGCGACCCGACGGCGTGTCGCGTGTCGGGTTCGGGCTCACAGGAGCACCTGGAGCGCCTGGCGGATCGCCGTGACGGTCCGCGGGAAGTGTTCCGCGGTGCGTAGCAGGTCGGCCGGCGAGCTACCACGACGCCGGACCCAGCGACGCAACGCCTCGTTGGCTTGGTCGATGCCCTCGAGGTGCGCTAACCGGAACGCGTCCACGATGGTCCGCTCAGGCGAGTACACCCACAGGTCCGGGTGCTCGGTCATGGCGGTGCGCCCGACCTCGAACGTCGTGCGATCGAAGGCATGCCACGTCACATGGTCGAAGCCGGCAGGAAACCTCGTGCCGCGCGGCAACGCGATATCGGTCGCGAGCGGGATCTCGTCGCTCAGCCCGTGGTGGACCAACGCGCTGGTCAGACACATCGTCGCGGCCTGCTTCACCGCCGTCGCGCCCGCCAGCGACACCAGGACAGGATCGAGCTCTCCGGGCCGGACGTACACCCCCCGCCCGATCCTCTCCAGCTCGCCGGATCGAGCCATGCGGTAGACCTCATCCTTGCGCAGCCCCGCCGCACGCGCCGACTCGATCGTCAGGACCGACACGTCGTCCACCTCCTCACTGCTTACAGGAAGCGTAGACCTGACTACGGATGGAACCAAGAGCACTGGACCTCGCATCGACCATGCATGCCGCGGGGCAGGACCTGCTGCGGTGGCGCAGCATCCTGGTGTCGTTCGACGGCGTCGACCGCAACCAGATGCTGTCGGACTGTGCTCGAGGACACCTTCTGCCTCTAGGCGCCCAGCCCTCCCCACGACGAAAAGAGACCCGGACCTGCGGAAACTCGCAGATCCGGGCCTCTGACCAGGCGATCAGCCGGTGACCGACCGCCGTCGGGCGGAGGGACGGATCAGAAGTTGATCATGTGCCCCGCGAGACCGTGGATCGACTCCTGGACGGCCTCGGACAGCGTCGGGTGCGTGTGCACGTTGCGCGACAGCTCGTTGACCGTGAGGTCCCACTTCTGCGCGAGCGTGAGCTCGGGCAGCATCTCGGAGACGTCCGGGCCGATGAGGTGGCCGCCGAGCAGCTCGCCGTAGGTCTCGTCGGAGATGAGCTTGACGAAGCCGACCGGGTCGCCGAGGCCGTGCGCCTTGCCGTTCGCCATGAAGGGGAACGTCGCGACCTTGACCTGGTATCCCTCGTCGCGCGCCTGCTGCTCCGTGAGGCCGAAGCTCGCGACCTGCGGCTGGCAGAACGTCGCGCGCGGCATCATGCGGTAGTCGCCGAGCGTGAGCGTCTCGGCGCCGGCGATGGTCTCGGACGCGACGACGCCCTGCGCCTCCGCGACGTGCGCGAGCATGAGCTTCGCGGTGACGTCGCCGATCGCGTAGATGTTCTCGACGTTCGTGCGCATCACGTCGTCGATCGCGATGGCGCCGCGCTCGGTGAGCTGCACGCCGGTGTTCTCGAGGCCGAAGCCCTCGACGTTCGGCGCGAACCCGACCGCCATGAGCACCTTGTCGACGACGAGCTCGCCCGGCTTGTCGTCCTTGACGCCCTTGTAGGTGACCTTGACACCGTCGGTCCCGTTGTCGGTCACCGTCTGGACCGCCGTCGACGTCAGCAGCTTCACGCCGAGCTTCTTGTACTGCTTGGCGATCTCCTTGGAGACGTCCGCGTCCTCGTTGGGCAGCGCACGGTCGAGGAACTCGATGATCGTGACGTCCACGCCGTAGTTCTTGAGGACGTAGCCGAACTCCATGCCGATCGCGCCGGCGCCGACGATGGCGATCGACTTCGGCAGCTCGCGCGTGAGGATCTGCTTCTCGTACGTCACGACGTTCTCGGACAGCTCGACGCCCGGCAGCAGGCGGACCTTCGAGCCGGTCGCGATGATCACGTTGTCAAACGTCACCTGGTCGGTGGAGCCGTCGGCGAGCTTGACGTCGAGCGTGTGCGCGTCGCGGAACGTGCCGCGGCCGTCGTACTCGGTGATCTTGTTCTTCTTCATGAGGAAGTGCACGCCCTTGACGCGACCGTCCGCGACCTGGCGCGAGCGGTCGAAAGCCGCGCCGAAGTCGAAGGTCACGTCACCGGACATGCCGAAGGTCTTCGCGTCGTGCGTGAAGAGGTGCGCGAGCTCGGCGTTGCGCAGGAGCGCCTTGGACGGGATGCAGCCCACGTTGAGGCACACCCCTCCCCAGTACTTCTCCTCCACGACCGCGACCTGCAGACCCAGCTGGGCTGCACGGATCGCGGCCACGTAACCACCGGGACCTGCACCGAGGACGACGACGTCGTAGTGGGATGCCATGGCGTCAAGCCTACTGGGGCTCGGCGGGCCGCGGACCGCCACGGCGGGCGACGTCCGCCACACCTCGCGGCCTCCTGGACCCCTTGCGGGGTTGACCCCGCAGTTCCCCCGGGGCGACGATGTCCGGGATGCGACACCTGCGGCTCCTCCTTCGCCGGCCGCGCTGAGCCCGCCGGGCGGGCACGCTCAGCGCGGCGGTGCCTGCGCGTCCCGGTGACGGTTCCCGGGAGCACACGGCGAGTGCCCGACGACGAAGCCCACCTCTCGAGGAGCCTCACCGTGGACGCCGCACCCCCTTCACCCGCCGACTCACCCCCCACCACACCCCCGACCACGCGATCGTCGACCGCCGAGCACGGGGATACCGACCGGATCGCGCCGGATCCGGTGGCCGATCCCGTGTTCGCGCCGGATCGACCGAGCCCCACCGCCGCGATCGAGGACCGCTGGCAGCGGTACTGGGACGAGCACGGCACCTTCCGCGCCCGCGACGACGGCAGCCGTCCCCGCCGCTACCTGCTGACGATGTTCCCCTACCCCTCCGGCGACCTGCACATGGGCCACGCGGAGGTTTTCGCGCTGGAGGACGTCGTCGCGCGGTACTGGCGCCTGCGCGGCTTCGACGTGCTCAACCCCATCGGCTGGGACTCGTTCGGGCTGCCCGCCGAGAACGCCGCGATCCGCCGCGGCGAGAACCCCGCCGTGTTCACCGAGACGAACATCGCGACGCAGGCCGCCACCGCGCGCCGGTACGCCGTCTCGTTCGACTGGTCGCGACGCCTCGAGACCCACCTGCCCGAGTACTCCCGCTGGACGCAGTGGCTGTTCCTGCGCCTGCTCGAGAACGACCTCGCCTACCGCGCGACGGCGCCCGTGAACTGGTGCCCGACGGACCAGACCGTGCTCGCGAACGAGCAGGTCGTCGGAGGCCGCTGCGAGCGCTGCGGGGCGGTCGTCGTGCAGCGCGAGCTGACGCAGTGGTTCGTGCGCGTCACCGCGTACGCGGACCGGCTGCTCGACGACATGGCCGCGCTCGAGGGCGCCTGGCCCGACCGTGTGCTCGCCATGCAGCGGCACTGGATCGGGCGCAGCGAGGGCGCCCGGGTGCGGTTCGCCGTCGTGCCCAACGGCGGCCCTCGCCCCACCAGGTCCCGGCCACCTGGCGAGGCGGCGGGCGAGGCAGCGTCCGAGACGTCGGGCGGGGCAGCGTCGCAGGCCGCGCGGGCCACGACGGTTGAGCGGCCGGCCGTGGTCGAGGCGTTCACGACGCGCCCCGACACGCTGTCCGGGGTCACGTTCCTCGCGGTCGCGCCCGACAGTCTGCTCGCGACCGCGCTGTGCGCTCCGGAGCAGGCGGACGCGCTCGCGTCGTACCGTGCTGCCGCCCTCGCCGCGGGCGAGATCGCGCGCACCAGCTCCGGACGCGACCCCGCCGGGCTGTTCCTCGGCGCGCACGTCCGCCACCCCGTCACGGGCGAGGAGCTGCCGGTGTGGGCGGCCGACCACGTCCTGCCCGGCTACGGCACCGGCGTCGTCATGGGCGTACCCGCCCACGACGAGCGCGACGCCCGGTTCGCCGCCGCCCACGGCCTGCCGACGGGCACCGGCGCGACGTGGCCGTCGATCGACGACGCGATCGCCCGCCTGGAGGCGACGGTCAGCGGCGAGCGCGCGACGTCGTACCGCCTGCGCGACTGGCTGGTGTCCCGGCAGCGCTACTGGGGCGCCCCGGTGCCCGTCGTGCACTGCGCGGCGTGCGGCGTCGTGCCCGTGCCCGACGAGGACCTGCCGGTGCGCCTGCCCGACCTCGCGGGCGACGACCTGCTCCCGCGCGGCCGCTCACCGCTCGCCTCGCCGGCCGCCGACGCCTGGCGACGCGTCCCGTGCCCGCGCTGCGGGGCGGACGCCGAGCGCGACCCCGACACGCTCGACACGTTCGTCGACTCGTCCTGGTACTTCCTGCGCTACTGCTCGACGGGCACCTCGGCGGACGGCTCCGGCACGCCGGACGACGTCCCGTTCCGCCCCGAGGACGCGCGCCGGTGGATGCCGGCCGCGCGCTATGTGGGCGGCGTCGAGCACGCGATCCTGCACCTGCTCTACAGCCGGTTCGTCACGAAGGTGCTGCACGACCTGGGGTGGGTCGACGTCGTCGAGCCGTTCGCCACGCTGCTCAACCAGGGCCAGGTGCTCAACGGTGGCCGCGCGATGAGCAAGTCGTGGGGCAACGGCGTCGAGCTCGGCGCG
Organism: Cellulosimicrobium sp. BMG9.23; assembly: GCF_059159985.1. Taxonomy (NCBI): domain Bacteria; kingdom Bacillati; phylum Actinomycetota; class Actinomycetes; order Micrococcales; family Promicromonosporaceae; genus Cellulosimicrobium; species Cellulosimicrobium sp. BMG9.23. The sequence goes on from NZ_JBZGBZ010000004.1 coordinate 377,188, forward strand.
CAGCTCGACCGGTGGGGCGTCGACGCGGTGCGCCTCGCGATGGTCTTCGCCGGTCCGCCCGAGGACGACGTCGACTGGGCGGACGTCGACCCGGCCGCGATGCGCCGGTTCTGCGAGCGCGTGCTGCGGCTCGTCGACGCGGTCGCCCGACCGGTCGCGGTCGGGACGGGGGCGGTCGCGAGCCGCCCGGCCGCGGGCGGCGTGGTCAAGGACGCGGCGGGCGACACGGGCCGCGCCGACCCCGCCAGGGCGCTGCCCGGGACGCGCGCGCACGCCCTGCGGCGCGTGACCCACCGGACCGTGCACGACGCCGAGGACCTCCTCGAGCGGTCGCGGTTCAACGTGGTCGTGGCGCGCGTCATGGAGCTGGTCACCGCCGCGCGCCGTGCGGCGGCCGACGGGCCCGCGCCCGCCGAGGACCCCCGTGCACACCACGCCGCGGTCCGCGAGGCCGCCGAGGCCGCAGCCGTGCTGCTCGGGCTCTTCGCCCCGTACACCGCCGAGGAGGCGTGGGAACGGCTGGGGCACGCGCCGTCGGTCGCGGAGGCTGCGTGGCCTGACGTCGACCCCTCGCTGCTCGTCGACGACACCGTCGAGGCCGTCGTGCAGGTCGACGGGAAGGTGCGCGGACGGCTGACCGTCGCAGCCGACGTCGACGAGGCAACGCTGCGAGTTCGTGCGCTGGCGACGCCCGGCGTCTCCCGGGCAACCGACGGGCGCGAGGTGGTGCGCGTCGTCGTGCGCCCGCCGCGGCTCGTGAACGTCGTGACGCGCGCGTCGACCGCCTGACGCACGACGCGCACCTGCCGTCCTGGTTGCTGCTGCCCGCTCCGTGCCGCCTGCCGAGCACGGGGGCATCCACCGTTTCCGGCCGAGAACGGTGGATGATCCCGTGCTCGGCGACGGTGGACCGCGCGACATGACACCACGTCCGACGGATACGATGCTGCGGCCGCGTCCCGACACGACCCAGCGGACCCGCCCGCGGCGCCTCGGGCCCGCGTACGGAGAACTCATGGCTGTCGGACTCGCTGCCCTCCTCGACGACATCGCGGCGTTCGCCAAGCTCGCCGCGGCGTCGGTGGACGACGTCGCCGCGGCCGCCGGACGCGCGAGCGCGAAGGCGACGGGCGTCGTCATCGACGACACCGCGGTGACACCGCGCTACGTCGAGGGACTTGCCGCGAAGCGCGAGCTGCCGGTCATCAAGCGCATCGCCACCGGCTCGCTGCGCAACAAGCTGCTGTTCATCCTCCCGGCGATCCTGCTGCTGAGCGAGTTTCTCGAGTTCCTGCTCACCCCCCTGCTCATGGTCGGCGGCCTGTACCTCGCGTTCGAGGGCGCCGAGAAGGTGTGGGAGCTGGTCTCCGGGAAGCACCACGCGGAGGTCGAGAGCAAGGCGGAGAAGAAGGCCGTCGACGAGGACACCGTCGTGTCCAGCGCGGTCCGCACGGACTTCATCCTCAGCGCCGAGATCATGGTGATCGCGCTCAACGAGGTCGCGTCCGAAGGCTTCTGGTCGCGCCTGATCATCCTCGTCGTCGTGGCGCTGCTCATCACCGCGGTCGTCTACGGGATCGTCGCGCTCATCGTGAAGATGGACGACATCGGGCTCCACCTCGTGGGCCGCCGGACAGGCTGGGTGCAGTCGTTCGGCCGTGGCCTCGTCACGGCGATGCCCAAGGTCATGGCCGTCATCTCGTTCGTCGGGATCATCGCGATGCTCTGGGTCGGTGGGCACATCCTCCTCCAGGGCACGTACGACCTCGGCTGGCACGGCCCGTACGACGTGGTGCACCACCTCGAGCACGCGGTCGAGGGTGTGGCGGGCGTCGGAGGCTTCCTCGCCTGGCTCGTCAACACGGCGTGCTCCGCCGTGGTGGGTGTGCTCGTCGGCGGGCTCGTCGTCCTGGTCGTGCACCTGATCCCCCGCCGCAAGCACGGCGAGCCGGCGGACCACGGGCAGACGCCCTCCTCCCCTGCGCCCACCGAGCCGTCGGACGCCTGACCCGGCCTCGACGCCGCCCCTCCTGATTGGATGGGGCGATGGACTCCGGCACCTGGACCAACATCGCTCTCGTGCTGCTCTTCGTCCTCGTCGGCGGTGTGTTCGCCGGCACGGAGATCGCCCTCGTGTCGCTGCGCGAGAGCCAGGTCGCGCAGCTCGAGAAGCAGTCGGTCCGCGGGGCGCGCGTCGCGGCGGTCGCGCGCGACCCCAACCGGTTCCTCGCCGCCGTCCAGATCGGTGTCACCGTCGCCGGGTTCTTCTCGGCCGCGTACGGCGCGTCGACGCTCGCGCCGGACCTCGCGCCGGTCCTCGAAGGGCTCGGTCTGCCGGAGTCGCTCGCGTCGACGGTCTCGCTCGTCCTGCTGACGCTGCTCGTCGCGTACCTCTCGCTCGTGCTCGGCGAGCTCGTGCCCAAGCGCATCGCGCTGCAGCGCTCGGCGTCGGTCGCGCTCGCCGTCGCGCCCCCGCTCGACCGGTTCGCGACGCTCATGCGTCCCGTGATCTGGCTCCTGTCGCGCTCGACGGACGCCGTCGTGCGGCTGCTCGGAGGAAACCCGTCGGCGCGCGGCGAGGAGATGACCGAGGAGGAGCTGCGCGAGCTCGTGCTCGCCCACGAGGCGCTCCCGGAGGACGAGCGCCGCATCCTCGACGACGTCTTCGCCGCGGGCGACCGGTCGCTCGCCGAGGCGATGACGCCGCGCGGCGACGTCGCGTTCCTGTCCCGCGACGAGACGCTCGCCAGCGCCGCCCGCACCGTCGCCGCGGGGCCGTTCTCGCGGTATCCCGTGACGGGCGAGGACTTCGACGACGTCGTCGGGTTCCTCCACGTGCGCGACCTGCTCGGACGCGACTGCCCCGACCATCCCGAGACGGACGCGGCGACCGGGCGCCCTGTGCTCGTGCGCGACGTCGTGCGGCCGATCCTCGAGCTGCCCGCGACGAACACCGTGCTCCCCGCGATGTCGCGCATGCGCCGCGAGGGCGTGCACATCGCCGTCGTGGTCGACGAGTACGGCGGCACCGACGGCATCGTCACGCTCGAGGACCTCGTCGAGGAGCTCGTCGGCGACATCCGTGACGAGTACGACCCCGCCGAGCCGTCCGCGGCACGCGAGAACGGCGGAGCGGCGAGCATCGACGCCGGGCAGACCATCGAGGAGCTCGCCCGCCACACGGGGATCGTCCTGCCCGACGGCCCGTACGAGACCGTCGCCGGGTTCGTCGTGGCGGAGCTCGGCCGGCTCGCGGACCTCGGCGACCACGTCGACGTCACGGGGCACCGGCTCACCGTGACGCACGTGTCGCGCCGGCGCATAGTCCGCCTCGAGGTCTCCGACCTCCCGTGAGTGCTGGGGATTTGTCGTCCGACGTCCGGTCGGACGACAAATCCCCAGCACTCAACATTCCGGATGTCGGTGGCGCGTCGTAGCGTCCGGTCCATGGGCGCATCGACGGGGATCAAGGTCGGGGTCGTCGGGAGCTTCGGCTCCGCGACCGAGGTGCTCGACATGGCCGTCGCGGCGGAGGAACACGGCTGGGACGGCTTCTTCTCGTGGGACGGCATGAGCATCATGGAGGTCGACACGTTCGACCCCTGGGCGGTCCTCGCGGCGACCGCCGTGCGGACCGAAAGGATCACCCTGGGCGCGATGGTCTTCGCGCTTCCCCGGCGCAAGCCCTGGGAGGTCGTGCGCCAGGCGCTGACGGTCGACCACCTGTCGGCCGGGCGCCTGGTCCTGCCGGTCGGGGTGGGCGTGCTCGACGACGGCGGTTTCTCCGCCGTCCCGGACCAGCCCCAGGCGCTCCGGGAACGAGCAGAGCAGCTCGACGACGCCCTCGCCTTCCTCGACCGCGCCTGGACCGGCGAACGGTTCGCGTTCTCCGGCACGCGCCTGGACACCGGCGAGATGCAGTTCCTCCCGCGCCCGGTCGAGAAGCCCGTCGTCGGGCACCACGTCCCGGTCTGGCCCGTCGGCGTGTGGGACGCGGGCCGCCCGGCGCTGCGCTCGCTCGACCGCACGCTGCGCCACGACGGCATCGTCGTGCAGCTCAGGGGCGACCGCGGCTTCGACGTCCCCACGCCCGACGACGTCTCCGCCCTGGTCTCCTGGCTCACCACCCGCCGCACCGAGCTGGGCCTCGACGCCCGCCCGTTCGACGTCGTCCTCCAGGGCGAGCTCCCCACCGACCGCGCAGCCGCCGCCGATCAGCTCGCAGGCCTCGCCGACGCGGGCGCCACCTGGTGGGTCGAGTCCCGCTGGAACCCGGAGACCGCGACCCCGCAGTCCCTCCTCGAAGCGATCCGTCAGGGTCCGCCCCGCCCCTGACGCCACGCCCCACGGCGAACGGACAGCCTAAGCGGGTAACGCCGTCGGACCCACGAACCCGAGCCACGCCGGGCCGGCCGGATCACCACGGCGAAAGCGCCGTCGTCCCCGCGCAAGGCGTCCATGACGATGGGCGAGACGGATGACCACGGCGAGGAACGCCGCCGTCCCCCGCGCACCCGTCCAAGATGTGGGGCGAGACGGACGCCCGAGCCGTGGGACGTCGTCGGACCGTCGCCTGGGCGACCCCCGTGTCGGCGGTCACCAGCGGGCGGGTTCTGCGGAGGTGATGACGGGTCGTGGCGGGCCTGGCGGGAGCGGGGCGAGGGACGAGCCCCGCGGATGGTAGACCCGTCGTCACCTCCGCAGGGCCCGCCCCGTCACCCCCCGCAGGGCCCGCCCCCAGCCACGGAGAACGGCGGAACGATCAGACCGGCCGAGCCGCCTCGATCTCGACCTTGGGCAGCGTCTTCGCCGGCAGCGTCTTCGGCCGCCACGACGCACGCGTCGCCTCGAACGCGGAGATCTCGTCCTCGTGCTTCAGGGTCAGGCCGATGTCGTCGAGACCCTCCATGAGACGCCAGCGCGTGTAGTCGTCGATCTGGAACGGCACGGTGACGTCCTGCGCGGAGGCGGTGCGTGCGACGAGGTCGACGGTCACCTCGGTGCCGGGGTTGGTCTCGAGGATCTTCCAGAGGAGCTCGATGTCCTCCTGCGCGACGATCCCGGCGACGAGTCCCTGCTTGCCGGAGTTGCCCCGGAAGATGTCGGCGAAGCGGGACGCGAGGACGACGCGGAAGCCGTAGTCCTTGAGCGCCCACACGGCGTGCTCACGGGACGAGCCGGTGCCGAAGTCGGGGCCCGCGACGAGCACGGAGCCGGCCTTGTAGGCGTCCTGGTTGAGGATGAACGACGGGTCGCCGCGCCACGCGGCGAACAGCGCGTCCTCGAAGCCCGTGCGGGTGACGCGCTTGAGGTAGACGGCGGGGATGATCTGGTCGGTGTCGACGTTGCTGCGGCGCAGCGGGACGCCGACGCCGGTGTGGGTCGTGAACTTCTCCATGACGGGACCTTCTTCGGGGCTTCGGGGGAACGGCGAGCGGCGGGCGCTGACTGTGTCAGCAGCTGGGACCGGCTCAGACCTGCACGAGGACGCGCGGGTCGAGCGGCGCGAGCGGCGTGCCGTCGAAGGACGTGATGTCGACGTCGGCCGGGAGGTCGAGGTCGGCGAGCGACGACAGCGTGCCGCGCAGCGCGGTCGCGGCCGCGACGAGCGGCGAGACGAGGTGCGTGCGCCCGCCCTTGCCCTGGCGGCCCTCGAAGTTGCGGTTCGACGTGGAGGCCGCGCGCTCCCCCGGTGCGAGCTGGTCGGGGTTCATGCCGAGGCACATCGAGCAGCCGGCGTTGCGCCACTCGGCGCCGAAGTCGAGGAAGATCTTGTCGAGCCCCTCGGCCTCGGCCTGGAGGCGGACGCGCGCGGAGGCGGGGACGACGAGCACGCGCACGCTGTCGGCCTTCTGCTTGCCCTGGACGACCTTCGCGACGGAGCGCAGGTCCTCGATGCGGCCGTTGGTGCACGACCCGATGAACACGGTGTCGACGGGGATCTCGCGCAGCGGCTGCCCGGGGGTCAGGCCCATGTACTCGATCGCGCGCTCGGCGGCGACGCGCTCGTTCTCGTCGGCGATCCGCTCGGGGACGGGCACGGTCGCGGAGATCGGGAGGCCCTGACCCGGGTTCGTGCCCCACGTGACGAACGGCTCGAGGTCGGCCGCCTCGAGGAACACCTCGGTGTCGAACTCGGCGTCGTCGTCGGAGCGCAGCGTGCGCCAGTACTCGACGGCCGCGTCCCAGTCGGCCCCCTCGGGCGCGTGGGGGCGGCCCTTGAGGTACTCGAACGTCGTCTCGTCGGGCGCGATCATGCCCGCGCGGGCGCCGGCCTCGATGGACATGTTGCAGATCGTCATCCGCGCCTCCATCGAGAGCTTGCGGATTGCCTCGCCGCGGTACTCGAGCACGTAGCCCTGGCCGCCGCCCGTCCCGATCTTCGCGATGATCGCGAGGATGATGTCCTTGCTCGTGGCGCCGGGCGGCAGCTCGCCGTCGACGTTGATCGCCATCGTCTTGAAGGGCGCGAGGGGCAGGGTCTGCGTCGCGAGCACGTGCTCGACCTCGGACGTGCCGATGCCGAACGCGAGCGCGCCGAACGCGCCGTGCGTGGACGTGTGCGAGTCGCCGCAGACGACGGTCAGGCCCGGCATCGTCAGGCCGAGCTGCGGCCCGACCTGGTGGACGATGCCCTGGTCCGCGTCACCGAGGGAGTGGATGCGGACGCCGAACTCGCGCGCGTTGTTGCGCAGCGTGTCGATCTGCGTGCGGCTCGTGAGGTCCGCGATCGGCAGGTCGATGTCGAGCGTCGGGGTGTTGTGGTCCTCGGTCGCGATGGTGAGGTCGGGGCGACGCACGGGGCGGCCGGCGAGGCGCAGCCCCTCGAACGCCTGCGGGCTCGTGACCTCGTGCACGAGGTGGAGGTCGATGTAGAGGAGGTCGGGCGACCCGTCGGTGCCGCGTCGCACCAGGTGCGCGTCCCAGACCTTCTCTGCCAGCGTGCCGGCCATGTTGCTCATCTCCTCGTCGTCTGTCACGGCGTCTCCGCGGGGGCACGAAGGGCCGTCTGGGTCGATCGTCCGTCGTCCGGCCAGGGGGCGGGGAGAACGTCCAGCGGGTGGAACATTCTCGGCGGACCTGCATCTCAGTTCCGGCTTGCATCTCAGAGCATGAGACGTCAATATCGACCTATGGACAATACTAGCGGAGTCGGCGTGCTGGACAAGGCGGCCTCCGTCCTGGGCGCTCTGGAGTCAGGACCGGCCACCCTCGCCCAGCTCGTCACGGCCACGGGCCTGGCCCGCCCGACGGCGCACCGGCTCGCCGTCGCGCTCGAGCACCACCGCATGGTCGCGCGCGACATGCAGGGGCGTTTCGTCCTCGGACCGCGGCTCAACGAGCTCGCGACGGCCGCCGGGGAGGACCGCCTCCTCGCCGCCGCGAACCCGGTGCTCACGGCCCTGCGCGACCACACCGGCGAGAGCGCGCAGCTCTACCGCCGCCAGGGCGACCACCGCATCTGCGTCGCCGCCGCGGAGCGCCCGGTCGGGCTGCGCGACTCGATCCCCGTGGGCGCGACGCTCACGATGAACGCCGGCTCCGCGGCCCAGATCCTCCTCGCGTGGGAGGAGCCCGACCGGCTCCACCGCGGGCTGCGCGAGGCCGTCTTCACCGCCACGATCCTCTCCGGTGTCCGACGCCGCGGCTGGGCCCAGTCCGTCTCGGAGCGTGAGCTCGGGGTCGCCTCCGTGTCGGCCCCCGTGCGCGGGCCGTCGGGCCGCGTCGTCGCCGCCGTGTCGATCTCCGGACCGGTCGAGCGACTCACCCGCCAGCCGGGCCGGCTCCACTCGGGCTCGGTCGCCGCAGCGGCGAACCGGCTCACCGAGGTGCTCCGCCGCGCCGGCGAGTAGTCGCCCACCGAGGCCCGTGCACTCGGGTGCCGATCGCCCGCACGAACCGGTCGAGCGTCACCTGGAGTGCACGGGCCTCGGCGCGCCGTGGGACGCAAACGGGACGCCCCCTGTCAAAATGACGCTGTCTGCTGTCATGCTGTGCGGGCCGTCCGACGCGGCCCGAGCCGGGGCGCACCGTCTGGCAGTCCGACCGACCTCGACACGGAGGAGCCCCGATGCATCCGAAGGTGAAGGCGATCCTGATCTGGGCGCTGGTGATCTTCGCGCTGTACGCGATCGTCACGAGCCCGGAACGAGCCGCCGACATCCTCGAGGGGATCTGGGACGTCATCGTCGGCGCGTTCCGCAGCATCGGCCAGTTCTTCAGCTCGCTCCTGGACTGACGCCGTGGCCGGGCGTGGCGGACCTCGCAACCGGATCCTCGACCGCTACGTCCTGACCGGCGAGCGGGTCGTGGTCGCGACGCGCCACCACTGGGCCATGCTCCTCGAGCCCGTCGCCACGACGGCGGCGGGCCTGCTCGTGGTCGTCTGGCTCCTCGTGCAGGCGGGACCGTCCGCGGGCGACGGGCTGATGGTCCTCTGGCTGCTCTGGCTCGTGCTCGTCGCACGACTCGCGTGGAAGCTCCTCGAGTGGCGCAACGAGTGGTTCGTCGCCACCGACAAGCGCCTCCTGCTGCTCTACGGCCTGATCACGCACAAGGTCGCGATGATGCCCCTCACCAAGGTGACGGACCTCAACTACGGTCGCTCGCTCACGGGCCGGGTGCTGGGCTACGGGCAGTTCCTCCTGGAGTCCGCAGGTCAGGACCAGGCCCTGCGCCAGATCGACTGGGTCGCCCGTCCGGAGGCGACCTACCGCCGGATCTGCGACACCCTCTTCGGTCCCGGCGGCATGGCCGGACGCCCCTCCGGCGGCGCTCCTGCGCCGGTCGCCGTCGCCCCCGGATCGTCGACGTCCCACGCCGGTGGCGGTGGAGCCGGCCCGTCACACCGCCCCCCGCGAGACGCGCGTCCCGACGGCGCCGGGCCGACCCCGGTGCCGCCTGCGCCTGCCTGGGACGGCCGCAGCCCTGTCCCACCGTCCCCGGTGCCGCCCGCGCCTCCGGCGCCCCACCGTGGCGACGCCGTGGTCGTAACGGGCCGCAGCGCGCCGCCGGCCACCGGGAAGCACGGCAGCGGGACGCACGGCACGGCGAGCGGACCCACTCAGCCGCTGCCCGTCGGGCACCCCGACGACCACGAGGACGATCCGGGCTGGGCCGTGTCGGGCGAGCACCGCGCGACGTACGTCCCCGTGATCCACCCGCGTCCGGCGTCGCCCCCGGTGCCGAAGCCCTACGAGCCGGGCCCGGGTCGCGCCGAGGCGCCCTAGCCGCCTGCGGCGGGACGTCCGACCGGGGGTCCGGACGGTGACCGGTGCCGGTCAGCCGGTGACAGCGCGCGCCGCGGGCCCCGCGCCGTCGCCGCGGTCCTTGTCACCGAGCTTCTCCTTGAGGAAGAACATCGGCAGGAGGAACGTGGCGAGCGCCGTGACGAGCCACACGACGAGCGTCGCCAGGATCCACGGCACAGCGCCTCCCTCGATGCGCAGCCCGTCGCCGACGAGCGAGGCGATGAGCAGCGCGACGAAGGTCGACACGAGGCCGATCCCACCGAGGAAGGCCGGCGCGTACCGCGCGGTCATCTTGGCGATGAACGGCGAGAGGACCGCCTGGGCGATCGTGAAGACGGCGACGGCGACGACGAAGCCCGTCGCGGTGAGCACGACGCCGTCGATGACCCAGCTCGCCACGAGCAGACCGAGGGCGACGGAGGCCAGGAGGATCAGCACGCGGATGAGTAGACGGACCATGCGGCGAGCATAGCGACGCACGTCACACTCGGCGCGCCGGGCAGAGCGGCGCGGCCCGGCCGGGAGGACGTCCCGGGGAACGTCGAAGGCCCGGTCACCGTGTGGTGACCGGGCCTTCGCGATGTACCCCCAACGGGATTTGAACCCGTGTTACCGCCGTGAGAGGGCGACGTCCTAGGCCGCTAGACGATGGGGGCCTGTGGTTCCCGATCCGTTGCCAGACCGTTTCACCGGAGAGAACTCTACCTCATGGTCTCGGCGGTTCTGACCGCCGATCCAGGAGCCGGAGCTCATCGCTGGGGTACCAGGACTCGAACCTAGACTAAGTGGACCAGAACCACTCGTGCTGCCAATTACACCATACCCCATGGTGGTATCGACCCCCTGTGTTCGGAGAGCCGTGCGGACGGGTTGACACCTGTCCCCTGGGCCCCTCACGTGGAGGTCTCACCGGCCGAGAACATTACCGGACTCGGGGACGGGGACCAAATGCGACACCTGCGGACCTTGGTCGCCAGCCGGTCGACACAGCCGGTCGACGTGCCGGTCGACGTGCCGGTCGACGCGACGCGCCCGGCCTGGCACCGTCGAGGCATGAACGCCTCGCCGCGCCGACCGGACGCACCGGACCCCACGTCGCGCCGCGACCGTGCGGCATCCTTCGAGCAGGGCGCGTCGCAGTACGCGGCGACGCGCCCTTCCTACCCCGACGCCGCCGTCGACTGGCTCCTGCCCGACGGCGCGCGCACGGTCCTCGACCTGGCCGCCGGGACGGGCAAGCTGACGAGGCTTCTCGTCGCGCGGGGACTCGATGTCGTCGCGGTCGAGCCGTCGGAGGCGATGCGGGCCGAGCTCGTCCGGACCGTGCCGGGAGCGCGCGCTCTCGGTGGGACCGCCGAGTCGATCCCGCTGCCGGACGCGAGCGCCGACGCGGTGCTCGTGGCCCAGGCCTGGCACTGGTTCTCCCCCGCGGCCGCTCCCGAGATCGCCCGCGTGCTGCGGCCCGGCGGCCGCCTGGGCGTCGTGTGGAACGTGCGCGACAGCAGCACGGACTGGGTCGCGCGCTTCACCGAGATCATCCACCGCGGGGACGCGCTCGAGCCCAGCTACACCGAGCCGGACCCCGGTCCCCGTTTCACCCCTCCCGAGCACCGGACGTTCGCGTGGGCGGACCGGATCCGCCCGGAGGCGCTCCGTGCCCTCGCGGCGTCCCGCAGCTACCTGCTCACGCTGCCCACCACGCGCCGCGACGAGCTGCTCGACGAGATCGACGACCTCGTCGCGACGCACCCCGAGCTGAGCGGCCGACCCGACGTCGACCTCCCGTACCGCGCGGAGTGCTGGCGGGCCGACCTGCTTCCGGCGACGGCATGACGCCGGCACCCTTCGGGTCGGGCGAGGCTGCGCCCCGACCTGCCGGCACCCGGGTCACGGGCGACGACGTCCGTACGGCAGCGACCTGGCTCGCGGAACGGCTCGAGCGTCACGACGGCGTCGCGTTCGACGCGCAGGCCGGGCCGGTCCGCTGGTCGTGCTGGACGACGGCGGAGCACGTGGTCGACGACCTGGTGGCGTACGCGCTGCAGCTCGCCGCGCTCCCCCGGCTCGCGTACGTGCCGCTCGTCGGGCCCCGCGGCGAGGACGAGATCGTGCACGTCGATCGCGCGACGGGCACCGCGGGCCTCGTGGAGGCGCTGCGCGGTGGCGCCGAGCTGCTCGCGACGCTCGTCGAGACCCGGCCCGGCGACGAGCGCGCCTACCACCCGTACGGCCTCTCGGACCCCGAGGGCTTCGCCGCGATGGGCGTCGTCGAGGTCCTCGTGCACGGGCACGACGTCCTCCTCGGCCTGACGGGCCAGGCCGTGCCGTTTCCTGCCGGCGTGGCGCTCCGCGTCCTGGGACGCCTCTTCCCGGACGTGACCGTGCAGGCCGACGAGGACCCCGACCTGGTCCTGCTGTGGGCCACGGGTCGCGGCGAGCTCCCGGGACGCCCCCGTCGCACGCGCTGGCGCTGGGACTCGACGGTGCGGTGACGACGCCCGGACGGCGACGAGACGTCGGTGGCCGCCGCGCTCACGCGGTGCGCCGGACGCGACGCCGCACCGCACCGCGCGCCCGCTCCCACGTCGAGACCTGCTGGAACGCCGCGGACCGCTCGTCGAGCGCCGCGACCTCGTCGTCCGCGAGCCGGACCGACGCGGCCTCGACGTTCTTCTCGAGCTGCTCGACGCTCGACGCACCCGGGATCGCGAGCACGTTCGGCCGCGCCACGACCCAGGCCAGAGCGGCTTGAGAGGCGGACAGGTCGTGGGCCTCACCGACCTGCCGCAGCGTGTCGAGCAGCGGTACGAGGCGTTCGAGGTTCTCCGGCGCGAACACCGGGTTGGCCCGTCGCACGACGTCCTGCGGCCGGTGGTCCGGGGTGTACCGGCCCGAGAGCACGCCCTGCCCGAGCGGGCTGTAGGCCACCACGACTCGTCCCTCGGCCCGTGCCCACGGCAGGAGGTCCTCCTCCGGGGCCCGGTGGACGAGCGAGTACTCGACCTGGTTGCTGACGACCGGGCCCCCGAGGGCACGCTCCGCGGACTGCCACCGGTCGAGGGAGTAGTTGGAGACCCCCACCTGGTCGATCAGCCCGGTGCGCTGCAGCGCACCCATCCCGCGCATCGTCGTCCCGTCGCGCACCACCGGGTTCGCCTGGTGCACCTGGTACAGGTCGATCCGGCGGACGCCCAACCGGTCCGCGGACGCGACGGCACGCTGCTCGACGACCGGTGCGACAGGCAGCAGCGGGAAGATCTTGGTGGCCACGAGGACCTCGTCCCGTCGGTCTCCGAGCGCCTCGCCGAGGATCCGCTCGCTGCGGCCGAACCCGTAGAGCTCGGCGGTGTCGAAGAACGTCACCCCGAGCTCGAGCGCGCGCCGGACGATCTCGCGCGCCTGCCGGTCGGCGAAGTCGTCGCCGTAGCCCCACTCGCGCGAGCCGAACTGCCACGTGCCGAGGCCGATGACGGAGGCGGGGACGGGGGTGCCGAGATCCAGGGTGCGCATCGGCACACTCTCCGACGGCGTCGGCCCCGCGGCAAGCGGGTTGGGCACCCGCTTGCCCCGGGACGTCAGCCGACCGTGGCGTTCGCCGCCGCGGCGATGCGCCGGGCACCGGACGACAGCGCCGTGCCGTCCTTCCAGACCATCCGCAGGCGCCGTCCCAGCTCGAGCCCCGGGACGGCGAGCCGGACGAGCGCGCCCCGGGCGACGTCGTCGGCCACGGCGAGGCTCGAGAGCACGGCGACCGCGCCGCCGTGCTGCACGGCGGTCTTGAGGGCGGAGGTCGACCCGAGGTACGGGAGGTGGTCGGGGAGGCGCTCGCCGAGGGTGGCGAGACCGCGCTCGAGCGTCTCGCGGGTCCCGGAGCCGCTCTCGCGGACCACGAGCCCGCCGGAGAGCAGCTCGTCGACGCGCAGGGCGCTGCGGCGCGCCCAGCGGTGGCCGGGGCCGACGACGACCACGAGCTCGTCGTGCGCGACGGTGCGGCTGCGCAGCCCGCGGCGCAGGGTCGCGCTCTCGACGAAGCCGAGCTCGACGTCGCCCGCGAGGACGAGGTTCGTCACCTCCGTCGAGTTGCGCACGACGAGCTCGACGTCCGGGGCGTCTCGTGCCGACCGTGACGGCTCCGTGAGCGCCAGCCGGGCGAGCCACCGCGGCGCCAGGTACTCCGCGACGGTGAGGCTCGCCGCGACCCGCACGCGCTCGGCGGGCTGCTCGCGCAGCGACGCGACGGAGGTCTCGAACCGGTCGGACGCGTCGATCACCTCGCGCGCCCACGCCGCGGTGGCGCGTCCGGTCTCGGTGAGGCGGGCGCCGCGCGTCGTGCGCTCGAGAAGCTCCAGCCCGAGCCTGCGCTCGAGCGCCCGCAGGCCGGCCGACGCCGTCGGCTGCGCGACGCCCAGCGCGCGGGCGGCGGCGCTGATCGACCCGTGCGAGTCCGTCGCGACGAGGAGCTCGAGCGCGCCGAGCGGGGTGCGGTGGTCGCGCGGCGTCGGAGCCATAGGTCCATCCTATAGGTGGGTGTGGAGATCGGCCTTCCGGCGAGACGCCGCGAGCGACAGCCTGGGAGCATGACCACCACCCGACCGTCGACCGAGCCCACCCGGCACGACGTGCACCGGGCGCCGACCGCCCCGCGTCGCGCCGTGCGCGCCCTCGCACCAGGCCTCGCCGTCGTGGCCGCCGCCACCGCGGTCGTGCTGGTGGGCTCCCGGCTCGTCCCGACGGTCTCGCCGCTCGTCGTCGCGCTCGTGCTGGGTGCCGTGGTGGGCTCCGTCGTGCTCGGGCGGGCTCGTCGTCCGCGGACCGTGGCCCGGCTCGCAGGACTGCGCCCGGGCGTCGCGTGGACGACGTCGACGGTCCTGCGGACGGGCGTCGTCCTGCTCGGCCTCCAGCTGTCCGTCCCGGAGGTCCTCGCCCTCGGGTGGCGCGGGCTCGTCGTCGTGACGACGACGCTCGCCGTGACGTTCGCGGGCACGCTCGCGCTCGGCCGGCTGCTGCGCGTCCCCCGCGCCACCTCGCTGCTCGTCGCCACCGGGTTCTCGATCTGCGGCGCGGCGGCGATCTCGGCGATGCAAGGGGTCGTCGCGCGGCCGGGGCGCACTCCCGCTCAGGTCCGCGAGGACGACGACGCCGTCGCCACCGCGCTCGCGCTCGTCACGGTCTACGGCACCCTCGCGATCGTCGCGCTGCCCTGGCTCGCGGGGCTCCTGCGCCTCGACGACGCACAGACCGGGCTGTGGATCGGCGCGAGCGTGCAGGAGGTCGCCCAGGTCGTCACCGCCGCGGGCACGGTGTCGGCTGCCGCGCTCGCGACGGCGACGGTCGCGAAGCTCGCGCGCGTCGCGCTGCTCGCGCCGATCGTGACCGGGGCAGGGCTGGTCGCGGCCCGCCGGGGCGCACCGGGCGGCCGGACGCGGGTCGTGCCCGTCCCGTGGTTCGTCGTCGGGTTCCTCGTGACGGTGGCGCTGCGCAGCTCGGGCGTCGTGCCGCAGGAGGTGCTCGACGCCGGGTCTGCGCTGATGACGGTCGCCTTCGTCGCGGCGATGTTCGCGCTCGGCCTCGGCGTCGACGTGCCGCGCCTCGTGCGCACCGGGCGGCGCGCGCTCGTCCTCGGCGGGCTGTCGGCCCTCCTCGTCACGACGACGGCCCTCGCCGGGGTCCTGCTGCTCGCCTGACCCGGCCATCCGCCCGTCGACCGGCCGCACGCCCGGCCGCCCAGCCGTCCGTCTGGCCGCCGAGACGTGATCTTCCGCCCCGGTTCGGGGCAGATCAGGGGCGGGAGGTCACTTCTCGGCGGCTACGGGGCGTGCTAGGTTCGAGGAACGCGATCCGGTGGGAGCGCTTCCACTTCGTTTCATCTTCACAGCGCTCCCGCCCCGCGAGTCTCGTCACCGTCGACGAAAGGACTCCCCCGTGCGCCGCACGCGATCTCTCGCTCTCGCCGCCACCGCAGCCCTGCTCCTTCCCCTTGCCGCCCCGGCAGCGGCCGACGTCGTCGACGGTGACTTCGACGACGGCGGCGGCGCCTGGTGGTCCACGCCGGACGTCGCCACCACGGTCACCGACGGCGCGCTGTGCGCCGACGTCCCCGCCGGCGGCGACCCGTGGACCCACATCGTCGGCCAGGGCGGTGTCGAGCTACCCGCCGGCGAGTGGGCGCTGACGTTCACCACCACCGGCGACGGGCCGGTGCGCGCGAACGTCGCGCAGGACTACGCCCCGTACGACGCGTACGGCACGCTCGCGCTCGCTCCGGGCGCGGCCACCGGCACGCACACGCTGACGTTCGACGTCGCGGCCGACGAGCCGCAGGCCCAGGTCGCCTTCCAGCTCGGCGGGCACGACACCGCGTGGACGTTCTGCCTCGACGACGTCTCGCTGGTCCCCGCCGGGACGGAGCACCTCCCGCGCACCGACTTCGCGGACGGCAGCGACCCCTGGTGGTACTCCCGCTCGACCGGGATCGACACGTCCTCCGGCGCGGCGTGCGTCGACGTCCCCGGCGGCGTCGGCACCTACGACGCGATCCTCGGCGTCAACGACCTCGAGCTGCCGGCCGGCGACTACGTCGCGCGGTACAGGGGCACGGGCGACGGGCCGGTGCGGGCCGTCGTCGGTCTCCAGGTGGACCCGTACACCGCGTACGGCGAGGCGTCGGGGGCGAGCGGCGAGCTCGCGTTCACCCTCCCCGGTCCGGACGACGGCGGCGCGGAGACCTACCCGCAGACGCAGATGGCGTTCCAGCTCGGCGGCGCGAGCGAGGCGTGGACGTTCTGCCTCGAGACGGTGTCGCTCGTCTCGGGTGCGAGCCTGCCGCCCTACGAGCCGGACACCGGGCCGCGCGTGCGCGTCAACCAGGTCGGCTACCTCGCCGACGGGCCGCAGCACGCGACGCTCGTGACCGACGCCGTCGACCCCGTCGCCTGGGAGGTCCGGGCCGACGACGCGGTCGTCGCCTCGGGCGAGACCGCGCCGTCGGGCAACGACGCGGCGTCGGGCCAGGACGTGCACATGATCGACCTCGGCTCCCTGCCCGCGGGCACCTACACGCTCGTCGCCGACGGCGAGACGTCCCACCCGTTCGACGTCGGCACCACGGCCTACGACGCGCTGCGGTACGACGCGCTCGACTACTTCTACCTCGCCCGCTCGGGCACCGAGATCGACGCGGCCCTCGTCGGCGAGGAGTACGCGCGGCCCGCCGGGCACGTCTCCTCCCCCGCAGACGGCGCGACCAACAAGGGCGACCTCGACGTCCCGTGCCAGCCCGCGGACGACCCGGTGCAGCCGTACGAGGAGCCGTGGACGTGCGACTACACGCTGGACGTCGTCGGCGGCTGGTACGACGCCGGTGACCACGGCAAGTACGTCGTCAACGGCGGCATCGCGACGGCGCAGCTCCTCGCGACGTACGAGCGCTCCCTGCACGCCGCGACCCGCGACGCGGGCGCCCTCGCCGACGGGACGCTCGCGATCCCCGAGAGCGCGAACGGCGTCCCCGACGTGCTCGACGAGGCGCGCTGGGAGCTGGAGTTCCTGCGGTCGATGATGGTCCCCGACGGCGAGCCGCTCGCCGGCATGGTCCACCACAAGGTGCACGACAAGGGCTGGACCGGTCTGCCGCTGCTGCCGCACGAGGACCCGCAGACGCGCTACCTGCACCGCCCGTCCACCGCGGCGACGCTCAACCTCGCCGCGACCGCGGCGCAGGGCGCGCGCCTGTTCGCGGCGCACGACGCGGCGTACGCGGACGCGCTGCTGGGCGACGCCCGCACCGCCTGGAAGGCAGCGCTCGCCACCCCGGACCTCTACGCGCCCGCGGCCGACGGCGCCGACGGCGGCGGTCCCTACGACGACGCCGACGTCTCCGACGAGTTCTTCTGGGCGGCCGTGGAGCTGTACCTGACGACCGGTGAGCGCGCGTTCGGCGACTCCGTGCACGCCCACCTCGACGACGTCACCGACACGATCGGGCGCGGCGGGTTCAGCTGGGGCCAGGTCGGGCCGCTCGGGCTCATCGACCTCGCGACGGTGCCGAACGCGCACCGTGACCGCGAAGCGGCCCGCGACGTCGTGCTCGACGGCGCGGACACGATCCTCGCGGTCCAGCAGGGCGGCCCGTGGGGAGCCGCGTACGCGGGCGAGGAGGACGGCACCTACGTGTGGGGCTCGAACAGCTCGGTCCTCAACGCGCAGGTGGTGCTCGGCACGGCCTTCGACCTCACGGGCGACGTCGCGTACCGGGACGCCGTGATCGAGTCGGCGGACTACCTGCTCGGGCGGAACGCGCTCAACCTGTCGTACGTGACGGGCTACGGCGAGACCTTCGCGCAGAACCAGCACTCGCGCTGGTTCGCCGCGCAGCTCAACCCGGAGCTGCCGCACCCGCCCGCCGGGTCGGTCGCCGGCGGTCCGAACTCCGACACGCCCACGTGGGACCCGACGATGCAGGGTCTCTTCCCCGACGGCTGCGCGCCGCAGACGTGCTACGTGGACGACATCAGCTCCTGGGCGAGCAACGAGATCACCGTCAACTGGAACTCGGCGCTCACGTGGGTCGCGTCGTTCCTCGCGGACCAGGGGCAGGGCGAGGTCGTCGCGCCGACGTGCGAGGTGTCGTACACCGAGCACGGGTCGTGGCGCGGCGGGTTCGTCTCCCAGCTCTGGCTGCGCTCGACCGACGGCCCGCTGGACTGGTCGGAGCTCACGTGGTCGTGGGTCGGCGACCAGCGCGTCACACGCCTCGCGTGGGGCGGCGGATGGTCGCAGGACGGCGAGACCGTCACCGCGACGTCGCTGCCCTGGAACGCACGGACGAAGAAGGCGACGGTCGGGTTCATCGGCGACCCGGGGTCGTTCGCGTCGCCGCAGCCCGAGCAGTTCTGGCTCGACGGCGCGCCGTGCCGGACGGTCAGCCGGTAGCCGCCGGCGGCCCGGGCCGGGCGCTCAGCGCGTGGGTGCGTGCACCGCGAGCGCCGTAGGCAGCTCCGCCAGCCCGTGCACCACCACGACGCCCGACGCGCGGGCCGCAGCCGGATCCTCCGGGTGCGGCCCGCCGCGGCGGGTCCCGGGCCGGTCGAGCCAGACGCCGACGAGCCCGGCCGCGAGCGCCGCGCGGGCGTCGACGTCGAGCTCGTCGCCCACGTACGCGGTGCGCGCCGGGTCGGTGCCGAGCCGACGGCACGCCTCGGCGAACACGCGCGGGTCGGGCTTGCCGAAGCCGAGCGTGTCGACGCCGACGAGCAGGGGGACGTCGGGCAGCCCGGCGGCGGCGAGCTTGCGGGTCTGGAGCTCGACGCGCGCGTTGGACAGCGAGCCCACGCGGATCCCGGATTCGGTCAGCGCGTCGACCACGGGCCGGGCGTCGTCGAACCCGGTCCACGACGCCTCGAACGTGCCCCAGAAGAGGTCCTTCCAGTCCACGTACGCGGCGTCGTCGAGGAGACGGCCGCCGAACGTCGCCTGGAGCTCGTTCGCGCGCATCATGCGCTGCGCGTCGAAGTCGATCTCGCCGCGCGTGTAGGCCCGGTAGTGCTGGTTCGGGTCGGCGCGCCAGAGCGCGAGGACCTCGTCGTACCGGTCCTCGGGGAGGTGCGGCAGCCAGACCCGGGACGCCGCGGCGATCGCCGCCGAGAACGCGGCCATCGTGTCGACGAGCGTGTCGTCCACGTCGAACAGGACGCCGTCCAGCGCCCGGCCCGGCGCCCCCACGGCCGTGCCGCCACCGACCGGCACGGGCAGACCGCTCACAGGGCGGCCCGCAGGCTCGCGAGGCGCGCGAGCGTCGAGGCCTTGCCGAGCAGCTCCATCGACTCGAACAGCGGCGGCGAGACGCGGCGGCCGCTGACGGCGACGCGCAGCGGCGTGAACGCGAGCCGCGGCTTGATGCCGAGACCCTCGACGATCGCGGCGTTCAGCGCCGCCTGGATCGGCTCGGCGGTGAAGTCGTCGACGCCCTGGAGGGCGGCGACGGCCGCGTCGAGCACCTGGGGTGCGGTCTCCTTGAGCGCGGAGCGCGCGTCGTCCTCGATCGCGAGCGCGTCGTCGGTCGTGAAGAGGAAGCCGAGCATCCCGACGGACTCGCCGAGGAGCACCATGCGCTCCTGGACGAGGGGCGCCGACGCGGTGAGGAGCTCCTGCTGGCGCTGCTCCAGGTCGGCGAACGAGTCGGCGGGGACGAGGCCACCTGCGTGCAGGTACGGCACGAGGCGGTCGCGGAAGTCCTCGGGCGCGAGCATCCGGACGTGCGTCGCGTTGATGGCCTCGGCCTTCTTGAGGTCGAAGCGCGCCGGGTTGGGCAGCACGTCGTGGACGTCGAACGCCGCGACCATCTCGTCGACCGAGAAGATGTCGTTGTCCGGCGAGATGGACCAGCCGAGCAGCGCGAGGTAGTTGAGCAGCCCCTCGGGCGTGAAGCCGCGCTCGCGGTGCAGGAAGAGGTTCGACTCGGGGTCGCGCTTGGAGAGCTTCTTGTTGCCCTCGCCCATGACGTAGGGCAGGTGGCCGAACTCGGGCATCACCTGCGCGACGCCGATCTCGAGCAGCGCCCGGTACAGCGCGATCTGGCGCGGGGTCGAGGACAGCAGGTCCTCGCCACGCAGCACGTGAGTGATGCCCATGAGCGCGTCGTCGACCGGGTTCACGAGCGTGTACAGCGGCTGGCCGTTGGCGCGCACGAGCGCGTAGTCGGGCACCGAGCCTGCCTTGAACGTGATCTCCCCGCGGACCAGGTCCGTGAACGTGATGTCCTCGTCCGGCATTCGCAGGCGCAGCACGGGCTCGCGACCCTCGGCGCGGAACACCGCCTTCTGCTCGTCCGTGAGCGTGCGGTCGAAGTTGTCGTACCCCTTGGTCTTGATTCCCGCGGCGGCGTTGCGCGCGTCGGACTCCTCCGGGGTCGAGAACGACTCGTACACGTAGCCGCCCTCGACGAGGCGTCGGATCACGTCCTGGTACAGGTCCGCGCGCTGCGACTGCCGGTACGGCGCGTGCGGGCCGCCGACCTCCACGCCCTCGTCCCAGTCGAGGCCGAGCCAGCGCAGCGCGTCGAGGAGCTGCTGGTAGCTCTCCTCGCTGTCCCGCGCGGCGTCGGTGTCCTCGATGCGGAACACGAACGTGCCGCCCACGTGCCGCGCGTACGCCCAGTTGAACAGCGCGGTGCGGATCAGCCCGACGTGCGGCGTCCCGGTCGGGGACGGGCAGAAGCGGACACGGACGGGCGAGGAACCAGGTGCGGGGATCACGGGGACCAGGGTAGTCGGGTCTCAGTCGCGCAGGGCGGCGACCAGGCGCGCCACCGCCGTCTCGAAGGACCCGTCGGTGGGGGCGCCGAAGCCGACGACGATCCCCGGAGCCCCGGTGCGCCCGAACCCGTGCTCGGCGAGCGTGACGAGCTCGAGCCCCGCGCGGTCTGCGCGCCCGACGACGGCGTCGGGGTCGGCGCCGTCGGCGAGGGAGACGAGCACGTGCACCCCGGCGGGCACTCCCCCGACCCGGACGGCGCCGTCACGCACGAGCGGCGAGAGCGCGTCGACGAAGACGTCGCGACGCCGGCGGTAGCGCGTCCGCGCAGCACGGACCACGCGGTCGTACGCGTGCGTGCGCACGAGGTGCGCGAACGCGAGCTGGGTGACGACGTCGGTCCGCAGGTCCGCGTACCGCTTCGCCTCGACGACGGCGTCGAGCAGGTGCGGCGGGACCACCAGCCACCCGAGCCGGACGGCGGAGCCCAGCGCCTTCGACACGCTACCGGCGTGGACCACGACGTCCGGGGCAAGGCCCTGCAGGGCGCCGACCGGGCGCCGGTCGTAACGCAGCTCGCCGTCGTAGTCGTCCTCCAGGACGCACCCGCCGCGCTCCCGCGCCCAGGTGACGAGCTCGTGCCGGCGGTCCGCCCCGAGGACGACCCCCGTGGGGTACTGGTGGGCCGGCGTGACGACGACGGCCCCGGCGCGGTCCCCGAGCAGGTCCGCTCGCGCACCGGCCTCGTCGACGGGCAGCGGCACGGGACGCAGCCCGCGGCGCCGCACGACCTCACGGTGGAAGGGCATCCCCGGGTCCTCCATCGCGACGTCGTGCACGCCCGCCTCGCGCCACACGTCCGCGAGGAGGGCGAGCGACTGGGCGTAGCCGGTGGTGACGACGACGTGGTCCGGGTCGGTCACGACGCCGCGCGTGCGCGCGAGGTACGCCACGAGGTCCGCGCGCAGGTCGGGCCGCCCGCGCGGGTCCCCCAGCCCGAGCGACGTCGGTGCCGCGGCCCGCAGCGCGTCCCGGACCGCCCGCGCCCACAGGCTCGACGGGAACGCGCTCGCATCCGGGACGCCCGGGACGAGCCGGAGCCGGGAGGGTCCTGCGAGGTGGGCGTCCGAGCGGGACGGGGCGGCGTCGGGCGCACGGCGCGGGACACCGGGCGGGACATCGGGCGGGACGACGGCGGCGGGCCGGCGGGCCGCGACGCGTGTCCCCGATCCCGTGCGAGCCTCGAGATAGCCCTCCGCCACGAGCTGGTCGTACGCGCTCGTCACGGTCCCGCGCGCGACGCCGAGGTCCGCGGCGAGCGCACGCGTCGAGGGCAGGCGCGACCCCGGGGCGAGCCGACCGCTGCGCACCGCGGCGCGCAGCGCGTCCTCCAGCGCCGCCCGGCGTGGCATGGAGCCCAGCTCGACGAGCAGGTCCGGCGAAGCGGACCACGAATCCGTCACGGGAATGGACCTTACCGATGGTCCACCGCGCTGCCTACCGTCGTGGCATGACGACGACCGAGACCTTCACCGACCAGACCGGCCAGACCGGCCCCACGGCACCGACCGACCCGGAGACGTCCGCCCCGACGCCGGACCACCGGCCGACCGTCCCCCAGCCTGCCCGCCTCGACGTCGACGCCCACGCCGCCGACCAGGCGGGCGCCATGCTCGCGCTCGAACGTGCCACGACCTGGTCCACGACCCTCGAGCGCGGCCTCCTCGAGCTCGTGCGCCTGCGCGTCTCGCAGGTCAACGGCTGCATCTACTGCGTCGACCTGCACGGCCGGGAGGCGCAGCGGCTGGGCGAGGACGTGCGACGGCTGCTCGCCCTGCCGGTGTGGCGCGAGAGCTCGGCGTTCACGGCCCGTGAGCGTGCCGCGCTCGCGCTCGCCGAGGCGGCGACGCGGGTCTCGCAGGGTCCCGTGCCCGAGGAGGTCGTGACCGAGGCGGTCGCGGAGCTGGGCGAGCGCGAGGTCGCGGAGCTCCTGTGGGCCGTCGCGGCCGTCACGGCGTGGAACGTCGTCGGGGCGACGCTGCGCCCGTGGGCCGTGTCCTGAGCCGCCGTGCGGCTCGGCCACGCGGGCCGAGCCGCACGGGACGTGCTTCAGCCCCGGCGGACGACCGGGTTGCTCAGGACGCCGATGCCCTCGACCTCGCAGTCGACGCGGTCGCCGACGTCGATGAGGCCGACGCCCGCGGGCGTGCCCGTGAGGATGACGTCGCCCGGCAGGAGCGTCATGGCCTCGGAGACGTACGACACGAGGAACGGGATGTCGAAGACCATGTCGCTCGTGCGGCCGTCCTGCTTGACCTCGCCGTTCACGCGGCTGCGGACGCCGACGTCTTCCGGATCGAGGTCGGTGTCGATCCACGGACCGAGCGGGCACGACGAGTCGAAGCCCTTGGCCCGGGCCCACTGCCCGTCGGTGCGCTGCGCGTCGCGGGCCGTCACGTCGTTGGCGACCGTGTACCCCAGCACGTAGGCCGACGCGGCCTCCGGCGTGACGTCCTTGGCGAGCCGGCCGATGACGACGGCGAGCTCGGCCTCGTACGAGACCTCCTGCGAGAAGTCGGGCAGGACGATCGGGTCGTCCGGCCCGACGACCGACGTGTTCGGCTTGAGGAACAGCAGCGGGCTGGACGGGACGTCGTTGCCCATCTCCTTCGCATGGTCCGCGTAGTTGCGCCCCACCGCGACGATCTTCGAGCGCGGGATGACCGGTGCCAGGAGGCGCACGCCGTCGCCGAGCTCGACCCGCTCGCCCGTCGGCGTGACGGGCATGTAGAGAGGGTCGCCCGTGAGGACCGCGAGGTACGTGCGGTCCCCGTCCTGCTGGACGAGGGCGTAGCGGGGGTCGTCTCCGGTGGTGAATCTCGCGATGCGCACCGACCCAGGCTATCCGGCCCGCGCCGTCGCGCTCGGCGTCACACCCGCGCGAGCACCTCGCCGTTGAGCACGGCGAACCAGCCCGCGGGCTCCTCGGCCCACCGCAGCCAGTCCTGCGCGAGCTGCTCGAGCGCGACGTCGTCCGCGAGCGCCGACTCCTGCGCCTGGACGGCGAAGTTGGACGCGACGCAGCGCTCGGCCCACAGCCCTCCCCACCAGGTGCGGTCCTCGGGGGTCGCGTAGCACCACGTGCTCGCCGACGGGACGATGCCCGCGACGTCGAACCCGGCGTCCTGGACCCACGCGAAGAGGCGGCGCCCGGCGTCGGCCTCGTACCCGTAGGCGTGCGTGACCTCGTGGTAGAGCGTGTTCCACTCCGTGAGCCCGGGGGAATCGGGGTACCAGGTCATGGCGGCGTAGTCGGCGTCGCGCACGGCCACGAGGCCGCCGGGCTTCGCGACCCGCTTCATCTCGCGCAGCGCGGCGACCGGGTCGGACAGGTGCTGCAGGAGCTGGTGGGCGTAGACGACGTCGAACGTGCCGTCGGCGAACGGCAGCTCGTAGGCGTTGGCCTGCTGGAACGAGATGTTCGCGGTGCCGCGCTGCGCGGCGAGCTCTCGCGCGCTGTCGAGCACGGTGGCCGACGCGTCCACGCCGACGACCCGCCCGCCCGCCACGCGCTCGGCGAGATCCACGGTGACCGTCGCCGGGCCGCAGCCGACGTCGAGGACGCTCATGCCCTCACTCAGGTGCGGCAGGAGGAAGCCCGCGGAGTTCTCCGCGGTGCGCCAACGGTGCGAGCGCAGCACGGACTCGTGGTGGCCGTGCGTGTAGGACTCGGACTCCTTGGAGGGGTTGGAGCCGGCAGCCCCGGTGGGGGCGTCGCCGCGGGGATCGGTGGCGTCGGCTCCGCTGAGAGGGGTTTCCGTCATACCCGCACGGTAGGCCGGACCTCGGGCCTTCTCGACCCCGTTCTCACACTCTGGGCGCCGACTTCGCGAGAAGGGCGCGGCGGGCGTCGCGCACGGAGCCCCGGCATCGGACAATCACCCCCATGACTGCCGTCGCCGCCCCCGGCCTCGCCCGCCGGCACGCCGACCTGCTGCTCGGGGGTCCGGGTCGGGTCACCGGTGTCGACGTCGCGCGCGGGCTCGCCGTGCTGGGCATGTTCACGGCGCACGTCGGGTTCACGTCGGCCGACGCCGGTGGTGTCGCCGCGTTCCTCGAGATCTCGCACGGCCGGTCGTCGATCCTCTTCGCGCTCGTCGCGGGGGTGTCGCTCGCGATCGTCTCGGGCGGACGGACGCCGTTCACCGGCCTGCCCCTGCTCCAGGCGCGCACGCGCATCCTCGTCCGGGCGGTCCTGCTCCTCGCCCTCGTCGGACTGCTCGACCTCCTCGGCACCCGCGTGCTGCTCATTCTCGGCTTCTACGCCGCGTACTTCGTCCTGGCCCTGCCGTTCCTGCGCTGGTCGCCCGGCCGGCTCGCGGTCCTCGCGGGAGTGATCGCGCTCGTCGGTCCCGTGCTCGCGTACTACGGCCCGGAGGTCCTCGCGCGGGCCGGGCTGCACCTGCCCGAGGACGGGTCGGGCGCCTTCACCGACTTCCTCCTCTCCGGCCACTACCCCGCGATCGTGTGGATGGCCTACGTGTTCGCGGGGCTCGCGATCGGCCGGCTCGACCTGACGTCGACGCCCGTGCGCCTGCTGCTCGTCACGGGCGGCCTGCTCGCGACGGCGATCGGGTACGGGGTGTCCTCGGCGGTCGTCGGCCCGCTCGGCGGTCCGCAGGCGGTGGAGGACGCCGCGGCGGCCTGGTCGAGCGACCTGCGGCCCGCACCCCTCACCTGGTCGGACCCGTGGCCCACGTCCGCGTACCTGTGGCTGGCCGGCCCGCACACCGACACCCTGCCCGAGGTCGTCGGCTCCGGCGGGTTCGCCGTCGCGGTGCTCGGCCTGTGCCTGTTCGTGGGGCGCGTCGGGCGGTGGGTGCTCGCGCCCGTCGCCGCCGTGGGAGCGATGGCGCTCAGCGTCTACTCGGCCCAGATCGTCGTCCTGTGGTTCTGGGGTGACATCGCCTACGAGCAGACGACGAACGGGCCGCTGCTCGTCCTCGTGCTCGCGACTCTCGCCGCGGCGACGGCGTGGCGCTGGGTGTTCGGCCGCGGTCCGCTCGAGCGGCTCTTCGCGGCGGTGGCAGCGCGGGCGTCGGCCCTCGTCCCCCGCTCGCGGCCGGACGACGCGTCGTAGGGTCGGCGCATGACGACCCAGGGACCGACCGACCAGCCCGTCTCGGCGCCGGGACCGGGCACACCGGACGCTCCGGACGCGGCGGGGCACCCCGAGCTGCGCCGCCTCGGCCGGTCGGGGCTGGCCGTGTCGGCCGTCGGGCTGGGCTGCAACAACCTGGGGCGCCCGAACGCGGCGACGACGACGTACGAGGGCAGCCGCGACGTCGTGCACGCCGCCCTGGACACGGGGATCACGTTCTTCGACACCGCGGACACCTACGGGGCCGTGCCGGGGCGCAGCGAGGAGTTCCTCGGCCGCGCCCTCGGCGCGCGCCGCGACGACGTCGTGGTCGCGACGAAGTTCGGCATGTCGATGCGCGGCGCGGCGGGCGACGACCACGACGCGCGCGGCTCGCGGCGGTACGTCGTGCGCGCCGTCGAGGGCTCCCTGCGCCGCCTCGGCACCGACTACATCGACCTCTACCAGTTCCACACGCCCGACCCGCTCACGCCGATCGACGAGACGCTCGCCGCGCTCGACGACCTCGTGCGCGCGGGCAAGGTGCTCTACGTCGGCCACTCCAACCGGGCCGGGTGGCAGATCGCCGAGGCCGAGCTCACGGCGCGCGCCGCCGGGACGGTGCGCTTCGTCTCGGCGCAGAACCAGTACAACCTCGTCGACCGTGCGGCCGAGCTCGAGGTGCTGCCCGCTGCGCAGGCCTACGGGCTGGGCGTGCTGCCGTACTTCCCGCTCGCCAACGGGCTGCTCACGGGCAAGTACGCGCACGGCGCCCGGCCCGACGACGGCCGCCTGGTGCGCTCCAAGCCGCACCTGCTCGAGTCCGCGCCGTGGGAGGCGCTGGCACGCCTGCGCGCGTTCTGCAAGGTCCGCGGCCTCACGGAGGTCCAGGTGGCGTTCGGCTGGCTGCTCTCCCGCCCGCAGGTGTCGAGCGTCATCGCCGGCGCGACGACGCCGGAGCAGGTGCGGCAGAACGCCGCCGCCGGTGCGTGGGCGCCGACCGCGGACGAGCTCGCCGAGCTGGACGACATCTTCCCTCCCGCCGCGAAGATCGCCCCGTTCTGACGATCGCCCCGTTCTGACCCGTCGGGGGTACCGCCCGCACCGGTGCGGGCCTACCGTGGGTGGATGGCCACGTGGGAGGACGTCGACCGCATCGCCGCGGTCCTGCCGGACACCGCGCAGGGCGAGCCGCACCAGTGGCGCGTCCACGGGAAGGCGTTCGTCTGGGAACGTCCCCTGCGCCCGAAGGACCGCACCGAGCTGGGCGACGAAGCACCCGACGCCGCTCCGCTGGCGTTCTGGGTGTCCGACGAGGGCGAGAAGCAGGCGCTGCTCGGAGACGACCCGGCGGCGTTCCTCACGACCTCGCACTTCGACGGCTACGCGATCGTCCTCGCCCGGCTCGACCGGATCCCGGTCCCGGAGCTCGAGGAGCTCGTGCAGGACGCGTGGCTCGCGCGCGCGCCGAAGCGGCTCGCGGCGCAGTACCTCGCGGCATCGGAGTGATCGCGGCAGCCGGGTGAGCGCGCCCGACGGGTGAGCGCGCCGGACGGGTGATCGCGCCGGACGGATCGCCGCCGGAGCGACCGTCGGCGGGAGTTCCGCAGACGACGACGGCCCACCCGGAACCCGGGCAGGCCGTCGTGAAACGCAGGGCCGGTCAGTACTGGCTGACCGACGACACCTCGAACGTCGCGGTCTTCATGGCCTCGAGGTTCTCGGCGTCGATGAAGTCGAAGACCTCGACCGTCGCGGACGCACCCGGCTCGAGCCTCTCGGTGAAGGCGAAGTCGGACTCGATGACGGTGCCGTCCGCCGCGACGGCGTCGATGTCGAGGTCGTACATCACGGCCTCGTCCGCGTTGTTCGTCAGCGTGACGGGCAGCGACGACTCGACCCAGCCGTACTCGTCCGCGGTGCCCTCGAACGCGCCGAACTCCACCCCGAGGTCGTTCGCGAGGATGTCGTCCGTCGCGTCGCCCGACAGGTTGTCGAGGTCCTGCTGCGTCTCCGTCTCGATCTCCGAGAGCGTCTGCTCGTACTCCGACGTCACCGACTCCGCCCAGCCGACGAGCAGGTAGTACGTGAGGATCGTCCCGACGATCGCGAGCGCGCCGACGATGATCGCCGAGAGAGCGAACCCCTTGCCCGTCTTGCCCTTCTTCACCTGGGTGAGCCCGACGATGCCGAGCACGAGGCCCGCGAGACCGAGGATCGCAGCGAAGATGTTCAGGCCGGGGATCCAGCAGCCGAGCAGGCCGACGATCGCGAGGACGAAGCCCGTGATCGCGAGAGTGTTCGTCGACGACGGCGCGGGCGGCCCGTAGCCCGGGTACCCGCCGTAGGGGGCGCCGTAGGGCGGCTGCTGCGTCGGGTCCGGCGTGCCGTAGCCCTGAGTGCCGTAGGCCTGCTGCGACGGGTCCCCCGCGCCGTACGGCGCGGCGTAGGGCTGCTGGGCCGCCTGCTCCAGCTGGCTGGCGGGAGCGCCCCAGGCCGCGGACTGCTCGGGCGCGCCGTACGGGGCGCCCGACGGCGCGGGCGGCGCGTACGCGTCCGGTGAGGGCGAGCCGCCGGGCTGGTACGGGTCGTACGGGTAGGGGTCGGGGGAGCCGGCGGGCGGCTGCGTCATGATGCTCCTTCGCGGTCTCGCCGCGTGCTTCGGGTGGGGTGCTGGGCGTTCACGGGCTTTCGGGGGCCTTCACGGCTGCCCACGGGCCTTCACAGCACGTTCACACCCATTCTGTCGGCATCGGTGCCCGAGGACCCAATCGTCCACAGGGTGATCTCTGCCGTGGCCTCACCCCGTGACCTCGCGCGCTGTGGGGCGGCGCCCGGCCCCGCCACGGGCTCGGCCGACGCTCTCGTACCCTGGGGTGGTGCCCACCACCGACCTCGACACGCCGCCGACCGCGCCGCCGCGCGCCGTCGTGCCCGGGGACGTGGTGCCCGGGGACGTGGTGCCCGCGGAGGTGTGGCACGAGACCGAGCGACGGCACGCCGAGCGGGCCGACGCGTTCACCGCGGGCTGGCGCCGCCGCAAGGCGCTCGGCGAGAAGCACGCGATCGAGGACTTCCTCTTCACGTACTACCCGACGCGGCCGGCCCAGCTCCGCCGCTGGCACCCGGGCGCCGGCGTCGTCCTCGCGGAACCGGGCGAGCGCGCCGCCTGGCGCTGGTACCGCCCGACGCCGGACGGCGTGACCCTCGACGTCCCGGCCTACCTCGCCGAGCGCGGCGACACCGTCCGGTACGTCGTCGCGCTGCTCGGAGCGACGGCGTCGCGCCCCGGGCGCTTCGGCTGCTTCGGCCTGCACGAGTGGGCCATGGTCTACCGCGACCAGGCGTCCGGTCGCGACCACCGCCACCCGCTCCCCCTGCGGCTCGGCCACGAGGGCACCGACGCCGTGGTCGCGTCGCACCCCGTGCAGTGCACGCACTTCGACGCGTTCCGCTTCTTCACGCCCGACGCCGTGCCGCTCAACCGCCTGACACCGACGCGCGAGACCCAGCCCGCGCTCGAGCAGCCGGGCTGCCTGCACGCGACGATGGACCTGTACAAGTGGGCCCTGAAGCTCGGCCCGGCGGTGCCGGGCGACCTCCTGCTCGACACGTTCGAGCTCGCGCGGGACGTGCGCGCCGTGGACATGCAGGCGTCGCCGTACGACGTCTCGTCCTACGGGCTCGCCCCGGTCGCGATCGAGACGCCCGAGGGCAAGGCCGAGTACGTGCGCCACCAGCGCGCCTTCGCCGAGCGCGGAGCGGCGCTGCGGGACCGTCTGCTCGCGGTGTGCGCGCCGCTCCTCGGGGACTTCGGGATCAGTGGGACAGCATCCCGCTGACGAGGCAGCGCCACGTGACGGGTCCGACGACGCCGTCGACGAGCACCTCGGGGAATCCCGCGTGCAGCGCGTCCTGGAACGCACGCACCCACGCCTCGGTGCGGGGACCGAACTGCCCGTCGACGACGAGCACCGGCTCCGGCCGTCCCGAGAGGTCGCGCGCGACGGCCTCGCGCTGGACCGCGCGCACCGCCTCGCCGACGCTCCCCCGGCGCACGACCACGACGAGCGCCGCCCACGTCGCGGGGCCCACGACCCCGTCGACGTCGAGGCCCTTCACCTCCTGGAACGCACGCACCGCTCGTTCGGTCAGCGGCCCGAGCACGCCGTCGACGACGAGGTCGTCGTGGCCTCGGTGCCGCAGCAGGTGCTGGACGGACTGGACAGGATGCCCGTTCGCGCCGCGCCGCACGCGCGGCCACGGCGGCAGTGTCGTGATGACCGTGGTCATGATCCTTCCTTCCGTGGTCGCGGACGCGGCGGTCGGTCCCGCCGGGAGGCGTCCGCGCCCCCGTCCGGAGAGAGGAGCCACCCCGGCGGCATGATGCGGCGCGCACGAGCCGTGCGAGGATCGCTCGCGTGACCCACCTCCCCGTCGCCGAGGTCCCGACCGGTCCCGTCACCGTCCCGGACGCGGTGCGCGCGCTCGCGGGCGGCGACGTCGTGACGCCCGCGTGGCGCAACCAGCTCGGCGGTCTGACGTTCCGCCTCGACCCCGTCGACGGGTCCGGGCCCGCGCGCTACGCCAAATGGGTGGCCGCCGGGACGCCCGAGCTCGACCTCGCCGCCGAGGCCGCGCGCCTCGCGTGGGCCGCCGGACGCATCGCGGTCCCCCGCGTCGTCGACCACGGCACGGACGCCGACGGCGACTGGCTCGTCACCGAGGCGCTCGCGGGCACGTCGGCGGTCGACGGCCGCTGGGTCGCCGAGCCCGCGACGGCCGCGCGCGCGATCGGTCGGGGGCTTCGCCTCCTGCACGACGCGCTGCCCGTCGACGAGTGCCCCTTCGACTGGGGGGTCGCGCTGCGCGTCGCGCAGGCCGACGCACGTCTCGCCGGGGGCAGCGGCCCGCACGAGTGGTTCCCCGAGCACCGCGGCCTCACCACCACCGCGGCACGGTCCCTGCTCGACGCACCGCCCGCCGTCGACCGCCTCGTCGTGTGCCACGGCGACGCGTGCGTGCCCAACACGCTCCTGCACGACGACGGCACGTTCGCCGCGCACGTCGACCTCGGCTCGCTCGGGGTCGCGGACCGCTGGGCCGACCTGGCCGTCGCCGCGTGGAGCACGGAGTGGAACTACGGCCCCGGGTACGACGGGCTCGTCTACGCGGGCTACGGCGTCGAGCCCGACGCCCAGCGCATCGCGTTCTACCGGCTGCTGTGGGACCTGAGCTGACCAGCTGAGCCATGGCGCGTGCTGCCGGTCCCCGCCGCGAGCGCCTAGCGTCGCGGCTGGTGCGCCGGGACGCCCTGCTCCGCCTGATCGGCCGTCTCGGTGATGCGGCGCTCGCGTGTCTCCGCGCGGCGCGCCTCGACGATCCACCCCAGGATCGCGCGCCGCGCACCGGGCGTGAAGGCGTCGAACCGCTCACGCGCCCGGGGCCGTTCCGCGAGCGCCGCCGCGAGGTCGTCCGGGACGACGAGCGCCTCGGCGTCGTCGTGGCGCGTCCAGGACCCGTCGGCCCTGGCCGCGTCGACGACGGCCCGGCCGGCGTCGGTCAGGCGGCCGTCGGCCTCGATGCGCGCGAGGCGCTCCTTGCTGAGCCGCGTCCACCGGCTGCCGGGCCGGCGTCGCGTGAACCACAGGGCGTGCCGGTCGGCGTCGACCGTCGACGCCTGCCCGTCGATCCAGCCGAACGACAGGGCCTCCTCGATCCACGGCTCGTACCCGAACGTCTCGTGGCCGCTCTCCCGGCGCCAGGTCACGAGCCACACGCCCGGGTCGGCGTCGTCGTGGTGCTCGGCGAGCCAGGCACGCCACGTCGCGGGCGTCTCGGCGTGGAATGCGGGCCGTCCGCGGTACTCGTCGGTCACGTGCGCCTCCGTCGTCGATGGAGGCACCAGCGTGCCCGGTGCCGCGCGGCGGCGCCAGGGTGGGCCGCGCCGTCGGACCACCTGACAGACTCTCCCTGTGACCACCACGACCGGCCGCACGCCCACGCTGCTCGCCCACGTCCCCGCGCCCACGGGGGGCGCCCCGGACCCGGACGCGCTGTACGAGGGCTTCACGACGTGGGCGACGGAGCAGGGCCTCGAGCTGTACCCGCACCAGAGCGAGGCGCTCATCGAGCTCGTGTCCGGGTCGCACGTCATCCTCGCGACGCCCACCGGCTCGGGGAAGTCGCTCGTCGCGATGGGCGCGCAGTTCGCCGCGCTCGCCGCGCACCGCTCGGGCCGCGGCGGCCGCACGTACTACACCGCTCCCCTCAAGGCGCTGGTCAGCGAGAAGTTCTTCGCGCTCGTCGCCGCGTTCGGGTCGAAGAACGTCGGCATGATGACGGGCGACTCGGCGGTGAACCCCGACGCCCCGATCATCTGCTGCACCGCCGAGATCCTCGCCAACCTCGCCCTGCGCCGCGGTGCGGGCTCCGACGGCCGTCCCGGCGCGGACGAGCACGCGATCTCGCAGGTCGTCATGGACGAGTTCCACTTCTACGCCGACCCGCAGCGCGGCTGGGCGTGGCAGGTGCCGCTGCTCGAGCTGACGGGCACCCAGTTCCTGCTCATGTCCGCGACCCTCGGGGACACCTCTCGTTTCGTCGAGGAGATCGAGGAGCGCACGGGACGGCCGGTCGCCGAGGTCACGACGGCCGAGCGCCCGGTCCCGCTGCACTTCTCCTACGTCGTCGAGCCGCTCACCGAGGTCATCGAGGAGCTCGTGACGACGCGCCGCTCGCCGGTGTACGTCGTGCACTTCACGCAGAAGGACGCGGTCGAGCGGGCCCAGTCGCTGCTGTCGATGAACGTCGCGTCGCGGGCCGAGAAGGACGCGATCGCGGCCGAGCTCGGCGACTTCCGCTTCGCGACGGGCTTCGGCAAGACGCTGAGCAAGTTCCTGCGGCACGGCGTCGGCGTGCACCACGCGGGCATGCTGCCCAAGTACCGCCGCCTCGTCGAGCGCCTCACGCAGTCGGGGCTGCTCAAGGTCGTGTGCGGCACGGACACGCTCGGCGTGGGCATCAACGTGCCCATCCGCACCGTGCTCCTCACCAGCCTCGTGAAGTTCGACGGCGAGCGCATGCGCCACCTCTCCGCACGCGAGTTCCACCAGATCGCGGGACGCGCGGGCCGCGCCGGCTACGACACCGTCGGCGAGGTGCTCGTCATGGCGCCCGAGCACGTGATCGAGAACCGCAAGATGCTCGCCAAGGCGGGCGACGACCCGAAGAAGCTCAAGAAGATCGTCCGCAAGAAGGCGCCGCAGGGGTCGGTCAACTGGACCGACGCGACGTTCGAGCGCCTGCGCGACGCCGACCCGGAGCCCCTGACGAGCCACTTCCGCGTGACGCACGCGATGGTCCTCAACGTCCTGGCGCGCTCGCAGCACGGCGAGGACCCGGTCGCCGCGATGGAGCACCTGCTCCTCGCGAACCACGACTCCGACTCCCAGCGCCGCGAGCACGTGCGCCAGACGTTCCGCGTCTACCGCTCGCTGCGCGTCGCCGGGATCGTCGAGCGCGTCCGCGTCCCGGACGCCTCGCGCCCGGCCGGGTACCGCCCGAGCGTGCGGCTGACGATCGACGTCCCGCGCGACTTCGCACTCAACCAGCCGCTCTCCCCGTTCGCGCTCGCGGCCCTGGACCTGCTGGACGTCGCGAGCCCGTCCCACGCGCTCGACGTCGTCTCCGTTATCGAGGCGACGCTCGACGACCCGCGCCAGGTGCTCTACGCGCAGCAGAACGCCGCGAAGGGCGAGGCGGTCGCCGCGATGAAGGCCGAGGGGTACGAGTACGAGGAGCGCATGGCGCTGCTCGAGGAGATCACCTGGCCGAAGCCGCTCGAGGAGCTGCTCGCGCCCGCGTTCGCGATGTACAAGCGGACGAACCCGTGGGTGGCCGACGCGGAGCTCTCTCCGAAGTCGGTCGTGCGCGACATGGTCGAGCGGGCCATGACGTTCGCCGAGTTCGTGTCGGTCTACGGTCTCGAGCGCACCGAGGGCGTCGTGCTGCGCTACCTCGCCGACGCCTACCGGGCGCTGCGCCAGGTGGTGCCCGACGAGCACCGCACGGAGGACGTGCACGAGATCGTCGAGTGGCTCGGCGAGCTCGTGCGCGGCACGGACTCGTCGCTGCTCGACGAGTGGGAGCGGCTCTCGCGGCCGGTCGACGACGACGCGGACGATCTCGTCGCCGACGGGCCGCTCTCGGGGAGCGGTGACGAGGCGCCCGCGCGGCCCGTCACGGGCAACCCGCGCGCGTTCCGCCGGCTCCTGCGCAACGCGATGTTCCGCCGCGTCGAGCTCGCCGCGCGCGAGGACTACCGGGCGCTCGCCGCGCTCGACGGCGCGAGCGGCTGGGACGCGGACGCCTGGGGCGACGCGCTCGACCCGCTGTTCGACGCCCAGGGCGACGACGCGGTCGGCATCGGTCCGAGCGCCCGCGCCGCCGCGCTGTTCCAGGTCGTCGAGGCGGGCGGCGAGCTGCCGCCCGGCCACGAGGGCCCGACGACGGAGCACGCCCCCGGCGGCGTCGTCCCGGCGGGCACGTGGCTGGTCCGGCAGGTGCTCGACGACCCGGCGGGCGACCACGACTGGGCGATCACGGCATCCGTCGACCTCCCGGCGAGCGACGAGGCCGGCGCACCCGTGATCACCGTGCTGGCGGTCGGCCCGCTGTAGAGGTTCGCCCCCTACACCTGCACGACGGGCAACAGCCCGCGGTCACCGAAGACCTTCTTCGCGACGGCCGTCGCGTTGAGTGCGCGCGGGAAGCCGCAGTGGACCGCCGACTGCAGGAGGGCCTCGACGATCTCGGGTGGCGTGAGCCCTGCGTCGAGGGCGGCGTTGACGTGGATCTCGAGCTGCGGCTCGCAGCCCCCGAGCGCGGTGAGCATCCCGAGCGTGACGAGCTGTCGATCCCTCGGCTCCAGGACCGGCCGGGCGTAGATCTCGCCGTAGGCCCAGGCCAAGACCTGGTGCTCGAGCTCGGGAGAGACGTCCGCGAGCGCGTCCATGCCCGCGGCCCCTGTCGGACCGCTGATCGCGTCGAACAGCGCCCTGCCCTGCTCGTAGCGCTCCTTGCGGGTCGTCGCCTCGTCCATGGTGCTCGCTCCTTCGTCCAGGTCCGTCAGGGGACGAGGAGGAACGGCACGGCCTGAGCCCGCCCGCGGCATCCCCCTGCATCACGTCGAGCAGGCTAGGCGGTGGACCGCACCTCCCGTCAAGGGCGTCACGCGGGCCGCGCACCGTCGTCGCGGCGACGGTCCCGCCGCTCGGGCAGGCGGCGGAACCCGGCGGACTCGTAGGTCGCGACGGCGGCGAGGTTGGAGCTCGGGGTCGCCACGACAGCGCTCGACGCGCCCAGCCCGCGGAGGGCGGCCGCTGCGGCGATCGTCACCGCCCGCCCGTAGCCGTGACCGCGATGGTCGCGGTGCACGCCCATCGGTTCGATCAGCCCGGGACGCCCGTGGCCGGCGGACCACACCGCCACGACCGCCACCGCTGTCCCGTTCGCCGACGCAGACACGGACGTCGATGCCGACGCCGGTGCCGATTCCGGTGCCGATGCCGGTGCCGGTGCCGGTGCCGGGCCGTCGTACGCGACGAGGCACCGCGCGTCGGCGAAGGGCAGCCCGGCCGCCATCGCGAACCAGCGCTCGTCCGTGGACGTCGCCCCGTCGAACGATGCGCGCAGCACCTCGGCCCACACGGACGCCCGGTCCGGACCCACGTCCTCGACCCGGATCCCGGGGTCCTCCACCGGCGCGGCGAGGTCGCGCCGCAGCACCGCCCACGGCTCGTCGGCACGCCAGCCGGCGGCGGCCAGGTGCTCGTCGACCAGCGCGCCGACGGGCACCTCGAGGGACGCCGCCCCTGCGGCCAGCACACCGCGCCCAGGGTGTGAGACGTCCTCGACGAGCCGCTCGGCCAGCGCGACGTCCCCCAGCGCGTCGGGTGCGATCGCCACGCGGAGCAGGTCCGGGCCGTCGAGCAGCCCGACGGCGACCACCCGCCCGTCCCGGCGCCACGTCCGGACGGCCTCGGCCGTCGCGTCGGCACCGAACCGCCAGAACCACCCGAGGTCACCGGGGTGCAGCTGGAACGGCGTCTCGTCGTCCTGCCACGACCGCAGGACGTCGTCCACCTCCCCGAGACCGTCGACGTCAGGGGTGCCCGTCTCGATCGTCATGGACCGATCACACACCAAGACGACGCCCGCCCGCGCCCTGATTTCCCGATCTGACGGGTACGGGGCGGCAACGGTGGTCTCGTGCCGTCCGCCCGCCCTCAGCGCCACCCTCGGCGCCGCGCTCAGCGCAGGTCGAGACGCATGACCCGGCGCCGCGTCGTCGGGCGCGCGACCTCCTCGAGGCCCGCGGCGCGGAACGCCTGGACGCTGCCCACGGAGTTCTCGCCCCACGTCACGGGCGCGCCGGACGGTTCGAGGATCGGGTAGCCCTCGATCGCCGCCGCGCCGCGCTCGCGCGCGAAGGCCACCGCCGCGCGCGCGAGGTCGTAGGTGAGCCCGAACCCGCGGAACCCGGCGCGGACGACGAAGCACGCGACCGCCCACACGTCGGGATCGTCCTTGTCCTGCTCGCCGCCCACGGGCCGGCCTTTCCACGGGACCGGGCTTCCCCGAAGGCGGCGGAAGGACGGACGCGGCCCGACGGCGACCCACCCCGCGGGCTCGCCGTCGAGGAACGCGACGAGACCGCTCGTCGCCGGCGCGTCGGGATCGCCGCAGCTCGTCTGCTCGTGCAGCAGCCGGGCGCGCTCCTCGGGCGGGGTCGCGTACCAGGCGCGATCACCGAGGACCTGCCGCTGGCACCAGCACACCGCCGGGTAGCCGCGGTCGCCGAACACGGCGGCGAGGTCGTCCCAGCTCGCCTCGTTCGCGGGGCGGACGTCGACGACGCCCGCGGGCACGGTCGCTCTCGTCACCCGGTCGACGCTACGCCGCGCCTCCCACGCCTGCGCGGCGGTCCCCAGCCGGGCTGAGGCAGAATCGGGCCGTGGCCAAGAAGTCGAAGTCGTCCGCGCACGCCAGGACGCCCGCCGTCGTGCTCCTGGAGCGCGAGGGCGTCGCGTACACGCTGCACCCGTACGAGCACGACCCGGCGAGCGACCTGTCCTACGGGATGGAGGCCGCGGCGGCGATCGGCGCGGCGCCCGAGCAGGTGTTCAAGACGCTGCTCGCGACGGTCGACGGCGGCTCGCTCGTCGTGGGGATCGTGCCCGTCGACCGCCAGCTCGACCTCAAGGCGCTCGCGCACGCCGCGGGAGGCAAGAAGGCGACGATGGCCGAGCCCGCGGCGGCCGAGCGCGCGACGGGGTACGTCGTGGGCGGCATCTCGCCGCTCGGGCAGAAGCAGCGCCACCGCACGGTGCTCGACGAGAGCGCGCTCGCGTTCGACGTCGTCTACGTCTCCGGCGGGCGGCGCGGCCTCGACGTCGGCCTCTCGCCCGCCGACCTGCTCCGCCTCACGAGCGGGACCGCGGCCCCGATCGCGAGATAGAACCCGCGGTCGCGAGGTAGAACGCCGCGAGTTCTACCTCGCGACCGCGGGTTCTATCTCGCGTGAGATCACCGGCCGTAAGCCGCGAAGGGCGCGTCGGTCGGCACGATGTCCTTGCCGAGCGGCAGCAGTGAGACCGGGATCATCTTGAGGTTCGCGATCCCCAGCGGGATGCCGATGATCGAGACGAACAGCGGGATCGCCGTGAGCACGTGCCCGATCGCGAGCCAGATGCCGGCGACGATCACCCAGATGACGTTGCCGATCGTCGACCACGCCCCGGACGTGGGCTTGTCGACGACCGTGCGGCCGAACGGCCACAGCGCATACCCGGCGATCCGGAACGAGGCGATGCCGAACGGGATCGTGACGATGAGGATGCAGCAGATGATGCCCGCGGCGACGTAGCCCAGGGCGAGCCAGAAGCCGGCGAGCACGAGCCAGATGATGTTGAGCAGGGTCTTCACCCGACCATCCTCGCGCACGACGACGCTGTCGGGGATCCGGGAGACCCCTCGTCCCGACCCTGAGCGGCACCAAACCTAGACTGGCCGCATGCCCGACGCCGTCACCTCCTCGTCTCTCGACCTCGCCGGACGCGTCGCGCAGAACCTGGCCGCGGTGCGGTCCCGGATCGACGCGGCGGCCCGCGCGGCAGGACGCGAGCCGGCGGAGGTCCGGCTGCTCGTCGCGACGAAGACGCAGCCCGCGGAGGCCGTGCGCGCGGTCGTCGAGGCGGGCGTCGACCTCGTCGGCGAGAACCGCGTCCAGGAGCTCGTGGCGAAGGCCCCCGACCTCGCGGACCTCGTCGCGGCCGGGCGCGTGGCGGTGCACATGATCGGCCACCTGCAGCGCAACAAGGTGAACCAGGTGCTGGCCACGGCGACGGGTGTCGAGACTCTCGACTCGCTCGCGCTCGCGGAGGCGCTGTCGTCGCGCTGCGCGCGCGACGGACGCACGCTCGACGTCATGGTCCAGGTCAACGTCTCGGGCGAGTCCTCCAAGTCGGGCGTCGTGCCCGACGACGCCGCGCCCCTCGCGCACGACGTCGCCGCCCTCCCCGGGCTGCGGCTCACGGGCTTCATGACGATCGGCGCGAACTCGCCGGACGAGGCGACCGTGCGCGCCGGGTTCGCGCGGCTGCGCGAGGTGCGGGACGGCGTCGTGCACTCCGGCGTTCCGGGGACCGCGAGCGCCCGGGAGCTGTCCATGGGGATGAGCGGCGACCTGGAGATCGCGATCGGCGAGGGGGCCACCATCGTGCGGGTCGGCACCGCCGTCTTCGGCGCACGCGCGACGGCCTGACCCGCCCGCCGCCCGCGCCGTCGAGGTGCGCCCGTCTCCTGACTCTGCCCATACTCGACGGGAACCCCGCTCCCACCCGACGCCTACGCCGAGGACCACGCCCGCATGGCAGGACGCATCGAGGACTACGGCATCGTCGGCGACCTGGAGACCGCCGCCCTCGTCGGGCGGGACGGCTCGGTCGACTGGCTGTGCCTTCCCCGCTTCGACTCCCCGGCGTGCTTCGCCGCGCTCCTCGGCGGCCCCGAGCACGGGAGGTGGCGGATCGCGCCGGCGTCCGGAGGCCCGTGCACGTCCCGGCGCTACGTCGGTGACACGCTCGTCCTCGAGTCCACGTGGCAGACCCCCGAGGGCACGCTCACGGTCACGGACTTCATGCCGCCGCGCGACCGCGCCCCCGACCTGGTGCGCGTCGTCGAGGCGACGGGCGGCCGGGTTCCGGTCGAGATGGAGCTCCGGCTCCGCTTCGACTACGGGGCCGTCACCCCGTGGATCGTCGCCGGCCCGCCCCTGAGCGTGGTCGCCGGCCCGGACGCGGTGCACCTCCACACGCCGGTCGCCCTCACGCACGGCTCCGGGACGGTGACGGCGCGGTTCGACGCGGTCCCGGGCGCCCCCGTGCCGTTCGTGCTCCAGCACCACCCGTCGCACGAGCCGGCGCCCGAACCCGCGACCGCGCGCGAGGCGCTCGACCGGACGCTGCGGTTCTGGGAGACGTGGAGCGGACGGTCGACGTATCGCGGGCCGTGGCGCGACGCGGTGACCCGGTCCTTGGTGACGCTCAAGTCGCTCACGTACGAGCCGACGGGCGGGGTGCTCGCCGCCGCGACGACGTCGCTGCCCGAGCAGATCGGCGGCGTCCGCAACTGGGACTACCGGTTCTCGTGGCTGCGCGACGCC
Organism: Cellulosimicrobium sp. BMG9.23; assembly: GCF_059159985.1. Classification (NCBI taxonomy): domain Bacteria; kingdom Bacillati; phylum Actinomycetota; class Actinomycetes; order Micrococcales; family Promicromonosporaceae; genus Cellulosimicrobium; species Cellulosimicrobium sp. BMG9.23. The sequence continues at coordinate 416,555 of NZ_JBZGBZ010000004.1, forward strand.
ACGTTCACCCTCCAGGCCATGATCGCGACGGGGTACCTGCGCGAGGCCCGGCGCTGGCGCGAGTGGCTCCTGCGCGCCGCCGCCGGCGACCCCGCCGACCTGCAGATCATGTACGCGATCGACGGCTGGCGACGCCTGACCGAGCACACGATCGACTGGCTGCCGGGGTACGAGGGCTCGACACCCGTACGGGTCGGGAACGGCGCCTACGGCCAGCACCAGCTCGACGTGTGGGGCGAGGTGCTCGACTCCCTCCACCTCGGCCGCACGGCGGGGATCGCGGCGACCGAGGACGGGTGGAGCCTCCAGCGGGCGCTGCTCGACTACCTCGAGGGCCACTGGACCGACCTCGACAACGGCCTGTGGGAGATCCGCGGCGAACCCCGTGCGTTCGTGCACTCGCGCGTCCTCGCGTGGGCCGGCGTCGACCGGGCCGTCCGCGCCGTCACCGAGCACGGCCTCGACGGCCCCGTGGACGAGTGGCGCGCGCTGCGGGACACGATCCGGCAGGACGTCCTCGCTCACGGGTACGACGCCCGCCGGAACACGTTCACCCAGTTCTACGGTTCACGCGGCCTGGACGCCGCCCTGCTGCTCCTGCCCCGGGTCGGCTTCCTCGCCTGGGACGACCCGCGCGTCGTCGGCACCGTCGAGGCGGTCCGCCGCGAGCTCGACGCCGACGGACTGCTCCTGCGCTACGACCCGTCCGCCGACGGCGGGGTCGACGGCCTCCCGGGCGACGAGGGGGCGTTCCTCATCTGCACGTTCTGGCTGGTCGAGGCGCTCGCGGGCATCGGCCGCCGCGGCGAGGCCGAGGCCCTGTTCGAGCGGCTCCTGTCGCTGCGCAACGACCTCGGTCTCCTCGCCGAGGAGTACGACACGCGCGCCGGGCGGCAGCTCGGCAACATCCCGCAGGCGTTCAGCCACGTCGGCCTGGTGAACGCGGCGCTGACGCTCGGGTCCGCGAACCTGCCCGGGGCGGGCGGCACGACGGCGCGCGGGGACGAGGCAGAGAGTGGGAGGACCCCGTGAGAGCACTGACCCTGGTCCCCGGCGAGCCCGGCTCGCTCGCTGTGCGGGACCTCCCCGACCCCGAGCCGGGACCGGACGACCTGCTCGTCGAGGGCGTCGTCGTCGGGATCTGCGGGACCGACCGCGAGATCGCCGCCGGCGAGCACGGCAGCGCGCCCGAGGGCGAGGAGCGTCTCGTCCTGGGCCACGAGTCGCTCGGACGCGTCCTCACCGCTCCCGACGGCAGCGGGTTCGCGCCGGGCGACCTCGTGGTGGGCGTGGTCCGCCGACCGGATCCCGTGCCGTGCGGCGCGTGCGCGCGGGGTCACTTCGACATGTGCCGCAACGGCCTCTACACCGAGCGGGGCATCGCCGGCCGGCACGGCTACGCGAGCGAGCGCTGGACCGTCGAGGCGGACTACGCCGTGCAGGTCGACCCCGGGCTCGGCGACCTGGGCGTCCTCGTGGAGCCGACGAGCGTCGTCGCGAAGGCCTGGGCGCAGGTCGACGCCGTGGGCGGGAGGTCGTGGTTCGAGCCCGAGCGCGTCCTCGTCACCGGGGCCGGACCTATCGGGCTGCTCGCGGCGCTGGTCGGCGTGCAGCGCGGCCTGGACGTGCACGTGCTCGACCGGGTCGAGGACGGCCCCAAGCCCGAGCTCGTGCGCCGTCTCGGCGCGACGTACCACGCGCGGCCGGCGCGCGACGTCATGGACGACGTCGAGCCGGAGGTCGTGGTCGAGGCGACCGGGGCGCGCGAGGTCGTGCTCGACGCGATGTCCCGGACCGCCCACTACGGCGTCACGTGCCTGACCGGGGTGTCGGCGGCCGGTCGCCGCGTGCAGGTCGACGCGGGGGCGCTCAACCGCGACCTGGTCCTCGAGAACGACGCGATCGTCGGCTCGGTGAACGCGAACGTGGGGCACTACCGGGACGCGGCGGCGATCCTCGCCGCGGCGGACCCGCGCTGGCTCGCCGACCTCGTCACCCGACGCCTCCCCCTCGACGACGTGCACGACGCGCTGGACGCGCACCCGGACGACGTCAAGGTCGTGCTCGACCTCGCGAGCACGCCGACCTGATCGGCCCAGCCCGGCCCGGCCGAGCGACACCCGTCGCGTACCCGCCCGACCGCCCGTCAGAGCGGCGGGAGCGCGCCGAGCCGGGCGAGAGCGCCCCGCACGCCCGCGACCCCGTCGCCGCGCAGCGCAGCCCGTGCCGCCTCGACGTCCGCACCGGCGAGGAGCATGACGAGCGCGACGTGCACCTCGCCGTCCGCGGCGTGCAGCACGTCCTCGCACGCCTCGGGCTCGAGCCCCGTGGCCTGGACGAGCATGCGCACGATGCGCGCGCGCAGCTTCTGGTTCGTCGGCCGCACGTCGATCATGAGGTTCGAGTACGTCTTGCCGAGCCGGATCATCGTCGCGGTCGAAAAGGTGTTGAGCACCAGCTTCTGGGCGGTCGCGGCCTTCATGCGCGTCGAGCCCGTGACGACCTCCGGCCCGGTGTCGACGAGGATCGCGACGTCCACGTCGTGCGCGAGCGTCGCGTGCGGGTTGGCCGAGACGAGCACGGTCCGGGCGCCGCGCTCCCGGGCGACGTCCAGCGCACCCCGCACGTACGGCGTGCGACCGCTCGCGGCGAGCCCGACGACGACGTCGTGCGGGCCGACCGCGTCGACGTCGCGTCGACCGAGCTCGACGTCGTCCTCGGCGCCCTCCACCGCGAGCATCATGGCCCCGACGCCGCCCGCGAGGTGCGCGACGAACCACTCTTCCCCCACGCCGTAGGTCGGCAGCAGCTCGACCGCGTCGAGCACGCCGAGCCGCCCCGACGTGCCCGAGCCGACGTAGTGCACCCGTCCCCCGGCACCCAGCGCCCCGACCGCGAGGTCGACCGCCTCGGCGATCCGGTCGCGCTGCGCGCGCACCGCGTCCGCGACCGTCGCGTCCTCGTCGGTGATGCGGCGCACGACGTCCGCCGTCGGCAGCAGGTCGACGTCCGTGGTGCGCGGGTTGCGCTCCTCGGTCGGCGACGCGAGGCGCAGCAGGTCGTGCCAGTCCTCGGTGGTCGTCGTGGGGTCGGTCATCGGGTGCTTCCCTTCGTCGGTCCCGGCGTCGGGCCCGGATCCCGCGGGACGAGTCCCCGCGGCGAGTTGGCGAGGACCATCCGCCGCACGGGCGTCGTCGCGGCGGGCCACGGCAGCGGCCCGGCGGGCGTGAGCGACCCGAGCACGACGGCGCGTCGTGCCCCGGTGGCCCGACGCCGGTGCTCGCCCTGGGCAGTGCCCGGCAGGCCGTGCGCGGACAGGAAGCCGAGGAGGGCGAACAGGTAGGCCTCCTTGGCGTCGACCGGCAGCCCGAGCTCGTCCGACGTCACGACGGCGTACCCGGCGGCGACGCGCCGGTCGAGCGCGGCCCGCAGCCGGTCGACCAGCACGGGGTTGTGCGCGCCGCCGCCCGAGACGACGACGCGGCGCACGTCGTGCCCGGCGAGCGCGTCGGCCACGCTGACGGCCGTCAGCTCGGTGAGCGTCGCGACGAGGTCGGGTCCCGTGAGGTCGGGCCGGACCGTGGCGAGGCGCCGCTGGACGTACGTGGCGTCGAACAGCTCTCGACCCGTGGACTTCGGCGCGGGGGCGGAGAAGTACGGGTCGTCGAGCAGGGCCGCGAGCGCGACGTCGTCGACCGACCCCTGCGCGGCGAGCGCGCCGTCGCGGTCGTACGCGAGCCGCCCGTCCGTGAGCTCGGCGACGGCGACGTCGAGGAGGCAGTTCCCCGGTCCGGTGTCCCAACCGGTGACGGGGTCGTCGACGCGCCCGACGAGCGTGACGTTCGCGATGCCGCCGACGTTGAGCGCGGCGGTCAGCCCCGACCCCTCGTCGGCCGCGTCCCGGCCCAGCCACAGCGCGTCGAGCACGCTGACGAGCGGGACGCCGTGGCCGCCGGCCGCGACGTCCGCGACGCGGAAGTCGCTGATCACCGGGCGCTTGACGTGCTCGGCGATCCACGCGGCGCTGCCGAGCTGGAGCGTCCCGCGCGTCCGCGCCCCGACCACCCAGTGGTAGATCGTCTGCCCGTGCGACGCGACGAGGTCGGCGTCCCCTCCCGCGACGTCGTCGATCGCCCGGCGCCCGGCGCGCCCGAGCTCCTTGCCGATGAGCGTGTCGAGCTGAGCGACCTCCGCGACGTCGACCGCCGCGGGCGGGAGCGCCTTGAGGATGCGCTCGCGCAGCGCGGCCGGCCACGCGTACTCCGTGTGGCCGAGGGGCCGCACGCGCAGGACGCCGTCAGGGCCGAGCGAGAAGTCGGCGGCGGCGGCGTCGATGGCGTCGACCGACGTGCCGGAGGACAGGCCGAGGACGATCACCGGGGCACCTCCGCGTCGGGGCGGGCGAGGACGCCGGGTGCCGCAGGGCCCGCGAGGAGCCCGACGGCGGCGCGCGCGTTCGCGCGTCCGGTCCCGCACGCGACGACCACCGCGGCGGGCACGGTGCCGCCCTCCCCGGGGCGGCCGAACCACTGCTCGACGGCGCCCGGGAACCCTGTGTGCACGACGACCAGCTCCGGCCGCGCCGCGAGCAGCGCGTCGAGACGCGCGCGCTCGCCCGAGCCCGGCACGGGCTCGCGGGTGAGGACGACGAGCGGACGGTCGGAGGCGGTGACGTCGGCGAGGACGTGCGACCACGCGTCGTCGTCCGTGGGCCGCAGGTGCCGCACGACACCCGGGGCGAACGCCTCGTCCAGCGCGCGCTGCACGTGCTGCGCGGTGCGTCCCGCGGCGTGGTCGTACCGCAGGCGCAGGTCGACGACGTCGGGCACTCCAGTCACCGGGAGCGGCGGCGGTCCGCTCGGGGCCGGCCCGGCCGCGAGCCCTCCGGGCCGCGCCGTCGCGACGGCGCCGTCACGCACGGCGAGGACATGGACGGCGCGCGCGGCGGCGTCCGCCCCCACGGTCTCGAGGTCCGCGAGCGCCGCGACGGCCGCCGCGGGCGAGCAGACCACGCCGGACGCCGCCTGGCGCGTGCGGATCGCGACGCGGGCCCGGGCGGTGCGGGCCGCGGAGGTCCGCAGCCGGTCGAGCGGCACGCGGCCCGAGGCGACCGCGCCGACGAGCGCGTCCTGCGCCTGCCGGAACAGCGTCTCGTCGTCACGGCCCACCGTGGTCCCGAGGCAGAGCAGGTCGGCGCCGCCCTCGATCGCGCGGACGGCGACCTCGCCGACGTCGTGCGGTCCGCCGTCGGGGGTCTCGTCGGCTCGGCCGACAGCAGCATCGGTGCCGGTGCCGGAGGTGGCGCCCGCACGGCCCGCGTACGCCGCGAGCGCGCCCATGTCGAGCGCGTCGGTGACGATCGGGCCGTCGAAGCCCAGCGAGCGGGCAAGGTCCGCGACGGCGGGCTCGAGCGTCCCGGGCAGCGCCCCGAGGGCCGGGACCACGAGGTGCGCGGTCATCGCCGCGTCGAGCCGCTCCTCGGGCGCGACGGCCGCCCCGACGGTCGCGGCGAACGGCGGCAGGTCGCGGGCGTGGAGCTCGTCGAGGCTCGCGTCGACGACCGGCAGCGACAGGTGGGAGTCGACGTTCGTCGCGCCGTGCCCCGGGAAGTGCTTGCCGCACGCGCCCACGCCGCCCGCGTGCAGGCCGCGGACGAACGCGGCGCCGTGCCGCGCGACGAGCGCCGGGTCGGCGCCGAACGACCGCACGCCGATGACGGGGTTGTCGGGGTCGGAGTTCACGTCGAGGTCGGGCGCGAGGTCCAGGTCGATGCCGGTCGCGGTGAGCAGGCGCCCGAGCGCACGCCCGACCGTCTCGGTGAGCGCGACGTCGTCCACCACGCCGAGCGCGGCGTTGCCGGGGATGCCCGACCCCGTCGCGGCCTCGAGCCGCGACACGTCGCCGCCCTCCTCGTCGACGGCGATCAGCAGGTCCGGCGCGATCTCGCGCAGGCGCGCCGAGAGCCTGGCGGTCGTCGCGACGTCGGGCGTGTTGTGGCCGAAGTACAGGACGCCCGCGAGCCCGTGCAGGGCGGCGTCGACGAGCCACGACGGAGGTTCCTCGGTGCCGGTGAAGCCCGGCAGGAGGACGCCGTTGACGGCGTGGACGATCTCGTCCGCGGTCTGGTCGGCCATCCGGTGGCTCATCCCTTCACCGACCCGGCGGTGAGGCCCGACGAGAGGTTGCGCTGGACGGCCACGAAGAAGATCAGCACGGGCAGGGTGATGATCGTCGACGCGGCCATGACCGCGCCCCAGTCGGTGGTGTTCTCGCCGAAGAACTTCTGCAGGCCGATCGGCACCGTGTACTTGCTCGACTGCTGCAGGAACGTCAGCGCGAAAATGAACTCGTTCCACGCCGTGATGAAGGAGAAGACGCTCGTCGCGACGACACCCGGGGCGACGAGCGGCACGAGGATCCGCCAGAACATCCGGCCCCACGACGCGCCGTCCAGGTAGGCGGCCTCCTCGAGCTCGACCGGCACGGCCGCGACGAACCCGCGCAGCGTCCAGATCGCGAACGGCAGGGCGAACGCGAGGTAGACGACCGTCAGCCCGAGCAGCGAGTTGAGCATGTTGAGCGTGCGCATCTGCAGGAAGAGCGGGATGACGAGCGCCTCGAGGGGCACCATCTGCACCATGAGGATGAGCACGAGCATCGACCGGCGGAACCGGAAGCGGAAGCGGCTGACCGCGACGGCCGCGAGCAGCGCGATGATCGACGACGCGAGCACCGTGCCGACCGCGACGATCACCGAGTTGCGCAGGTACTGACCGAAGCCGCCGTCGTCGATCACCGTGAGGAAGTTGTCCCACGTGACGCCGGCCGGCAGCAGCCGGGCGCCGCGCGTCGCGGCCTCCGGGTCGATCGCCGAGGAGAACATCCAGTACGCGGGGAAGAGCGAGAAGAGCAGCAGCGCGACCATGCCGGCCGTCTTCGCGCCGGCCGCGCCGGGGCGGCGGCGGTGCGCGCGCAGCACCTGCGCCTCGCGGTCGAGGGTCGGGGCGCTCACAGCTCCTCCTCCTTGAACAGGGTGCGCATGTACACGAGCGTGATGCCGAGCAGGATGAAGGTGAGGAGCACGGCGATCGCCGCGCCCATGCCGTACTTGCCCTGCGCGAACGACTCGATGTACGACCACACGCCGAGGTTGAACACGTCCTTGTTGCCGCCGTTGCCGCCGGGCATCAGATAGATCTGCGTGAAGACCTTGAAGTCCCAGATCGTCGACAGGATCGTCACGACGGCGAACACCGGGCGCAGGATCGGCGCGGTGATGGACCAGAACCGGCGCCACGCCGACGCGCCGTCGACCTTGGCGGCCTCGTGCAGCTCGTGCGGGATGGTCATGAGGCCCGCGAGCACCGTGATGGCGACGAACGGGAATCCGTGGTGCACGACGTTGAGCGTCGCGATCGCGTAGAACGACAGCCGCTCGGTGAACCAGTTGACGGTCCCGGGCTCGATCGCGCCGACGCCCTCGAGGACGGACGCGACGAGGCCGTTGAGCGGGTCGAAGATCCAGACCCACACGTACGTGCCGGTGATGGCGGGCACTGCCCAGGCGACCATGATCGCCGTCGCGCCGACGCCCCTCCACACCGGTCCGAGCGTGTTGAGGAACAGCGCGACCGCCGTGCCGAGCACCACCGTGAGCACGACGCACGCGAGCGCGAAGAGCACGGTGTTCGGCAGGACGACGGTCCACAGGTAGCTGTCGCCGAGGATGTCGGCGTAGTTCTGCAGGCCGATCCAGTTCGACTCGCCGCTCGCGATCTGCCGCAGCCCGTAGTCCTGGAGGGACAGGAGGACGACGCGCACGAGCGGCCACAGGAGCAGCACGCCGAGCACGACGAGCGCCGGGCCGAGCAGCAGCCAGGGCCGCAGGGCGGACCGGTGCCCCAGTCCGGGTCTGCGCCGCGGGGGGCGGGTCGGGGTGGTGGCCGACGGCGCGGGGGCGCCCGGTCCTGCCGGGTCCACCGAGGCGCCGGGAGCGGCTCTCTGGTCTGCCATGGTCGTCCTTGCGTGTCGTCCGGGCGCGCGGCCGTGCGGGAGAGGTTCGGGCGAGGCGACGGGCGCCGGGTCGCGGGATCACCGCGGCCCGGCGCCGGTCGCGTCCGGTCAGGAACCGAACGTCTCGTCCATGTCGGCGGCGGCGGTGTCGGCCGCCTCCTGGACGCTCGCGCTGCCCGAGAGGATCGACTGCAGCATCGTCTCGAGCGTCTTCTTGCCCTGGATCTGGCCGTACAGCGGCGTCACCGGCACGGACCGGCCGGCCTCGACCATCTGCTCGGCGAACGGCGCGACCAGCGGGTCGTCCTCCTCGATGACCTTCTCGAGGAGCGACGTCTGGCCCGGGAAGTAGCCGGACTGCTGGCCCCACTCCTCCGCGAGCTCGCCCGTCGTCATCATCTCGACGAACTCCCAGGCGAGGTCCTGCTTGTCGCTCTCGGCGAAGACACCGAGGTGCGAGCCGCCGAGGAACGAGTCCGACGTACCCTCGGTCTGGCCCGGGATCGGGAAGGCGCCGATCTTGCCCTCCATGTCGGGGACGTCGGCGAAGATCTTCCCCGGCGTCCACGAGCCGGAGATCATCATGCCGACCTGGCCCTGCTCGAACGCCGCGAGGAGGTCGGTCTCCTTCCACGTCGTGGCCGCGGCGGTCGAGAAGCCGTGCTCGGTCGCGAGGCCGGTGTAGAACTCGAGCCCTTCGACCGACTCGGGAGAGTTGATCTCCGACGTCCAGGTGTCGCCGTCCTGCGTCGCGAGGTCACCGCCCGCGCCCCAGATGAACGGCATGGCGCCGTACTGGCTGTCACCCGCGACAGGGAACGGGATGATCTCGGGGTCGGCGGCCTTGAGCGCGTCGGCCGCCTCGGCGAGCTCGTCCCACGAGGTCGGGGGCTCGATGCCTGCGGCCTCGAACAGGTCCGTGCGGTAGACGATCGACCGGACGCCGGCGTACCAGGGCATGCCGTAGATGCCGCCGTCGAGCGTCGCCGACTCGACCAGGCCGGGCACGAGGTCCTCCTCCAGCCCAGCCTCGGAGATCTTGTCGGTGAGGTCCGAGAGCGCGCCCACCTCGGCGAACTCGCCGGTCCACGTGGTGCCGACCTCCGCGACGTCGGGCGTGGTGCCGCCCGCGATGGAGGTCGTGAACTTGTCGTGGGCGCTCGCCCACGGCTGGAACTCGATCTGGAGGTCGGCGCCCGTCTCTTCCTTGAAAGCGGTCGTCACCTCGTCGAAGAACGCGTCGGCGTCGGGGTTGGTGCCCTCCATGATCCAGACGGTGAGGGTCTCGCCCGTGTAGTCGCCGGAACCGGATTCCGCGGAGCTGTCCGCGTCACCGCCGCCGTCCGACCCGCCGCACGCGGACAGCCCGAGTGCGAGGAGGAGGGTGCCCGTGACGGCCACCGTGCTGCGTCGCTGCATGCCGTGACACTTCCTTTCTGGTCGGCCGCTGGGGGGACGGCCGGGTCGTGTGCCCTGATGCGCCTCGCGCTGCCGAGACGGCCGGCGCGGTGTGAAACTTACTTCCATCAATGGGCGTATGCGTGGAGATTACTGCCAGAGCGCCGCGAACGGAAGCCCGGCGCACGGATGTTGCAGGATCTTGACCATCGCCGGCTCGCCGAGGCACCCCGCCACCGGCGAGGTAGTACCGCAGCTCCGCGAGGTAGTACCGCAGTTCTGGGCGCGGGCCGCGCTCCACCCGCGTCAGGGGACGCGCGAGGTCCACTCCGGCGTCGAGAACTTCGACCGCGCGAGCTCCTCGGCCTGTACGCGCTCCTCGGGCGTGACCTTGCCGTCGACCGTGCGGTAGCGCGCGCGGAAGTGCGCCTTGAACGCCTCGATGACGTCCTCGCGCGCCATGCCCGTCTGCGAGCGCACGGGGTCGACGCGCTTGTTCGCGCTCGTCGTGCCCTTGTCGGAGAGCTTCTCGCGGCCGATGCGGAGCACCTCGGTCATCTTGTCGGCGTCGATGTCGTACGCCATCGTCACGTGGTGGAGCACCGCTCCCCCGCGCAGGCGCTTCTGCGCCGCCCCGGCGATCTTGCCCGCGGGAGACGCGATGTCGTTGAGCGGCTTGTACGTCGCCTCCACGCCGACCTCGGCGAGCGCCCCGAGCACCCAGTCGTCGAGGAACGCGTACGACCGCTCGAAGCTCAGCCCTTCGACGAGCGACGCCGGGACGTAGAGCGAGTACGTGATCGTGTTCCCGGGCTCGACGAACATCGCCCCGCCGCCCGAGATCCGGCGCACCACCGTGACGCCGTGCCGCTCGGCACCCTCGGCGTCGACCTCGTTGCGCAGCGACTGGAAGGATCCGATGATCACGGCGGGCGACGCCCACTCCCAGATGCGTAGCGTCGGGCCGCGCCGGCCGGCGTCGAGCTCCTCGGTGAGCACCTGGTCGAGCGCGAGGTGCATCGCCGGGCTCTCGGGTCCCTCGTGGATCACCTCGAACTCGTGGTCGTGCCATCCCGTCGCATGACCGAGCGCGCGCCGCACCGCGATCGCGACGGCCTCGGGCGAGAACCCGATCATCGTCACACCGTCGCCGATCACGCTCTGCACCGCGTTCGCGAGCTGCGCCACGGTCGCCGACTCCGGCATCCCGGTCAGGGCACCGTCGATGTCCTCGAGCGCGTCGTCGGGCTCGAGGAAGAAGTCGCCGCTCACCGCGACGCGCGCGAGCCGCCCCTCCTCCACCTCGACGTCGACCGCCACGAGCTTGCCACCGGGAACCTTGTACTCACCACGCACCCGCCCAGCCTAAGCCCGGCACGACAGACCCAGCCGCCCGACGTCGGGCCCGACCGCGGTGCTACCGCGCGCAACCACGGCTCTTCCTCGCGCACCACGGCTCTACCTCGCGGAGACGGAGAGGCGACGGACAAGCGGGCGGGCCGGAGCGGGCGGGCCGGAGCGGGCGGGGTCGCGGGTCGTGGCGGGTCTGGCGGGAGGCCGCGAGGAACGAGCGGCCGGATGGTAGACCCGCGACCCCGCCCGCGAAGGTCCGCCCGCGGAGGCCCGCCCGCGGACTCGCCCACACGAACCCACCCCCGCGAAGAGCCCGCCTGCGGGCCCGCTCTCCGCGCCAAGACTCAGCGGGGCTCGACCCCCGCGTGCACGAGCCCGAAGATCGCCGAGTCCGTCAACGCCTCCCACGCGGCCTCGATGAGGTTCGGGCCGACCCCGACGGTCGACCACGACGTCGAGCCGTCGGTGGTCTCGATGAGCACGCGCGTGATCGCGTCGGTTCCCTGCTCGGTGTCGAGGATGCGGACCTTGAAGTCGATGAGCTCGAACTCCTCGATCTCGGGGTAGACGCGGGTGAGCGCGAGCCGCAGCGCGTGGTCGAGCGCGTTGACCGGCCCGTTGCCCTCGCCGGTGGTGACGATGCGCTCGCCGCCGGCGTGCAGCTTGACGGTCGCCTCGGCAGTCGCCTCCGTCCCGCGCGAGCCGGCCCGCTCGATGATCGTGCGCCAGCTCTCGACCCGGAAGTATCCCGGCCGCTCGCCCGTCATCTCCTCGCGCAGCAGGAGCTCGAAGGACGCGTCGGCGGCCTCGTAGGTGTAGCCGTTCGCCTCGTCGTCCTTGACGCGGTGGGTGACGCGCGTGAGGAGCTCGCCCTGGCCGGAGAGGTCGAACCCGAGCTCGCGACCCTTGAGCTCGATGGACGCACGGCCGGCCATGTCGGAGACGAGCATGCGGATGTCGTTGCCTACGGCGGTCGGGTCGATGTGCTGGTAGAGGTCCGGGTCGACCTTGATGGCGCTCGCGTGGAGCCCCGCCTTGTGGGCGAACGCGCTCGCTCCGACGTACGGCTGGCGCGCGTAGGGCGAGATGTTGGTGATCTCCGAGACGGCGTGCGCGATGTGGGTCGCTTCGTCGAGCCCGCCGCCCGCGAGCGTGCGCAGACCGTACTTGAGCTCGAGGTTCGCGACGACCGTGAGGAGGTCGACGTTGCCCGTGCGCTCGCCGTAGCCGTTCACCGTGCCCTGGACGTGCGCCGCGCCGGCCTCTACGGCGGCGAGCGTGTTCCCGACGGCGCAGCCCGAGTCGTTGTGCGCGTGCATCCCCAGCAGCCGGTCGCCCGGGAGCGCGTCCCGACCGTGGACGAGCCCGACGGCGTCGCGCAGCTCCGTGACGATCTCGCCGACCCAGGTGGGCAGCATGCCGCCGTTGGTGTCGCACAGCGCGACGACCTCGGCGCCGGCGTCGAACGCCGCGTGGACGGCGGCGCGCGTGTACGCCGGGTCGTGCCGGTAGCCGTCGAAGAAGTGCTCGGCGTCGACGACGACGCGCCGCCCCTCCCCCACGAGGAACGAGACCGTGTCGGTGATCATCGCGAGGCCCTCGTCGGGCGTCGTGCGCAGGGCGCGCTCGACGTGCCGGACGTCGGACTTGGCGACGAGCGTGACGACCGGCGCCTCGGAGTCGAGCAGGGCTCGGACCTGCGGGTCGTCCCACGCGCGAAGGCCCGCCTTGCGCGTCGCGCCGAAGGCGGCCAGCACCGCGTTGCGCAGGTGCAGCTCCTTGGCGGCGCGGCGGAAGAACTCGGTGTCCTTCGGCACGGCACCGGGCCAGCCGCCCTCGACGAACCCGACGCCCAGCTCGTCGAGCAGCGGCGCGATGGCCAGCTTGTCCGCGACGGAGAGGTTCATGCCCTCCTGCTGCGCGCCGTCGCGCAGGGTCGTGTCGTAGACGTGGAAGACCCGGGGGCTGCGAGGGTCGGTCCCGGGGGTCGTCACCGAGGTCATGGTGCTTCTTCCTGCCGTTCGTCGGGTGGGGCTCCCGCTCCCAGGAGGCCGGGTCGAGCCCTCGTGAGGCGACGGGCCCGGCGTCCGCGTCGCCGGGCGTGGGTGGTGCCCGGCAACAAAAAGACCCCCCGAGGGTGCGGGAGGTCTGCGCGTCCGGTGAGTGCTACCGGACGCGCTACTCGATAATGAGCTGGGAGACGAGGTGTGTCACAGGGCACATCGTGCCACAGTCCGACAGGATGGACGAGAGCGTCCACCCACTGGGCAGGAGCGTGCAGCTCGTGCGCGGCTCGGGTGCGACGCGACGCGACCGACGGAGGAGTGACGATGAGCGACCCGACACCCGGGTACGACCCGCAGAACCCCCAGACCCGACGCTACGGACAGCCCCCGGTCCAGCCGAGCGGTGCCGCGCAGGGCCAGCCGCCCGCGCTGCCCCCGACGCACGACCCCCGCGCCGACTTCCCCGAGCCGCAGCGCACGGTGAGCCCCGCCGACCCGCGTCTGACCGTCGAGGCCGGACGCTTCTGGGCGGGCGCGGCCGCCACGGCGCTGGTCGCCGCGCTCATCGGGCTGATCGGCGTCATCGTGTTCGAGCGCATCTTCACGATCACGCTCGTCCCGCCGCCCGACCTCTTCTCGACCGGTTCCCAGCAGGCCGCCTGGGCGATCGACGGTGCGATCCTCGCGATCCTCGCGGCAGGGCTGCTCCACCTGCTCATCCTCAGCACGCCGCGCCCGCGTGCCTTCTTCGGCTGGATCATGGCGCTCGTCATCGTGGTGATCGCCGTCCTGCCGTTCGCGTGGACGGACGACATGACCGCCGCGGCGCTCTCCGGGCTGATCAACCTGCTCATCGGGATCGCCGTGTGGTCGCTGCTCGCCGGTGTCGCAGGCCGCACGATCGTCCGGCGCCCGGCCGTCTGACGCCGCTCCCCACGTGCCCGACGCCGGGGCGCGCCTCCGGCGGGAGGCGCGCCCCGGCGTCGGGCACGAGCTGGAGGAGGACTCAGGCGAGGCGGCGCAGCCAGCCGTGCCGGTCGGCGGAGCGGCCCGTCTGGATGTCCGTGAGCTCGGTGCGGACGGCCATGGTCAGCTGGCCAGCCTCGCCGTCCGCGATGGTCTCGTCGAAGTCGGACCCGGCGAGACGGCCGATGGGCGTGATCACCGCCGCCGTGCCGCAGGCGAACACCTCGGTGACGGACCCGTCGCGGATGTCGTCGAGGAGCTCGGCCAGCGGGATGCGCCGCTCGACGACCTCGTGACCCCGGTCCGTGAGGAGCTGGATGATCGACGAGCGCGTCACGCCTTCGAGGATCGAGCCGCTGAGCTCGGGCGTCTCCACGGAGCCGTCGGCCCGCACGACGAACACGTTCATGCCGCCGAGCTCCTCGAGGAACGTGCGGGTGCTCGCGTCGAGGAAGCACACCTGCTCGCACCCGTGCTGCTGCGCGACGACCTGCGGCAGCAGGCTCGACGCGTAGTTCCCGCCGCACTTCGCGGCTCCCGTGCCGCCCGCGCCGGCACGGCTGTACTCGCGGTCCACCCAGATCGACACGGGCTTCACGCCGCCCGAGAAGTAGGGCCCGACGGGCGACGCGATGACGAGGTACTCCGCCTCGAGGGACGGGCGCACGCCGAGGAACGCCTCCGACGCGTACATGAACGGGCGCAGGTACAGGCTCGCCTCCTCCCCCGTCGGGACCCAGTCGACGTCCGTGCGCACGAGCGCCGTGACGGATCCGACGAAGTCGTCCACCGAGAGGGCCGGCAGCGCCAGGCGGTGCGCCGAGCGCGCGAACCGCGCGGCGTTCGCCTCGGGACGGAACGTCCACACGGAGCCGTCGGCGTGCCGGTACGCCTTCATGCCCTCGAAGATCTCCTGCCCGTAGTGCAGGACGGCGGTCGCCGGGTCGATCTGCAGCGGACCGTACTTCTCGATGCGGCGGTCGACCCACCCGTCGGTCGAGTTCCAGCTGATCCGCGCCATGTGGTCGGTGAAGACCGTGCCGAACTTGGGGGCCGCGATCGCGGCCTCGCGCTCCGCGGGCGGGCGGGGCGCGTCCGAACGACGGACGTCGAACAGGGCGATGAGGTCCTCCGTCGAGGAGGACGGCTGGTGCTGCGCTGCAAGCGGGGTGCTCATCATGAGGCCTTTCACCTGGCGACCCGGGTGGTCTCCGCCTAGTTTTCCACGACCGCCCGCCCTGCGCGGGCAGCACGACGTCGCGACGGCGTCACCGGGTCAGAACGGGAGGGGTTCCGGTCCGGGGTGACGACGACCGAGGCGTAGGACTGGCCCGCCGGTGCCGGAGCACCGGTCGACGGCTCAGCCTGCGACGCGAGCGGCGAGCTCGCGGCCCACCTCGGCCGTCGAGCGTACTCGGCCACCACCGGCGCCTCGGTCGGCGAGGTCGGCCGCGACGGCCGCCTCGACGCGCTGCGCCTCGTCGGCGAGCCCGAGGTGGTCGAGCAGCAGCGCGACGGACAGCACCGTCGCGGTGGGGTCGGCCTTGCCCTGACCGGCGATGTCGGGCGCGGAGCCGTGGACCGGCTCGAACATCGACGGCGCGGTGCGGTCCGGGTTGATGTTCGCGGACGCCGCGAGGCCGATGCCGCCGGTGATCGCGGCGGCCTGGTCGGTGAGGATGTCGCCGAACAGGTTGTCCGTCACGATGACGTCGAACCGCGAGGGGTTCGTGGTGAGGAAGATGGTCGCGGCGTCGACGTGCAGATAGTCCGTCGTCACGTCGGGGAAGTCGGCGTTCACGGCCTCGACGGTGCGGCGCCACAGGTGGCCGGCGTGCACGAGGACGTTGTGCTTGTGCACGAGCGTCAGGTGCTTGCGCGGGCGGGCCTGGGCACGGGCGAACGCGTCACGCACGACACGCTCCACGCCGAACGCGGTGTTGACCGACACCTCGGTCGCGATCTCGTGCGGCGTCCCGGTGCGCAGCGCGCCGCCGTTGCCGACGTACGGGCCCTCGGTCCCCTCGCGCACGACGACGAAGTCGATCTCGCCCGGGTCGGCCAGCGGAGACGTCACGCCGGGGTAGAGCTTGCCGGGACGCAGGTTCACGTAGTGGTCGAGCGCGAAGCGCAGCTTGAGGAGCAGCCCGCGCTCGAGGACGCCGGACGGCACGGTCGGGTCGCCGATCGCGCCCAGCAGGATCGCGTCGTGGCCGCGGATCGCCTCGAGGTCGGCGTCCGTCAGGGTCTCCCCCGTCGCGTGCCAGCGCCGCGCACCCAGGTCGAAGGGCGTCGTCGTGACCTTCACGTCCGTACCGGAGAGCACGGACTCGAGCACGGCGAGGCCCTGCTCGACGACCTCGGTCCCGATGCCGTCGCCGGCGACGACTGCCAGATCAATGGTGCGCGTCATGCCGTCGACCCTACGCCCGCCAACCACCCCTCGGGACGCTGGTCTCATCTCTCGGACGATCGCGCCGCCCCCGCACTGCCCCGCGCCGGCCGCGACCGAGTTGCGCTGCAAACCCACGACCAGGCACAGTGAGGAAACTTTCTTAAAGCCCGTTCGAAGGACGACCGATGACCGTTCCCTCCGCGTCGAGGATCCCCGGGACGCCAGGGCTGCTGCGCACGATCAACGACCGTGCGGCGCTCGAGCTCCTCCTCGACGAGGGGCCCATGACACGCTCGCAGATCGGCGACCGCACCGGCGTCTCGCGGCCGACCGCCTCCCAGATCGTCGCACGGCTCGAGGAGTCGGGCCTCATCGAGGCGACGGGCGTGGTCCAGGGGGCGCGCGGACCGCAGGCGGTGACCTACTCGGCGCGCACCGACGTCGTGGTGGGGCTCGCCCTGGACGTCCTGCCCGGCGGCGTCCGGGCCAGCGTCGTGGATGCCCTGGGACGTCCGCTCGGCGACACGGTCGTCCGGTCCGGTCCGGACCGGACCGCGGTCGACGACGTCCGCACCGCGTGCCGCGACGCGTGCGCAGCCGCGGGGGTCCCGCAGGAACGGGTCGCGTGCGCCGTCGTCGGCGTGCAGGCCGCACCCGACCAGCGCAGCGGGGACCTCGCCCTCGTCGGCGAGCTGCCCGGCTGGCCGCAGCACGGACTGCGCGCGCACCTCGAGAACGCGCTCGGCGTCTCGTTCCGCATCGAGAACGACGTCAACCTCGCTGCCATCGCCGAGCGGGACGCCGGCCGCGCGGACGCCAGCTTCAGCCTCCTGTGGCTGGGCGAGGGCATCGGCCTGGGGTCGTGGGTCGACGGCCGGGTCCACCGGGGGACGGCGGGCGGCGCCGGCGAGATCGGCTACCTGCCCGTGCCGGCCGACCACATCGACGACTCCGTCAACGCCCAGGACCTCGTCGGCGGCCTGCGGATCGTCGAGATCTCCGTCCGTGCAGGAGTTCCCGGCGTCGCCGAGGGCACTCCCTACGACACGGTGGTCGACGCCCTCGCCCTGCACGTCGGGACCCCTGCCGTGGACGCCGTCGTCGCCGACCTCGCGCGGCGCGTGGCGGTGGTCCTGCGGCCGGTGGTCGCGATCCTCGAGCCCGACGCCGTGGTCCTGGGCGGTCCGACCGGCGTCGCGGCAGGCGCGGCGCTCGCCGAGGAGACCGCCCGCCTCCTGCGCGAGACCGACCAGGCGACCGGGTCGATCGTCACCAGCGCCGTGCCCGAGCTGGCCGTCCTGCGGGGTGCGCGCTCCGTCGTCGCGCAGGACGTGCGCGCGCTCCTGCTCGCCGCGGCGGGTCGGCCCGGCCACGCGCCCGCCGCCATGCCCACCGTCTCGGGGTAGTCCGGCGCTATCGCGGGTAGCGCAGCTCGAACCGCTCGCACACCACCGGCATGTCCTCGGGCACGTCCCGCTCGAGGACGCGGGCGAAATAGCGCCGGTGTCCCTCGCGCCACGCCTCGAGCGACCCGTCGTCCTCCCCCTCCGCGAGGGCGAAGTCCGCATCCACGTCGCCGAACGGCACGACGTCGACCGCCGTCGTCCGGATGAGCGCCCGGGGGTGCCCTGCGCCGTCGAGCAGGATCGACAGCTCACCCTTCTCGGGGACGGGCGTCTCGTCGTCGTACTCCCACAGGGACGACGACGTCGCCGTCTTCGCACCGGAGAGGACGGCCGCGAGCAGCGAGTCGGCGAGGTCCGGGTTGTCACCGAACGACCAGGCGGCCGGAGGCATGCTCTCGGTCACGCCCTGACCGATGACGACGCCGATCTTGCCGAGACCCGCGCTCGGTCGCGCGACCTCCCAGAAGGCGAGGATCTCCTGCGCCTGCTCGTCGGTCGCGCCGACGAGCTCCACGGGCTCCGCCGTCTCCGGCCCGCCGCTGTTCTCGCCGTCTGCCATCGGATCTCCCGTCGGTACCGTCATGCCCTCATCCTGTCCCAGCGCGCGTCGAAGTGCCCGGTCTTCGCCCTTCGTCCAGGTCGTGTCGCCCCGCACGAAGACGGGTGGGTGACCCCTGTCGCGCGATCGTGGTGGGTCTGGCGGGAGCCTCGCGAGGGACGAGCACCGCGGATGGTAGATCGCGCGACAGGGGTCACCCACCCCGGAAGGCGAGCGAAAGAAACTCAGGAGAGGCTCAGCGAGCAGCCGACCCGTCCGTGTAGTCCGCGTCCTGCTGCTTCCACGCGAAGAGCGCACGCAGGTCCTTGCCGACCTTCTCGATCGGGTGCTGGGCACCCTGCTCGCGCAGGCGGTGGAACTCGGGGGCACCGGCGTCCTGGTCGTCGATGAAGCGCTGCGCGAACGCGCCGGACTGGATGTCGGCGAGGACGGCCTGCATGTTCTCCTTGACGTGCGGGTCGATGACGCGCGGGCCGGAGACGTAGTCGCCGTACTCGGCCGTGTCGGAGACGGACCAGCGCTGCTTGGCGATGCCGCCCTCCCACATGAGGTCGACGATGAGCTTGAGCTCGTGCAGCACCTCGAAGTAGGCGATCTCTGGCTGGTAGCCCGCCTCGGTGAGGGTCTCGAAGCCGTACTGGACGAGCTGCGACACACCACCGCAGAGGACGGCCTGCTCGCCGAACAGGTCGGTCTCGGTCTCCTCCGTGAAGGTCGTCTTGATGACGCCCGCGCGCGTGCCGCCGATGGCCTTCGCGTACGACAGCGCCGTCTCCCAGGCGTGGCCCGAGGCGTCCTTCTCGACCGCGATGATGTCGGGGATGCCGCGACCGGCGACGAACTCGCGACGGACCGTGTGGCCCGGCGCCTTCGGCGCGACGAGGACGACGTCGACGCCCTCGGGAGCCTCGATGTAGCCGAACCGGATGTTGAAGCCGTGCGCGAACGCGAGCGTCTTGCCGGCCGCGAGGTTCGGCTTGATCTCGTCGTTGTAGATCGAGCGCTGGTGCTGGTCCGGCGCGAGGATCATGATCAGGTCGGCCCAGGTCGCGGCCTCGGCGACCGTCCTGACCTCGAAGCCCGCGTCGGTCGCCTTCGCGATCGACTTCGAGCCCTCCTTGAGCGCGATGACCACCTGGACGCCGGAGTCACGCAGGTTCATCGCGTGCGCGTGCCCCTGGCTCCCGTAGCCGACGACCGCGACCTTCTTGCTCTGGATGATGGACAGGTCGGCGTCGTCGTCGTAGAACAGCTCAGCCACGGTGGATCTCCTCGTTCTTCGGTGCGGTGCAGGGTCTGCAGGTCTGGTGGGAGGGTAGGTGATGGTCAGGCCGACCGGACGACGCGTTCCAGCGCTCGGTCGGTGATGGAGCGCGCGCCGCGCCCCACGGCGACGGTCCCGGACTTGACGATCTCGCGGACGCCGTAGGGCTCGAGCGCGCCGAGCAGGGCGTCGAGCTTCTCCCCCGTGCCGGTGGCCTCGATCGTCACGGCGTCGGGGACGACGTCGACCACCTTGGCGCGGAACAGGTTGACGACCTCGAGCACGCCCGTGCGGTTCGCGCCGTCGGCACGGACCTTGACGAGCAGGAGCTCGCGCTGCACGGACGCCGCCGCGTCGAGCTCGACGATCTTGATGACGTTGACCAGCTTGTTGAGCTGCTTGGTCACGTGCTCCAGGGGGCGCTCCTCGACGTCGACGACGACGGTGATGCGGGAGATCTCCTCGTGCTCCGTCGGGCCGACGGCGAGCGAGTGGATGTTGAACGCGCGGCGCGCGAACAGACCGGCGACGCGCGTCAGCACGCCGGGCTTGTTCTCGACGAGCACGGAGAGGGTGTGGCGGGACATGGCTCAGTCCTCCCGGTCCCACGCGGGCGAGATGCCGCGTGCATATTGGATGTCGTCGTTGCTCACGCCGGCGGCCACCATCGGCCACACCATCGCATCACGCGAGACGTTGAAGTCGATGACGACGGGGCGGTCGTCGATCTCCATCGCGCGCTTGATCGCGGCGTCGACCTCGCCCGCGGACTCCACGCGGATGCCCTCGCACCCGTACGCGTCGGCGAGCTTGACGAAGTCCGGCACGCGCGCGGTCCCGTGCCCGGTGTGCAGGTCGGTGTTGGAGTAGCGCTTGTCGTAGAACAGGGTCTGCCACTGGCGCACCATGCCGAGCGAGCTGTTGTTGATCAGCGCGACCTTGATGGGGATCTCGTTGATCGTGCAGGTCGCGAGCTCCTGGTTGGTCATCTGGAAGCAGCCGTCGCCGTCGATCGCCCACACGGTGGCGTCGGGCCGCCCGACCTTCGCGCCCATGGCCGCGGGGATCGAGAAGCCCATGGTGCCGAGGCCGCCCGAGTTGAGCCACGTGCGCGGGTGCTCGTACCGGATGAACTGCGCGGCCCACATCTGGTGCTGCCCCACACCCGCGACGTACAGCGCCTCGGGGCCGGCGATCTCCCCGAGCCGGGAGATGACGCGCTGGGGCGAGAGGTGGCCGTCGTCGGGCTCGGTGTACCCGAGCGGGTACGTCTCGCGCCAGTCGTCGATCTGGTGCCACCAGGCCGCGAGGTCGGGCTGACCCTGCGCCGCGTGCTCGCGCTCGAGCTCGGGGACGAGGTCGGTGAGGACCTCCTTGAGGTCGCCGACGATCGGGACGTCGACGTCGCGGTTCTTGCCGATCTCTGCCGGGTCGATGTCGGCGTGCACGATCGCGGCGTGCGGCGCGAAGCTCGACAGCTTGCCCGTCACGCGGTCGTCGAAGCGCGCACCGAGCGCGACGATGAGGTCGGCCTTCTGGAGCGCCGCCACGGCGGGGACCGTGCCGTGCATGCCGGGCATGCCCAGGTTCTGCGGGTGGGTGTCGGGCACCGCGCCGCGTGCCATCAGCGTCGTGACCACCGCTGCGCCGGAGAGGTCGACCAGACGGCGCAGCTCGGCGGTCGCGTTCGCCCGCACCGTCCCGCCCCCCACGTACAGCACGGGGCGCCGTGCGGACGCGAGCAGGCGCGCGGCCTCCTTGATCTGCTTGCTGTGCGGCTTGGTGACCGGGTGGTAGCCGGGCAGGTGGAGGTCCTGCGGCCAGGAGAAGGTCGTCTGCGACTGCATCGCGGACTTCGCGATGTCGACGAGCACGGGACCCGGCCGGCCGGTCGAGGCGATGTGGAACGCCTCGGCGATGGTCCGCGGGATCTCGTCGGGGTCGGTGACGAGGAAGTTGTGCTTCGTGATCGGCAGCGTGATGCCGACGATGTCCGCCTCCTGGAAGGCGTCCGTACCGATCGCGCCGGCGGCGACCTGGCCCGTGATCGCGACGAGCGGGATGGAGTCCATGTTCGCGTCGGCGATGGGCGTCACGAGGTTCGTCGCGCCGGGGCCGGACGTCGCCATGGTGACCCCGACCCTGCCGGTCGCGTGGGCGTAGCCCTGGGCCGCGTGCCCGCCGCCCTGCTCGTGCCGCACGAGGATGTGGCGCAGCCGCTTGCTGTCCATGAGCGGGTCGTACGTCGGGAGGATCGCACCGCCGGGGATGCCGAAGACGACCTCGGCGCCGACCTCCTCGAGCGAGCGGACGATCGACTGCGCGCCCGTCATCTCCTCGCCGGGCGTCGTCGGCTGGGCGGGCCGGACCTGAGCGCGGCGGGCGTCGCTGCGGGGCGCGACGGACGCGGGCGTCGGGGCGGGCTTCGGCGCCGCGGCGGGTGCCGCGGCCCCCGGTCGCGGGGGTGCCGGGGTGGGACCCTGGGCCATGGTGTCTCCTGCGTGTCGTGGCCTCGGTCCGGCGGGCGCCCCCGAGGGGGCGCTCCGCCGGGTCCGGAGCCGACCGTGGTCGTGCGGTCGTGCCGTTCGCGGTGCGGTCACCGGTCGCCGCGGGTCTCGCGGGTACGGCGGTCGCGGTGGCCGGATGGGCCGGTCGCGTCGTGCTGGACAGGTTGCTTGTGCTGTTGTGGTGGCAACAAAAAACCCCTCGAACCCGGATGACGGGCTGGACGAGGGGTGAGCGCGCTGACGAAGCCTGTGGGCGTGGCCTCAGCCGGCGCGCTCAGGAAGTACTACAAGGAGGATCGTCTGCACGTCATGGGACTGTACGCCCATGTTTCGGGGATGTCACGTACCGAGGCGCCCGTCTCACGGGATGGACACGGTGCGGCGCGGCGCTCCTCCGACGGGCGGGCCAGGCGGGCCGACGTGCGGCCCATCTGTCCCGGCGGGGCCGCACGTCGGAGCGGGGCTCATGACACGTCGCGACGGCGGAACACCACGGCGGCGAGCAGGGCCAGGAGGATCGTGGCCCCGCCGAGGACGAGCCCACCCTGCGTCATGGACACGACGCGTTCGACGCCTTCGCACGTCGTCCCGGTCGCGTCGGTCTCGCACGTCATGACCCAGTAGCCCGAACTGCCCTGGACCCACGCGAGGAGGTTGGTGGGGAGGGACCAGCGCTGGAGCTCGTCCAGGGCGGCGACGGCGAGCCGCTCGAGCACGAGCCACCCCGCGACGACCCCGACCGCGGCGGCGGCGTGCCGGACGAGCGTCCCCAGGGCGACACCGATCGCCGCGAGCGCCGCGGTCGCCGCCACGGCGCGAGCGGACAGCCCGGCGAGGTCCGTCCAGGTCTGCGCGGTGACCGGGCCGAGCTGGTCGTTCGCCGCGTACGCGCCCCACGCCCCGCCGACCATGACGAGCGCTGCGACGGCGGCGAGCGGGACCACCGCGACCGCGGCGGCGGCGAGCTTCGACCAGTACACGCGGCGTCGCCGTGGCTCGAACGTGAGCCAGAGCCCGATCGCGCCGGTCGAGAGCTCGGCCGTGACGAAGGTGATGCCGATGACGAGGCCGGCGAGCCCGAGGAACGGGAGCTGCGTCGTGAGCGTCTGCACGCCCGTCGGCGGCCACGTGTCGTCCTCGCCCTCGAACGTCGGGACCGGCGTGAGGTAGTGCTCGAGCCGGGGCTCGCCGTCCTCGCACCCGAAGTCGATCGCGGGATCGCTCTCGCGCGCCCGCTCCTCGTCCTTCTCGCACTGCGCGAAGCCTTCGTCCTCCCACCATTCCTGCTGCTCCGCGAAGACCGTCTCGGCTGCGGCGATCTCCACGGCCGGCGTCGGGCGGCTCCCGAGGAACGCGACGAGCACCGTGAGGAGCGCGACGGTGACGGTCGCGACGGACAGCCAGCGGATCGCCGACCGCGCGCGGTAGCGCCGCAGCTCGGCGGTGACGAGCCGGTTCATGCGGCCACCTCCTCGGCGTGGGCACCGCGGTGCGGTCGGTCGGGGACGGCGGCCTCGGCCTCGGCCGTGAGGTCGAGGAAGACCGACTCGAGGTCCGCCTGGACCGGCACGAGCTCGGCCACCCACAGGTCGTGCGCGGCCAGGGTCCGCGTGATGTCCGCGGCGTCCGCGACGGCGTCGACCAGCAGGTGCGGGCCGTCCTCCCGGACGGTCATGCCGGCCGCGCGCAGGAGCGCCGCGGCACGGGCCGGGTCCGGGACGCCGACGCGCACCGACGCCCCGCCCGCGCCGATGAGCTCGTCCACGCGACCGCTCGCGATGAGACGGCCCCGCGAGATGATCGAGACGGTGTCGGCGACCTGCTCCACCTCGGCGAGGATGTGGCTGCTCACGAGGACCGTCTTGCCGCGCGCGGCGAGGCCGCGCATGGTGTCGCGGATCTCGCGGATCCCGGCCGGGTCGAGCCCGTTCGTCGGCTCGTCGAAGATGAGCAGGTCCGGGTCCTTGAGCAGCGTCGCGGCGATCGCGAGGCGCTGCTTCATGCCGAGCGAGTACCCGCGGTAGCGGTCGGCGGCCCGCTCGGAGAGACCGACCTCCTCCAGGACCTCGCCGACGCGTCCGCCGGGCGCACCGATCGCGGCGGCGAGCAGGTCGAGGTTCCGGCGCGCCGTGAACGCCGGGAAGAACTTCGGGGACTCGACGATCGCCCCGACGCGCGCGACGACCTCGGGCAGGTGCCGCGGGACCTCCTGACCGAAGATCCGGGCCGAGCCCGAGTCGGCGCGGACGAGGCCGAGGAGCATCCGGATCGTCGTGGTCTTGCCCGACCCGTTCGGCCCCAGGAAGCCGTGGACGCCGCCCACGGGGACCACGAGGTCGAGCCCTTCGACGCCGACCGCTCTCCCTCGCCGGCTCCGATACGTCTTGCGCAGTCCCCGCGTCTCGATCGCGGGCACCTCCGCCGTGCTGTGCACCGTGCGCTCCCCTCTGCGACCGACGTCGCGGCCCCGTCGCCCGGCGTCGTCGCCGGCTGCGAGGAGCCTAGGGCATGCTTGGTGCTCAGCGGAACAAGATCCTACGCAGGCATGACCGGCCCCCTACCTGCGAGGGAGGGCCGCGCGACGACGCAGGACCACTCCCTCCCACGGCCTCAGGTGCCCGACGCGCCCGGCCCGCCCTCCGCCGTCGGGCTCCGGGTGGGTGGCCACGAGGACGGACGCGCCTTCCCACCCGTCCTGGACCGCGGACGGTACGTCCTGCGGCGCGTCGCCCACGTTGACCAGGACGAGGAGCTCGTCGCGCCCCCATGCGGCGTCGGGGCCGGCGCCGTCCGACGGCGCGTCGAGCGCGCGCGTGAACGCGTAGACCGCCTCGTGGTCCGGGAGCAGCATGCGGAAGTCGCCGAGCGCGACCACCGGGACGTCGTGCCGCAGCGCGTGGAGGCGGCGGTAGAAGTGGAGGACGGAGCCCTCGTCGGCCCACGCCGCCTCGGCGTTGACCTCGACATGGTTCGGGTTGACCTCGAGCCAGGGCTCGCCCGTCGTGAAGCCCGCGTTCGTGCTCGCGTCCCACTGGACGGGCGTGCGCGCGTTGTCGCGGCCCACGGCGGCGAGAGCGGCGAGCATCTGGTCGGGCGTCGCGACGCCGTGCTCGACCATCTCGCGGTAGTGCCCGAGCGACTCCACGTCCTGGTACTGCTCGATGTGCGTGAAGTGCGCGTTCGTCATCCCGAGCTCCTCGCCCTGGTAGACGTACGGCGTGCCGCGGTGCAGGTGCAGCAGCAGGGCGAGCGCCTTGGCCGAGGCGACGCGGTGCTCGGGCGAGTCGTCCCCGAACCGGGAGACGACGCGCGGCTGGTCGTGGTTGTCCCAGTACAACGAGTTCCAGCCCGCCTCGGCCAGGCCGACCTGCCAGCGGCCGAACGTCACCTTGAGATCCGTCAGGCGCATCGGGACGGGATCCCACTTGGAGGCTCCGTGGTCCACGCCCATGTGCTCGAACTGGAACACCATGTCGACCTCGCGCCGCGCCGGGTCGGTGTAGCGGCGGCCGTGGTCGACCGTCACGCCCGGCGTCTCTCCCACCGTGAGGATCTCCCGCCCTGCCGCCTGGTACGGCGCGAAGACCTCCCGGTGCATCTCCGCGAGGTACTCGTGGACGTGCGGACCGTCGGTGTAGTGCGGGCTGCCGTCGCCGAGCACCCCGTAGCGGACCTCGCCGTCCGGCAGCGACCCGTCGGGGCCGACCACCTTGGAGATCAGGTTGATGACGTCCATGCGGAAGCCGTCGACCCCGCGGTCGAGCCACCACCGCATCATCGCGTGGACCTCGCGGCGGACCTCCGGGTTCTCCCAGTTCAGGTCCGGCTGCTTGGTGTCGAAGAGGTGCAGGTAGTACTCGCCGCTCGCCTCGTCGAACGCCCAGGCGCTGCCGCCGAAGAAGGAACGCCAGTTCGTCGGCTCGGCGCCCGGCGTGCCCGGCTCCATGCCGGGCCGCGCGGGGCGCCACCAGTACCAGTCGCGCTTCGCCGCGCCCTGCCCGCGACGACTGTCGACGAACCACGGGTGCTCGTCGCTCGTGTGGTTGACGACCAGGTCCATGACGAGCTTCATGCCCCGCTCGTGGAGCCCCTCGATCAGCGTGTCGAGGTCCGCGAGGGAGCCGAACAGCGGGTCGACGTCCTGGTAGTCGCTGATGTCGTACCCGTTGTCCGCCTGCGGCGACCGGTACACGGGCGAGAGCCACACGACGTCGACGCCGAGCCGCTCGAGGTGATCGAGGCGCCGGAGGACGCCGGGAAGGTCACCGACGCCGTCGCCGTCGGAGTCCTGGAAGGACCGCGGGTAGATCTGGTAGACGACGGCACGCGTCCACCACGGGGCGTCCGCCGGGGAGTCCGTCCCGGGCCAACCGCCCCGGGGTGCGTCGTCGGTGTCCGTCCAGGCCTTCTGCGTCATCGTCCGTCCTCTCACGTCACGACGTCACACCTCACCCTGCCCGACGACGCGCAGGGGCGCGCGCACAGGCGTCACTCCCAGACGAACCCGTCGAGGAACGGCGTGAGCACGTCAGCCGTGTCGTCGAGCGTCCCACCGCCGAGCTGTGCGAGAACCATGGCCGACCGGTCCCCGTGGACCACCGAGACGAGCACCTTCCGGATGACCAGGGGCTCGGTGAACGGGCAGTCGAACACGAGGTGCGGATCGCCGAACGTCGTGTCGCCGGTGAGCCTGTGGCATGCACCGCCCTGCCCGGCGATCTCGACGGCAGCCTCGAGCGCTCTCTCCTCGGCCGCTCCTGCCGAGTCGAACGTCGTGACGATCAGCTGCTGGGTCTCGTCGCCGACCTCGGTCGCCGCGAAGGCCACGCCGTCGGGCAGCTCGTCGACCGTCTCCCATCCCGTCGGTACCGCGACGCTCAAGGTGCCGTCGGCCACGGCGACCCGCTGCTCTGTGGGCTCCGCGCCGTCCGGGTCGTCGTCCACCGCGCGGGGGATGGTGCAGCCGGCAAGGACCACCAGTACCAGGAGCATCCCGAGGGTCTGTCGCATCGCGCCAGTCAACCAGTCCGCGGACCCCGGCCGGCCGTTGTCCACAGGGTCGACGGCCGGTGCAGAGCGGGTTCGTCTGCGCGACGAGGTCCGCGTCCCGTCATCGACGACTCGGCGACCGCCGGACGAGGCTGTGCGCCGCAGCGACGCGACGGTCCGGGTCCATGAGGACATCGACGTCGTCCACCCACTGCTCGACGGACCCGACGCCAGGCGGGAGCGACCGGACCTCGGGGTCGGCGATCGACGCCGGTCACCGCCTCCGGCACCGGGCCGACCCCCCGGTACGGCCGGCCCCAGAACGGGCCGAGCGCGCGCTCGACGACGGGCAGCCCCACGTCGGCCTGGAGCGCGTGGAGCTGCTCGACCGCACGGCAGATCGCCGCCTCACGATCCCGCCAGGCGTCGGCCGCGAGCGCCGCGTGCAGCGCTGGAGCGACCGCGCCCGCCCGCGGCAGCCGGGCGAAGAGCGTGCCGAACCACTTCGCGTAGGGCGGCCAGCGGCGTTCGAGGAGGAAGCCCAGGTGCATCGCGACCCGCACGAGCCGCGCGGCGACCACCCGTGAGCCGAGGTCGTCGCCGCGGTCGCCGGCACGCCCGACGAACGGCAGCTCCTGCCCGAGCCGCACCCAGTCGGTCGCGACGACGTACCGCCACACGTCCTCCGGGTACCGCGCGAGGCGCTCGCGCGCGGCGGTGAGGCGACCGTCGGTGTCCGAGAACACGGGACCGGCCGTCACCTCGAGGATCGCCTGACCGGTGAGCGCGAGCCAGTCCGCCACGCTCATCGGCCGCGTCGCGTCGACACCGAGGCGGGACGTCACGAACGCCCCCGGCGAGGCGACCTCGACCTGGTGCGGACCGTGCGACGCCCACGTCGTCGGGAAGCGCGTCGGCAGGCCGTCGAACGTGGCCGGGAGCTCGGCGTCGAGCAGCGCGTCGACGGCCGCGACCATCGACTCGTCGACGAGGAGCGTGAGGCGCAGCCCCCAGTCGTGGTCGCGTGACGTCGGGTCGTCGAGGCCGAGCACGTCCGACCCGCTGCCGAGCCGCGCCGTCGCGTACGGCAGGCCGGGCCACCGGCCGAGCACGAGCGGTGCGACCACGTGCTCGTCGTAGCGGCGTGCGAGGTCTGCCCCGGAGCTCATCCGGTCATCCTGCCGGGCCGCCCGACCTGGCGCGACCACCTTCTCCTGGGAAGCGTCAGCCGAGAGGCCCGCGCGGGGCTGCGTCGTCGGTGGGGACCCGGTCGCGAGACTGCCACGTACACACGCACGCCTCGTTGCCCTCCGCGTCCGCGAGCACCCAGAACGACGGCGCGCGGTCGTCCGACACGAGGTGCCCGCCCGCAGCGATCGCTGCCGTGACCCGCGCCTCCGCGACGTCGTGCGGGACGGTGACGTCGACGTGGATGCGGTTGCGCTGCGGTCGCGGCGCGTCCATCTGCTGGAACCAGAAGGCCGGCGCGTGCGTCGTCGGGTCGATGAGCGCCGGTGCTGCCGAGGTGTCGGTCGCGTCCACGCCGTACCCGAGGACGGCACGCCAGAACGGCTGGACCGACGGACCGACGAGCGCGTCGACGGCGATCTCGAGCTCCTGGACGGCGCTCGGGGCGGCGCGGAGGTCGAGCTCGCGGGCGGCGTCGGAGATGCGGCGGGCCAGCTCGACGTCGCGGCGGCTCAGCCCGCCGACGTCGTGCGACGTGAGCCGGACGGTGACCGTACCGTACCGGAGGTCGACGTCGGGGTGGTGGTCCGCCGCCTCGGCGAGCTCGCCGATCGCGTCGACGAGCTCGACGCCCGCGGTGAACGAGCCCGTGCGGAAAAGCGTCTGGGCCGTGGCGAGCAGTACCCGCCAGTCCTCGACGCCGTCGCTGTCGTGGAACTCGCGTGCGGTGATGCGGTCGCCGATCGCGTCGGTCATCTCGGAGCCTCCCGGTACGTGGACCGTCCCTGGCCGTGCAGTCCCGCTCACGGTAGCGAGACCTGCCCGGGCGCGCCCGCGCGAGCCGTCCTATGCTGGCGCGGGTCCGCCGCTCCGTGAGCGGCGGCGGGATCTGCCGACGTCGTGCCCGCCGGGCGAGCACACACGCGAGGCACGACGCCGGACAGGAGGACGCACCGTGGACCGTACGCTCGACGACCTCGCGCGGGTCGACGACCTGCCGGGTCTCGCTCGCGCCGCGTTCGGCGAGCGGTCCGCGTCCTCGGGAGCGTCCGCCGAGCCGACGGTCTGGTGGGGCACCGTCGAGCGGTGCGCCGCGTGGGCGTCACGGCTCGGCGACCGCGTCCTCGACGCGGACGAGCGCACTCGTGCCGACCGGTACGTGGACGACACGGACCGCGCGACCTACGTGGTGTCGCACGTGGTCCTGCGGCTGCTGCTCGCGCACGAGCTGTCGGCGGAGCCTCACGAGGTGTCGCCACGCCCCTCGCCGTGCCCGTCGTGCGGCGGTGCGCACGGGAAGCCGGTGCTCGACGGCGGCCCCGAGTTCTCCCTCGCCCACACGCGCGGCGCGTTCGCCGTCGCCATAGGCCCCACGCCCGTCGGCGTCGACGTCGAGGGCACGCCCGACGAGCGCGTGGTGCGGAGCGTCTCGAGCTCCCTCCACCCCCGCGAACGGGCCGAGCTCGCCGCCTGCGCTCCGGGCGCTCGCGGTGGCGCCTTCGCCCGGACGTGGACGCGCAAGGAGGCGTACCTCAAGGCGATCGGGACCGGGCTCTCGCGCGACCTCTCGCTGGACGACGTCGGAGCGGGAGACACCCCTCGGGCGCCCGGCCCGGGCTGGCACGTCGCCGACGTGCAGCTCGCGGCACCGTTCACGGGCGCCGTCGTGTGGTGCGACGCGGACGTCCCTGCCGTCACGGTCGACGACGCGCTCTCCTGACGACCACGGTCGGCCCTACTGCTCGTCCCGCCCGAGCGACACGGCGACGTCGACCTCGTTGCCCTCGGGGTCGGCGAGCGTCCACCAGTGCGGTGATCGGTCGCGCACGAGCCGCCCGCCCGCAGCGAGCGCCGCGTCGACTCGGGCCTGCGCCTGGTCGTGCGCGACGAAGACGTCCACGTGGATCCGGTTCCGCTGCTCGCGGTGCTCGTCGAGCTGCTGGAGGAAGATCGACGGGCCGCGCAGGAGCGGGTCGTACAAGTCGGTCTCCTCGCGCTCGGTGTACGCGAGGACGGCGGCCCAGAAGTGCTGCACGGCCGGGATGTCGAGCGCGTCGAACGTGAGCTGGACGTCGCGCACGGTCGCCGGGTCCGCGGTCAGCCCGAGGTCGTGCGCCGCGGCCTGCACCTGCTGGGCGAGCGCGAGGTCCGCGCGGGCGACCCAGCCCTCGTCGGGAGGCCCCAGGCGCACGGTGACCCCGCCCGGCCGCAGGTCGACGTACGCGGTGAGCCCGGCGTCGTCGGCCAGGGCGCCGGTGCGCGCGACGAGGCGGACGAGGTCCGCCCACGGTCCCGCCCAGTAGGCGCTGACGCCCTGGAGGAAGCGCCAGTCCTCGACGTCCGGCGCGGAGAGGAACGCGTCGGGCGTGAGCCACGGCTCCGGGAGCTCGAACGGGAACGTGTCCCAGCCCTCCAGGTCGACCTCGTTGCCCTCGGGGTCGGCGAGCGTCCACCACTGGGGTGCGAACGCGTCGTTCGCCACGCGACCGCCAGCGGCGAGGATCGCCGCCTGGCGCTGCGGCCGGACCTCCCGTGGGACGAACACGTCGAGGTGCACGCGGTTGCGCAGGGGCCGCGGCGCGTCCATGTCCTGGAACCACACGAACGGCCACCGCCAGTGCCGGTCGATGACGTCCTCCTCGCCGGCCAGCTCGTGCCCCAGGGCCGTGGACCAGAACCGTCGCGCAGCGTCGACGTCCTGCGTGTCGATCGCCAGGTCGACCTCCTGGGCCGCGGCCGGGTCGGGGACGAGCCCGAGCTCTCGCGCCGCGGCGGAGACCTGGCGGGCGAGTGCGAGGTCGGCCTCGGTGAGCGCCCACACACCGTGCGTGATGACGCGGACCACGACGGCGCCTGGACGCAGGTCGACGTCAGGGTGGTGCCCGGCCGCCTCCGCGAGCGCACCGACCCGCTCGACGAGCGCCGCGCCGTCGCGCAGGGACCGCGTGCGGAACGTCGCGGACGCGCCCCGGGCGAGCGCGCGCCAGTCCCGCGCGCCCTCGGCGGCTTGGAACGCCTGGGTGGTGACGACCTCGTCCATGACCCCTCCTGGTGGCGAGCGCCCGCCTGCGACCGGCGACGACCGGGTGTGCTACTCGAGGATCGCCCCGCGCGACGCCGACTGGACGAGCTTGGCGTACTTGGCGAGCACTCCGCGCGTGAACGTGGGCGGGAGCGGCACCCAGCCGTCGCGGCGCACCTCGAGCTCGGCGGGGTCCACGAGGAGGTCGAGCGTCTTGTTCGCCACGTCGAGCCGGATCCGGTCGCCGTCGCGCACGAACGCGATCGGGCCGCCGTCCACGGCCTCGGGCGCGACGTGCCCCACGCACAGTCCCGTCGTCCCGCCGGAGAACCGGCCGTCGGTGAGGAGCAGGACGGTCTTGCCGAGCCCCGCGCCCTTGATCGCACCCGTGATGGCGAGCATCTCGCGCATCCCGGGGCCACCCTTGGGGCCTTCGTACCGGATGACCACGACGTCGCCGTCGGTGATGGTCCCGTCCTCCAGCGCGTCGAGCGCCGCACGCTCGCGCTCGAACACGCGCGCGGTCCCCTCGAACACGTCCTCGTCGAAACCCGCTGACTTGACGACGGCGCCCTCGGGCGCGAGCGACCCGTGCAGGATCGTGATCCCGCCGGTGTGGTGGATGGGGTTGTCGAGCGCCCGCAGGATCTTCCCGTCGGGGTCGGGCGGGGCGATGGCCGCGAGGTTCTCGCTCACCGTGCGTCCCGTGACGGTGAGCGCGTCGCCGTGGAGGAGCCCGGCGTCGAGCAGCGCCTTCATGACGACGGGCACTCCCCCGATGCGGTCGACGTCGTTCATGACGTAACGGCCGAACGGCTTGAGGTCGCCGAGGTGCGGCACGCGACCCGCGACGCGGTCGAAGTCGGCGAGGGTCAGCTCGACCTCGGCCTCGTGCGCGATGGCGAGCAGGTGCAGCACCGCGTTGGTCGACCCGCCGAACGCCATGACGACGGCGATCGCGTTCTCGAACGCCTCCTTCGTCATGATGTCGCGTGCGGTGATCCCCCGACGCAGCAGGTCGACGACCGCCTCGCCCGACCGGTGCGCGAACGCGTCCCGGCGGCGGTCGGCCGACGGCGGCGCGGCGGAGCCCGGCAGCGACATGCCCATCGCCTCGGCGACCGACGCCATGGTGTTCGCCGTGTACATCCCGCCGCACGCACCCTCGCCCGGGCAGATCGCGCGCTCGATCCGGTCGACGTCCTCGCGGCTCATGAGCCCACGGGCGCACGCCCCGACGGCCTCGAACGCGTCGATGAGCGTGACGTCCTTCTCCGTGCCGTCGGACAGCTTCACCCAGCCCGGCATGATCGAGCCGGCGTAGAGGAACACGCTCGCGAGGTCGAGGCGGGCCGCGGCCATGAGCATCCCCGGCAGCGACTTGTCGCAGCCCGCGAGGAGCACGGAGCCGTCGAGACGCTCGGCCTGCATCACCGTCTCGACCGAGTCCGCGATGACGTCGCGGCTCACGAGCGAGAAGTGCATCCCCTCGTGCCCCATCGAGATGCCGTCGGAGACGGAGATCGTCCCGAACTGCAGCGGGTACCCGCCGCCCGCGTGGACGCCCTCCTTGGCACCCTGCGCGAGCCGGTCGAGCGACAGGTTGCACGGCGTGATCTCGTTCCACGAGCTCGCGATGCCGATCTGCGGCTTGACCCAGTCCTCGTCGCCCATCCCGACGGCGCGCAGCATCCCGCGCGACGCCGTCGCCTCCAGTCCGTCCGTGACCTGCCGGGAACGAGGCTTGAGGTCGGGTCCGCCGTCGGTGTCCGTCATGGACCCACTCTAGGAACCCACCGCGCGCACGGCGAGGTAGAACCGCAGGTCGCGAGATAGAAGCCCGCGAGCTCTATCTCGCGACCGCCGGTTCTATCTCGCGGACGACCGATGCTCGGCGACGATCGACGCACGAGCCGAGGCTCGCCGTCGGGCACCAGAACCCGAGACGACAGAAGAGCGAGACAGGGGGCGGGGACCCAGCCACGGCGGGGAGACCTGACTCGAGAACTACCGGCGCTTGATGAGCGACACGTCGCGGACGGCGCCGCGGTCGGCGGACGTCGCCATAGCGGCGTAGGCCTGCAACGCCGGCGACACGTACCGGTCGCGGTCGGCCGGCTGCCACGGGTTCTCGCGCGCCTCCATCTTGGCGCGGCGCTCGGCCAGCACCTCGTCGGTGACGTTGAGCCGGATGAGGCGCGTGTCGACGTCGATCTCGATCTCGTCGCCGTCCTCGACGAGCCCGATCACTCCCCCGGCCGCGGCCTCGGGCGACACGTGGCCGACGGAGATGCCGCTGGACCCGCCGGAGAACCGGCCGTCGGTGATGAGCGCGCAGACCTTGCCGAGACCGCGGCCCTTGATGAACGACGTCGGGTAGAGCATCTCCTGCATGCCCGGACCGCCCGCGGGGCCCTCGTAGCGCACGACGACGACGTGCCCGGGCTGGACCTGCTTGGTGAGGATCTTCTCGACCGCCTCGTCCTGCGACTCGCAGACGAGCGCCGTCCCGACGAAGTGGAAGACGTCCGGGTCGACGCCCGCGGTCTTGAACACGGCGCCGTCCTCGGCGAGGTTGCCGCGCAGCACGGCGAGGCCGCCCTCGACGGTGTAGGCGTGCTCGACGTCGTGGATGCAGCCGTTCTCGGCGTCCGTGTCGAGCGACTCCCAGCGGTTGGACGTGGAGAACGCCTGCGTGGTCCGCACGCCGCCGGGCGCCGCGTGGAACAGCTCGAGCGCACGATCCGTGGCCTTGCCGCCCCGGATGTCCCAGTCGTCGAGCCACGCGCGCAGGGTCGGCGTGTGGACGGACGTCACGTCGTGGTCCAGCAGGCCGCCGCGGTCCAGCTCGCCGAGCAGCGCGGGGATGCCACCGGCGCGGTGGACGTCCTCCATGTGGAAGCTCGGGTGGTTCGGCGCGACCTTCGACAGGCACGGCACGAGGCGGCTGATGCGCTCGATGTCGGTGAGGTCGAAGTCGATCTCACCCTCCTGCGCGGCCGCGAGGACGTGCAGCACCGTGTTGGTGGAGCCGCCCATCGCGACGTCGAGCGCCATGGCGTTGGAGAACGCCGCCTTGGTGGCGATGGAGCGCGGTGCGACGGAGTCGTCTTCGTCGTCGTAGTAGCGCTTCGCGAGGTCGACGATCGTCCGGCCGGCCTCGAGGAAGAGCTCCTTGCGCGCGGCGTGCGTCGCGAGCGTCGAGCCGTTGCCGGGCAGCGAGAGACCGAGGGCCTCGGTGAGGCAGTTCATGGAGTTCGCGGTGAACATGCCGGAGCACGACCCGCACGTGGGGCACGCGTTCTCCTCGACCTGGGCGAGCGCGTCGTCGGACACGTTGTCGTCGGCCGAGTAGTTGATCGCGTTGATGAGGTTCAGGGGGGTCTTCGCGACGCCGTCCGCGACGATCGCCTTGCCGGCCTCCATCGGTCCGCCGGACACGAAGATCACCGGGATGTTCAGGCGCAGCGCGGCGTTGAGCATGCCGGGCGTGATCTTGTCGCAGTTCGAGATGCACACGAGCGCGTCGGCGCAGTGCGCGTTGACCATGTACTCGACCGAGTCGGCGATGAGGTCGCGGCTCGGGAGCGAGTAGAGCATCCCGGCGTGGCCCATGGCGATGCCGTCGTCGACCGCGATGGTGTTGAACTCCTTGGAGACGCCGCCCGCCTCGCGGATCGCCGACGCGACGAGGTCGCCCATGTCCTTGAGGTGGACGTGGCCCGGGACGAACTGCGTGTACGAGTTCGCGATCGCGATGATCGGCTTCCCGAAGTCCTCCGCACCCATGCCGGTCGCGCGCCACAGGGCGCGGGCTCCGGACATGTTGCGACCGTGGGTGGACGTCCGAGAGCGCAGGGGGCGGCTCATGTCGGGTCAGCTCCTTCGACGGGTGGCCGCGGCCGATCCTCCGGCCGCCGGGTCACATTACGCCTGTCCCGGACCGCGCGAGGGGTGCGTCCGCGTCGTGGTCGTCCCGGTACGTACGGGGAATCCCCGTCCCTGAGGGATCCCCGCTTAAACGTTACGTAAGGGTTGAACCGGGCCACGCCCGGTGCCACGGTGGTCCGGCGCGGCACGCCGTTCGTCGGTCGTCGCCGCCGCCCGACGCGCACGGCGCCGGGCCGTCACGATCGAGGGGGCTCGTATGAACACGTCCACCACCGGGGCACCGCAGCACCGCACGGCAGACGTGCCCGACGCCGCGGCGTCGGGCCGTCGTCCCGACTCACCGGGTCCGCGCCCGGCCCGTGCGCTCGTGCCCCAGGAGGACGTGGTGACCCGGGTGTCCGCCCGGCGAGCGCTCGCCCTCGCCCGGCTCGGGACGGCCGTCGTGTTCCTGTGGCCGTTCGCCGACAAGCTGTTCGGCCTCGGGTACGCGACGCCCGCCGAGGGCGCGTGGCTCGCGGGAGCCGCCCCGGCGCAGGGATACCTCGAGCACGGCGCCGAGGGCCCGCTCGCGGGCACCTTCGCGACGATGGCCGGACCCGCGACCGACTGGCTCTTCATGCTGGGCCTGCTCGGAACGGGCCTGGCGCTGCTGCTCGGGACCGCGGTCCGGGCCGCGGCCGTGTGCGGCGGCCTCCTGTTCGCGATGCTCTGGCTCTCGACATGGCCCGTCGCCGCCGGGTCGAACAACCCACTCGTCGACCAGCACGTCGTCGTGATCCTGCTCCTCGGCGTGCTCGCCACGACCCTCGCGGGCGACACGTGGGGCCTCGGCCGCCGCTGGGCAGCGCTGCCTGTCGTGAGCCGGTCGCCCTGGCTCCGCTGAACGCGCGTCGTGGGTCGGCGGCTCACGCACGACGTGGACGGTCCGCCGTCAGGCGCCCGCGGTGTGGGCCCCCTCGAGCTCGTCGGCGTGCCGGATGTGCCGCGTGACCCACGGCGCGAGCGCGAACAGCGCGAGCGCGAACACGAGCGCGACCGCACCGATCCCACCGAAGTACGCGGTGTCCGACGCACCCTCCGTGACCTGCACGAGCTGCGCCGTGATCGCCTGGCCCGCCGCCGGCGCGAGGAACCACAGCGCCATGGCCTGCGAGCGGAAGGCGCGCGGTGCGAGCAGTGTGGTCGCGGCGAGGCCGACGGGCGACAGGCACAGCTCGCCGAGCGTCTGGATCACGTAGACGAGCACGAGCACCCACGCCGGGGCCTTGCCGTCCCCCACGACCGCCGACGCGACCGCGAGGAAGAGGAACGACACCGACGCGAGCGTGAGACCGATCGCGAACTTGTTCGCCGTCGCCGGACGGTCCCCGGACTTCAGCCAGATCCACGCGAACACCGGGGCGAGCACGATGATCGAGAGCGGGTTCACGGACTGGAAGAACTCCGGGCTGATCCCGATGCCGAAGATGCTCAGCTCGGTGCGGTCCTTGGCGAACGCCGACAGGGTCGTGGCGGCCTGCTCGAAGATCATCCAGAACAGCATCGCCGCCACGAACAGGGGGATGTACGCGATCACGCGCGGCCGCTCGGCGTCGGTGACCTTCGGGGAGCGGTACATGACCACGAAGTACGCGATCGGCGCGAGGAACGCGAGGTAGGACATCGTGTCGATGAACGTCGAGATCCCGAACCCGCCGGAGACGACGACGGCGATCAGCCCCACGACCATCACGCCTGCCGCGATGATCGCGAAGAGCCGCACGATCTTCGAACGCTCCTCCGAGCGGATCGGGTTCGGCACGTGCGCGCCCGCCTCGCCCAGGTAGCGGCGGCCTGCGACGAAGAAGACGAGCGCGACCGCCATGCCGACCGCGGCGACCGCGAACCCGGCGTGGTACCCGCCCCAGGCTCGCGCGGCGCCGACGAGGAACGGCGCGACGAACGACCCGATGTTGATGCCCATGTAGAAGATCGAGAACGCCGAGTCGCGGCGCGGGTCGTCGCGCGCGTAGAGCTCGCCGACCATCGACGAGACGTTCGGCTTGAGCAGGCCCGTGCCGAGCGCGACGAGGGCGATACCGACCATCGAGAACCCGACACCGGGGACCGTCAGGCTCACGTGCCCCGCGGCGATGATGATCCCGCCGTACAGGACGGACCGCCGGGACCCGATGACCCGGTCGGCGAGCCAGCCCCCGACGACCGACAGCAGGTAGACGCTCGTCCCGTAGATCGACACGAGCGCCAGGCCTGTGGTCTCGTCGAGCCCGAGACCGCCGTCGGCGATCGTGTCCGTGAGGTAGAAGAGCAGGATGGCGCGCATCCCGTAATAGCTGAACCGCTCCCACAGCTCGGTGGTGAACAGGGTCGCCAGGCCTCGCGGCTGCCCGAAGAACGCGTGGTCGCCCTCGATGTGCCCGGCCGCGGGCCCGACACCCGAGTCCGTCGCCGCGACTCCGGCGGCCGTGCCTGCACCGAAGGGTGGCGCACCCGCGTCCGGTTCGGTCACGGCCTCGCGCTCGAGGCGGCGCGCAGCGTCGTCGTCGCGCCCCTGGTCTCCGTCGTCCCGACCGCCCCTGTCCATGCTTGCGATGCTCCCACCGGCGAGCGCGACCGGCGACCGTTAGCGTGGCCGGATGGTCTCGCGAGTGCCGTCGATCTGGTGGTGCCGCCGCGACCTGCGGCTGGCCGACAACCCTGCCCTCGTCGCGGCCGCCGACGCCGCCCGCCGGGACGACGGCGAGGTCGTCGCGCTGTACGTCCTCGACCCGCGCCTGCGGGACGTGGCCGGCAGCCCTCGGCTGTCGTACCTCGCCCGCAGCCTGGCCACGCTCGACGAGGCGACCGGCGGTCGGCTCGTCGTGCGCCGCGGCGACCCGCGCGACGTCGTCCCGGCGGTCGCGCACGAGGCCGAGGCCGACGAGGTGCACGTCGCCGCGTCGTTCGAGCCGTACGGGGTGGCCCGCGACGCAGCGGTCGAGGCCGCACTGCCCGACGTCGGGGCGCGCCTCGTGCGCACCGGCTCGCCGTACGCCGTGGCGCCCGGCCGGGTGCTGACCCGGCAGGGCAGCCCGTTCCAGGTGTTCACGCCGTTCCGCGACGCGTGGGTCGAGCACGGCTGGCGCGACCCCGTCGCGGCGCCGAGCGGGGTCCCGTGGGCGGAGCTGCGATCGGACGGCCTGCCGGAGGATCCCGGCACGGACGCCGACCTCCCACCGGCGGGCGAGGCCGCGGCGCGCGACCGCTGGCACGCGTTCCTCGAGGACCACCTCGCCGGGTACGCGCGCGAGCGCGACCGCCCGGACCGGCCCGCGACGTCGGGCATGTCGATCCCGCTCAAGTGGGGCGAGCTCCATCCGCGCACGCTGCTCGCCGACGTGCGCGACGCTGTGCACGAGGCTCGCCACGACGGCGCCGACATCTCCGACGACGCGCTCATCTACCGCTCCGAGCTCGCCTGGCGCGAGTTCCACGCCGACGTCCTGTTCCACCAGCCCGGCGCGGCGCACCGGTCGCTGCGGGACGTCGTGCCCGACGACGCGTGGGCGACGGGCGCGGAGGAGGACCGGTTCCTCGCCGCCTGGGCTGCGGGCCGCACCGGGTATCCCCTCGTCGACGCCGGGATGCGCCAGCTGCTCGGCGAGGGCTGGATGCACAACCGCGTGCGCATGGTCGTCGCCTCGTTCCTCGTCAAGGACCTGCACGTGCGCTGGCAGCGCGGCGCGGCCCACTTCATGGCGCACCTCGCCGACGGCGACGTGTCGCAGAACCAGCTCAACTGGCAGTGGGTCGCCGGCACGGGACGCGACGCGGCGCCCTACTTCCGCATCTTCAACCCGGTGACGCAGTCGAAGAAGTTCGACCCCGACGGGGCGTACGTACGCCGCTGGGTGCCGGAGCTGCGCGGCGTCGAGGGCCGGGCGGTCCACGAGCCCTGGAGGCTCGCCGAGCAGCCCGTGGGGTACCCGGAGCGCATCGTCGACCACGCCGAGGAGCGGAAGGTGTCGCTGGACGACTTCGAGCGTGGCCGTCGCGGCTGACCTTTTATCAACCAAAGGGTTGACATGTCTTGCGACGCGGCGTAGCGTCGTCATCAACCAGGTAGTTGAGAATCAGGTACGAGGCGAGCGGCCCTTTTCCGCTCCGACGGAGGAGGTCCCGTGACGGCAGACCCGCTCTCGCGCGTGTTCTCGGCGCTCGCCGACCCCACGCGCCGCGACATGGTGGCCCGGCTCGCGTCGGGCGACGCCAGCGTCGGCGAGCTGGCCCAGCCGTACGACATGTCCGTCCAGGCGGTGTCCAAGCACCTGCGGGTGCTCGAGGACTCCGGCCTGGTGACCCGCACGACGGACGCCCGGCGCGCCCCCGTGCACCTCGAGGCGGAGGTCTTCGACCTCATGACGAAGTGGATCGAGCGCTACCGGCGCGAGGCCGAGGACCGCTACCGCCGCCTCGACGACGTGCTGCGCGACCTGCCCGACCTCCCACCACCGGCGGGCGGGCCCGAGAACGAACCCACGACAGGAGCTGCACCATGACCACCACCGGCACCCACGAGACCGAGATCGTCGTCCCGAAGGACCTCCCCATGGTCCGCATCGTGCGCGAGTTCGACGCGCCCGCGGCGAAGGTCTTCCAGGCCCACCTCGACCCGGAGGTGTTCGCCCGCTGGAACGGCCCGCGCTACCTCACCCAGCGCAACGAGCACTGGGACGTGCGCACGGGCGGCGCGTACCGCTACGTGCAGGTCGACCCCGACGGGAACGAGTACGCGTTCTTCGGGAGCGTCCACGAGGTGCGCCCGAACCAGCTCATCGTCCAGACGTTCACCTACGAGGGGTTCCCCGAGGGCGTCTCGCTCGACCGTCTCCAGTTCGAGGACCTCCCGGGCGGTCGCTGCCGCCTCACGGCGACGTCGCTGGTCGACTCGTTCGAGGGCCGCGACGGCTTCGTCGCGAGCGGCATGGAGGTCGGGATCCGCGAGGGCTACGAGCAGCTCGACGAGATCCTCGCCGAGGGCTGACCCCGCGGCACGCCCGCTCGCAGACCGTCGGACACGGACGCGGCGCGACCCCCACCAGCGGGGCCGCGCCGCCTCCGTGCGCACCTGCGAGCGCGCGTTCGTGCCGCGGGCGGACGCTCAGGCGTCGCCGCGCGCGAGGAGCCGGCCGGTCGGGCGGTCGAAGGTGATCTCCTCGCCCCGCAGGTACGTCGCGACGACGGCCCCCGACAGCGCGCGGTCCGCGTACGGGGTGATGGGGTTCTTGTGGTGCAGGCGCGTCGGGTCGACGACGAACGCGGTGTCCGGCTCGACGATCGCGAGGTCTCCGTCCCGGCCGAGGGCGATCTCGCCCTTGCGGCGCAGCCCGGCGATATCGGCGGGCCGGCCCGACATCCACTCGACGACGCGCGCGAAGGGGATGCCGCGAGTGCGCGCCTCGGTCCACACGATGGCGAGCCCGAGCTGCAGCGAGGACACCCCGCCCCACGCCGTCCCGAAGTCGCCCGTCTCGAGCTCCTTGAGGTCGAGGGTGCTCGGCGAGTGGTCCGAGACGATGGAGTCGATC
Source organism: Cellulosimicrobium sp. BMG9.23 (assembly GCF_059159985.1). Taxonomy (NCBI): domain Bacteria; kingdom Bacillati; phylum Actinomycetota; class Actinomycetes; order Micrococcales; family Promicromonosporaceae; genus Cellulosimicrobium; species Cellulosimicrobium sp. BMG9.23. The sequence goes on from NZ_JBZGBZ010000004.1 coordinate 457,079, forward strand.
GTGCCGTCGACGAGGCCCTCCCACAGCAGCTCACGGTTGTCGATCTCCCGGATGGGCGGGCAGCACTTGAACTGCGTCGCGCCGTCGGGGATCTCCTCGGCCGCGAGCGCCAGGTAGTGCGGGCACGTCTCGACCGTGAGCCGGACCCCCTCGCGCTTCGCGCTGCGGATCATCGGCAGCGCGTCCGAGCTCGACAGGTGCAGCACGTGCGCCCGGGCACCGGTCCAGCGCGCTGCCTCGATGACCGCGGCGATCGCGACGTTCTCGGCGCCGCGGGGACGCGACGCGAGGAAGACGTCGTAGTGGTCGCCGTGGGGCTTGGGCGCGCGGTCGATCGCGCGCGAGTCCTCGGCGTGGACGAGCATGAGGCCGTCGAAGTCGGCGAGGAGCCGCAGGTCCTCCTCGAGCTCGTCGGGCTCGAGGTAGCCGAACTCCTCGACGCCCGAGTGCAGCAGGAAGCACTTGAAGCCGAACACGCCGGCGTCCCACAGCGGACGCAGCTCGGCGCCGTTCCCGGGCACCGCGCCGCCCCAGAACCCGACGTCGACGAAGGCCTGGTCGTGCGCGACCTTCTGCTTGAGCTCGAGCGCCGCCACGTCGACCGTCGGCGGGATCGAGTTGAGCGGCATGTCGACGATCGTCGTCACGCCGCCCGCAGCAGCGGCCCGCGTCGCGGACGCGAACCCCTCCCACTCGGTGCGGCCCGGCTCGTTGACGTGGACGTGCGTGTCGACGAGCCCGGGGATCAGCACCTGGTCCGCGGTCAGCTCGACGACCCGGCGCCCTTCCAGCCCGGCGCCGAGCGGCTCGATCGCCGTGATGACGCCGTCGGTCACGGCCACCTCGCGCGGCTGCTCCCCCGACGCGACGAGCACGCGCTCGCCGCGCACGAGGAGGTCCGGGACGCGGTCGGCCGCCGTCGCTCCCCTGCCGGTCTCTTCACCCGTGCTCATCGCACCACTCTCCCTCACTCGTGGCCCGTCGCTCAGTCCAGCAGGGCCGACGCCGTCGGCGCGTCGTCCGCGGAGATCGCGAGCGCCTCGAACTCGTTCACGGCGTCGATCCCCGCGGCACCCATGGCGATGTTGGTGACGCGCTCGAGGATCACCTCGACCACCACCGGCACCTTGTACTCCTCCGCGAGCCCCTGCGCCTTGGCGAACGCCTCGCCGAGCTCGTCCGGGTCGGTGACGCGGATCGCCTTGCAGCCCAGGCCCTCGGCCACCTTGACGTGGTCGACGCCGTAGCCGCCGATCTCCGGGGAGTTGACGTTCTCGAAGGAGAGCTGCACGTGGTAGTCCATGTCGAACGCCCGCTGCGCCTGACGGATCAGGCCCAGGTAGGAGTTGTTCACGACGACGTGCACGTACGGCAGGTTGAACTGCGCGCCGACCGCGAGCTCCTCGATCATGAACTGGAAGTCGTAGTCGCCCGATAGCGCGACGACCTTCTCGGCCGGGTCGTCGGCGAGCGCCTGCACGACGCCGAGCGCGGCGGGACCGGTCCAGCCCAGGGGGCCCGCCTGGCCCGCGTTGATCCAGTGCCGCGACTCGTACACGTGGAGGAACTGCGCGCCGGCGATCTGCGACAGGCCGATCGTGGTGACGTACCGCGTGTCGCGGCCGAAGGACTTGTTCATCTCCTCGTACACGCGCTGCGGCTTGATGGGGATCTCGGTGAAGTGCGTCTTGCGCTGCAGCGTCGCCTTGTTGTGCTGGACCTGCTGCACCCAGGTGGAGTAGTCGCGCGCCGTGCCGGCCGCCGTGCGCTCGCGCGCCACGTCGACGAACAGCTCGAGCGCGGCCTTCGCGTCGGAGACGATGCCGAGGTCCGGGGCGAAGACCCGGCCGATCTGCGTCGGCTCGATGTCCACGTGGACGAACGTGCGCCCGTCGCGGTAGACGTCGACGGCCCCCGTGTGGCGGTTCGCCCACCGGTTGCCGATGCCGAGCACGAAGTCCGACGCGAGGAGGTTCGCGTTGCCGTACCGCTGCGACGTCTGGAGCCCGGCCATCCCGGCGGCCAGCGGGTGGTCGTCGCCGATGACGCCCCAGCCCATGAGCGTCGAGATGACGGGCACGCCCAGCGTCTCGGCCAGCTCGACGAGGAGCGCCTCACCGCCGGCGTTGACGATGCCACCGCCGGCGATGAGCACCGGGCGCTCGGCCGCGAGGAGCATCTCGATCGCGCGCTCGGCCTGGGCCCGCGTCGCGGCGGGCTTGTTCACCGGCAGCGGCGCGTACGTGGCGGGGTCGAACTCGATCTCCGCCAGCTGCACGTCGATCGGCAGGTCGATGAGCACCGGACCCGGACGGCCCGAGCGCATCGTCTGGAACGCCTGCTGAAAGACCTGCGGCACCTGGCCGGCCTCGAGGACGGTCTTGGCGAACTTCGTCACGGGCTTCGCGATGCTCGCGATGTCGACCGCCTGGAAGTCCTCCTTGTCGAGCTTGGCGACCGGCGCCTGGCCCGTGATGCACAGGATCGGCACGGAGTCGGCCCACGCGGCGTAGAGCCCGGTGATCATGTCGGTGCCCGCGGGACCCGAGGTCCCGATGCAGATGCCGATGTTGCCCTCCCGGGCGCGGGAGTACCCGTCGGCCATGTGAGAGGCGCCCTCGACGTGACGGGCGAGGACGTGGCGGATGCCGCCGTGGCGCTGCATCGCCGAGTAGAAGGGGTTGATGGCGGCGCCGGGGAGGCCGAAGGCCTGCGTGGCGCCCTCGATCTCGAGGATCGCCACGGCGGCGTCGACCGCGCGCATACGAGGCATGGTTCTCTCCTTTGCTGGAGGTGACTTCGTCGTCGGGTTCCACTGAGTGCTGGGTATTTGTCGTCGAACGACGATCCGGACGACAAATCCCCCGCACTCAGCGGTGTGGGTCAGGAGTCGAGGCGTCCGGAGAGACGCTCGACGCCGCGGAGGAGGCCCGAGTGGTCGAGGTCGCCGTCGCCGTTGGCGAGGGCCGACCCCATGAGCTGTGCGACGAGCGCGCCGAGCGGCACGACGACACCCTGCTCGCGCGCGGCGGCCGTGACGATCCCGAGGTCCTTGTGGTGCAGTGCGATGCGGAAGCCCGGGGTGAAGGACTTGTCGATCATGTTCTGCTTCTTCTGGTCGAGGACCTTCGACCCGGCGAGCCCGCCGCCGAGCACCTCGAGAGCGCTGGGCAGGTCGACCCCGTAGGCCTCGAGGAAGGCGACCGCCTCGGCGAGCGCCTGGATGTTGGCGGCGACGATCAGCTGGTTCGCAGCCTTGACGGTCTGGCCGGATCCGGTCGGGCCGACATGGACGACGGTCTTGCCGACGGCGTCGAAGACCGGCCGCGCGGCCTCGAAGTCGGCCGCGTCACCGCCGACCATGATCGACAGCGCGGCGTTCTTCGCGCCCGCCTCGCCGCCGGACACCGGGGCGTCGAGGTAGCGCAGGCCGCGCTCACGGGCGGCCTCGGCGAGACGGACCGTGACGTCGGGGCGGATCGACGAGAAGTCGATGACGAGCGTGCCCGGCTGGGCGTTGTCGAGGACGCCGCCCTCGCCGGTGAGGACCTGCTCGACGTCCGGTGAGTCGGGGACCATGACGGCGACGACGTCGGCGGACTTCACGGCGTCGGCGATCGAGGCGGCGGCGGTGCCACCCGCCGCGACGAGCGGCGCGGTCTTCTCGGGGCTGCGGTTGTAGCCCGCGACCTGGTGCCCGGCTTCCTGCAGGTGGACGGCCATGGGGCTGCCCATGATGCCGAGGCCGATGAAGGCGATGCTCTGCTTCGTCATGTCGTGCTCCTTGCGTGCGGGAAGGTCGGTGGGTGCCGGGCGCGCTGGCTGCTGCGGTCGGCCGAGGGCGTCAGCGCTCGGCGATCGGCAGCCAGGCGAACGGGTCGGCGGCGTCGGTCTTGTACTCGAGACCGATCCAGCCGTCGTAACCGCCGGCGCGCAGTTCCTTGGTCCAGCGGTCGATCGGGAGGTCGCCCGTCCCGGGCTCGCCGCGGCCGGGCGCGTCGGCGACCTGCACGTGGGCGATGCGGTCGCGGTAGGTCGAGAGCGCCGCGTCGACGTCGTCGCCGTTGACCGACAGGTGGTAGACGTCGAACAGCAGGCCGACGTTCGTCTCGCCGTGGTCGGACGCCACCCGGTCGACGACGCGCACCGCGTCCGCCGCGGTCTTCAGCGGGTAGGCGGGCGCGCCGCTCACGGGTTCGACGAGCACCGTGCCGCCGATGCGGGCCACAGCCCGCGCCGCGAGCGCGAGGTTCTCGGCGCCGAGCTCGTCCTGCTCCTCGGGCGAGACGCCCTCCTGGCGGTTGCCGTAGAGCGCGTTGAACGCACGGCAGCCCGTGCGCTCGCCGATCGCCGTGACCACGTCGAGGTTGGCTCTCAGGTCCGCCGAGCGCGCGGGCCAAGACACGAGGCCGCGGTCGCCGCCGGGCATGTTCCCGGCGTCGAAGTTGAGGCCCGTCAGCTGGACCCCCGCGCTCTCGATCGCGTCGACGAGCGCGCCGACCTCGTCCGGCCCGGGTGTGGGTGTCGCGAAGGGCCACCACAGCTCGATCCCGCGGAACCCCGCGGCGGCAGCGGCGGCCAGCCGATCGAGTAGCGGGAGGTGCGTGAGCAGGATCGAGCAGTTGACGGTGTACGTCGGGTCGGTCGCGGTGGTCATCGTCGTCTCCCGGGGTCGGGCCCCGCAGTGCCGCCTCGCTGCGACTTCCATTCTGCGGAACTTTTCTTCTGCTACATGGAAGTGTAGGCGTCCGTCCGTCCGCCCGTCAACACCCGAGTCAAGAACAGACGACGGCCGCTCCCGCACCGAGTGCGGAAGCGGCCGTCGTCCGGATGTCAGGACAAGCGAGGCTACAGACCGGTCGAGCTCTCTCCGTGCTCGGCCTGTTCGGGCGTATAGCCCTCGAAGACAAGCTGATCGACGAGCCCAGATCGCGAGAAGGACATGAGGTCGAGGTAGTTTGCCGCACTCGCAGCGGCCTGGGCGTTCCAGTCGACACCGCCCTCAGCCTCCAGGCGAGCGATACCATATTCAGCGTCTGCCGTGCTGAATCCCTCGAACTCGAGCTGGTTGACGAGGCCGGACCGGGAGAAGGGCATGACATCGAGGTAGTTGACCCCCGACCGATATGCGTTCTGCTGTGCAACGCTCCCAATCCGGGCCGCCTCCGCAGCAGCCGCCTCGGCAGCAGCCGCTTCCTCAGCTACGCGCTGCTCCTCGGCCTTCCGCTCCTCTTCTTCCTGCGCTGCGGCCTCCGCCTCCTCCGCGGCCAGACGCTCCGCTTCTGCCTGCTCTTCAGCGGCGAGCTCCTTGGCGTTCTGCTCGGCCTCCGACTCGTCCTGCGCGACAACGGCCGCGGAGGCGGCGGAAGTGGGCTTCGGGTCAGTACCGTTCCCGCCGCTGAAGGCCGCGATGGCGACAATGATCGCCGCCAACCCGCCAACTCCGGTCAGGATCTTGTGGCGCCCAACCCAGGACGTTTTCGCCGGCGCCTCAGCGCTCGCGTCGGAATGCGACGACGCGGTCGACGCTACTGGCGGATCGGCCGCGCTTGCTCCACCACTCGGGTTCTCCACCCAGAACTGCCAGCCGTGCGGTGCGGGCCCCCATGACGGATCCGGCCTCCAGTCGGCAGGGGGAGTCCAGCCAGCCGGGGGTGCGGGCCAGTTCGGCGGAGGATTGAAGCGGGAGGCGGTCACGGTGACTCCATGAGTGAGACAAGAGATTCGAGACCAGGAGTTTGACACGCCGCGAAACCCCAAGTCCCTGAAGCCGAGCGAAATTCACCCCGCGGCCCACGGGTGAAACTTTCCGATCCCTCTGCGCCAAAGGGCAATGCTCCCGGTTCCCGTGAGACGACAAGTGCATTTTCGGCACCCGCCCGATTGCGACCACCGCCGCGTCGCCTTGTCGTTTCGCCCGTCTTTCGTCGCGGGTAGACCGTGCGAGGCTTCGCCGCTGACGCTTCTCAAGGTGTCGCCGATGCGCGTCGGGCCCGGCTCTATGCGCGGAACCGGCCCCGATCCACCGTGGCGACCTGTGCGGTCAGCGGCGGTCGAGGCGGACCTGCCGGTTGACGTCCTTGTACAGCAGGTACCGGAACGGCTTCGGTCCGCCCGCGTAGCAGGCCTGCGGGCAGAACGCCCGCAGCCACATGAAGTCGCCCTCCTGGACCTCGACCCAGTCGCCGTTGAGGCGGTAGACGGCCTTGCCCTCGAGCACGTACAGCCCGTGCTCCATGATGTGCGTCTCCGCGAACGGGATCGACCCGCCCGGCTGGAACGTCACGATGTTGACGTGCATGTCGTGCGCGAGGTCCTCGGGGTCGACGAACCGCGTCGTCGCCCACGCGCCGTCGGTGTCGGGCATCTCGCGCGGCGCGACGTCCTGCTCGCGCGTGACGAATGACGTCGCCCGGTGCCCGGCGATCGGCTCGTACACCTTGCGCACCCACTGGAACGACGCCGTGGCGTCCGACCGGTTGTGCAGCCCCCACCGCTCCCCCGCCGCCAGGTAGGCGTAGCCGCCCGGCTCGAGCACGTGCTCGGTGCCGTCGAGCGTCAGGACGAGCGTGCCCGCGGTGACGAAGACGACCGACTGCACCGTCTCCTCGTCCTCGCCCTGGTCGGCACCCCCGCCCGGCGCGACCTCCATGACGTACTGCGCGAACGTCGTCGCGAAGCCCTCGATGGGCCGCGCGAGCACCCACAGCCGCGTGGACTCCCAGCCCGGGAGCTTGCTCGTCACGATGTCGCGCAGCACGCCGCGCGGGATCACCGTGTAGGCCTCGGTGACGATGGCACGGTCGGTGAGCAGCTCGGTCTGGCCGGGCAGGCCACCCTGCGGGGTGTAGTAGCGGGTGGTCTGGGTCATGTCTCTCTCCTCGGGATCGTGGCCGGCAGGGCCGGCCGCACGGGTGCGGGGTGTACCGGTGGTGTGGCGTGTGCGTCAGCCCTCGACCGGCTGCGGGGCGTGGCCCGTGACGCGGACACGGTCCAGGCCGTCGCGGTCCAGCCCCGTCGCGGTCCGGACCTCGGCCTCCGTGAGCGCGCCGCAGTCGACGCCGCGCCCGAGGAACCAGGCCATGGCCTTGGCGGTGGCGGGCTCGTCGAGCACGCCGCCGGCGTCGGGCACGAAGCCCACGTAGGCCGCGAGGCGCGCGAGCGCCGCCGCGGCACCCTCCCGGTAGAACGCGTAGGTCGCGGCGAACCGGCTCGGGAGCTGGGCCGGGTGCAGGTCCCAGCCCTGGTAGTAGCCGCGCTCGAGCGAGCGCCGCACGAGCCGCCCGTGCAGGCGCCACGCGGCGTCGACGGCCACGGCGTCGCCGACGGGCAGCACGTTCGTCGAGCCGTCCGACAGGCGTACGCCCGTCCCGGCGACCGCGAGCTGCATGACCTGCTTCGCGTGGTCGGCCGCCGGGTGCTCCATCGACTGGTAGGCGGCCGCGATCCCGAGCGACGCCGAGTAGTCGTACGTGCCGTAGTGCAGGCTCGTCACCCGGCCCGGGGCCGCGTGCACGAGCCGCGCGACCGTCGCGGAGCCGTCTGCCGCGAGGATCGCCTGCGGCGTCTCGATCTGGACCTCGAACCGCAGGCTCCCGGGCTCGAGCCCGTTCGCGTCCTCGATCCGCTCGCACACGCGCGCCATCGCGACGACCTGCTCGGGCGACGTCACCTTGGCGAGGGTGACGACGAACCCCTCGGGCAGCCCCGCGAGCCCGCGCGCCGCGCGCTCGGCGACGAGCTCGGCGACGAACAGGGCCGCCGTGCGCACCCCGCGCCGTCGCGTCGCCGCCTCGAGGCACTTGATGCGGATGCCGCTGAACGGCGTCGACGTGCCGTGCACCTCCGCCCCGGCGAGCGCCCGCGCGGCCGCGACCACGGCGGCGTCCTCGGCCGCGTCGCCCTGGTCGCCGAACCCGTCCTCGAAGTCGATGCGCAGGTCCTCGATCGCCTCCACGGCGAGCTTGGCCGTCACGCGCTCGGTGACCGCCGCGGCGAGCGCGGGGTCCTCGATGCCGAGCACGTCGACGAGCCGACTGACCCCGCCCGCCGCCTCGACGGCCGAGCGGGCCTCCGCGGCCCACTCGCGCGCGAGGCCGGCGGTGTACCGGTGGCCCGGGACGTAGACGGTGTGCACGGGCTGTCGCGAGCCGTCGTCACCCGGGTAGCGCGCCTCGAGCTCCGCGTCCCAGGACCCCAGCAGGCCGTCGAGCGTCGCGTGCAGGGCGTCGACGTCGCCCTCGGAGAATCCCGCGGGCATCAGGACGCCCCGTCCGACGACTCCGCCGCGACGACCGCGTCATATGCGGGCAGCGTGAGGAAGTCGACGTAGTGGTCGTCCAGGGCGATGCCCTCGACGAGGGTCCGGGCCTGCTCGTACGGGCCGGCGTCGTAGGCCTCGGGCCCGACGTCGGCCCGCAGGCGGGCGGTCTCCTCGCCCAGGAGCGTGCGGACGAGGTCGGCCGTGATCGGCGTCCCGGCGCCCTCGCCGGCGGTGAACGTCGCGCCCGAGCGCACCCACTGCCACACCTGCGACCGCGAGATCTCGGCCGTGGCGGCGTCCTCCATGAGGTTGTGGATCGCGACCGCCCCGTTGCCCGCGAGCCACGCCGCGACGTACGCGACCGACACGTAGAGGTTATTGCGCAGCCCGGTCTTCGTGATGTCGCCCTGCGCGGAGGACACGTCGAGGAGCTGGTCCGCCGTCACGTGGACGTCAGGCCGCTGCCGGTCGAGCTGGTTCGGGCGGTCGCCGAGCACGTCGTCGAAGACCTCGCGGCAGACCGGCACGAGGTCCGGGTGCGCGACCCACGAACCGTCGAAGCCGTCGCCCGCCTCGCGCTGCTTGTCGGCGCGCACCTTGTCGAACGCCTGCGCGGTGACCTCGGGCTCGCGGCGGTTCGGGATGACGGCGGCCATGCCGCCCATCGCGAACGCGCCGCGCCGGTGGCACGTCGAGACGAGCAGCTCGGTGTACGCGCGCATGAAGGGCGCCGTCATGGTGATCGCGCCGCGGTCGGGCAGCGTGAACGACGACCCCGAGTCGCGGAAGTACTTGATGACGGAGAACAGGTAGTCCCAGCGGCCTGCGTTGAGCCCCGACGCGTGGTCGCGCAGCTCGTAGAGGATCTCGTCCATCTCGAAGGCCGCGGGGATCGTCTCGATGAGCACCGTGGCGCGGATCGTCCCGTGCGGGACGCCGAGAGCCTCCTGCGCGGCCGTGAAGACGTCGTTCCACAGCCGCGCCTCGAGGTGCGACTCCATCTTGGGCAGGTAGTAGTACGGGCCCGACCCCCGCGCGAGGAGCTCTGTCGCGTTGTGGAAGAAGTGCAGGCCGAAGTCGACCAGGGCGCCGACGGCGGGTGCGCCGTCCACCTGCACGTGCACCTCATCGAAGTGCCAGCCGCGCGGGCGGACGACCATCACGGCGAGCGGGGCGTCGTCGGTCTCCGGGCGCAGCGCGTACTGCTTGCCCTCGGGCGACGTGAAGGCGAGCGTGCGCCGGGTCGCGTCGTGCAGCGCGACCTGTCCCCCGACGACGCTGGCCCAGTGCGGCGTGGAAGCGTCCTCGAGGTCCGCGAGCCAGACCTTCGCCCCCGAGTTGAGGGCGTTGATCGCCATCTTCGGGGTCGGCGGACCGGTGATCTCGACGCGCCGGTCGACCAGGTCCGCGGGCGCGCCGGCGACGGTCCACTCCGAGGAGCGGACGTCGGCCGTCCCGGGCAGGAAATCCAGCCGTCCGGTGCGGGAGACCTCCTCGCGCCGCACGGCGCGGGCGGCGAGGAGCTCGTCGCGGCGTCCGCCGAACCGGCGCTGGAGGTCCGCGACGAACGCGAGGGCCTCGGGCGTGAGGATCTCGTCCGCGCGCTCGACGGCGGGGCCGTGGACGGAGACTGCCGTGGTGGTGGTCATGGTGTGTCCTCTCTGCGGGATGCTGTCGGCGCGACGTGCGTGGTCGCTGTCAGGACCGCGCTGCCGGGGTCCCGGCGGCGCGGCCCGACGGGGCGCTCCCCTGAGCCTGGCCCGCCCGGTCACGCTCCGCGACCTCGGCGACGGCCCGGGCGACGGACGTCGCGACCGCGGGCTCGAACACGCTCGGCACGATGTAGCTCGCGCTGAGCTCGGCGGGCTCGACCGCGTCGGCGATCGCGACCGCCGCGACGCGCAGCATCTCGTCGGTGATCTCGCGGGCCCCGGCGTCGAGCAGCCCGCGGAACAGTCCCGGGAACGCGAGCACGTTGTTGATCTGGTTCGGGAAGTCGCTGCGCCCCGTCGCGACGACGGTCGCGTGCTGCGCGGCCGCGATCGGGTCCACCTCGGGGGTCGGGTTGGCGAGCGCGAACACGATCGCGTCGTCGGCCATCGTCGCGATGTCGTCCCCCGTGAGGATGTTCGGCCCCGAGACGCCCACGAACACGTCCGCTCCGGCGAGGCCCTCGCGCAGGGTCCCGGTGAACCCGTCGGCGTTCGTCGTCGCGGCGAGGTGGCGACGGTTCTCGTCGTCGCCCGCGTTGCCCGGGTGGAGCGCGCCCTTGCGGTCGAACGCCACGACGTGGCGTGCGCCCTGGCCCTGCAGGAGGTTGATGATGGCCGACCCCGCCGCGCCCACGCCCGACACGACGATCCGCACGTCCTCGATCGACTTCCCGACCACGCGCAGCGCGTTGGTCAGCGCCGCGAGGACGACGATCGCCGTGCCGTGCTGGTCGTCGTGGAACACGGGGATGTCGAGCTCGTCGCGCAGGCGGCGCTCGATCTCGAAGCACCGCGGCGCCGAGATGTCCTCGAGGTTGATGCCGCCGTAGACCGGCGCGATCGCCTTGACCGTGCGGATGATCTCCTCGGTGTCGGTCGTGTCGAGGCACACGGGCCACGCGTCGACGCCCGCGAACTGCTTGAACAGCGCGGCCTTGCCCTCCATCACGGGCAGCGCCGCCGCGGGGCCGATGTCGCCGAGGCCGAGGACCGCGGTGCCGTCGGTGACGACCGCGACGGTGTTGCGCTTGATGGTGAGGCGGCGCGCGTCCTCGGGTCGCTCCGCGATGGCGAGGCACACGCGCGCGACGCCGGGGGTGTACGCCCGGGCGAGGTCGGCGCGGTGGCGCAGCGGGACCTTGGGGTTGACCTCGAGCTTGCCCCCGAGGTGCATGAGGAACGTCGCGTCGCTCACGTGGCGCACGGTGATGCCGTCGAGCGCGCCCAGCGCGTCGCGGATCTGCTCGACGTGCGCGGCGTCCACCGTGTCGGCGGTGATGTCGACGACGAGGACGTCCGCACCGGACTCGGAGACGTCCACGCCCGTGATCGCGGCGCCGGTCGCACTGACCGCCGCGACGAGGTCGCTCGCGGTGCGGTGCCCGCCCGGGGCCTCGACGCGCAGGGTGATGGAGTAGCTCGGGCTCGTCGCGACGTGTGTGGCGGTCGTCGTCGGGGCGGGCTGCGTTTCGGACGTCATGGTCGTTCCTTCTTCTCGTATGCTGAGGCGTATCTTCCGTGATGCGGAAGCGAGGGCGGGCGAACCGCTCTCTTTCGGTCAAGGTGGCCGCCCGTCGTCGGGCACGGCCTGGTGGACAGGAGATGGTGATGGCCGAGAGCCCCGCGGCGAAGCCGGCAGGTGGCGTGCAGTCCGTCGACCGGGCGATCGAGCTGCTCGAGCTGCTCGCGGACTTCGGCGGCGAGTCGGGGCTGAGCGAGCTCGCGCAGCACGCGGGCCTTCCGCTGCCGACGATCCACCGCCTCCTGCGCACGCTGCTCGCGCAGGGGTACGTCCGCCAGACGCCGTCTCGCCGCTACACGCTCGGCCCTCGCCTCATCCGGCTCGGGGAGTCCGCGGGCCGCCAGCTCGGCGCCGGCGCGCGTCCGTACCTCGAGCGTCTCGCGGAGGAGCTCGGCGAGTCGGCGAACCTCGCGATGATCGACCGCGACATGGCGGTGTACGTCGCGCAGGCGTCGTCCCGGCACTCGATGCGGATGTTCACGGAGGTCGGACGGCGCGTCTTCACGCACTGCACGGGCGTCGGCAAGGCCGTGCTCGCCCAGCTCCCCGACCAGACGGTCCGCGAGATCGTCGCCCGCGTGGGCATGCCGCCCGCGACGGACCAGTCGATCACCGACGTCGACGACCTCCTCAAGGAGCTCGACCGCACGCGCGAGCGCGGGTACGCGATCGACGACGGGGAGCAGGAGCTCGGCGTGCGTTGCTTCGCCGTGGCCGTGCCGGCCGCCCCGACGCCCACCGCGCTGTCCGTCTCCGGGCCGGCCGCCCGCGTGACGTACGAGTTCGGCGAGCGTGCCGTCCCCGTGCTGCACCGCGTGGCTGCCGAGCTCACGCGCGAGCTCATCACGACGACGGCCTGACCACCGGAGGGGCAGGCGGCCCGGCGGCGCGCCCCGCCGGGCCGCGGTGGTCCCGCGGTCCGTCGGGGCGCGTCGCGTCGTCATGCTCGTCGGCGCCGTCTGCTCAGCAGAACCCGGCGACGGTCGCCCAGGCGCGCGGCTCGGGAGCCGCGCCCTCACGCTGGACGGTCGCCTCGATGAGCCCGTACGGGCGGTCGGCCGCGTAGAAGACCTCGTTCGGGTTGTCGAGGCCGAACGGCCCGAGGTCCACGAGGAAGTGGTGCTTGTTGGGCATCGAGAACTTGATCTCGGCGATCTCCGGCACCGCCTCGAGCACGGCCTTGCCCATCGCGAACAGGGTCTGCTGCAGCGCGAGGGAGTGCGTCGTCGCGAACGCCTCGAGCTGGATCGCGCGCACCTTCGCGTACACCGCGTCGAAGTCGAGGTCCGTCGTCGTGTACCGCCAGCGCGACGTGACCGACGTCGCGAGGATGCGGTCGTCGGTCTCGACGAGCGTCGTGTAGCGGTCCCGCGGGAAGCCGTGGAACTCCGATCCCGTCGACTTCAGCACGACGAGGTCCGTGAGCCCGGAGACGACGAAGACCTCGTCGCCGTCGCGCTGGACGACCGTCGTGCGGGTCTCCTGGTTGTTCCGGACGAACGCGTGGTCGTGCTCGCCGTCGGCGGTCTCGATACGCTCCCAGGAGTACTGCTCGATCTCCCAGCGGCCGCCCTCGATCCAGTCGAAGTCCTCGACGAAGTGCGCGCCGAGGCGGATCGCGAAGTCCTCGATCGCGCCGACGCCGTCCCGCGCGAACGCGTAGACCGTGTTCTTCTGCGTGTCGGTCGCGACGCAGCGCGAGTTGTCGCCCTCGTAGTGCGTCGCCTCCTGCCCGCCGCGCAGCTGCGAGGAGACGTTCACGTCGGTGATGCGGTGGCGCGGGGTGGAGCGGTCGACGCGCACGAGGCGCACCTCCGCCTTGCCCCACTGGTTGTCGCCGAGCACGATGGCGCCGGTCGCGCCCGTCGTCTGCTGGGCGGCCCCGGTGCTGCTCAGGGTCTCGGTCATGTCAGCTCCCTCGATAGGTCGAGTAGGCGAACGGGCTGAGCAGGACGGGGACGTGGTAGTGCTGCTCGGCGCTCGCCACCCGGAAGACGATGACGACCTCCGGGTAGAAGGACACGGTGTTCTGCCGGTCGAAGTACGAGCCCGTGTCGAACACGAGCCGGTACGTGCCGGGGACGAGGGTCTCGGGCCCGAGCTCGGGCACCCGACCGTCGTCGTTCGTGCGGGAGGACGCCACCAGGGACCAGCCCTGCCCCGTCGTCCTGTCCGCGATCTCCGGAGCCGCCTCCAGGCGGACGTCGATCCCCTCGGCGGGCCTACCGCTGGCCGCGTCGAGTACGTGCGTGGTGATGTGGCTGGCGTGCGCGCTCATGCGGACAGCACCCCTTCCAGCCGCAGTGCGGCGATCTCGCGCAGGTTGCGCGCGGCATTCGCCCGCTCGGTCTGCGCGTCGTTGCCCATGCGCTCCGTGAGCTGCTCGAGGATCTCCTCGGCGCTGCGCCCGGCCGCGCGGATGAGAAAGACGTGGCCGAACTTCTCCTCGTAAGCGCGGTTGCCGTTGGCGAGGCGACGGACGACGTCGTCGTCGCTCGCGTCGACGCCGGACTGCTCGCTGCGCGACATGCGCGCGTCGGCCTGCTCGCCGTCCGCCCGCTCGCCGATGCGCGGGTGGCGGCTGAGCGCGGCGTCGATCTCCGCGTCGGTCCACGGGTCCGCGACGGTGGCGGCGGCGTCGACGGCGTCCGCGACGGTCGCGTACGGGCGACCGGCCGTGACCGCGTCCGCCCACCGCTCGACGTGCGCGCAGGCCAGCAGCGCGTCCCGCGCGTCCTGCGCGGACAACCGGTTGAACTCGTCCAGCGTCATCGCCGTCCTCTTCGCCAGTCGGAACTCGAGGTAACTATCCATACTGCGGAAGTTTGTTTCCGCTCAATGAATGTACGCCGTGCCGTTGTGACGTGTCAACCAGACTGACGCGCCCGCGGCGATCGTGCACGCCCCGACACGTCGCGGCCGGCACGTGCCGAACCCCGGGTTGCTCGGCGCCGCTCCCGCCGAACCCCGGGTTGTGCGCCACAAGGGCACGGGAGGGGTGCACAACCCGGGGTTCGGCACGTCCGCGAGCCCTGCTTTCGCGGCCCCAGAGACGACGACGGGCCCGGCAGCGGGTGCTGCCGGGCCCGGGGCCTCGCGTCGACGACGTCCGAGTGGTCAGGCGGAGCCGAGGCCCACCCGGAACTCGTCCTCGAGGATGCTCATGACCGTCGCGTCGGCCCAGCCGTCGCCGTCGCGGTAGACGTCACGCAGACGACCCTCCTCGCGGAAGCCGAGCGACTCGTACAGCATGCGCGCACGAGGGTTGATGCTCAGGACGTCGAGGCTCACCCGGTGCAGGTGCGGACCGTCGTGCCGGACGCCGTCGACGTCGGTCGTGCCGTCGAACGCGAACCGCAGGACCTCGAAGATCGCCTCCCGCCCGTAGCCGCGGCCACGGTAGTTCGGCAGCAGAGCGAGGCGCAGGTTGGCCGAGCGCGCGTGGTCGTCGATGTCGTTGAGGACGATCTCGCCGATCATCTCGTCGCTCACCTGGTGCCCGTCGCGCACGGCACCTGACGTGATCGCCCAGTCGTACCGTCCGTCGCGGTCGCTGATCGTCGCCGACCACTCGTCGATCTGCGCGCGCGTGAACGTCGCCGTCGTCCCCGTGAGCCGGTTCGACTCCGGGTCTTGCAGCGACTCCCACATGCGGTCGGCGTCGCGCCCCTCGATGGGCCGTAGCCGCATCATCTCGCCGAGCAGCACGGGCCCCCTGGTCACGAGATCACCCGATCCGCTCGAGCACGAGCTCGCGCACGCGCCCGGCGTCCGCCTGGCCGCGCGTCGCCTTCATGACCGCCCCGATGATCGCGCCGACCGGCCCGAGGTTGCCGCCCCGGACCTTCTCGACGATGTCGGGCTGCGCGGCCAGGGCGTCGTCGATCGCCGCGAGGAGCGCACCGTCGTCCGACACGACCTCGAGGCCACGGGCCACGACGACCTGCTCGGGATCCCCCTCGCCCGCGAGGACACCCTCCAGCACCTGGCGCGCGAGCTTGTCGTTGATGCGCCCCGAGTCGACGAGGGCCTGGAGCTCGGCGATCTGGGCCGGCGTGACCGGGAGCGCTGCGAGCTCGACGTCGTCCTGCTTCGCGCGGCGCGCGAGCTCACCCATCCACCACTTGCGGGCGCCGGACGCGCTCGTCCCCGCGACCACGGTCGCCTCGATGAGGTCGATCGCCCCCGCGTTGACGACGTCGCGCATCTCGGCGTCCGCGTAGCCCCACTCCCCCTGCAGACGCCGACGGCGCGCCACGGGAAGCTCGGGCAGACCCGCGCGGATCTCCTCGATCCACTCGCGCGGCGGGGCGACCGGGACCAGGTCGGGCTCCGGGAAGTAGCGGTAGTCCTCGGCGTCCGACTTCACGCGGCCCGACGTCGTGACGCCGGTGTCCTCGTGCCAGTGCCGGGTCTCCTGGATCACGGTCCCGCCGGCGTCGAGCACCGCGGCCTGCCGCGAGACCTCGTAGCGCACCGCGCGCTCGACCGAGCGGAAGGAGTTGACGTTCTTCGTCTCGGTCCGCGTGCCGAGCGGCGACTCCGGGGTCGGTCGCAGCGACAGGTTGACGTCCGCGCGGACGTTGCCGCGCTCCATGCGGGCCTCCGAGACGTCGAGCGCTCGGAAGATGTCGCGCAGCGTCTGGACGTACGCGCGCGCGACCTCCGGTGCCCGGTCCCCCGCGCCCGTGATCGGGCGCGTGACGATCTCCACGAGCGGGATCCCGGCGCGGTTGTAGTCGACGAGCGAGTACTCCGCCCCGTGGATCCGGCCGGTGGCGCCGCCGACGTGCGTGTTCTTGCCCGCGTCCTCCTCCATGTGCGCGCGCTCGATCTCGACGCGGAACACGGTGCCGTCCTCGAGCTCGACGTCGATCCACCCGTCGTGGGCGATCGGCTCGTCGTACTGCGAGGTCTGGAAGTTCTTCGGCACGTCCGGGTAGAAGTAGTTCTTCCGCGCGAAGCGGCACGTCTCGGCGATCTGGCAGTTGAGCGCGAGCCCGATGCGGATCGCGTACTCGACGGCCTTGCCGTTGACGACCGGCAGCGCGCCCGGGAGCCCGAGCGAGACAGGCGTCACCTGCGTGTTCGGCTCGGCGCCGAAGCTCACCTCTGCCGCGCAGAACATCTTGGTCAGCGTGCCGAGCTCGACGTGCACCTCGATCCCGATGACGGGGTCGTAGCGGCGCGTGGCGTCGGCGTAGTCGACCAGCTCGACGGTCGTGGCGGTCATCTGCTCAGCCCTCCTGCTCGGCGGTGGCGGTAGGTAGCGCGGGCGCGCGGTCGAGCAGCGAGCCGCCCCACGTCCCGTGCAGCGCGGCCTCGAGCGCCGCGCCCACGCGGTACATGCGGTCGTCGGCCTTCGCCGGGGCGAGGACCTGGAAGCCCACCGGGAGGCCGTCGTCCGACAGCCCGGCAGGCACGGACATGCCCGGCACGCCGGCGAGGTTCGCGGGGATCGTCGCCACGTCGTTCAGGTACATCGCGAGCGGGTCGTCGAGCTTCTCCCCGAACCGGAACGCCGTCGTGGGAGCGGTCGGCGAGACGAGGACGTCCGCCTGCCCGAACGCGGCGTCGAAGTCCCGCTGGATGAGTGTGCGGACCTTCTGCGCGCTCCCGTAGTACGCGTCGTAGTAGCCCGCGGACAGCGCGTAGGTGCCCAGGATGATGCGTCGCTTCACCTCGTCGCCGAAGCCGGCACCGCGGGTCGCCGCCATGACGCGCTCGGCGGTCACGGTGCCCTCCTCCGGCTCGACGCGCAGGCCGAACCGCATGCCGTCGAACTTGGCCAGGTTGCTCGACGCCTCGCTCGGCATGATCAGGTAGTAGGCGCCCAGCGCGTACTCGAAGTGCGGGCAGGAGACCTCGACGACCTCCGCACCCAAGCCCCGGAGCAGGTCGAGGGACTCCTCGAAGCGGGCGCTCACGCCCGCCTGGTACCCGTCGCCGCTCAGCTCGGTGACGACGCCGACGCGCACGCCGCTCAGGTCGCCCGTCGCGCCCTGCCGGGCCGCCTCGACGAGCGCCGGGGTCTTCTCGCGGATCGACGTCGAGTCGCGCGGGTCGTGCCCGCCGATGAGCTCGTGGAGCAGCGCCGAATCCAGGACGGTGCGCGTGACCGGACCGGCCTGGTCGAGCGACGACGCCATCGCGATGAGCCCGTACCGCGAGACACCTCCGTACGTGGGCTTCACGCCCACGGTCCCGGTGACGGCACCCGGCTGGCGGATCGAGCCACCGGTGTCGGTCCCGATCGCGAGCGGCGCCTCGAACGCGGCCACCGCGGCGGCGGAGCCACCGCCCGAGCCGCCGGGGATCCGGTCGAGGTCCCACGGGTTGCGGGTGTTCCCGTAGGCGGAGTGCTCCGTCGAGGAGCCCATCGCGAACTCGTCCATGTTGGTCTTGCCGAGGATCGGCAGTCGCGCCGCACGGAGCCGCTCGACGATCGTCGCGTCGTACGGAGGCACCCAGCCCTCGAGGATTCGCGAGCCGGCCGTGGTCGGCATCCCCTTCGTCACGACGACGTCCTTGACGGCGATCGGGACGCCCGCGAGCGGGTGCAGCTCTTCGCCGGCAGCGCGCCGCTGGTCGACGTCGCGTGCGGTCTGGAGCGCGTCGTCGGCGCTCACGTGGAGGAAGGCGTGGACGGCGCCGTCGACGGCACCGATCCGGTCGAGGTGCGCCTGCGTGGCCTCGACACTGCTCACGTCGCCGGCGCCGAGGCGCGTGGCGAGCTCCGCGGCGGAGATCCGGGTCAGGTCGTCGGTCATCAGTCCTCCCCGAGGATCTGCGGGACGGCGAAACGACCGTCCTCGGCCGACGGCGCACCCGCGAGGACGTCCGCGACCGGCAGGGCCGGCACAGGGACGTCGTCACGGAAGACGTTGGTGAGCGGAAGCGGGTGGCTCGTCGCGGGGACGTCAGGCGTGGCGACCTCGCTGACCTTCGCGATGGCGTCGACGATGACGTCGAGCTCACCCGAGAGCCGGTCCAGCTCCTCGGGTCGCAGGTCGATGCGGGCCAGCGCGGCGACGCGCGCGACCTCGTCACGGGAGATGGTGGACATGGTCGCCATTCTAGAGGGGCGTCGGGAGGGGCAGCACCCAGCAATCCGTCGACGCGGGTCACGGACGGGC